>NZ_WCJE01000005.1 GCF_016743335.1 Streptococcus suis | reverse complement strand
TCGAAAGGCTGGTGTTTCTATTTATGACACGTATGTTATCAGGAATGCCACTATTTGAAGGAAAAGAATCGAGAGAAATTCAATGAACACTAAAAATATCAATAGTAGTTAAAATCATAAGCCGTCATTAGACGGAGTTTTATGATTGTGCTACAATAGACATAATTATAAGAGAACGGGGTGATGATAATGAAACGTACTATTCTATTATGCTTGCCGACTATACTGTTACTAGCAGCATGTCATCAAAATACAAATCAGGCCAATACTACAAAAAATTCGTCAACAGTTGTTTCGACTACTTCAAGTCAGTCTGATTCAACAACTTCGGAGCAGTCAACAAGCAGCTCTACATCGGCGGAAACGAATCAAGAAGTAACAAGTACAGAGACTCAGGTAAATTTTAACGGTTCCTATTATAGTGTACAAGGAAAATATGGCGAAGTGATTATCGCTAATAAAAAGCATCCGCTTGCAGCTGATTATGCACCGGGCGAAAATCCTGAAGCCTTAGCAGCTTTTCAACGTTTAATAGCAGATATGCAGGCGCTAGGATTTGGTGTCTCCAATAACTACAGTGGATTTCGTTCCTATGAAACTCAGGCAAACCTCTACCAGTCCTATGTAAATCAAGAAGGACAAGCAGCGGCAGATACATATTCTGCAAGAGCTGGATATAGTGAACATCAGACAGGATTAGCCTTTGATTTATTGGATACAAGTGGTAATTTATTAGAAGAACCCAATGCTTCTCAGTGGTTGGCTACGAATGCGCATCTATATGGCTTTATTGTCCGCTATCTTCCAGGAAAAGAATCTAGCACAGGCTATATGGCAGAATCCTGGCATGTGCGATATATTGGTCAAGAAGCGACAGATATTTACAATTCAGGCTTGACCTTGGAAGAATATTTTGGTGTACCAGGTGGAGACTACTAATTTTACATTTAGTCAGAAATAAGTTGAAAAATTTGTCCGTATAACTAACTCGTGATATAATAAACCATCATAATTTTGGAGGTCCATCATGCTTAAAGCAATGGAAGTATACTTGGTTACTAATGGTAATGGTTTGGAAGCCATCGAGTTTTATAAAAATACTCTTGGGGCAACAGTGGAGCAAGTAAATCTATTTAAAGATTTCTTACCAGACTGCCCTGCTGAACTAGAAAATTACGTGATGAATGCACAGTTTCGTTTGAATGGTCAACGGTTTATGTTGTCAGACAACAACCCAGAAATGCCTTATACAGTAGGTGACAATATTACAGTTGCGCTTATCACAGATGATGCTGCAACAGCGCAGGAACTATACAGCAATTTATCCGTAGATGCAACTGCTATCAATATGGAACTTCAAGCAGTTCCGTGGTCTCCTGCCTATGGTAATGTAACAGATAAGTTTGGTATCTCTTGGCAAATCAATGCTGAAGTAGAAGGATACGGTCAGGAGTATTACGCAGAAAACTAAAATAGATTGGACATTGTCCAATCTATTTTAGTTTTTGCCAATAAGCTTTGTAGATATATAGTTGAAGAGCAGCTGATAGGATGAGCAGTAAGGTCATCAAGGCTGAGCTTACATAGGCTGCACCAATAGTGCCAGCTAATATGATGCTGACAACTAGAATAATGGCTCCGAGAAACATTGTTCCTATGATCGATCCAGCAATCAACCATTGACCCGCTCCGCGACCAAATAACTGGTTACTATTTTGCCAGTTGAGCATGAGGAGTCGTTGGTCACGCCAGTAATAAATCTGACCAGTTAGCAGGGCTGAAATGATGATGCCGACTGTAAAGAAGAATGCTAGAATGAGTTTGACTTTCATGAAACCTAGAGCCAAAGCAAAGTAAAGTAGAGTTGGTAGTGCGAATTGCACGGCAGCCAATACCCAGAATTTTTGGATGATAAATTTTTTGAAACTTATAGGAAGTGTTCGAATGAAATGATAATTTTCCTTCTCCAATGACATGGCTACTCCGATGAAGGTTGTAGAACCAGCAAATAGACTGCCAAGCAAGAATCCAGCTAATAGAGCAATACCAAAGAAATCCCATCCAACTGAACTTAGACCACCATTTTCCGTGAAACGGCTAAAACTTGGAAAAAGCGCCACTCCCATGATGATTGGTTGTATCATGGTTTGGACCATGAGGTTGCTATCTTTAAGAGTAGATAGGTGGTGTTTCACTAAAGCCTGATTGAGATTGCTAGGAATCTTGGCAGACTTAGCATTATTGGTCCGTTTTGTCGAAGCATTTTCAATCGCCAAAACTTGATTAAAGTAGTTGGGAATGACAGTTTTAAACGCAAACACAATAAGTCCAAACATCAAAATGAGAGGAAGTCCAAAATGAAGGAGTGTTTCTAGTGATATAGTATGGCTGACCAAATAATGGAATCCAGCAAATATAGGTATGATAGGAAAATCAACAAAGCCACCGGATTCGAGTGAAACGGTCTGCTGGGATTGCAGGAACATGAGCGCAGCAAAAGCCAGCAAGGAAGAACCTGTCATCAGGATTGTAGAAATCAATGTTTTACGAGGGCTTTTTGTCAGAACTTCCCCAACAAAGTGCATGATAATCAGATTGACTAAATTAACTAAAATCCAGAGAATCAAAAAGGAAGGAATGGAAGCTAAGGCGAGGAGCGGACCGCCAATTTGCCAGTAAGTGATTAGAAGTAAAGACAGACACGGCATGAGGAAGGGTAGGACCATCCCTTGTGCAGAGAGGATTTTAGCGAGGAAGACTTCTTGTGGCTTCAGGGGAAGTGCTAAATACAACTTTGTATCCTTACTATCGTAGAAAACGGAGAAGAAACCTGTAAAACCGTAGACAATGGCAATAATGGTAAAGAGCGCTAGTTGCAGAGAAAAGAAACCGATAGACTGACTATAATCTACTCCCATGAAAAAGACAGAATAGAGAAGTCCGAAACTCAAAACCATAAATACTTGTTGCAAGAGGACACTTTTATAGGCTGAAAAGGAGGCGTCTTTGCGCTTACTTTGTTTCTTCTTGACGGAAGCTAGAAGTTGAGGATTGGAATAAAGAATATTAATCTTTACTAGTTCCCAAATGATGGATTTACTCATACTTCCTCACCTGCCTTCACTTGTTGGCGTCCGGCTAATTCCAAATAGATGGTCTCCAAATCTTTATCTGGATACTGTGATTTGAGTTCATCAAGACTTCCTACGAAAATGAGTTGCCCTTTTCGGAGAATAGCAATGCGGTCACAGAGTTGTTCAGCCACTGAAAGGACGTGTGTAGAAAATAGAACGGTGTGACCAGATTGAGCATGTTCTTTCATCATTTGTTTTAGGTCGAAAGAAGCCTGAGGATCCAGTCCAGTTAGGGGTTCATCCAAAATCCAAATATCAGGGTTAGGGATCAATGCACCAATAATAATGGTTTTCTGACGCATACCGTGTGAAAAACTGTCAATAGGCTCATGTTGGCGTGCTGTCATATCAAATAGACTAGAGAGTTTAGCGATACGGTCATCAACTGTATCTTTTTCTACACCATAGACCTTGCCCATAAAGTGCCAGTATTCAAAAGCTGTTAAGTGTAGGAAGATGTCTGGCGAATCTGGAACATAGGCTATCCGTTTTTTGACTTCATCGCGGTTCTCCTCTAGGTTTAAACCATCAACAGAGATAGTTCCATAACTGGCTTCGATTATCGAAGTCAATAGACTGATTGTCGTTGTTTTTCCTGCCCCATTGTGACCAATTAAACCGAAAATCTCGCCGCTTTCAATTGTCAAATTTAGGTCATCAAGCGCGATTGTTTCGCCGTATGTTTTTGTGATATGGTCAAATTGTATCATAGTAACCTCCTTGTTATTCGTGAACTAAAAGTAGGGGCTTGCTAAGTAGTCCAAGCCGTATTCCAAATGTCCTTCGAATAATATATACAATTAATTACATTTATTATACTGCTACCTTAGTACAAAAGCAATAGTTTTTTAGAAAAAATGTTTAGAATTTCACAAGTTAATGATTGAAGAAAAATCTGCTATAATAGACCTATGAACGATTTAATCAAGCACAAGTTGGAGCTGCTTCCGGACAGTCCGGGTTGCTACCTCCATAAAAACAAGTACGGAAAGATTATCTATGTGGGCAAGGCCAAAAACCTGCGCAATCGGGTGCGGTCATATTTTCGTGGTGCTCATGATACCAAGACAGAGGCCTTGGTGTCAGAGATTGCGGACTTTGAATTCATCGTAACGGATTCTAATATCGAGGCACTCTTGTTGGAAATCAATCTGATTCAGGAGAACAAGCCCCGTTATAACATCATGCTCAAGGACGACAAGTCCTATCCTTTTATCAAGATTACCAAGGAACGTCATCCACGGCTGCTCATTACACGGCAAATTAAGAAGGATGGCGGTCAGTATTTTGGTCCCTATCCAGATGTGGGTGCGGCCAACCAGACCCTCAAACTATTGGAGCGCCTCTATCCTTTCCGCAAGTGTAAATTGCCTGAGAACAAGTATTGTCTTTATTATCATTTGGGGCAATGTTTGGCTCACGGGGAAAACCTGCCCAGCCTGTCTGACTATGATAAGATGGCCAAGGAAGTGGCCCAGTTCTTGACGGGTCATGATGATAAGATTGTCAAGGAAGTGCAGGACAAGATGAAGGCGGCTGCTGGCAATTTGGAATTTGAAAAGGCTGCGGAATATCGTGATGTCCTTCAATCCATTTCAACCCTACGGACCAAGCAACGAGTGATGGCTCATGACTTGCAAAACCGCGATGTCTTTGGTTATTATGTAGACAAGGGCTGGATGTGTGTGCAGGTTTTCTTTGTTCGGCAGGGGAAACTGATTGAGCGGAATGTCAATCTTTTTCCATATTATAATGATGCGGACGAAGACTTTTTGACCTACATCGGTCAGTTTTACAGGGACCAGCAACATTTGATTCCCTCTGAGGTCTTGATACCGCAGGATATTGACCAAGAAGCCGTAGAAGCTCTGGTAGATACCAAGGTCATCAAGCCCAAGCGTGGCGAGAAGAAGCAACTCATCAATCTGGCAACCAAGAATGCGCGTGTTAGTCTGGAGCAGAAGTTTAATCTTTTGGAGAAAAATCTGGAGAAGACCTACGGTGCAGTGGAGAATATCGGTCAGCTTTTGGGGATTCCGACGCCTGTGCGGATTGAGGCTTTCGATAACTCCAACATCATGGGGACCAGTCCTGTGTCGGCTATGGTGGTCTTTGAAAATGGGGTGCCTAATAAAAAGGAATACCGCAAGTACAAGATTAAGACAGTGGAGGGACCGGATGACTATGCTTCCATGCGAGAAGTGTTGCAACGGCGGTACAGTCGGGTACTGCGGGACGGTTTGACACCGCCTGATTTGATTATTATTGACGGTGGTCAGGGGCAGGTCAATGTCGCCAAGCATGTCATCGAGCAGGATTTGGGTATGTCCATTCCCATTGCAGGTTTGCAGAAGAATGACAAGCACCAGACACACGAATTGCTTTTTGGTAATCCACTGGAAGTGGTGGAGTTGCCTCGTAATTCACAGGAATTTTTCCTCCTTCATCGGATTCAAGATGAGGTTCACCGCTTTGCCATTGAGTTTCACCGTCAGGTTCGGTCAAAAAATTCCTTTTCATCTAAATTGGACGGCATAGAAGGCTTGGGACCGAAACGCAAACAGGCTTTGATGAAGCATTTCAAATCCATTGGCAATATCCAATCGGCAAGTTTGCAGGAAATCGCAGAAGCTGGTGTACCGTATAAGGTGGCGGAGAAGGTGAAGGAAAGTTTGAAGCAGAAGTAAATGGAAAAAATGCAATAAAATAGTTTACAGTCTCTTTCTTGCGTGTTAATATATTTTTGTAATCGTTTATATTTGCAACAAAAAGGTTGGTGAAGAATATGAAAAAATATGCTACTCATGCAATTGGATTATTGTTCATATTGTGTATGCTACTGCCGTTTGCATATACTACGGACAATGAAAGTTATTCTGTTTTCCTTGTGTCAGGTTGGCGGTATTTCAACCAAAACTTGTTTTCCTTGTCCTCTATTCTAATCTTTTTAGCTTTCTTTTTCATTAATTATCAAGCTAATAAAAATATTCAGCTGATTATTTTTATCATGACTTTTATGGTTACATTGTATTTTTATTACTTACCCATTCTGGCTCTAGGAGAAGAATTCTGGAGTCGTATAATCGAATTGCCTGTTGCTTATTACATTTGTGGTTTACTCATGATTGTTGGAGTTGGATTAAAAGTAAAACGTTTGGTATCTGGTTAATTGTCTAATATTTCTGAAAAGCACGAGGACTGTCTTTCTAGTCAAAAGCTGGAAAGCAGTCCTTTTAAGATAATCTGGTAAATCTTGTTTTCTGGCAGGTAGAGATGAGATTTGAAAGCTCTACTAATTTATGGTAAAATGAATTATCAATGACTGATTAAGGAGAAAGCAATGGCGTTCGGCGAAGAAAAACACAAGAAAACAACATTTGAAAAAGTAACTTTAGTAATTGTTGTCGTGATGGTTGTCGCGACATTAGCTGGTTTGATTTTACCAGCCATTAATGCATTGATGAATTAAGAATCTGTATTCACTGTTCAGCACTTCTATACTAAGGCTAGTTTTTAAGCACTCATCGTTAGTTTTTTTCAAAATACAGTCAGTGAAAAAACTACCTTGATTGGCTAAAAACGATTTCTTATATATAGGCACTTCGCTTGTGAATACAGGTCTAAAACGCTTTTAAGCGTTTTTTTCTAGGAAAGAATAGGGTAAATTATGAGTATGTTTTTAGATACCGCCAAGATTAAGGTCAAGGCAGGTAAGGGAGGCGATGGGATGGTTGCCTTCCGCCGTGAAAAGTATGTACCTAATGGCGGTCCTTGGGGCGGTGATGGTGGCCGTGGCGGAGACGTTGTTTTTGTTGTAGATGAAGGCTTGCGTACTCTCATGGACTTTCGTTACAACCGTCGTTTTAAAGCTGACGATGGCGAAAAAGGGATGACCAAGGGCATGCATGGCCGTGGTGCGGAAGACCTGATTGTTCGAGTACCACAGGGGACAACTGTTCGTGATGCGGATACTGGCAAGGTCATCACCGACTTGGTTGAAAATGGTCAAGAATTTGTCATTGCCCACGGTGGTCGTGGTGGTCGTGGAAATATTCGTTTTGCGACACCTAAGAATCCAGCGCCTGAGATTTCTGAAAATGGAGAACCAGGTGAGGAGCGTAATCTTGAATTAGAATTGAAAGTGTTGGCTGATGTAGGTCTTGTAGGTTTCCCATCAGTTGGAAAATCAACGCTTCTCAGTGTTATTACAGCAGCTAAACCTAAAATTGGTGCCTACCATTTTACAACCATTGTGCCAAATTTGGGAATGGTTCGGACCAAATCTGGCGAGTCATTTGCTGTGGCAGACTTACCAGGTTTGATTGAGGGTGCTAGTCAGGGTGTTGGATTGGGAACGCAATTCCTTCGTCACATCGAGCGGACACGTGTTATCTTGCATGTTTTGGACATGTCAGCAAGTGAAGGCCGTGATCCTTATGAAGATTACGTAGCCATCAACAATGAATTGGAAACCTACAATCTTCGCCTCATGGAACGTCCTCAGATTATCGTTGCCAATAAAATGGACATGCCAGAGGCAGAGGAACATCTGGAAGAGTTCAAGAAGAAATTGGCAGCCAACTACGACGAGTTTGACGAACTACCACAGATTTTCCCAATCTCAGGGATTGCCCATCAAGGTTTGGAAAATCTCTTGGAGGCAACAGCAGAATTGCTAGAGAAAACGCCAGAATTCTTGCTTTATGATGAATCAGATTTCCAAGAAGAAGAGGCTTACTATGGCTTTAACCCAGATGAGCCAGAATTTGACATCAGTCGTGCAGACGATGCAAGCTGGGTTCTATCTGGTGACAAACTAAAAAAACTCTTCACCATGACTAACTTTGATCGTGACGAATCTGTCATGAAATTTGCTCGCCAGTTGCGTGGCATGGGTGTCGATGAAGCCCTCCGTGCCCGTGGAGCCAAAGACGGCGACACAGTTCGCATCGGCAAGTTCGAATTCGAGTTTGTGGATTAAAACTGTCCGGGGGACAGTTTTAACCCGAGCCTAAAAATTCGATAGCGAGGTAGTCTGGGGATAGACTGTCTCAGCCCGAGCTAAGAAATTCGAAAGCGAGGTAAGCAGTTTGACTGCAAGTTAACTTGCTAGTCAAACTACGCCAAGTCCTAGGGGGACCTTGGCTACCAACCTTACTAATTCCGCACAAGCAGTGGTATCGACTGCCTGTACTCCATGTCGTAACTTGTCTGATAAGTTAGTTAGAAACTCGAGAGTATGGTAGTCTGGGGATAGACTGTCTCAGCCCGAGCTAAGAAATTCGAAAGCGAGGTAAGCAGTTTGACTGCAAGTTAACTTGTTAGTCAAACTACGCCAAGTCCTAGGGGACCTTGGATAGCTACCTTACTAATTTCATTCAGTTAATGATCGTTTGTAAATAGTCTATAAAATAGTTGGAGGTTAATATGGGCGATAAACCAATATCCTTCAAGGATAAGGATGGAAATTTTGTCTCAGCAGCCGATGTATGGAATGCTGAGAAATTAGAAGAACTTTTTAATACACTTAATCCTAATCGAAAATTACGTTTGGAGAGGGAGCGTTTGGCAAGAAAATCGGAAAATGAATAATTAGAGATCTGTTAGTTTCAAAAGACTAGCAGGTTTTTATTAAGAATTTTAAAAACAGGACTCGCGTCAGGACCATTGACCTGTAGGTAACCAATCCACAATATCAGAATGGGCATGGAACTAGAAAAAAGTTACATGCGTCTTTTCGCGTATGTTGCGGAAAATGGATGATTTTACTTGAAAATCGGGGGGGGGGGTAGGGTATAATGCTTATAGAAGCTAAAAATAGTTAGCTAATAGTAAAATGAGGGAGATGTAATCTGAAAGCATTTTTAGTTACCTATCTTATTTTTAGCTATGCATAGAATACAGGAGGATGACAATGCATCATTCTAGAAGAAAATCTTTTGACTGGTACGGATTGAAACAGCACTTCTCGATTCGTAAATACCACTTTGGTGCTGCCAGTGTCTTACTTGGGATGTCGATTGCACTTGGTACTGGGACACAGGTTGTTCAAGCAGCAGAGACAGTTACAACCCCAGAGTCTACGTCCGTAGCTTCATCCACAAGTGCTACAGAATCAACGACATCAGAAACTTCAACAGAAACAGCGACTTCATCAAGTTCTGAACGTACAGTTGAAATCGGCTATATTGTTAAGTACGCTACTGAAGAAGGTACACTTGTGAACGCTTCAGTAGAAACAGTTTCAGTTACTACCACAGAAACAATTGCAAAAGCAACGGTATCTGTCACAGCAGTAGTACCAGAAGGTTACGAATTGGCAGCAGGTCAAGCAGCTACAGTTTCTCAGGAAGTGACCGAAAACGGTGTAAATATTGTTACTGTTAAAGTTGTGAAGAAAGCTGAAGAAAAAGCAGCAACTTCTGAAACAACTACAACAGCTTCAACTGAAACAGCAACTGCTAAATCAACAGAAGGCGCAGCTACAACAACGACAACAACAGAATCGCTCACTTCTGCACCGACAACACCAGAAGCTAGCAAAGCCCAAACAGCTGCGTCAACGCGCACAACACCAGCGCAAACGGCTACAGCGACACAAGCTCCTAGCCAAAGCACAGCTACGACTAACACAGATACCGTAGCGCCAGCAGCAACAGTTAGCATCGACACAACAGCAGAAGCTGACCTGGCTGCGCTAAACGCTATCGCTGAGAAAAAAGCAGTGACAGATACGATGACGCAAAACTTCAGCGCAGCGCTAGGAACTCTAAGCTCACGCTCTGATAGAAGTGCGACACTCCCTGACACACCAACTATCACAAACATGGATAACGGTAACGGTATCCAAGGTTACTGGTCAGAGTATGCAACTGTTCTAAACAAAGAAGAAGCCGCAGAAGCCGCTCGCCTGACACCAGCACCACAGGTCTTCCCAGATGGCTATATCGGAGATCCGACAACAGGTCGTATGACCTTTATGCTTTTGGAACTCTCTAGCCCGTATGATGCTACGCAACCTGCTAATGATTACAATGCTGGTTCTTTCAACCGACGCACAGGACTAAACTACTATATCGCTTTTTCTGTTAACCGTAACTCATCAGACGGTAAAGATACCTACGCTTACCTGATCGATAAAACAACCAACCAGATTATCGACAGCAAGGTGCTAACGACAAATGGTGTTGGTCAAGAATTTGACGCTATTCTAAACGCCACTTATATAGATCCAAGAAGTACAGGAAAATTCAAATTCACCATGTCTGTCACCGAGCTTGAAATGAAAAACCATAAGACAGGTGAAACGGCAATCACACGCTCGCTAAATGTAGCTTCTGGTGTTGGTGATGGCGGGGAGGTGTCAATCGTCTTTAACGCCATGGGATCAGATAGAGGGGCATATACCACATTCACAGGACCCGCACCAACCTTTGCCCCACGCCAAAACACGCTGTATAAGGTAGCAGGGACAGCGATTCGTGTTGAAGAAGAACTGGCTCGCTATGTCCAGACCTCTGACCTTGCAGGTGATAACTTTACCACATCTGGTGAAGCGGTCTTTGCTGACTATGAGTTGATAGAAAAACCAACGATTGTCTCAGGAACCTTGGCGAGTTCCTATGTTATCGGTGGTGCAGAGATACGTTATAACCCTGGCACTAAGGCACAAAAAGGGATCATCACCACAAAAACAGACGGGACATCTCGTGTCATAACTTATGCGATTAACCCTGACCACCCAGACTTCCTAGCTAACTATGAAAAGTATAAGGCGATGACACGAGCAGAGTTTGTAGAAAATGCTGCTACCATCCTACGTTTGTCAGAACGTATTGATATCATCGATGCCTTTGCAGAGCAGGAAAAAGCGATTAACGATGATAAGTCGACTACAGATGATGAAAAAGAAGCAGCGCTCAGCGTTTTACGTAAGTCGACAATGGCTCAACTCAACACCGTTAACGATGATTTCTTGATTACCTTCGTTACGAAACCGATTGAACCAGGCGGTTTAAACACTGAAAACCACGCCATTACAGGTGAAGCAGGCTATAGCTACACATCAACCAAATACAAGTTCCAAAGACGGGTCCGTAACTCTGAAGGAAAACAAGTTGTTGAGATAACGGATACCATTGGTTATACTTTAGGACCGTTTAGTGGTGAGCCAAAAGCCGACCTTGTGCCAAATTCAGAAACAAGTTACATGTTGGCTGATAGTGATGGCAACAACATCAACGATGCAGATGGACAACCGATCAACTTCTCAGGGGCTAGGATCTCACTTCCCAACTCTAACCTAGTTAACCGAAACGACCAAGTTTACTACTACGCTGAAAAAGGTGGGGTTAAGGTATTCTACGTTGATGAGGATGGTAACGAGATCAAGGATGAAAACCTTGTGATTAACCATGCCGATACAGGGAAAGACTATAACCTAGATACGACAGAGATCAAACCAGAAAAGATTACCTATAAGGGTGAGGTTTACTACTACAAAGAGATCGACCTTACAACCAGCAACCTGGTCCCACCATCAGCAAACACTGATAGTGAAAAACGTGCGATCGTGAAGATCGATGAGGTCACAGGTACCATCGCACAAGATACCCTTAAAGAGTTGACCTATGTCTATGAAAAAGCTGGTAACGTAAACGTTAACTATGTAGATACTAAAGGTAATGCCATCAGTAGCAAAGTCATCGATGTTGAAAACGGTAAGCCAGGAGATACCTACAGCACAACTGACCAAAAACGTGATAAGATTGAAACCGCTACTGGTGAGGTGTACTACCTCGTTCCTAAGGGCACTTATGACGTTGGTACAGTAGGTGATGACGGTAACTTGACAGCTATCGGTAACAACACTGCAACAGGTATCGATGCTGTCTCAGGCGACATCGAAAGCAACGTGACCAAAGAAATCACCTACGTTTACCAACAAGCAGGTAACGTTATCGTTCACTACGTTACTGAAGACGACACAGAACTTTCAGGAACCACTGATACAGGTGCCACTACAGCAGCTACTGTAAATGATACGACAAACGGTAAACCAGGTGAGCGTTATGACACCAAAGACCTCAAGCCAAAAACCATCACCACAGCAGATGGTAAGACCTATGCGCTAGTCGAAGCATCAACTAAAGGTGAGGAAACAGGTACCGTTGAAGCAGGTAAGACTAAGGAAGTTACTTACGTCTACAAAGAAGTCAAAGGTAACGTTGTGGTGAATTACGTTGATACCGAAGGTAACCCAATCGCTGGTACAACAGACGCAGGAAACGTTACAGAAAGCAGCGTAGAGCACACACCAGAGACATCAACAGGTACCGACTACAATACCCAAAACCTCCGTCCAAACACAATCACCACAACAGATGGTAAGATTTACAAACTCGTTCCAGCAGCTATCCCAGCAAACGAAACGGGTAAAGTTGTCGAAGGCACTACAACCGTAACTTATGTCTATGAGTTACTTCAAGGTGATGTTATCGTACATTACGTCGATACAGATGGTAACACAATTGCAGACGATGTAACAGATACACAAATCACTGATACTGGTACAGACTACAACACCAAAGAAGACCACAAACCAGAGAAAATCGTTAATGACGAAACAGGTAAAACTTACTATATCTTACCTGAAAATGAAGTTAAAGATGGCTCAGCACCAGAAGAAGGTAAAGTTGTCGAAGGCACAAGTCACGTTACTTACATCTACCAAGAAGCTGGAAACGTTGTGATCAAGTATGTAGATGTTAACGGTAAGGAGTTGAAAGCTCCAGTAGAAGATACCGTAAACGGTAAACCAGGTGATACCTATGACACGACACAAGGGACTGAAAAACCAACAACCATCATTACAGCAGATGGTAAGGTTTATGAACTTGCCCCAGCAGACACTTACCCAGTAGGTACCGTAACAGATACTAACAACCTAATATCTGGAGACACACCAACAGGTATCGTTGCGTCAGGTAAGACAAAAGAAATCACTTATGTCTACAAAGAAGTTGTTAGCGACGTTGTGGTTGAGTACTATGACACAGACGGCAACCCAATTGCCAAAACAGTCGTAGACGAAGCTGGCAAGTCTGTCGGAACAGACTACAACACAGACGAAGATCACCGTCCAGAGACTATCGTCACTGAAGATGGTAAAGTCTACTACTACAAAGAAGTCAAAGACAGCTCTGCACCAACAACTGGTAAAGTCGCAACAACGACTACCACTGTACAGTATGTCTATGAACAAGCTGGTGACGTTATTGTTCATTACATTGCGACAGACGGCACTCCAATTTCAGGTGTAACCAATGCCGGTACAGTAACAGCAAGTACGGTTGATGATACTGTGAACGGTAAACCAGGTTCGACTTACGATACAAGTGACCTACGCCCAACAACCATCACTACTGATGACGGTAAAACTTATGAGTTGGTTCCAGCATCTACAGTTGGTGATGAAACTGGTACTGTAGAAGCTGGTGTAACTAAAGAAGTTACATATGTCTACAAAGAAGTGAAAGGTTCAGTTGTTGTAAATTACATCTCAACAACAGGTGAAGAATTACAAGCACAAGTAGTAGATACACCAGAATCTTCAACAGGTACAGAGTACGATACAACAGATGTGAAACCAGAAACCATCACAACTAAAGATGGTCGCACATTCAAGTTGGTTCCTAAAATGACTCAAGGTTCTGAAACAGGTGACGTTGTTCCAGGCGTAACGGAAGTAACTTATGTGTACGAAGAAGTGAAGGGTGATGTTGTTGTTAACTACGTAAATACTGATGGTAAAGTAATTGCTCCTCAAGTAGTGGATACGAAGACAACTTCAACAGGTACAGCTTACGACACAACTGACAACAAACCAGAGAAAATCGTTGAAGATGCAACTGGCGATGTATACTACTACAAAGAAGTTCAGGCTGGCTCAAACGAAACAGGTAAGGTTGTAGAAGGTACAACAGAAGTTACTTATGTGTATGAAAAAGCTGGTAACGTTGTTGTTAACTACATTACAGAAGATGGTACAGTCATCAAGACACCTGTTAATGACGAAACAAACGCAAAACCAGATAGTCCATACGACACAACTGACAACAAGCCAACAGAAATCGTTACAGAAGATGGTTCACGTTATGTCTTGATTCCGTCTAAGACAATTGGTTCTGAAACAGGTACAGTTGAAGGCGGTAAGACAATTGAGATCACTTATGTGTATAAGAAAGTCGCTAACTGGCTCCCACAAATTCCAGGTGTACCTGAAGGACAAGAACCAAAAGTTCCATATCCATTCGACCCAACTAACCCAGATGTACCAGTAACACCAACTCCAGATACAGTGATTCCAAACGTTCCAGGCTACACACCAGTAGATCCTAAGACCAACGAACCATTGAAACCAGTTGATCCAACAGATCCAGGTAAGGGTTATGTACCACCAACACCAGATGATTCTGGCGTTGACACACCAGTCCCTTACGTTCAAAATGGTAACGTTGTGGTGAACTATGTGGATGAAAATGGCAATGTGCTTAAGACACCTGTTAACGACGAAACAGACGCTCCAGCAGGTAAGTCTTATGACACAACAGATAACAAACCAACTACTATCACAACAGAAGATGGTTCACGTTATGTCTTGATTCCGTCTAAGACAATTGGTACAGAAAACGGTACAGTTGAAGGTGGTAAGACAATTGAGATCACTTATGTGTATAAGAAAGTCGCTAACTGGATTCCACAAATTCCAGGTGTACCAGAAGGACAAGAACCTAAAGTTCCATATCCATTCGATCCAACTAACCCAGATAAGCCAATTGATCCAACAACACCAGGTACAAATGGTGAAGTTCCATCAATTCCAAACGTTCCAGGCTACACACCAGTAGATCCTAAGACCAACGAACCATTGAAACCAGTTGATCCAACAGATCCAGGTAAGGGTTATGTACCACCAACACCAGATGATTCTGGCGTTGACACACCAGTCCCTTACGTTCAAAATGGTAACGTTGTGGTGAACTACGTGGATGAAAATGGCAATGTGCTTAAGACACCTGTTAACGACGAAACAGACGCTCCTGCTGGTAAGTCTTATGACACAACAGATAACAAGCCAACAGAGATTGTTACAGAAGATGGTACAACTTATGAGCTTGTTCGTGTGGAAGGTTCAGAAACTGGTACTGTTGTAGGTGGTAAGACTACTGAAGTAACATACGTTTACCGTAAAGTAGAAACACCTGCTAAGAAGGTTGTAACAAACCACGTTGACGAAGATGGTAACCCAATTGCACCACAAGAAGAGGGTACAACACCTAACAAGTCAATCCCAGGATACGAGTTCACAGGTAAGACTGTAACAGATCCAGACGGTAACACAACACATATCTACCGTAAGGTAACTAAGGTTGTAACAAACCACGTTGACGAAGACGGTAACCCAATTGCACCGCAAGAGGAAGGTACAACACCTAACAAGTCAATCCCAGGATACGAGTTTACAGGTAAGACTGTAACAGATCCAGACGGTAATACAACACACATCTACCGTAAGGTAAGCAAACCTGTTGCACCAAAACCACAGGCTCCTGTAGCTCCAACAACTGCTAAAGCTGGTGCGGCTCAATTGCCAAACACTGGTGAAGCTTCATCATCAGCAACAGTACTTGGTGCAGGTATGCTTATTGCAGCTCTTGCTCTTGCAGGTAAACGTCGTCGCAACGAAGACTAATTAAATTATTTTTCCTAATTCCTATTCAGGTAAAATAATAAAAGGAAAGGTTCGCCTTTCCTTTTTTTGTATACGCATTTTTGATATACTAGACATAGTAAGTTCAATGAAAGTATGAGAATTTGATATGAAATTAGTCTACACAGATATACGAAATCCTCTGACGCAGTATTTAACGGATATTGCTGCAGAATTTGCTAAGGAAGGTAAGCGAGTTTTTTATATTGCTCCTAATTCTTTGTCCTTTGAGATGGAACGCAAGGTCTTGGAATATCTACCTGAACAGGCAACTTTTGATATTATCGTGACCCGTTTTGGGCAATTGGCCCGCTATTTGATGATTGATAGGAAAGAAGCAAGTCAACCGCTGGATGATGTTGGTCTGGCAATGATTTTCTTTCGTGTTCTATCGCAATTTGAAGATGGCGACTTGAAAGTCTATGGTCGTTTGCAGACAGATTTTGGGTTCATTAACCAGCTAGTTGCTTTATACAAAGAATTGCAACGGGCAAATATGTCCATTTTGGACTTGGAAGCCATGGACTCACCAGATAAGCAGGCTGATTTGGTAAAGATTTTTCTGGCTGTAACAGACATTTTGTCTAAAGAAGGTTTTGAGCATCAGTCTAAGTTAGCACAGCTAACTAGCTTGGTGGAAACTGGTCAGTTAGATGAGCAGTTGAAGAACATTGTGCTGGTGGTAGACGGATTTTCTCGTTTTTCGGCAGAAGAAGAATCTTTAGTAAGTGCTTTAAATGAGCGGGTGTCGGAAATCCTGATTGGTGTATATGCCAGCAAGAAAGCTGTGCAAGCCACCTATGCGGAAGGCAATGTCTATCAAGCCAACGTTGATTTTTTACGTCAGCTATCAGCGCAGTTCCAGACTAAGGCTACTTATATTGGTCAAGAGCCAGTCTTGGACAGTATTGGTAAATTTTCAAAGAATATGGAAGCCTATTATGACTACAGCGGGACCATGATAGACTTGACTCCAGCAGATCAAGAAAAAATCCAGCTATGGGAAGTCGTTAACCAAAAAGAAGAGGTGGAGCAGGTTGCGACTGCAATTCGTCAGCAGGTGCATCAAGGGGCTCGCTATAAAGACATCTTGTTGCTCTTGGGTGATGTGGATAGCTACAAGTTGCAGATTGGCAAGATTTTTGACAAGTATGACATTCCTTACTATTTCGGCAAGGCAGAGGAGATGAGTCACCATCCGTTGGTCCATTTTGTGGAGTCCTTGGAGCGTTTGCGTCGCTATCGTTTTCGTGCGGAAGACCTGCTCAATCTCCTCAAATCTGGTTTGTACGCCAGCATTTCCCAAAAGGAGCTGGACCTATTTGAGTCTTACATCCTCTTTGCGGATATGAAGGGGCAGGCTGCTTTTTCGAGGGCTTTTTCGGTCAATGGCAGAGCGGACTATGATGTTGAGACTGTCAAGGAGAAGCGACTTGTCTATGATTTGAATGTCTTGGAACCCCTACGTGCTAAGATTATGGAACCTTTGAACCAGCTGTTTAAGGCTGGACCACAATCTGGAACTGCCTTGCTTGAGAAATTTATGGCATTTTTGGAGGCAATTGAGCTTCCTAAAAATATGGAAAAAATGTCTCGAAATTTGAGCGAAGTAGAGCAAGAAAAAGAAGAGCAGGTCTGGAAAAGTTTTACCCATATTCTCGAGAATTTTCATCAGATTTTCGGAAAAGAAAAGTTGAAAATGGATGATTTTCTGGCTATTTTACAGGCTGGAATGCAGGCCAGCCACTATCGTACCGTTCCTGCAACGGTTGATGTGGTCAATGTCAAATCCTATGATTTGATCGAGCCGCACACTGCAAAGTATGTTTATGCTATCGGAATGGGCCAGTCCAATTTTCCAAAAGTTGCCAAGAATACCAGTCTATTGACAGAAGAAGAGATGGAAAAAGTCAATCTTGTCTCAGCTAGTTCTTCACGTTTTGATTTGGTCAGCCGAGAGAATATCAAGAAGAACCATGCTGCCATGATGTCTCTGCTTAATGCTGCGACGGTACAGTTAGTTATTTCCACACCTCAGATTTATAACGAAGGCGAAGATAGTCTCTCCCCATACATCAAGATTCTCCAAAAAATGGGGCTGAAATCCGAAGAACGTGGACGGATTAAAAGTCTTAGTCCGCAAGACATCGGTCACTACAAGAGTCTCTTATCCCGTTTGATTGAGTCGGAAAGACCATCTCTTGATAATGAAGAATGGGAAGGGCAGACGGCCTTCTGGACAGTCTTGGTTCGCCATTTGAAGAAGAAATTGGAGTCGCAAGGCATTGAAATTCCGACTATTACTGGCGAAATTACTTCTAAACAACTTTCAGACGAAACCTTGGCTGCTTTATATCCAGAGGATAAGCCGCTCAATCTTTCTGCATCCAGCTTGACAAATTTTTACAACAACCAATATCTTTACTTTGTCCGTAATGTTCTTCGCTTGCGGGAACAGGAATCCATCCATCCGACTGCCTTTCAGCATGGTTTGTTCTTGCATCGGATTTTTGAACGAGTGGTCATGGACCAATCTGAGCTAGATTTTGATCAAAAAGTGGACAAGGCCATCCTGCGTACGCGTGACGAGGCAGAATTTGCTATGTTTTATAACCAGGATGCGGCTGCTCGCTATACGGAGGAGGTGCTGGATAAGATTGCTCGCTCCAGTGCGACTATTTTGCGGGATAATGATTTGGTTGAAATTGATGGTCAGGAAAAGAGTTTCCGTCAGGATAAGGCGCTGGTTTTTGACCTTCAAAATGGCAAGAGTGTGCATGTAAATGGTACCATTGACCGCTTGGATACCTTACAAAGTAATCAGGCTGTCGGCGTTGTAGATTACAAGTCCAGCGACCAAAGCTTTTCGATTGGTGATTTTTACAATGGTCTCAAACCTCAGTTGGTGACCTACTTGGCAGCCTTACAAGAGCTGGATGAAACCAAGGATAAACCTGTTTTTGGGGCTATGTATTTGCATTTGCAGGATCCGATTATCAAATTAAAAGACACGAAGAATTTAGAACAGCTAGAAGGGGCTGCCAATACTAGCTTGATTTACAAGGGGCTTTTCTTGAAGGAGGAAAGTCTGGGGCTCAATCATTTTTATCAGACTCGTAACCAACTCTACACGGAAGATGAGTTTGCGGTGTTATTGAACCACAACCAAGAACTCTACAAACAAGCTGCCAAGGACATCCTGGATGGTCGCTTTGCTATTAACCCTTATACAAAAGATGGGCGTTCGGTGGCAGGTGAGCAGCTGAAGGCAATCACTGGTTTTGAGGCGGATCGGCACATGGGCATGGCGCGGCGGTTGGTAAAAGCGGCCAAGCGTCAAGATTGGATGGAACGAATGAAAGGAGGTCAGGACTAATGGCTTTTGAACAATTTTTAAGCGCGGAAGAAATCAAGGCTGTGCAGCTGGCGGAAGCCAATTCTGATAAGCAACAAAAACGCACACCTGAGCAGATTGAAGCCATCTACACGCACGGTCAGAATGTTCTGGTCTCTGCATCGGCTGGGTCAGGAAAGACCTTCGTCATGGTTCAACGGATTTTGGATAAGTTGAAGCGTGGTGTGGGAATCGACCAGCTCTTTATCTCGACCTTTACAGTCAAAGCGGCTGGTGAGTTGAAGGAGCGGATTGAGAAAAATCTCAATGAAACCATTGCGGAGACGACCGATATGGAATTGCGACGGCATTTGTCTGCCCAGTTGGCGGATTTGACTAAAGCAGATATTGGGACCATGGACTCCTTTACGCAGAAATTGGTGACAACCTATGGTTATAGCCTTGGCATTTCTCCGCAGTTTCGGATTTTACAGGATGAGACAGAAAAAGCGAGTCTGAAAAAAGAGGTCTTCGATCAGCTCTTTGCAGATTATCTTGAAGAGGATGAAAATGGTGCATTCCGCAAACTAGTTCGCAATTTTTCGGGCAACCGCAAGGATAACAGTGGTTTCCGTCAGGTTGTTTATCAGATGCATGATTTTAGCCAATCGACGAGCAGTCCAACTAAATGGATGAAAGAGCAGGCTGTTCAAGCTGATTTGTACAGTCAAGAGCGTATAGAGCAGATCTTAGAGCATGGCTTTAAGGAAAAAGTGGTAGACAAGCTCTATCAAGCTGCAGATTTCTTCCGCTACCATGTGGAATGGGGCAGAAATGACTTTGGTTCCGCTAAGTATTTTGCAAATGTGGAAGAAGTCTTGGATTTGCTGACAGGTCTAGAAAGTCTGGACCAGAAGGACTTGATGGAACGGGTTGAAAGAATCCTTCTCATCAATGACCAGTCCAGAGGCAAGGGTCTGACCAATGCCAATCGACCAAAAGATGAGCATTTGATAGCCTTTAAAGAAGAATACAATGCTGGCAAGAGCCAGCTTATCTCAGGACTACGAGATTTGGGTCAGGAAGTTTATGAATTAACCCTGCTGAAAGATTATCAGTTTCAAGCTGTGCCACTGCTGATATTGTTACGTGACTTTGTCTTGGATTTTTCGCAGGCTTATCTGGATGTCAAAATCAAGGAAGCAGCTTTTGAATTTGGCGATATTGGGCATTTCGCTATTCGTATTTTAGAAGAAAATGTAGACATCCGCCAGTTTTTCCAAGAAAAATACCACGAAGTCATGGTGGACGAGTATCAGGATAACAACCATAGCCAAGAGCGAATGCTGGACCTGCTGTCTAACGGTCACAACCGCTTTATGGTGGGCGACATTAAGCAGTCCATCTATCGATTCCGTCAGGCGGATCCGATGATTTTCCAAGAGAAATTTGAACTGTATCAGGCAAATCCACAGGCTGGGAAATTGATTTTACTCAAGGAAAATTTCCGTAGTCAGATAGAGGTCTTGGAGGCGACAAATGCCATTTTCACGCGCCTGATGGACCGTCAAGTAGGAGAAATCAAGTATGACGACACCCACAGTTTAGTTGCTGGTAGTCCTGGTCAAAAAATTGCCCAGCCCAAGCATGAGATGGAATACTTGATTTACGATCAGCAGGATAGCGCACATTCTTCAACGGATGCTGAGGAAGAAACACCTCTGACTGCTGGTGAAATTGAGGTCGTTGCAAAAGAGATTATTCGTCTTCACAATGAAGAAGGAGCAGACTTCAAGGACATCACTCTCTTGGTACAAAAGCGGACACACAATGACCTCATTATGTCCATTTTTGAAAAACATGGGATTCCAATTGTGGCAGATGGTGGAGCAGCCTCCTATCTGCAATCTTTAGAAGTCATGATTATGCTGGATACCTTGAGGGTTATCAATAATCCACTCAATGACTATGCCTTGGTTGCCCTGCTTAAATCACCTATGTTCCGATTCGATGAGGATGAGCTGACACGGATTTCCTTGCAGGCTGGGACAGGTTTCTTTTACCAGAAAATGGAAATAGCCCAGCAAACAAATGGGCAACATCCTGAACTTATGTCAGGAGAGTTGAAGAAGAAAATTAAGGATTTCTTGTCTATCTTAGAAAACTGGCGTGCTTTTGCCAAACTGCATTCTATCTATGATTTGATATGGAAGATTTTCAATGAAAAATTCTACTATGACTATGTCGGTGCTCTTCCAAATGGCAGCAAGCGTCAGGCCAATCTATATGCACTAGGTCTGCGTGCCAACCAGTTTGAAAAAACAGGCTACAAGGGCTTGTCCCGCTTCATCGCCATGATTGACAGGGCCTTAGCAAATGATAAGGATTTGGCAGATGTACAAGAGTTTCTACCGCAAAATGCTGTACAGCTTATGACTATTCACAAGTCAAAAGGTCTGGAGTTCAAATATGTCTTCCTCATGAACATCGATAAGCGATTTAACTTGGAAGACCATTACCAATCAGTCATCATCAGCCGGAAAAATGGTCTAGGTATCCAATATTTAGCGGATATGAAAGATAAGGTAAATAGCCCATTGCCTCAGGTGCGAGTCTTAATGAACACCCTCCCTTATCAAAATAACCTCCAAGAGCTAAAAATTGCCAATCTTTCAGAACAAATGCGGTTACTTTACGTTGCACTAACGCGTGCCGAGAAGAAGCTGTATCTGGTTGGAAAGGGTAATGCTGACAAGTTAGCTGAAAAATACGATGGTAAGAAGGAAGATGGCGTACTTGCCCAATCAACTCGTGAAAGTATGGCGACCTTCCAAGACTGGATTCTAGCCATTGATGAGGCCTTCTCAGGAGATGACTTGCACTTCAAGAAAGTCTTTGTGACGGATGAGGATTTGACAGAGGAGAAGATTGGTAAACTTACATTGAAGAGTAAACTAGAAGATGCCAGCCTTAAAGATATTCGTCAATCAGAAGACATCGCCCAGGCCTTGGACCAGTTGTCTTCTGTTCAAGAGTTGAACGAACGCTATAAGGCTGCCATTGAATTGCCAAGTTTACGGACTCCAAGTCAAATCAAGAAACTCTATGAGCCTATTTTGGAACAAGAAGGCATGGAAGTTATGGAAAAATACCAGCCAAAACGGACCTTCAACTTGCCAGATTTCTCCAAGAAACCAAAAATCACTGGAGCCCAAGTCGGTTCAGCAGTCCATGAACTCATGCAACGCTTGGATCTGTCTTGGTTGGTGACAGAAGATACGGTAAGAGAAGCCCTAGAAGCTGTTCATGCTGAGCAAGCGGTTAAAGGCAAAATCAATGTTCAGATGATTTTAGATTTCTTTGATACAGACTTAGGAAGAGAAATTCTAGCCAATACGGACAAACTCCACCGAGAAGCTCCATTTGCAAGTTTGCAGACAGATTCTTTGTCACAGGAACAATTTGTCCTTCGTGGGATTATCGATGGCTACCTACTGTATGAGGATCATATTGTCCTCTTTGATTACAAGACAGACAAATATGACCAACCAATCCAACTCAGCCAACGTTATCAAGCTCAAATGCAACTCTACGCAGAGGCATTGAAAAAAGCCTACATGATAGATCGTGTAGACTGCCATTTGATTTTGCTGGGTGGGGAAAGAATTGAAGTGGTTGAAGTTTATGTAAACTAAAAGCGAGTGATTTAAACTCGCTTTTTCTGTTTGGTTAGGTTGAGTCCAAATGGGACAAGGTTTTCTTCCTTTTTCAAAATTCGCTGGATATTTTCCTTGTGGCGGATAATGACAAATAGGCCCAAAAAGACGATGATGATGGTAAAGAGCCAGTCGTAGCTTGGCAGGATGATTCCTATTGCTGGAAATAGCAGAGCTCCTAAGATGGCTAAGGCTGCTGCTAAGACGCTAGAGAAGGAAACCATGGACGTCAAGTAGAGTGAACTGGCAAAGATTAGAACGAGATAGAGGCAGAAAGCAGGTGCGACACCCAACAACATACCAGCAGATGTTGCAACAGCCTTACCGCCTTTGAATTGGGCAAAGATTGGGAAAGTGTGCCCCAGTACAGCCATTAACCCAAATACAATCAGAGAAATTCCTTGGGCATGAAAAATAATTGGAAGCAGAGCAGCCAAGGTTCCTTTAAGGAAATCAATGACAAATACAATGGTCCCAGCCTTTGGCCCCAGTATGCGAAAGGTATTAGTTGTTCCAGTATTTCCCGAACCATGTTCACGAATATTGATCTTGAAAAAAGCCTGACCAATCCAAAGTCCTGACGGGATAGATCCCAATAAATATGCAATAAATAGTAAAATAAGATTGACTAACATGTTTTCATTATAGCATATTTTCATCTAATTTAGTCCAAAATCTTATTTTGCCAATACTTAAGCCAATGAACCTCTTGATAATAGAAGGGGAGTGAGAAAGAACTCAATTGATAAAATAGAGTTCGTCAACAAGTCCTTATTTCCAGTTGTTGAGCTGAAACAGTCTATCCCCAGACATCAATTTATGTGAGCTGACTGCCGTCAGCTTATATCTCCCACTTTAAAAGGTCTCCCAGACCTTTTAAACTCCCACCCCCGCATAGCTCCAAAGGTTTGGGGAACCTTTGGAGGTCGGAGATAGAGTGAACTTTGTTCGCAACAGTCGTAATGGTCAGATTCGGAGTATGAAATACGAACTGCTGAGATTTGCTTTGCAAATCTTATCTCCTACCTTTAACAGTCTCCCAGACTGTTAAAGCCAATCAACCACTGCGCTGAGATTGTTGACACGAACTCTGAAAAGGGACACTAAGCGAGAGCCTTAACCCTGACGAACTCCCTTAGCTTTCTTGCGTTTATAAGTAATCGTTTCTGTTTCAACTGTGTAAGTCAGCTTCTTCTTCAGGGAGGCTTTCCTCCCCAAACAAGCTCAGCTGACCGGGTTGATATACAACCTTCTCTGATGATGTTCCGTAGAGTTTCCGTCTCAGATACTCAACCTGTTCTCGAAGGAGGGTTAGCTCATTGGCCATGATTTCAATAGAAATCACGACTTTTGGAAACATTTATTTTTGGAATGATAGCAAATCCTTTCATGAGCCAGTCCACCTGCTCAGAAGTGAGGGCTTTGACCTCTTCTTCATTGTTTGGCCAGGTCAATTTCCCGTTTTCAAAACGTTTATACAATAACCAAAATCCTTGTCCGTCCCAGTAAAGAGCCTTGAATCGGTCTTTTCGACCTCCGCAGAAGAGATAGACCTGACCTGAGAAGGGATCCAGATTGAATTGACTTTTGACAAGATAGGCAAGAGAATCAATCCCGTGACGCATATCCGTTTTCCCGCAAACCAAGTAGGCTTGACCTAAATCACTGAGTCGGATGGTCATAATGCAACACCTTATCCAAGATAGTTTCCATTACTTCAGGATTGATAGATTGGAAAAATGTGACTTCCGTTTTTCCGAGACGAATTTTCATCAGAATATCGTTTCTGCTTTTCTTTTCAAAGCAGCGAGATTGTGGAACAGTCAATGGGACGATGGGTTGTGACATAATAAATCCTCCAGTTTGTTTTTTATATCAGTATACTGGAGGAATGAGTGATTGGATAGATACCTTGTTATTGGGCGGTTACGAAAAAATGACGATGGAGAGTGGGATAGAAATTATAGGTAGAAGCTAGAAACAGCTTCTTTTTTATGTCGTTTGAATAAAAATACAGAAAATAAGTTGACAAATGTATAAAAATAACGTAAAATATTTTTATCTTTCAAAAAAGGAGAAAAAATATGCATTTTACTGCAATGGAAGTCCGATGTTTTATATAAAAAACGGTATAAGTATGTACAGGATTATTTTAAAGGAGAATATGATGATGAAAAAATATATTATGACAGGCTTGGTTTTATTGGCAACAATAGGTCTAAGTGCTTGTAGTGGAAATGCTACTCAAGAAGATACTTCTTTGAAGGATGTTCAGGAAAAGGGAAAACTAATTGTTGCATTGAATCCAGAATTTCCACCATTTGAGTTTAGAACACTGGTTGATGGCAAAGATACAATCGTTGGAGCTGACATTGAGCTTGCAAAAGCCATTGGTCAAGAATTGGGTGTAGAAGTCGAATTTTCAGCGATGAGTTTTGATAATGTTTTGAACAATGTCCAGTCAGGGCAATCGGATATTGCCATTTCAGGAATTTCAGCCACTGAAGAGCGTGCAAAAGTGTATGATTTTTCCATTCCTTACTACACCTCAACCAATAAAGTTATTATAAATAAAGAGGATCTTGCACAATATACATCGCTTGATTCTCTAGCTGAGGCAAATATAGGAGCACAAAAAGGTTCTATTCAAGAACAAATTGTTAAAGAACAGCTTCCGTCTTCCACGGTTGTTGCCCTAGCTTCGAACGGCGAGCTGATTAATCAATTAAAATCACAGAAGCTAGAAGCAGTTATTTTTGAAGAGCCGATTGCAAAAGCCTATGTTGCCAAAAATGATGACTTGGTTATTTTAGATACTGAGATAAAAAGTAGCTATTCAGATGCCTATGCTATTGCCTTGCCAAAAGGAAGTACAGCTTTAAAGGAAAAAGTTGACTCTGTCATTACAAAACTAGTGGAATCTGGACAGATGGATCAATTTGTTCAAGAAGCCTATGAATTATCCATTGCTAACAATTAAATTTTATACGATTAAATTGAATAAAAATAATATTTTCTTGACAAATGTATAAAAATGAATTAAAATGAGAATACATTCTGAAAGACTGCAAGAAAATACAATGAAAATCAATAAGCTTGTGTTTTTTAGAATAAGTATTTTATTAAAATAAAGAGAAGGTATTTAAGAAATATGAAAAAAATCTTGGCATTAGCAGCAACAGTTTTAGCTGGACTGACATTGGCAGCTTGTTCTTCGACGTCATCACAATCTGTATTAGATAAAATTAAAGAAAAAGGTACATTGGTAGTGGCAACTAGTCCAGACTATGCTCCATTCGAGTTTCAGTCACTAGTTGATGGAAAGAATGAAGTTGTTGGTGCAGATATTATGTTGGCTCAAAAAATAGCCGACGAACTTGGGGTCAAGCTTGAAGTTTCAGCAATGAGTTTTGACAATGTATTGTCTAGCGTTCAAAATGGCAAAGCTGATATTGCAATTGCTGGTCTATCTTATTCGGAAGATCGTGCAAAAGTTTTTGATTTCTCTGAAAGTTACTATCAAATTTCTGATGTATTACTTATCAAAAAAGATAGCGCCAATTCACTCACTTCAATTGATGCTATGAGCGGGAAAACTCTCGCGGTACAAAAGGGTTCAACACAAGAATCCTACGCACAGGAAAACATTAGTCAAGCTAACCTAATTTCTTTAACCTTGATGGGTGAAGCTGTAAATGAGCTCAAATCAGGAAAAGTTGATGCTATTTTAATGGATTCTCCAGTTGCTGCTGGTTATGTTTCACAGAATTCAGATTTAGCCGTTGCATCCGTTGAATTTCCAACGATTGATGAGAATTCGAAAGTCATTGCTTTGCCAAAAGGTAGTACAGAACTAAAAACTGCGATAGACAAGGTTATCGCAGAAGTAAAAGCAAGTGGTGAGTTTGATACTTTCCTTGAGAAAGCTGCAACATATACAAGTGTTGAATAAGAGAAACGAACAATCATCGGAAACGGTGGTTGTTTTTGTATGCAAAAAAGAATGGAGTAAGTGAGCCACACCCCAAAAGTTAGACAGAAAATTGGGGTCGGTTCAATACTCCATTTTTTATAGATAATTATTTCACACGCTCTAGATAAAAACTGGTCAAACGTGGTACAGTAATTCTGGCTCCATTTTCATCGGGATAGAGGCTAAATGTGTCCATTGGAATAGCATTAGATGAGAAGACAAGTTTATATTCGCTGTCAGCTGGCAAATCCAAGTGTACATCAAATAGTTCTTGATCATTAAAGTTATGAATAGTCAAGATTTCTTGTACATCACTAGTGCGAGAAAAAGCATACAGGCTTGCTTCTTCATCTATTTTTACCCAATTAAATCCTTTTTCATAGGCTTGGTAGTCATATTTCCAGAAAGCATCATGTTCTTTATAGAAAGTAGATAATGTTTTCATCATTTGATAGAAAGAATGGTGGATTGGAAATTGTAGCAGTCCCCAGTCCATTTCTGTATATTCGTGCCATTCACGGATATGACCCCATTCATTTCCCATGAAGAGTAATTTCTTTCCAGGATGGGCAAAGTAAAAGCTGTAGTAGACTCGAGCCAGATGGAACTTATCTTCGTAGTCGCCATTCATCTTCTCGATAATGGAGTGCTTCCCATGAACAACTTCGTCGTGCGAAAGTGGTAGTAAGAATTGCTCGTTTTGGTTATAGTACATACCAAAAGTGATTTCATTTGAGTGATATTTTCTATAAATAGCAGGGCGTTCCACAAATTTTAGTGTATCATTCATCCAGCCCAGATCCCATTTCATATCAAATCCAATACCGCCATCTTCTAGAGAATGTGTGACTTTAGGGAAGCTTGAAGAGTCTTCAGCAATCATCAAGACTCCCTTATAGTCGGTATGGACCATGGCATTGACACGTTTGATAAAGTCAATTGCGGCATGATTTATCTTATCTTCATCTGTTTCACCACGCCAATAGAGGAGATAAGATAGTGCATCAACACGGATGCCATCAAAATGGAAATATTCCAACCAGTATTTTAAATTAGAAAGAAGGAAAGAGCGAGTCAGTCCTTTTGCAAGGTCAAAATTAGCAGTCCCCCACTGGTGGTTTTCACGGTCTTGTTCGTAGGAGTATTCGTATAGCCAACTACCATCAAACTGGTAGAGCCCATGAGCATCTTTACAGAAATGAAGTGGTACCCAGTCAAGAATCACTCCGATTCCTGCTTGGTGACATTGGTCAACTAAATACTTAAGTTCATCTGGCTTGCCATAGCGACTAGTTGGACTGTAGTAGCCTGTTACCTGATAGCCCCAAGACGCATCGAGAGGATGCTCGGTAATTGGCAATAATTCAATATGTGTGTAGTTATTTTCCCTGATATGTTCGATGAGAAGTGGAGTGATTTCCTTATAACTATTGAAAGCTTCTACAGGAGCTCCTCCTTCATTTTTATTAGCAAATTTTTGCTTCCACGAACCTAAGTGTACCTCGTAGATGGATACTGGCTGTTCTTTAAAATCATAGTTAACACGATTATACATCCAGATATCATCTTTGAATTTATAACGCGAATTGTAGGTTGTAGAGGCAGTGTCTGGACGAACTTGGCTGAAAAATGCATAAGGGTCAGCCTTATATATTTCACGCCCATCGTGTGTGATAATCAGGTATTTATAATCTTCAAGGGATTTTAATCCATCTACATAAAGTTGAAACACTCCATCAATTTCACGCTCCATAGAGTGACTGCGTTGCCACTCGTTAAAGTTGCCAACTAAGAATATTTCTCTGGCATTTGGGGCATAGACACGAAATTGGGTTCCGATAATTTTGTTTCGTTCTTTTATAATGTGAGCACCCATTTTTTCGTAAAGAGTGGTATGCTCACCAGCATTCATATAATATAAATCTAGGTCAGTAAATTCTGTCATAGCAATCTCCTTGTTGAAAAGGAGTGGACCTTGGTCGCACTCCCCTTCAGTTTGTTGTCAAATCTTACCTAGCCACTAATTTCACGGTAGAGCCAGATGTATTTCTCTGCCGAAGCTGTCCAACTAAAATCACGCGTCATAGCTTGTTCAACCATGGCATACCAGTCATCGGGACGGTCATAGTAGGTTTGAAGGGCTAAATCATAGACTTGTCGCATATTGTAAGCGTCACGCCCTCCAAAGCTAAAACCAGTTCCTTCCTTGGTAGACATATTGTATGGTGCTACAGTATCAACCAAGCCACCTGTTTCACGCACTAGAGGGAGTGTTCCGTAGTGCATTGAAATCAACTGGCTAATGCCGCATGGTTCAAACATAGAAGGCATGAGGAAGAGATCGCTTGCTGCATAAATTTGGTGGGCAAGTGGTTCATTGTAACCACGGTAGAATGCAAATTTATCAGGATAGGCGTGTTTAAAGTGATTAAAGGCATTTTCAATGTCTTCCTCACCATTGCCTAAGATAACAAATTGGACATGGGCTTGAAGAAGATGGCCAAGTACCTCGGTCAAGAGATAGAACCCTTTTTGCCATGTCAAGCGAGAGACGATACCTATCAATAGGACATTCTCATCTTGTGGAAGGGCAAATTGTGCTTGCAGGGCCAGTTTATTAGCCTTTTTACTTTCAATCGTTTCAAGACTATAATTTCTCACAAGGTACTGGTCTGTTTGACTATCCCAACTATCATAGTCGATACCATTGACAATGCCAACCAAGTCATATTTGCGCAACTCTAGTACATGTTGCATGTTTTCGCCGAATTCTTCCGTTAGGATTTCGCGAGCATAAGTTTCAGAAACTGTAGTAACCTTGTCAGCGTATAGGATACCAAGCTTCATGAAGCTGATACATTCATCATGAAAACGTGCAATACCATCCAAATAGTAGCTATAGTCCATGCCAAGGGCTGACCAAAGCGCTTGTTTATGGAAAATTCCCTGAAAAGCCAAGTTATGAATAGTGAATACATGCTTGATATTGCGGAATTCTTCGCGGTAGCTATAGAAAGTACGGCAAAGAAATGGAAGGGCAGCAGTGTGCCAGTCATGTGTGTGCATGACATCCGGGAAGAAATGAAGTGCTTCCAACAGACGACATGTAGCATGTTGGAAATAGCCAAAACGCATGGCATCATCGTCATATCCATATAGTTCATCACGTTCAAAGAAATCGCGGTGCTCAATAAAATAGAATGTTACTCCATCAACAACCTGACTGTAAACATTTGCCATAGATTGGATGTCGCCAGCCCGCACATCAAAACTTGATACGTAATCGAAATCAGAGTGATTATTTACTGCAATTTTTTTGTAGAGTGGTAGAACGACTCGGACATCTAAACCCTGTTTTACCAATTCTTTTGGCAAAGAGCCAATAACATCAGCCAATCCGCCAGTCTTGATGAACGGAAGTCCCTCGGATGCTACAAAGAGAACAGATTTTTTTGTCATGTTAGCTCCTAAATGATTTGGTGTGGTTTCAAGTATGAAGGCGAAGTTTCGCTTCCCTTGATGTCAATTGGGTGAATAATTTTAGTTGCTTTATCGATAATTGCATTTTCAATATTCGCCCCACTCTTGATTGTCACGCCATTGAGAATGATTGAGTTTTTGATAACAACACCTTCTTCAATGATAACATCGCGGTCAATGACTGAATTTTCGACTTGACCATTGATATTCGCTCCATTTGAAATTAGGCTACGTTTGACCTCTGCCAATGGACCATACAAACATGGTGAGCTATCACTTGTTTGGGTATGGATTGGCCAATCATGTTTGAAGAGGAGTTTGCGGGTATCTTGGTCAATCAATTCAATTTGAGTATTGAAGTAGGAAGCTGTCGTATTGATACATGCGACATAATCACGATGTGCATAGCCCATAATCTTGTACTGGTCAACTGTATCACGTAAAATATCTTTTAACCAGTAGAGAGACGACACTTTGTTAGCACGTTTAATCAAGTCGATAAATGTAGTCCGTTTCATAATGTAGGCTTCAAGGGAAACGGGACGGTTTTTATATTTACCGTGGTTTTCCTCAAAAGCTACGACACGACGATCTTCACCAAATTTGAGAGTTTGGCAGCCGATGAAATTTTCTTTAGCATCTGAAACGTTTTTATAAAGAACGGTAATATCAGCATCCGTTGCAATATGGTCATCCATGACTTTTGAAAAATCCTGGCTATAGATGAAGTAAGATGGAGCAACTAGCACATAATCTTTTGTAGACTTTTCGATGTAGTGGATGTTTTCTGTGAAGGCATTAATATCGTGACGATAGACACTATTTGGGTCTGTTGCGCTATTGAGCAAGCGAAGGGTACCGCGTTTGCTGTTGATATTATAGTGTTTTCCTGTACCAACGTGCTGAATTGTTGAACGCATTTCGGCAGGCATGTATACTTGGAATTCTGTAATTCCAGAGTTTGACATATTGGATAGAGCAAAGTCAATTAGGCGATAACGACCTAAGAAACCGAAAGCTTGTACGCCACGGTGCTTCATCACGTCACCAAAATGTACGTTGTTTCCTTCAATATTTACAATTCCGAGAGTATTTCTTAGCATAGCAGTCCTTTCTTACTTGGTTACATTCTTGTCGATCAAGAGGATATGGTCGATGTCTCCTGTGAGTTTAACTCCGTCGGCAATTTTAATATTTTCAGCGACGATGACGTAGTCAAGCTCAACACCTTCGCCGATAATAGCACCAGGCAGGACGACAGAATTTTTTACTACGGCATCTTGGTTGACCTGTACATCTGTTGAAATAACAGAATGTTCTACTGTACCATCAATAACTGCTCCTTTATCAATATAGGCAGATTTAACAGTTGCAGTCGCACCAATGACTTGGGCAGGAGAACCCTTGTCCTCTGAATAGATTCTCCATGAGCGATCAGAAAGGTCCAAATCTCCAGCGTGATCAATCAAGTCCATATTGGATTCCCAGAGGCTGTTAACGGTTCCTACGTCTTTCCAATAACCACGGAATGGATGGGCAATGAGAGTGCGGCCATCTTCTAAGTATTTCGGAATGATGTCATGCCCAAAATCGTGAGATGAAGTGTCCAATTTGTCATCTTCTTGAAGGTACTTTTTCAAGGTCTTCCAAGTGAAGATATAGATACCCATTGATGCCAAATTGCTCTTAGGATTTTCTGGTTTTTCTTCGAATTCTTCAATGCGATAATCTTCATCCGTATTCATGATACCAAAGCGAGAAGCCTCTTTGATTGGCACTTCAATAACCGCAATTGTAGCGTCGGCTTTTTTCTGAATATGAGTATCAAGGAGTTTGTCGTAATTCATCTTGTAGATGTGGTCACCTGAAAGAATGAGGACGTATTCTGGATCATGAAGATCGATGAAGTCAATATTTTGAGTGATTGCATCAGCGGTGCCTTTGTAAAGACCAAAACCTTCAATCTTCTCACTTGGTGGCAGGACAAAGATACCAGAACCTTGTACGTCCAATCCCCAACGTTGGGATTGTGCAACATAAGAGTTTAATAATACAGGTTCATACTGGGTCAATACACCGACAATATCGATACCAGAGTTGGCACAGTTACTGAGAGGAAAGTCAATAATGCGGTACTTTCCGCCAAATGCGACTGCTGGTTTGGCGACTTTTTTTGTCAACCCTTCTAAACGCGTACCACGTCCACCAGCAAGAATCATAGCTAACATTTTATTTTGAGCCATCTAACCACTCCTTAATATATATGATATGTGTATTATAGCATAAACTATAAAAAAATGAAAGCGTTTCCTAGAAGAAAAGTGAAATATTCCAAATTTCTTTTCAAAAGCTTTCATAAATATATTATAACATATTGTTTTGTGTATGTCTATATAAGAATAGATTTATTTTTTACCAAATTTTACTTCTTCTAGCAAGTAATTGATAAATTTTTCACCCATGTCCGATAACATGGATTTTTCATGTTGGATATAAACCAATTCAATCTCATCATCAAATTCAAGTGGAATAGATACGATGTTATCCCCATTGAGATTTGAATTTAAGATACCAGTCGCAATTGTATAGCCATCTAGACCAATTAAGAGATTAAAAAGGGTGGCTCGGTCAGAAACAACGATCGATTTTTTATGGTGTTCCTGAGCCAAAATCTCTTCGGCAAAGTAGAAGGAGTTGTGGATACCTTGCTCATAGCTGAGATAGGGGAAATCGGCTAGTTCTTCAAGGCTAATGGATTTCTTACTTGCTAGTGGATTGGTCTTGCTGACAAATACGTGTGGTTTCGCAGTAAATAGATGTGTATAAGATAGGCGGTTATCGTCCAAGAGTTTTAACAAAACATCTCGGTTGAAATGGTTGAGGAAGAGGACACCGATTTCTGAACGGAAGTTCTTAACGTCATCAATGATTTCCCATGTCCGCGTTTCTCGTAGAAATAGTTCGTAATCTTCCAAGTCCGTCTCTTTCAATAGAGAAACGAATGCGTTGACCACAAAGGCATAGTGCTGGGAAGATACACTAAACAGTTGTCGCTTGGCATTTGGGTTTTTATAGCGGTCTTCCAACAGTTCAGTCTGTTCTACGATTTGACGGGCATATGAAAGAAATTCCATACCATCTTTTGTCAATGTAATCCCTTTTGAATTGCGTAGAAAAATTTTGATATTCATCTCTTTTTCCAAGTCTCGAACGGCGTTGGAAAGGCTGGGTTGGGTAATGAAGAGTTGCTTGGCAGCCTCATTCATACTGCCAGTTTCTGCGATTTTGATAATATAGTACAATTGTTGAATTCTCATACTTCTATTGTAACATGATTTGACAAATTATTTTAAAAAATGTATAATTCTAACAATTTATCCTTTAATTGAGTCCAGAGAGGCGAAAAAGGGAACGTGATAAATAGGGCAAATGTTGCCTTCTTTTCGTGTAACCTTGCTAGCCAGCAAGGTTTTTTCTCTTATATCGACTTTCTTGCTTTCTGTGTTTCATAGAATAGGAGAGAAGATGATTTTAAAAGAACAGATGTTGCTAGTTGATCAAGTCCAGCTTGCTCCACGTATTTTTGCCATGACCTTGCAAGGTGAGATGGTTCAGGATATGAAAATGGGTCAGTTTATCCATATTCGTGTTCCTGATGATTCCATGCTCCTGCGAAGACCGATTTCTATTTCAGAGATTGATAAAATCAAATCGCACTGTCGGATTATTTACCGAGTGGAAGGTCAGGGGACGGAAGTCTTTTCAAAAATGCCAAATGGTCACTTTTTGGATGTCATGGGACCGCTTGGGAAAGGGTTTGAAATAGACTTTCTCAAGGAAGGAGACCACATTCTCATCATTGGTGGAGGTATCGGAGTTCCTCCCTTGGTGGAAGTGGCGAAACAGGCGGCGAACCGTGGTGTCAATGTCACGTCAGTCATTGGCTTTGCCACCAAAGAGGCTGTCATTTTGGAAGAAGAATTGGCAAATTATGGCCAAGTCCATGTCACAACGGATGATGGCTCCTATGGGCAGAAAGGCACGGTTGCACGTGTGGTGGAAGAGCTAACAGACGAGTTTGCTGCCATCTATTCATGTGGGGCTCCAGCTATGATGAACTATGTTGACCAACGCTTTCAGGACCATCCTCATGCCCACATCTCCCTGGAAGCCCGCATGGCCTGTGGCATGGGAGCATGCTACGCCTGTGTGGTCAAACCTATAGAGGGCCAGGAGCATGAAAACAAGCGTGTTTGTAAAGAAGGTCCTGTTTTCGCTACTGGCAGTCTGATATTATAGGAGGTTGATATGACAAAACGATTAGCGATTTCCTTACCAGGCTTGGACTTGAAAAATCCCATCATTCCAGCCTCTGGCTGCTTCGGTTTTGGTCAGGAGTATGCGGACTACTATGACCTTAACCAGCTTGGTTCCATTATGATTAAGGCGACTACCCGTCGTGCCCGTTATGGAAATGCGACTCCCCGTGTGGCCGAAACACCAGCAGGTATGCTCAATGCCATTGGACTTCAAAATCCAGGTGTTGATGCCGTCTTATCCGAAAAATTACCATGGCTAGCGCAACATTTTCCAGATTTGCCAATCATTGCCAATGTAGCAGGCTTTTCCAATGAAGAATATGCCTATGTGTCAGGGGAAATGTCAAAGGCTTCAAACGTGAAAGCCATCGAGCTGAATATTTCCTGTCCTAATGTGGACCATGGCAATAATGGTCTTTTGATTGGACAGGTGCCTGAATTGGCTTACCAGGCTGTAAAAGCAGCAGTCGAAGCCTCATCTGTACCTGTTTACGTTAAGTTGACACCAAGTGTGGCAGACATAACCCTGTTGGCCAAGGCTGCTGAGGATGCTGGAGCGACTGGCTTGACGTTGATAAATACTTTGGTTGGTATGCGATTCAATCTTAAAAATCGCCAGCCAATCTTGGCAAATGGTACAGGAGGAATGTCAGGCCCAGCAGTTTTTCCGATTGCTCTCAAACTCATTCGTCAGGTAGCTCAGATGACCAACCTTCCTATCATTGGCATGGGTGGTGTGGATTCGGCTGACAAGGCTTTAGAGATGATGATTGCAGGAGCTTCAGCGATTGGAGTTGGAACGGCCAATTTTACAGACCCATTTGCCTGTCCAACTATTATCAAGGATTTACCCGAACGCATGGATGTTTATGGGATGGACACCCTAGAAAATTTACGCCAAGAAGTTAGAGAAAGCTTGGGTAAGCGTTGACAAAGGTAAAATAAAAGAGTAATATAAAGAAAATATCTCCTTTAACTAAGTCCAGAGAGGCTAGGAAGGTGTCATGTAATATGCTTGAAAGGTGATTTTCAAGCTGAATTCGTGCACATCCCTGACCGATTTGGCAGGGATTTTTGTGTATAATGAAAGGATTTTATGAAAGAAACAAGACCAATTATTGCCCTTGACTTTGCAGGTAAAGAAGAAGTTCAGTCTTTTCTGGAACAGTTCCCACCAGATGAGAAACTCTATGTAAAGGTTGGAATGGAGTTGTATTATGCGGAGGGACCAGGTATTATCAATTATTTGAAAGGCTGCGGTCATAGTATTTTTCTAGATTTGAAACTGCATGATATTCCTAATACCGTCGAGTTTACTATGAAAGTCTTGGCAAAACTCGGTGTGGATATGACCAACGTTCACGCTGCTGGTGGTGTTGAGATGATGCGGGCAGCACGAAGGGGATTGGGTAAGGATGCTGTTTTAATAGCGGTCACTCAGTTGACCTCTACCTCAGAGGAGCAGATGAGAACAGACCAGAATATACAGACTAGTTTGCAGGAAGCGGTTGTTCATTATGCTCAAAGAGCACAAGAAGCTGGTCTTGACGGGGTGGTTTGTTCAGCGCATGAGGTGGCTTTGATTAAAGGTGCTACGAGTTCTGATTTTGTGTGCCTGACGCCAGGGATTCGTCCGACTGGCGGTGAAGTAGGCGATCAGAAACGAGTTATGACACCCGCAGATGCTGCTCGAATCGGTAGTGATTACATTGTGGTAGGTCGCCCGATTACAAAATCAGAACATCCTTACCAGACCTATTTGTCTATTAAAGAGGAATGGAATCGTGGATAAGGTTTATCAGGTTATCATCGATAGACCTATCGGGTATATTGATAAATTTGGCAACCAGTACCCCATCAATTACGGCTACATTCCAAATCTATTGGCTGGAGATGGTGAAGAGCAAGATGTTTACATCATTTCCAAAGATGTTCGGCAGTCTTTGACAGCTTTCGAGGGGAAATTGGTCGCTATTATCCATCGCAGAGATGATGTTGAGGATAAATGGGTTCTGACAGGTCTTGATGAAAAACTTACCGTGACAGAAATAAAAGAGAAAACCGATTTCATTGAACAGTATTTTAATTCATGGATTGAAATGGTGGACTAGGAGAAGTCTGTAAGAATTCAACAGGGATAAATATAGTTTTTTATAGGGTTCATAGATTGAACCAGTACTTTAGGAGTGACAGACTATTCGGCGGGATGGTCATGTTGGAATGGTACGCATTTAGAAGGAGGTCTATTATGACACTAGCAACAGAAATCGCATCACACTTATTGGATATTAAGGCAGTTCATCTGCGCCCTGAAAAGCCGTTTACATGGGCATCAGGTATCAAATCCCCTATCTATACAGATAATCGTATTACACTATCTTATCCTGAAACTCGAAATCTGATTGAAGATGGCTTTGTCCAACGCATTGAAGAAGAATTTCCTGAGGTTGAGGTGATTGCCGGAACGGCCACAGCAGGTATTCCCCATGGTGCTATCATTGCAGATCGGATGAATTTGCCATTTGCTTACATCCGTAGCAAGCCAAAAGACCATGGTGCAGGGAATCAATTAGAGGGGCGCATCGTCAAGGGACAAAAAATGGTTGTCGTTGAAGATCTGATTTCTACTGGAGGGTCTGTTCTAGATGCCGTAGCAGCAGCTGAGCGTGAAGGCGCTGACGTTATTGGTGTTGTGGCAATCTTTACTTATGAATTGCCAAAGGCAGATCGTAATTTTGACAATGCTGGCGTGAAATTGGTGACGCTCAGCAATTATTCAGAGTTAATCAAAGTCGCAAAAGTACAGGGATATATCAATGCAGATGGTTTGAATCTGCTTAAAAAGTTCCGTCAAAATCAAGAAACTTGGCAGGAAGACTAGATTTAAAACGAGCCCACGCACGATTTCTGGGAACTTATCCTGTAAAATGGTATAATAGTCTCCAACGTATTTTGAGAATACAATAATTGACCGTATGAGGAGAAGAACATGATTTCAGTTATCGTGCCTTGTTTTAATGAAGAAGAGGCAATTCCCTATTTTTACGATGCTATGGAGAAAGTTCGTAAGGAGATGGGGGAACAATTTGAGTATATTTTTGTCAATGATGGTTCAAAGGATAGGACATTAACGGTTTTACGCCAATTGTCTGGTCAAGACCGAGCTGTTCGCTATCTTTCCTTTTCAAGGAATTTCGGGAAAGAAGCTGCTCTCTATGCAGGTCTACAAGCTGCGCAAGGGGATCTTGTAACCGTTATGGATGTTGATTTGCAAGATCCACCCGAAATGTTGATGGAAATGAAGGCTATGTTGGATGGAAATCCAGATTTAGATTGCGTTGGAACCCGTCGTGTCAGTCGTGATGGTGAGCCACCGATTCGAAGCTTTTTTGCGAAATTATTCTACAAATTGATGAATAAAATCAGCCAGGTCGAGGTAGTAGACGGTGCCCGTGATTTCCGTCTCATGCGTCGTCACATGGTAGATGCTATTCTATCTGTGTCTGAATACAATCGCTTTTCAAAAGGCATTTTTGCCTGGGTTGGATTTGAGACAGAATACTTGCCATATGAAAATGTTGAGAGGGTTGCTGGTGAAACTAGTTGGTCTTTCTGGAAATTGCTTTCTTATTCTATTGAAGGAATCATCAATTTTTCAGATACACCTTTGAATATTGCCTCCTATACAGGTTTCTTCACCTTCCTATTGTCGCTAGTTCTAATGGTTTTTGTGGTTTTCAAAACCTTGGTGTTCGGAGATCCTACAATTGGCTGGCCGTCGACTATTTGTATCATCCTATTTTTGGGAGGTTTGCAGTTGATGACCATTGGTATTCTCGGTAAATATTTGGCAAAAGTTTTCTTGGAAACGAAGAAACGTCCGATTTATATTGTTAAAGAGAAAAGTTCAAACTAGGAGCAGTTTATGGAACATTCAGCTTGGCACGAATTGATAAAGGCACAGTTGCCAGAGCATTATTTTGGTAAAATCAATCAGTTTTTAGATCATGTTTATTCTGGTGGAACCATTTATCCGCCTCGTGAGAAGGTATTTGCTGCCATTCAAACAACGGATTTGGAAGAGGTTAAAGTAGTTATTTTGGGACAGGATCCCTATCACGGACCTGGTCAGGCACAGGGCTTGTCATTTTCTGTTCCGAACTCGGTACCAGCTCCGCCATCTCTTCAAAACATCTTAAAAGAATTGACGGATGATATTGGCGTCAAACAAGATCATGATTTGACAGCATGGGCGGAACAAGGTGTGCTTTTGCTCAATGCTTGTTTAACTGTGCCAGCAGGTCAGGCAAATGGACATGCAGGGCAAATCTGGGAGCCTTTTACGGACGCTGTTATTAAGGTGGTCAATAGCTTAGACCAGCCTGTTGTCTATATTCTTTGGGGTGCTTATGCTCGCAAGAAAAAGGCGTTGATAACCAATCCAAAACATCTGGTTATCGAATCTGCTCATCCAAGCCCTCTTTCAGCCTATCGAGGTTTCTTCGGAAGCAAGCCCTTTTCACAAGCAAATGCCTACTTGACTTCACAAGGTAGAACAGGAATTGATTGGCTGCGATAGTAGATGGTAATGGCTTTGGTACTACAAAGGAGAATATGAATGTTATTAGTGAAAAATGGTCGTGTATTGGATCCGCAATCTGGTTTAGACAAGGTTTGCGACATCTTGATGGACGGAAGTAAGATTGTTAAGATTGCGGGGTCTATTTCAGAAGAAGTTGAGCAAGAAGTGATTGATGCGACAGGATTAGTCGTTGCTCCTGGTTTGGTCGATGTTCATGTGCATTTTCGGGAGCCTGGTCAGACCCATAAAGAAGATATTCATACAGGAGCTCTTTCTGCAGCAGCGGGTGGTTTTACTTCTGTTGTCATGATGGCTAACACTAATCCGACGATTTCAAATGTTGAAACCTTAAAAGAAGTATTGGATTCCGCTAAAAAAGAAGCTATTCACATTTATAGTGTGGCAACCATTACAGATCATTTCGACGGTCAAAATCTGACCGATTTTCCTGCTTTGCTAGAGGCGGGAGCGGTGGCCTTTTCGGACGACGGTATTCCTTTGACAAATGCTGGCGTGGTTAGAAAAGCTATGAAATTAGCCAAAGAGCAGGGCTGTCTCATCAGTCTGCATGAAGAAGACCCTGACCTGAATGGTGTCTTGGGACTCAACGAGCAAGTAGCTGAAAAACATTTTCATGTTTGTGGAGCAACAGGCGTAGCAGAATACAGTATGGTCGCTCGCGATGTCATGATTGCCTATGAAACGGGAGCGCGTGTTCATATCCAGCATCTATCCAAAGCCGAGTCGGTCAAGGTGGTTGAATTTGTTCAAGGTCTCGGAGCAAACGTCACGGCAGAAGTAGCACCCCAACATTTTTCACGAACTGAGGACTTACTTCTAACAAAAGGTGCCAATGCTAAAATGAATCCGCCATTACGCTTGGAAAGTGACAGATTAGCGGTTATTGAGGGATTGAAATCTGGTGTTATCTCTGTCATTGCGACGGACCATGCACCTCATCATGCAGATGAGAAAAATGTAGAGGATCTTACGCAAGCTCCTTCAGGAATGACAGGCTTGGAAACCTCGCTTTCACTTGGTTTGACGCATCTGGTGGAAGAAGGGCATCTGACCCTCGTGCAATTGTTGGAGAAAATGACTATTAATCCAGCCAAGCTCTATGGTCTTGATGCTGGCTATCTTGCTGAAAATGGCCCAGCTGATCTTGTTATTTTTGACCCAAATGCAAATCGGTTGGTCACAGCAGATTTTGCCTCGAAGTCTGCTAATTCTCCGTTTGTTGGTGATAGTCTGAAAGGACAGGTCCTTTACACCATTGCAAATGGACAAATAGTATTTGGTAAATAGGAAATGGAGGCTGGGCAAAAAGCTTAACCTCGCTTCTCAGGGTTCGTGTCAACATCTCAGCGCAGTGGTTGATTGGGTTTAACAGTCCAGTGGACTGTTAAAGGTTGGAGATAGGATTTGCGAAGCAAATCTCAGCAATTCGTGTTTTACACTCCAAATCTGACCTCTACGACTGATGCGAACAGAGTTCGCCTTATCTCCAACCTCAAACTGTCTCCCAGACAGTTTTGTAGCGAACTCTGTTCGCTCTATCTCCGACCTCCAAAGGTTCCCCAAACCTTTGGAGCTATGCGGGGGTGGGAGTTTAAAAGGTCTGGGAGACCTTTTAAAGTGGGAGATATAAGCTGACGGCAGTCAGCTCACATAAATTGATGTCTGGGGATAGACTGTTTTAGCTCAACAACTAGAAATAAAGACTTGTTGACGAACTCTTTTTTGACCAGTCGAGTTCTTTTCTGCTCCCTTATTTCGAACCTTTTTGGCATGTAAGCGATTTTAATGTTTTTGTTTTTTGATAAAAAGTGTATAATAGAGATATAAAAAATGCCGAAGAAAGGTCTATTTATGAAAAAGAAAAAAATCTTGTTGCCTGTAATGTCCACACTCTTGTTGGCGCCATTTGTTTTAGCTCAACAAGTACAAGCTGCTGAGACAACGACTGCAGCTACCACAACCAATCAGCCAGCAACGTCAGTTGAAAATGTAGCAACGGAGGAAACTGTTGTTCCTGCTGCGGAAGAAACAGTAGAGGCAGTCATTATCCACACAAACGACGTTCACGGTCGCATTCTTGAAGAAAAGAATGTCATCGGTGACGCTAAGGCTGCAGCAGTCATTGAAGAAGAACGTGCCAAAGTAGAAAATACAATTGTAGTAGATGCTGGTGATGCCTTCCAAGGACTTCCAATTTCCAACTCTACAAAAGGTGAAGACCGCGCCAATATCATGAACCAAGTCGGCTATGATGCAATGGCTGTTGGTAACCATGAATTTGACTTTGGGATGGATCAAGCAATCAAGTACAAGGAAACTTTGAACTTCCCGCTATTGAGTGCTAACACTTACGTTAATGGTGCTCGTGTTTTTGAAGCTTCAACTATTGTCGATAAAACTCCAACTGTTGTAGGCGATGAATTTGTAGTTATCGGTGTAACAACACCTGAAACTGCTACAAAAACCCATCCGAAAAATGTTGAGGGAGTAACGTTTACCGACCCAGTCACAGAAGTCAATAAAGTGATTGACGAAGTGGAAGCGCGTGCTCTAGCAGATAATCGTGTTTACAAGAACTATATCATTCTAGCTCACCTAGGTGTCGATTCTACAACACCTGTTGAATGGAGAGGTTCAACTCTTGCTGAAGCACTTTCTAAAAATAGTAAATTAGCTGGTAAACGTGTTATTGTTATTGATGGTCATTCCCACACGGTAGAAGCGACTACCTATGGAGATAACGTTACTTATAATCAAACAGGCTCTTACTTGAACAATATTGGTAAAGTAACCTTGAAATCCGATAAATTATTGGGTGAAGCTAGTTTGATTTCTGCTGAGGATACTAAGAACGTGACGCCAAATGCTAAAATCGCAGCCTTGGTTGATGAAATTAAAGCAAAATATGAAGCTGAAAATGCTCAAGTAGTTATTGAAAATAACCCAGTGGAATTAAACGGAGACCGCTCAAACGTGCGTGTTCGTGAAACCAACTTGGGGAATGCAGTGACGGATGCGATCTATGCCTATGGTCAAACAGGATTTTCAAACAAAACTAGCCTTGCTGTGACTAACGGTGGTGGTCTACGTGCAACAATTGCTAAAGATCAGCCTGTTACAAAAGGTGATATTATTGCAGTCTTGCCATTTGGTAACATTGTTTCTCAAATCACTGTGACTGGTCAGCAAATTTATGATATGTTTACCAAGTCTTTATCATCTACATTGCAAGTGAATCCAGAAACTGGCGAGATGCTTTTAGATGAAAATGGTATGCCGCTCTTTGAAGCTAGTGGTGGATTCCTACACATTTCAGGAGCAAATGTATTCTACGATCCAACTCTTCCTGTAGAAGAACGTGTTCTTCTTATCGGTATTCTTAATCCAGAGACTGGCGAATATGACGCCTTGGATCTTGAAAAAACGTACTATTTAGCAACAAATGACTTCCTTGCTGCTGGTGGTGATGGCTACACAATGCTTGGCGGAGCACGTGAAGAAGGTCCTTCAATGGACAGCGTCTTTGCTGAATACCTAAAGACAGCTGACTTATCAGCTTATGAGGTTGTCAACCCATATTCACGTATCATTCCTGTAAATTCAAGCATTGATACGGATGAAGATGGCTACCCAGACTTTATCGAAATTTTATTGGATACTGATCCAGAAAATCCAGCCTCAAATCCAGAAACTGTTCCAGCCGAAAATACGGATTCACCATCTAATCAAGTACAAAATACTTCAGCAACGGACAAGAAGGCCCCAGTTGATTCTCCGAAAGTAGGAGATAAAAAACCAGAAGTAGCAAGTCCAGTAAAAACTACAAAAGCAGGAGTCTTGCCAAATACTGGTGATCAGATGAATCTGACGCTCAGCCTGTTTGGTTTAGGTCTTGCAGGACTGGCCATGGCAGTAGGTCGTAGAAAAGAAAATTAATCAATCTTCTGAAAACAGGGTCTTCGGACTCTGTTTTTGACTGGAGGAAACATGCAAACTGTATTTCAATATCAAAAAGAGGGGGATCGTGAGCAGATTAGTTCTTACGTTCTGCTTAGTAACTCCCCGCGTCGTAAACAATTATTGGGATTTTTACAACCACAAATTGCATCAGTTGAAGTGGATGAGCGTGGTATCGAAAAACATTTTATGAAACAATTCGCTACAGATGATTTTCTCACTCGAGCTGCAAAAACCTGTTGTGAAATTTCCAAAGCCAAATCGGACATGGATTTGGTAACTGGTCATCTCTACATTTCTGCGGATACAATCGTCGTGTCAGATGGGCAAATTTTTAACAAGCCTCAAGATTTGACAGAATCCGAAACCATATTACGTTCCTATTTTGGAAAGAGTCATCACGTTGTTACATCTGTCTGCCTACGGACAAGACACTCACTGGATGTTTTTTATACGGTTGCCCAGATTGATTTTGTTGACTATTATCCAGCCCTTGAAGAGGTTATTCAATCATATATTCGTGAAAAGCAGCCACTGGATAAGGCCGGTGCCTACGGTATTCAGGAGCTGGATCCACGCTTTGTAGCAGGTATTTCTGGGGATATTCACACCATTATTGGTCTGCCCGTAGCCGAAGTTTCCCGCAGGATTTTTTCTGAAGAAGGTTTTGAAAAATAGCAGAGCTCAATAGCTAGTTTGTGGTATAATAGTGGTCGAAAAGGAGAGTTTATGACCGTCGACATTGAAAGATACAAGCAATTGGCCCAGCAGAAGCAAGGAGAACATCGAAAATTTCTAGCAAATTTGAAGAAAAAAGCACCTAAAAATTTGGATAGAATTGTTCAAGATATTCATGCCGAAGTATTTTCTGAAATCGACTGTACAGAGTGTGCCAACTGTTGCAAAACGTTGGGACCGCTCTTTACAGAAGCAGATATTACCCGAATTGCCAAGCATTTGCGCATGAAACTTCCAGTTTTTGAGGATATGTATTTGCGTGTGGATGAGGACGGAGATAAGGTATTTCAATCCATGCCCTGTCCCTTCCTTGGAGGCGATAATCTATGTAGTATCTATGATGCTCGTCCCAAAGCCTGTCGAGAATTTCCGCATACTGACCGCAAGAAGATTTATCAAATCAACAATTTAACAATAAAAAATACTCTGATTTGTCCCGCAGCCTATCTCTTTGTCGAAAAGTTACGGGAGAGAATTTAGGAGGAACAAGTAAGACAAAATATTGATTTTCTGCTATAATAATAAAAAAATAAGCCGTTTTTACAGCTTCAGAACGTAGACAAACTCCTAAAAATATAAAAACTTGAAGAAGTTTGCGAAAGATAGCAAGTTATTAAACTCTTAGAAACATTGATATTTCGGCGTTTCTGAGAGTTTTTAATTTTCAACACAAAGAAAAAAGATTGAAAAAAATTGTCCAAAATGGGCTTTTTCTTCAATCTAAAGCCGTTTTTACGGCTTTTTTCAATGAATCATATTTAGGAGGACCCCATGGCAATTATTCAATGGTTGAATTATTACCATGGTTTGAGTGAAAAAGTAAATCAACGATAAAATAGAGTTGCTAACCATGTAAAGCCTTGATTAATAAGGCTTTTTCTAATTTTTAATACAATTCTATTTTTTATGATATTTTTCTTTGCTATGCAATAATGTGCAATGATAATCAAAATTTGCCCAAAATTTTGCCCAATTGAAGATTAAAATAAAAGATGTATTGTAAACTGCAATACATCATACTTAACCTATTCAGTAAATTTATAAATTATATACTTTTTATGATCTATTTTTTTCCATCTATCGAGTATTATTTTTTCAATGGTAGTGCTTTTAGTTCTCGAAGAGAGAAGGTCGTTATAGATAGCTATCCTTGTCTTGTTGTTAAATGGTTTTAGAGATATTACTTTCATTCCCACATCATTGAAATTTTGATTGGCAGTTGTTGATTGAATTTCGTCACAGTAGATGTAGCAGTTCATAATTTTTAATATTATTAAGGTTTGCCACGTTATCATTTTTGAAAGTATGTACTTCTTGTCTTTACTTTGAATAATGCATTCATTAATCAATTGTCTTCTAATCCTACTTTTATTTTTAGGAGATTTGATAAACGGTAGTTTTAAATGACAAAAAATTTCCTCATCTAAAGCAATTGCCATTGATTTTTCTAATGCAGGAGTTAGAATACCAGAGAAAAAACGATGAATATAATCACGATTGCCAAACTCTTTAAAATAGTAATTCAATGTCTTGTCAGTTAATTGTACAGATTTTTTTATTTCATGAATGAGATTGATAACAGCTAGATTGATCTGCTCATTAAAAAAATTTTTTATGGTTTCGTCTGTAATATCAGATAGGATTCGTGATCCAAGCAACTCAGTAATTTTCCCTCTTTTTATTACAAATTCAAGTCTATAAATTCTATAACCATGATTTTTAATATTCTCTAAGTGATTGTCCGATTGTGCTTTTGCTGATTTATCATATAAAACTATCGAATAGTTGTATCCTAATTTTGCTGAAATAATGTGATGATCAAATGGATCGTCTTCTATTCCCACATACCTGGATTTATTTGGCTGTTCAACTTTTGAGAATATTCTTAGTAGAAGTAGTCTTGTTTGATATGAAATTTTTTCTAACGTAGAAAAGGTGTATGCAATCTCAATTCCTTGAATTATGATATCTTCTTCAGTTGGATGTATAATGTCAATATTTGAAAAGATAGTTATACAGGTTAATACGTTTTTCAATTTTGACATTATTTGTTTCATTGTAGAAGTTTTTACATTTAAATCACCTAAAATAAGTCGAACGAAACATTTGCACTTCATATCAAAATTAGAATTATTAAAACGAAAAACAATTTTCCCAAAATTTGGAGATAGTATTTCAATTTCTTTTATTCTGCCATTTTTATTATAAGATGAATTGATATCTAATTCAAAAAAGTTATCAGCAAAAGTAGTAATCGAAATACTATCGACGATAGTTACTTCCGTCTCAAATTTTATGTCAATTCCATCTATACTTAAAAATCCAGGATTTTCTTGAAAACATTGTCTGATGATTGTTTCATTCCTAGTATATTTTTCTGAAATATTATTAAGCATTGTTTACTCTTTTCTTTTCTCAAAGTATATTATGACAGAATATGACATCGTAAAGAGTATTTTTGGTCGATTATATGTATATCATCTGATTATTCCAAAATATTATTTACTGTTCATTATAAAATGTAATTAGTGACCGTAACAGATAAACGCCAATGTGATAAATTCAAAACGGATACAGCCATTAAAGCAAGTCGGTTATACTCAATTGGCATTCCAGAAGCAACTGCTTTTGATTTATTTGAGCCACGTAAAATATATGCTTCATCTCTTAAATCAAAAATAAAATTTCTACGCTGTCTTTCGTATTTGCTTTGTGATTCCTTTTTCAATTTTTGATGGCCTTCTTCCCATCGTGTAATTAATAAATGTGAGAGTGCGTGTCTCATTTTTGGATTAGCTTGAATTTTTTCTAGATAATAGAAATAGCTATCGCGAGAATGTTGAGCGCGTAATGCATGTAAATTGATTTGATTGTTCATCTCGTTGTCTGAGAAGACAGGTTCATTTTCTCCTATTCCATAAAAAGTCTGTCTTACCAACTCGATGTCTTTCGGCAGAATATATTGCATTTGTTTTTTACCGCCTTTGCCCCGCTTTACGTGAATATAGCAATTCCCATATTCATCGAATTTCAAATCTTTTCCTGTTAAATTCTTTAATTCGTTTCGACGAATACCAACTACTTTCTGAAATGCGATTAGGCGAGAGAAGCGAGAGTTCAATTCTTGATTTTTCCCTTGTGCATTTGCCTCTTGTTTTCGTCCGCGGATTATTTTATCGCTTGTCCTTTTTTGTTTTCGAATTCGGTTTAAATTAATTCCTGCTGCTTTACAAATTGGTGCAAGGTATGTATGAATTGTTGCTGCTGTGTATTGTTTAGGATCTTGTTGAAGATTATTATGATATTGTTGAAGAACTTCTTCTGTGATTTCCGAAATTTTCTTTATTCCGTTGATCTTAGCCCATTTTGAAAATCGAGTTGCGGATCTTTTGTAAGAAGTACGTGAGGTATTATTTGTAACATCTTTTGTTGCTGCGACGAAGATATCGTGCTTTAATGAGTTCTTTTTTCGTGGCATTTTCTTTCTCCTTTCTTTGATAGAATGCATATTACTGGTAAACTGCCTCCCACCCTTTTTAGATGAGCTGGGTATGCTCTGATATTACCCGTCGAGGCTTTCTCATAGAGAATAACGTTTGTAAAGAAATTCAGTTGGCACCGTTTTTCTTCTTTGGTAAAATCAAATGTCATTGAACTGATTACTTTTTAAACCTATATACACTATTTTTACCACTGTTAAACACTTTTTTCTGTACTATATTTTTTGATAAATGGTTATTCTGTACTTCATATTATTCAGCAGAATAACCATTTACTTCATTCTTGTTTCGATCTCTTTTCATAAGTCAATGACACCTCACAAAAAGAGTCTATTATCAGTTGAACTTTCTTTTTCACCGTGTCCAGTGTGAAAATACAATCGATAATGAGCTTATCACCTTCTTTCTCTAGTAATTCAATTTTTTTCAATAGTATTATGTCGCTTTTTCACAAAAATAAAAAACGATTAGATATCATTTGCTAGCTTGAAGAATTCTCTACACGATTTTTTTTGTTTTGAAAAAAGTGGCATACTAATCTTTGAAAGAGAGAGGAGGTAAATCTATGAAATAATATATTTTCTATTAATCTAAACTAAATAAAAAAAGAAAGGAGAAAGATTTTATGATTAATGAATATTTAATTGAAAACTTTGTGTCAATCATTGTTGATTTAGAAATGAAATGCAAAAAAATCTTAATGATAAACGGTAATGGTATTGATCTTGTTAGTGATTATTATTACACAGATGAAGATTTTGCGACGATTTCTTTTTCAAGAAATAATGATAAATTGACCATTAGATTTGAGAATCAACAATGTTTTGTCATTGTAGAAAATGAATTACATGCTGAAACTTCGGAGTTAATTGAAGAAGATATTGAGCTTCAAATTGAAATTTTAGTTAAACAGCTCTTATTAGGTAAATGGCAAAAATTTTTGTATGATGCAAATAATAGTTCACTACTTGATGCTATCCAATTACACGGATTTGATGACTACTCAAATGGTCCTGATGCTGTAATCTATTACTAGCACAATTAACAACAAGCTAGAAGAAAATACAGTGCAATTTGAAAAATACTCAAAAAAAGACGAATTAATAAAAATAGATTAATAGAAAAACGCGTAAATCCTAAAAAGTTGGATTTATGCGTTTTGTTTTGTATGAATATTTAACAAGTGAGACCCTATTTCATATCAGTAATAGTCTAGTAGATAAAAATGATATGAGAAATAATGGATTATTATAGAGCTTCTAAAACAAAAATTGAAACAATTAAAAGAATCTAGGAAAAGTCAAGAATTACGATTTTTCTAGATTCTTTTAAATTTTGGCTTTGAGTTGATACTAGTATGTAGTCGTAGGCTCTTAACGAATGCAATTCTTTAGAATGACTGTCTCGCTATAAAGTTTGTACCAATGTAAAATTGTTGTTTGTTACAGGGGTCTTCAATGACCTCCAAAATCTGATTCAAAGCAGTTTGTGCCATTAAATGCTTTGATACATTAATAGTTGATAATTCAGGAGTCAGCACACTACTTTCTCTAATATTATCAAAACCAATTACAGCTATATCTTCTGGAACTTTTATTGAAAAAGCATTTAATGTTTTGATTAGGCTAATCGCGATATAATCGTTGTCGCAAAAAATGACTTGTGGTTGATTAGGTTTGATAAATTGTTCTCTCCTCATCGTTTCATCGATTTCAATTTTTGTTGGTGAGAATGTAAAAATATTTTCCTCAATTATTGATAACTCGTTTTCACTAAGAGCTTTGAATAGTCCTTTTTTTCTTTCTTCGAAATTATATATTCGAGTCTCAGATTGAGCATATCCAATAGAATTGTATTGACGTTTACAAATCTGTTTTCCTGCTAGGTATCCTCCTTGAAAATTATTTATTGTAACAAAATTAATATTACATTCAGGCACACAAGTATCAAGTAAAACTAAAGGGATGTGTAATTCTTCGATTGACTTGATTTCATTGGTTTCTAAACTTGTAGCTAATAAAATGATACCATCCATTTTATTTTCTTTATAAAGATTCAGAATATTATCTCGGATATTCAGATGGTCAATCGTACGTAGAGCAAGGGAGATATTCCCTTTTTTTCTTGCTTCTGTAGCAATCGCTGTTAACAATTCATCAAAAAACGGCTGATTTTGATAACTTTGTGTAACAATGTCTTCACTTTGGCAGGCTACAAAATAAATAATTTTAGGTTCAAATTCCTGTTCTGATATTTGGTGTTTTTTCTTTTGTCTTAGTGGAGTATAATTTGCCTCCCGTGCTATTTCCAAAACTTTTTTTCGAGTCTCCTCGCTCACACCAGATTTATTATTTAATGCTAATGAAGCAGCGCCTTTGGAGACCCCAGCTAATTTTGCAATATCTTCTAATTTCATAATGTTTTCCTTTATGTTATTCAGTTTTATTTTACCACATTTACTAAATTAAACAAAGTTTAGCTAAAATTTTGTTTTTTTGAACTAAAACATTGACTGATTTAGCTAAAAATAGTAAACTAAATATAAAGAAAGCGCATTCTTTACTAAAATAAAACTAAACTAGGAGCAATTATGGATTTAATGAGTTTAGAAAGAAAATCTTTAGAAATAAGAAAAGATTTTCTGAAATTGATTTATGAAGCTGGAACGGGTCATACTGGATCTGACTTATCTTGTACAGATATCTTGGTTGCACTATATTATCATGTTTTGAGAGTAGATTCTAAAAAGCCCAAAGATGACAATCGAGATCGCTACATCCAAAGTAAAGGACATGCTGTCGAGGTCCTTTGGGCAATTCTAGCTGATAAAGTTTTTTTTCCAAAAGAAGAACTAAATTCATTTTCACGTTTTCAGTCACGTTTGCTTGGGCATCCTAATAACAAGGTTCCGGGAGTGGAGATGAATACAGGATCTTTAGGTCACGGACTGCCGATAGCAGTTGGGTCTGCACTCGCCGCAAAAATTGATAAGAAAATGTACAAGACCTATGTGTTAATGGGAGATGGTGAATTAGCAGAAGGTTCCGTATGGGAAGGAGCTATGGCTGCAGCACATTATAAACTGGATAATCTGATTGCAATTATTGATCGGAATAAACTACAAATTACTGGTTCAACAGAAGATGTCATGCATTTAGATTCGCTTCATCAAAAGTGGGAGTCTTTTGGCTGGAATGTCATTGATGTGAAGGACGGAAATAATATGGAACAGCTACTAAATGCACTTTCTTGTAAACCTGTTTCTGAAAAACCAACTGTGATTATTGCAAATACCTTGAAAGGGAAAGGCGTAGCTGAGGCAGAAGGAAAGGCGAATTGGCATCACCATGTGTTAACAACTGAGGAGTATGAACGAGCTATTGCTGATTTAGATAAAAAATTGGAGGATTATAATGGTAGTAAATACAATCGCTAATCGTGCAGTGATGTGCAAAACTCTGATTGAAGCAGCTAAACATGATAAAGATTTGGTGGTGCTTACAAGCGATTCTAGAGGTTCAGCATCTTTAGTAGATTTTTTCAAAGCTTTTCCTGAAAGAATGATAGAAACGGGAATTGCTGAACAAAACCTCGTTGGAATTTCAGCGGGCCTAGCTTTAAATGGAAAACACCCATTTGTTGCATCTCCAGCATGTTTTTTGAGTATGCGTAGTATTGAGCAAGTAAAAGTTGATGTAGCATATTCAAATAAAAATGTGAAATTAGTTGGTATCAGTGGTGGAGTTAGTTACGGAGCACTTGGCGCTAGTCATCACTCGCTTCAAGATATTGCGGTAACTCGTGCAATTCCAAATTTAGAAGTATTGATTCCTGCTGATAGACATGAAACAAAAGCTGTTTTTGAATACCTAGTTCATTCTGACAAACCTGCTTATGTACGATTGGGAAGAAATCCAGTTGAGGATTGTTTTACAGAAGAAAATGTTCAATTTGAAATAGGAAAAGCCTCCGTCATGGTTGAAGGAACTGATATAACCATAGCTGCTGTAGGGGAGACTGTTCGAGTTGCGATGGATGCTGCTAATGCTTTGAAAATGGATGGAGTTTCGGTCCGTGTCTTAAATTTTACAAGTTTAAAACCATTTGATAGTGAGGCAGTGCGTAAAGCTGTGAGGGAGACAAAAGGTATTGTTTCAGTAGAAGAACATAGTATTAATGGGGGACTAGGCTCTGCGGTAGCATCAGTTGTTGCAGAGGAAGGAGGCCGCTTGAAAATAATGGGTATCCCTGATGAAAATGTTGTTACAGGGGTTATACAAGAAGTATTTGCCTACTATGGAATTACAGCAGATGGTATTAAAAATGAAATAAATAAACTCTTATCAAAGTAAATTGGAGGAAACAATGGATAATATTACACTTGGTTTTGCACCAACTCGTCGGAATTTATTTAGTGCAGATGCAGCAATAGAATATGCAAATTATACTCGTGAAAAATTGCAATCTTGGGGAATAAATTATGTAGATATTCTAGACATCAATGCTGATGGACTTATCTACGATGATGAGAGTGTTGAGCGTGCAGCTGAAAAATTTAGAGCAGCAAAAATTGATGGTTTATTTATTGCAAATGAAAACTTTGGAACTGAATATGCTGTTGCAAGATTGGCAAAAAAACTGGATGTACCGGTTTTGCTATGGGGGCCGAAAGATGAAACTCCAGCAGAAGACGGATCTCGTTTAAGGGATAGCCAATGTGGGTTATTTGCAATAGGTAAAGTATTACGTCGTTTCAAAGTACCTTTTACTTATATTAAAAATTCAGAACTTGATGATCCAGTTTTTGAACGTGGGGTTAAAGATTTTGTAAAAGTGTGCAATGTAGTCAAAACGTTTCGTAACACTCGTATCTTGCAAGTGGGTCCGAGACCATTCGATTTCTGGACTGTTATTTGTAATGAGGGTGAACTGTTAGAGAAATTTGGCATTCAAATATCTCCAGTCCCAATTCATGAATTAGTGGAGGAAATTCATCGTGTAAAAAATGAAGAAGTTGATAAAATTTTAGCGTGTGAAAGGTGGTTTTATGAGAATACAGAAGTTCAGATTAAAACTGAAGAATTAAATATGGTTGCTGCTCTAAAAGTAGCACTTGAAGAACTGTGTCATAAGTATGGTTGTAATTCTGGGGTAATTCAATGTTGGACAGCACTTCAAGATGAAATTGGCATATTACCTTACGCTTCATTGTCTCTTCTTCAAGAAGAAGGAATTCCATTTGTTTGTGAAACGGATGTTCATGGTGTCATTTCAGAGTTGTTGATTGAAGCTGCCTCTCTAGGTGAAAAACGCGCTGTTTTTGCAGACGTTAATTGTCGTCATCCAGAAAATCCTAATGGAGAGTTGTTACAGCACCTTGGTGTATTTGCGTATCAAACTGCAGATACGAAACCAATTTTGGCACCAAGCCACTTTGTATTTAATTATCCAGGATCTGTTTGGTTCAGAGCTAAAAAGACAGAATATACTTTCTGTCGTTTTGATGGAGATAATGGAGAGTATTCGTTATTGATGGGAAATGCCAAAGGTATTGATGGACCATACAACCAAGGGACATATTTCTATGTTGAATTTGAAAACCTTAACCGATTGGAATCAAAATTGGTCTATGGTCCGTATATCCATCATGTGGCAGGTGTGCAAGACGATCTTGTTCCAATATTGTATGAAGCATGTAAATACATTGGAATAAAGGCAGATTTTTATGATCCTATTGAAGAGGAAGTAAAGGCGTATCTTGCAGGAGATGAAGCAAGTTATTTCAGACCAAACAAAGGATAGAATTATGGTGTACGTGATAGGTATAGATCAGAGTACGCAAGGGACAAAAGTGATATTATATGATGCGAATGGCAAAATCGTTAAAAAGTTATATAAAAGTCATGAGCAAATGATTAATGAATTAGGTTGGGTATCACATGATCCGGAAGAAATTTATCAAAATGTCATTTCTTTAGTGAGAGAAGTTATTAATGGAATTGATACCTCTCTCATCGCCTCAGTTGGTATTACAAATCAGCGAGAAACGGCTCTTGCATGGAATAAAGAAACTGCTTTGCCTGCCGAAAACGCGATAGTATGGCAATGTAATCGTGCTAAAGAAATTACTGATAGTATGAATATGTCAGTTGCTTCGTTGGTAAAGAGAAAAACTGGATTGCCATTATCACCATATTTTTCTGCAGCAAAATTTACTTGGTTTTTGAATCGTTATCAAGGCGAGAAAGGCGCTTTACTTTTGGGGACTATTGATACTTGGTTGGTCTATAAATTAACGAATGGGAGATCTTATAAGACAGATGTTTCTAATGCAAGTAGAACTCAACTGATGTCATTGGAGACACTGGATTGGGATGGCGAATTATTAAACTTATTTGGTATCGCAAGAACCAACTTGCCAGAAATTCAACATTCGGATAGTTTATTTGGTTATACAGATTTTGAAGGAATATTGCCAGCTCCTATAGCCATTCATGCTGTTATGGGGGATTCTCATGCAGCTTTGTTTGCTCATAAAGGTTTTGAACCAGGTTCCGTTAAAGCAACTTATGGTACAGGTTCGTCGATTATGATGAATATCGGTCGCACTGTTTCAATTATGCCTGAAAACTTAGCTGTTTCTGTTGGATGGGCTTCGGAAGGAGTTTGCCATTATGTTCTTGAGGGAAATGTTCATTATGCTGGTGCTGTAATAAGTTGGATGAAGGATCAATTGGAATTTTTCTCTGATGTAAATGAAATAGAATCTATGGTTGCTAAAGCAAATTTTCAGGATCAAACCTATTTAATTCCAGCATTTACTGGTATTGGAGCTCCCTATTTTAGAGATGATATAAAGGCTTCCTTTGTCGGAATGACCCGAACAACTGGAAAATGCGAATTGGTTCGTGCAGGGTTAGAAAGTATTGCTTATCAAATCAATGCTGTTATCTCTGCTATGAAGTCAGTTTCAAGTCTTGAATTAAAAAATATAAGTGTCGATGGCGGTCCAACTCGAAATAATTATCTAATGCAATTTCAAAGTAATTTGGCAAACGCAGAAATTGATATCTCAGAAGTTGAGGAGGCTTCCTGTACAGGTGTTGCTTATATGGCAGGGATTGCTTCGGGATGTTACGGTTGTGATATTTTGGATTCAATTCAAAAGAAAACAGTGTTTCCAGAAACTGAATTTAAAAACAAACGTTTAGATAAGATTGCAGGCTGGGAAAGAGCCGTTTCATATTTTTTATAACAAGTGAGTATGAATGAGGTGAGGGTATGAACTATTTTGAAAAAAAATTGAGCATTGATGGTTCTTATGCAAAATACTATTTTCAAGAGGCTAATGAAGAAATTGATAGCGCACGAAAATATCCAACAATTGTTATTTGTCCTGGTGGTGCTTATCTTTGGACATCTTTTCGTGAAGATGAATCAGTAGCCTTAAGGTTTTTGGCTGAAGGATTTCATGTTGTAGTGGTACATTATGCAACAGAAGGTAGGGAAGTTATGTCAGTAAGTGATAGTGAAAAACTTCCCGTTAAGCCAGTAAGTATGTTTCCGAATCCGCTTGTCAGTTTAGCTGAGGCAGTAGCTTTTTTAAGAGAAAATTCAGAGCAATTTGCTGTTGATACGGATTATATTATTGTAGGAGGATTTTCAGCTGGTGGGAATGTGGCAGGATTATTAGGTACGAGATGGCATGAAGAATGGTTAGAAAAGTTAGTTGGGAAAGATAGAAGTCTTTACAGGCCAACTCATTTGCTTCTGGCATATGCTGCTTATGATTTGAAACCTAAAACAGCAAATTCTACATCCATAGACAATGTTATTTATGCTGCGACAGGAGATGTTAATCCAAGCGAAGCTACTATAAAAGAGTTAAATTTAATAAATAATGTTTCATCTTTGACGCCACCAACATTTATTTGGCACACAAGAGAAGATGTTTTGACTCCCTCAATAGGTGCGTTGGAATTCAGCCTTGAATTAGAAAAAGCAGGGATACCTTATGAATTGCATTTATTTGATAAAGGGAAACATGGTTTAGTTCTTGGAGATTTGCGTACGGGAACAAAGGCTAGTAATATGAATGCACAAGTCTATAAATGGATTGATTTATTTCTCGAATGGATCGTTCCGTTTAAAACACGAAATGGAGGTTTTTATCATCCAATTGAAAATTAATACTATGTAAAAATCAATGCAATCTGTTGACAACTCGAATTGATCAGCTTCAGTTTAAAATGGGTCTCATTTCTGAGAGGAATCTTGATTTTCATTGTGTAAAACTCAGAGCTAGATTGACCTTTCAATCTAGCTCTGAGTTTTTTCTATATGATGCAGGGGTCATGTGAAAGGCTTTCTTAAAATCACTGTAATATTGGGTGAGATTTGAATATCCCACTTCATGAGCAATTTCCTGTATTGATTTAGTTGATATTGTCAATAGTTCACGACTGACCTCAAGCCGCTTTTTTTGTAGTAATTTTTTGAAATTCTGTCCAGAAATCGTTTTTATTAGATGACTAAAATAACTTGTATTATAACCGAAGGCGTTTGCGCAAGACTCTAAGGTAATTGAAGCATATTCTTGATTTATATATTCCAGTACATTTAATAGAAGTTGAAGTTTATGGCTATCGTCACTAGTTCCGTTTACTTCAACCGAAAACGATCTTATTAATTCTAAAAGGATTAACTGAAAGTAATGATTTTTTACTTGGAGGCTTAAGAGTTTCGGTTCAACTTCCTCCATTAGCAGTTGTTGAAAAAGAAGGTGAAGTTGTGGAGAGGATTGTTGGCGATATAAGAGGTATTGATTGGTATTTTGGCTATCTGAGATAGCGTGATAAAGAAATTTAACTAATGGGGACGAGCTGCTGAGTTGGTTGAGAAAATGGTCTTTGAAATAATCGGGATTGATATTTATACTGATAATAATATCCTCATAGTTTGGACTTTCAACTGCATGAGTAGTATTTGTATCAATCAAAATTAAGTCACCTTCTTGCAGAATAATTTTTTGTCCATTTATATAGTGTGTACTATTACCATGATAAACATAGTTTAGTTCAATCGCATCCGTTATATGTGTAGGTACAGGCGCGAATCTACTCTGTTTCCGAATGAAAAACTGCCCTCCATTTTGACTTTCAATAACTTCCTTTAACGAAAATTGATAAACAATATCTTTATCTCGTTGTATTGTTTTGTTAGCATTCGAATAATCAAAATATATTTTTTTTAGATAGAGTTCCTCGGATTTTGTCAAGGTATATAAATAATTTTTTAGTTTAGTTTCGTTCATAATATAATCCAAAAAAATGTTATAAATAGTATAAATTATTGATATTTAAATTATAATATGAAAGCGCTATAATTACAAGTGTAAAAGTAACCAGACTTGAATTTGTCGTGATAAAAAAATGTTACTAAAATATCGTGAAAGGGTTAAAATGTTAGAAATTTCCGAAACTAAAAAAAACTTTATAAAAGACAATAAGCCTTGGTTCTATTTAGCCGATACCTGTTGGAGCGCTTTTACCAATATCAGTGAAGAAGCCTGGGAATACTATCTGGATACACGTAGAATGCAAGGATTTAATGTCATTCAGGTAAATATGCTTTGGCAATGGGATTCCAGTACGACCAATTTAAACTATTTGCCTTTTCATGTAAATGAAAATGGTGAATTTGATTTTAGCCAACCTAATCAAGAATATTTTGATCGAGCGGAACGAATGGTTGCTACAGCTAGAGATAAGGGAATAGTAATTGCTTTAGTATTATTATGGTGTAATTATTTACCAAATACTTGGGCAAGTGATCTAAAGATTAGACAAGTTGGCTTATTCCCAAAAGAAGAAGTTGAAGCTTATACACGAATGGTAGTTAATCGATTTGATCAATATAATCCTATATATATCATTAGCGGAGATACGGACTTTCAGACAGAGGAAGTTATTAATGAGTACTATTCAATTTGTTTAAATACAGTGAAATTATTATCTCCAAACGCTTTGACAACTTTACATATACGCGGTAGAGAAAAGGATTTACCGAAACAATTAGAAGAGAATCCGAATCTGGATTTCTATATGTACCAGTCTGGTCACAACCAGCTCTATCCATCTATGTGCTACGAGTTGGGAGAATACTTTGCTAATAAAGAGCCTAAGAAACCAGTTTTGAATTCAGAACCATGTTATGAAATGATGGGCTTTAGTCGAAATGCTTATGGTCGTTTTTCACGAGAAGATGTACGGAAAGTGGCATGGCAAAGTATCTTATCTGGAGCTCAGGCTGGAATAACCTATGGTGCTCATGGAATTTGGTCTTGGCATGACGAACGTATGGAGTTTGATTCATCAATTGGAGAGTCATTTGAAACACCATATGATTGGCATCAGGCTTTGACATTCAAAGGTGCGTCAGATTATGGTTATTTAAAATCGTTCATGGAAAAGCATCATTTTGAACAACTAGTTCCCAATCAAACGATTATTCAAAATGGTCTTAATGAGAACTCAAGTGTTTTTCAACAGGGATTAAATTCAATCCCAAATTGTTACCAAGCTGTTAAGGAAATTCGTGCTGCAGAGACAGAGACAGAATGGATTATCTATGTACCTTCTAATATTAAATTACAATTAAAGGGGGATTTGTCTTCGAAAGATATGTTATATATTAGCTTAGATGATCATAAACAAGAAATTGTTTCCGCTATATATATTGAACAGTTCAATAAAACAGTCGTCAATATGCATCATTTTATGAAAGATGCAGTCTTAATTATAAAAAAATAAGGAGAAGAAAAATGACGTATGAATTAATGTCTCAAGAAATTCTTTCTGCTGTTGGTGGAAAGGAAAATATATCACGAGCTACACATTGTGCAACTCGTTTACGTTTGGTACTCAAAGATGAGTCCTTGGTGGATAAGAATAAAGTTGATACTATCGAAAAAGTTGCTGGTTCAGTGTTTTCAGGCGGTCAGTACCAGATTATCATTGGTTTAAATGTTCCTGATGTATATGAAACTTTTATGAAACAAATCGGGTTACCAACAACCGACGAGGAAACAAGTAGTGAAAAAGTAGAAGGCAACTTATTTAATAGATTCTTTAAATCTATCGTTGGAATTATGACACCTACATTTGGTGTTATGGGTGCTGCGGGTATTATCAAAGGGTTGCTCACAATTGCAGTTGTTGCCGGTTGGTTAAAAGAGACAGATGGGGCATATCAAATATGGTATTCTGTTTCTCAAGCGTTCTTCTACTATTTGCCTATCTGGGTTGGTTATAACGCAAGTAAGGTCTATGGAGGAAATCCGTTTATTGGTGCAATGCTTGGTGCAGGATTAGTGTTCCCTGATGTTGTAACTGCGTATAGCGAAGGAACTGCGATGACTTTCTTTGGAATTCCTATTGTGTTGGTCAATTATACTCAATCGCTCTTTCCTGCAATGATTGCATCATATGTGGCAGCAAAAATTGAAAATTTTGTTAAACCGAAACTTCATGAATCTATTCGAATGATGTTTGCGCCTCTTCTGACTGTTCTGATCACAGCTCCACTAGCCTTTTTAGTGCTAGGTCCCGTTATGACGTGGGTTTCAAACGGACTTGCATCAATTGTAATGGCGATTTATGGTTTTAGCCCTCTATTATTTGGCATTATTGGTGGTGCATTCTGGCAAATTGTTGTTATATTTGGTCTTCACTACGCATTTATTCCAGTTCTTATTAATAATATCACCAGTCTGGGTCAAGATCCTATTAATGCAGTCTTCCAAGTAACCGTCTTTGCTCTTGCAGGTTCTGCAATTGGATTTGCATTAAAATCGAAAAATCAAAAAGAAAAAGCTACTGGATTTTCAACTGGAGTTACAGGTTTGGTAGGGATTACTGAACCAATCATTTATAGTGTGGCTCTACCATATCGTCGACAATTTATTTATGCGTTCATTGGTGGTGGCTTAGCCGGAGCGGTACAAGGCTTTAATGGAGCATTGATATATGGTTTTGGTGGTGCCGGACTTCTCTCATATCCGTTCTTCGTTTCACCGGATGGTAATTTATCTAGCTTATATTCATATATTTTTGCTACAATTATTGCCTTTTTCGTTCCATTAATCTTAAGTATTGTCTTTGGACCAGGAAAAAAAGCTGAGTAATTTATGGTTGTACAAACTATACTATTTTAAAATAAGTCTATATTGTGATAAATTCATTCCAATATTTGATTAATTATCGAATAAATTATTTAAAAATCCTACCTTTACCTAATATTGGTAGGATTTTATCTATTGTATGTTTTTGGAGGTATTTTTATGAATCAAGTGGTAGAAAATCATCTTTTTCCCTTTTTCTGGCAACATGGTGAGGAAGAAGATATTCTAGTAGAATATGTTGAAAAAATTTATAATTCAGGTATGAAAGCACTCTGCATTGAATCTCGTCCGCATCCAGATTTTGTTGGTGAAAAATGGTGGAAAGATGTACACATCATATTGCGAGAATGTCAAAAGCGTGACATGAAAGTTTGGATACTAGACGATTCACATTTTCCAACAGGTTTTGCAAATGGAAAAATAAAAGAATCTTATCCTGAATTGAAAAAACAATACCTGACAATGAGACGGTATGATATTGTAGGGCCATTTGAAGGTGCTAGAATTGATGCCAGTCAATTAAAAGGACGTCCGTGGGAAGTAGGACAAACTGAAATGATTGATATTCTCGGTGTATATCTAGCTCAGAGAGAAATCTCAACGACAGTAGATGGGGATCCAATCATTGCAGATACTTTGATAGATGTAAGTCATCAGTTTAAAAACGACACGATTTACTTAGATATTCCAGTTGGTGATTGGTCTGTTTTTGTTGTTTTTTCAACCCATGAAGGTGGAGAAGAGGCAACTAAAGATTATCTAAATCCACTACAAGCTGAAGCAACGCAAGTATTAGTGAGTGAAGTGTATGAAAAACACTATGAGCATGTTGGTGAATTTTTTGGTTCAACAATTACAGGGTTCTTCTCGGATGAACCGCGCTTTGGTAATATGAAAGGTACGGAGGCATGGATTGGTAAAACAGATATGGTCTTGCCTTGGAAAAAAGATTTTGAAAATATACTCGATTTTCCAAATACCTCTCTTCCGTTGCTTTGGGTATCGGATATCGATGGCAAAGAGAGAGAAGTTCGATATGAATTTATGAATAAAGTGACACTTGCCTATAATGAAAATTTTGTGAAAGTACTTGCTGATTGGTGTCAAGAACACGGAGTGGATTATTTAGGTCATAATATCGAAGATAATGGAGCTCATGCAAGACTAGGCTATGGGGCTGGCCATTTTTTCCGTGGACAAGAGGCACAGCATTATTCAGGAATTGATGTGATTGGTGGTCAAATTGTTCCTGGCATGCCATATCATCATGATGCTTATCAGACAGGTGGAAGTGATGGTCAATTTTATCACTATGCTCTTGCTAAATTAGGGGCATCTGCTTCTCAATTGTATCCACATAAAAAAGGTCGTGCTATGTGTGAAGCTTTTGGGGCCTATGGTTGGAACGAAGGATTAAAAACAATGAAATGGATTGCAGATCATTTAATTGTTCGCGGTATTAACTATATTGTTCCCCATGCCTTTAGTCCAAAAGCTTATCCAGATTTTGATTGTCCACCCCATTTTTATGCACATGGTAATAATCCGCAGTTTCCGTATATGTCATATTTGACCAATTATATGAACCGCTTGATGTCACTATTTAGTGGTGGAAATCATAAGTCAAACATTGCTTTATTTTATCCAGCAGAATTTGAGTGGGCTTCAAGAAATTACATGCCAGTAGAAGTGCCTGCACGTATACTGACTCAAGCCCAACTCGACTTTGAAATTGTTCCTTATGATTTGTTGAAGTTAGCAGAGGTGAGTGGAGGAAATCTTGTTATTAATCATCAGGAATTTAAAACAATAGTGATTCCTTATACAGACTATATTCCTAACGAAATTTTAAAGACATTTAAAAAATTAGAAACTCAAGGGATTGATCTTGTTTTCATAGATGGAAGAATAGAAAGTACGAATCATTCTATTCCAGGTCGTATAGTTACGCTGGATGATTTAGCTACAGCAGTAGAAAAAAGTGCGGAAATCAAATTAAGTAATCCATGTAAGGATTTGGTCTATTACCACTATCAAAAAGATGGGTTAGATTATTGGATGTTTTTCAATGAAAGTTTACATAAAGTAGTAGATACGCATATTCATTTTGTAAATGAACATAGGAACCCAGTGGCATATGATGCTTATATGGATAAATACTATCAAGTCACTTCAAATACCTTAAAATTAAAACCATTTGAAACCATTATTTGGATATTTGGAGAAGAACGAGATGCTAACCCTGAGGTAGACATTCAAAAGACTGAGGTCATACATTCTGACTGGAAAATGAGTTACTTTAAAGCAGGTAGTACGACACATTTTGTTGATATTGACGAGTCTTCAGTAATAAGACCATTAAATACTATGGAAGGTTTTGATAGAGTTTCTGGTACTGTAGCCTATGAAACTTCCATAGAAATATCGGATTTTGAAACCGTATTTGGAATTGATCTTGGCTGTGCTTATGAGGTAGCCGAGGTATTTATTAATGGCAAATCCATCGGAGTGCGTATAGCTCCACCGTATATTTATGAGATTAAAGATTGGTTGAGAACTGGTGAAAATTCAATACGAATTGAAGTGACGAATACACTAGGAACGCAATTTCGAGGGGGATTAAATCAGTATTTACTGGTTGAACCGTTTGGACTTACAGGAGAAGTGAAATTACTGTATAAATAATTTGAAATAATTGTTTAGTACATGTAAGCTAGCAAAACAATATATTTTGTAGAATACAGCATAAATAAGGGAAACAGATAGTCTTTAAATGAAACAGAGATACCTGTTTTACTTTTTTGAGAGAGTTTATGTAGTTAAGTTTTTAGTTAAAAATCTTGTTTTGATTCTTTCTGTCTCTGTTTTGTTTGATGATGTCAAGGAAAACTATGCAAATTTTTGTGTCCCTTCAACGAATCATTTTCCTACAGGGTTCACACATAAAAACGCTCAACTTGGTACGGTTTATCTAAACGATGCACCTAGTAATGATATTGATTGTTAAATAAGAAAGGTTCCTCCCTTGCTCTGATTGTGCAAGAAACCCATGACGAGGTGGTGCCTTATCAATATGCTGTTGAGGCCAATCAATTGATTCCATCATCGTATTTTGTGACTGTAGAGGGCAGGGTACAATGGATTGACAATAACTTCAATCAAGTTTCCATTCCAGCAATTGAGCATTTTTTCACGAAATAATTTTTAGTTAGATTTGTATTCAATTCTCAACATCTAAAGTATTTGAGAACTATCTGTATATTTGTTACAAAAATGGTATAGAATTGTTCTATCTAAAACGATACTTTTATCATATAATTTGTTTATAAATTCACAAATACAAGGAGGTTGTCTATGGCAACATTTTACGTCCCAGCGGTCAACTTGATTGGTCGCGGTTGTGTCAACGAAATTGGTGGCTATGTCAAAGAATTGGGCTACAAAAAGGCTCTGCTTGTGACGGATGAATTTCTGCTGACAAGTGACATTCTACCAAAAGTGACCAAGCCACTTGATGAAGTAGGTGTGGACTATGTGGTCTTTAGCCATGTGGATCCCAACCCAACTTGTAAAAATGTTTACGACGGACTAGCTGTTCTGCAGGAAAATGACTGTGATTTCATCATCTCAGTTGGTGGTGGCTCTCCTCAGGATGCGGCAAGCTGTATTTCCATTATGGCGACAAACGGTGGCAAACCTCAAGACTACGAAGGGCTTCATAAGTCAGAGAGAAAAGGGCTGCCAGTCGTTGCTATTAACACAACAGCAGGTACCTCAGCTGAGATTACCATTAACTATGTGATTACAGACGAAGAACGCAAGGTCAAAATGGTGATGGTGGACAAAAACAGTCTAGCTGTGATGTCTGTCAACGACCCTGAACTGATGTTATCCAAGCCAGCAGCTTTAACGGCGGCAACGGGTATGGATGCTCTGACCCACGCTATTGAGGCCTTGGTAACTCCAGGTGCTTACGGTGTGACTAAGAAGTTGTCTATGGGCGCAATCGAGCTGATCAAGGAATATCTGCCACGAGCGGTTGAGAATGGTCAGGATATCGAAGCGCGTGAGGCTATGGTTCATGCTATATTCCTTGGCGGTATGAGTTTCAATAATGCTGGTCTAGGTTATGTGCACTCTATGGCTCATCAGTTGGGAGCTGTTTATGACCTACCACATGGTGTCTGTTGTGCGATGATTTTGCCAATCATTGAACGTGAAAACGCTAAACGCGTACCAGCAGCCTTCCGTGATGTCGCAAAAGCGTTAGGACTTGATATTGCAGGCAAGTCTAATGAGGAATGTGCAGACTACGCCATCGCACAAATTGAAGAATTGTCCGCCAAAGTCGGTATTCCGAAAAAATTGACAGAGTTGGAAATCAAGGAAGAAGACTTTGACTTTGAATACCTGTCTAAGAACGCCTTGATTGATGCATGTGCACCAGGAAATCCATTCATGCCAACTTTGGAAGAAACCATCGCTTTCTATAAAGAGTTGTTTTAGAAAGTAATGAAGTCAAAAAACTACTTACAATTCAGTTTCAAAACTAGAATTGTAAGTAGTTTTTTTATTTTTAAAAGAATGAATTTACTATGAAAAGGTATTTTTCTTAGAATTTTGTAAATTTTTTTCATAAACGTTAATTTGTCAAGCTAGTCCTGCAGACTCTTGCTAGACATACAATTGCGTCATTTAATACATACAATCCAGCAAGATTTCCTGTATTCAATGTGGCGGTAGCCTCATTTGAAAAATGTTGAGCATGAATATCAAAAGTGACGCTTTCATTTCTCGTTTTTGCAGTAAATCGCTTAAAAGTTGATCCATGTTCTAACATTACTATCTCTGGTAAATCAGTGATTGTACCTACTAAATCTTTTTTAGAAATATCTAAAACCTTTATGAATTTATAAACATTGTAGCCTATATCTGCTTTTTCAATAAGGAGAGCTCCATAATGGGAGGAAGTGATGGTTACAGCGATTCCAAAAATCCCCTTATTTAACGTAGTCTTCTGTGTATTTACCTCTAGTGAAAGTAATTCCTGGGGTTCCGTTTGGCGTAAACCAATAAAACTTGGTGTACCAATATCGGAAAGTTGAGTCTCAGATCCTATTAGAGTAAGTTGACCCGAGGAGTGTGTAAGACGGTTATTTATACTGTTACGGAGAGTAGTCCATTCTGGATGGAGAGTATTTGAAGTAAAAGTGTCAATAAATGGAGTTAGTTTCTGGGGTGAAAGTATCTTAGCGTGGTATGGAAAGTCTTGTAAGTCCACGGTTTCAGAGGGGATTCCATTATAGATTATAGGCCACTCACTAGACCAGTCAACTGGGTAAAGCAAAGTTTCACGACCTATTGATGTAATTTGAATATGGTTAATAGTTGCTGGTCTAGTTCCTAGGCAGACAAGCCACCAGTTTTCATTTTGATCTTGAAATAAATCTGCGTGTCCGATATTTTGTAGCGGTTCATTTGCTCGATCCCTATTAGTAAATATTGGATTTTTCGGAGCACCTTCAAAAGGTCCCCAAAGAGATTTACTTCGAAACATTGTAATCATGTGACCTTGTCCAGTTCCACCTTCGGCAGCTAAAAGATAGTACCAATTTTTGTATTTGATGATATGAGGCCCTTCAATATCTCTTCCTCCCGTACCTTGACTTATTATTTTTGGTCCCTTAAGAATAGTTCCGCACTCAATATCAATTTCAACTTGTTGAATAGCTTTTGTTCCCTTATCATTAATAAATCCGGTAAATTGGACATAAGTTCTATCATTTTCAAAGAATAAATCTGGATCTATCCCATAGATATTGACTTCAATACGCTTGTCTTCCCATATGATTTCCTGGCCGTCAGGACTCAATCTTCCTTTGATAATAAAGTTCTTGAATTCCGCAAAGTTGGTTGTGATGACATAAAATTGCTCTTTATAATAGCGAATACAAACTGCGAATATACCTTCGTTGGATTTTGATTGACTTAAATCTGCTTGATTTTTGTTTTGAATAATTCCAGGTAATTTTGTCCAGTTTAATAAGTCTTTGGATGTAGAAAGTGCAATACCAGGAAAGTATTCAAAAGTGGAATTTACCATATAAAATGTATCTCCTACGCGTACAATAGAAGGATCAGGATACATACCACGTAGGATTGGATTTTTGTAGGATGTAACAACCATTTTTATTCTCCTTGTCTTTCCCAATTTGAAATAATTTCAGGTAGATTAATGCACGCTGTAGTACGGAATCGTAAATTAGCGTGATCTAATTCTTTGCCACCGATTGCGACGGAGTAAATACCAGCAGCATTGATAGCTGTTACACCCGCAACTGAATCTTCAAAGCCGATACAGTCAGAAGGAGAGAGTCCGAGTCCCGCAGCAGCGACAAGGAAAATGTCAGGTGCCGGTTTTCCTTTGGTCACTTTTGCCGGGTCGGCAATGACATCAAAAGCATCTGATAGTCCAAGTTTTTCAAGGATGATTGGTCCGTTTTTTGATGCAGAAGCCAAGGCTAGCTTGATACCGCTTGAACGAAGTTTAGTAATCAATTCTAAAATACCAGGTAGAATATTTTCGGAATTTAGGACATCCAGTGCTTCAATATAAGCTTGATTTTTTTCAATACATAGCTCATTAAAACAATCAGCCGAAACAGTAATGTCTAAGTAATCCAATATGATTTTAAGCGAGTCTTCACGACTGACTCCCTTAGTTTTCTCCTCGAGCTTATCTGGAAGTTCCGTTTGAAAATATTTTCTAATAAGATTTTTCCAAGCTGAAAAGTGAAAAGCTGCTGTGTCAGCAATAACACCATCTAGATCAAATAATGCACCTTTAAACATAAGATTCCCTTTCTAAAGGAGATTAGGACTAAAGATTACGGATTGCAATTTTCAGTCCCTTACTCGAAATGTGAGAGCTAATTTTCTTTCGTCTAACGTTGAGTGATAACAATGGTATTCATTAAGATATCTTCGACTTTTTTGAGGTTTTCATCCGAAATTGTAATAAATGGCAAGATGCTATTTACTTTAGCCAATGACATTTTTCCTAGGCCGCCTTGTACGGCATCAGGATCATTTTTAAAGAAGGTTAAAATTGGATTCTCGGTGTCAATTTCGTCTATCTTCTCGACTAATAAAGGATCAGACATAATTTCAGAAACGCTTGTATCTTTATTATATCGTTCGATGTAATCGTGGCTAGGGATGTAGCTGATAGTATAGTTTCCGCCAGATAGCTCAAAATGGCCATTGTTATAGTTATTTCCATTTACAGAAACATTTGTCTGCTCCGAACGTGGAAGATGAACATGGGCAGTGCTTCCAAATGGAACAGTAAGATGTATCTTTATAGTATGATTTTCATCACATTCTATTTGGTAGTTTACAGAAATTTTCCCATATGGAGAATCAAAGTAAGATTCTATCTTATCTAGGCGATAGTCAAATTCTGGCGAGAAGTCAAATTCTTTATAGCCAGCTTTTGGATTTCGGATACCCACAACATATTTGTAACCCCATTCCATGATAGCCCCGATTGAATAGTGATTAAGAGAATTCATGCCTTCAGGATTCATGCTACCGGCAGGTTCGACAGAATTCCAACGTTCCCACACAGTTGTAGCACCTAAGTTGACAGCGTAGAGCCAACTAGGGAGGTCTTCATGCAAGAAGATCTTACTTGCCAACTTGTGATGTCCAAATTTAGAAAGAACTTGATTGATATAAGGTGTACCAACAAAACCTGTTTTGAGATGGTCATCGTCCTTATGAAGACGAGACACTAGGTCGTTGGTTACACGATCACGTTGGTCTTCTGGCACGAGGTTAAATTGTAAGGCAAGTGCGTAAGCTGTTTGTGTATCAATTGTCAACTTACCATTTTTAGATATGTACTCATCACGGATAGCTGTTAGGATCCTATCAGATAATTGACTATATATTTCAGCGTCAGTGGTATTACCTAAGAGTTTAGCGGTTTCAGCAATAATGTAAGACGAGTAGTGGTAGTAGATGGAGGCAATGAAGTCTTCATCTGTTTTACCGGTTGGCATAGCCGGATTTTCACCATCGAGAGCTAGCCAATCTCCGAATTGAAAACAGTCGGTCCAAAGATTTGGCGTTTGGGTATTGCTACTAATCCAATTCACCCAAGCTTTCATATCATCATAGTGCTCTAGTAGAAGACTGGCATCGCCAGTTGCCTGATAGCAGTTCCAGGGGATAAAGGTCACTGCATCGCCCCAAATAGCTCCACCTCCATCAGGATTTCTGAATGATGGAGCGTACATTGGTGCGCGTCCATCGTTTAATTGTTGTTCAATTGACAAATCTCGTAGGTATTTGCGGTAGAAGGGATAAACATCCATATTGAAAAGAGCTGTATTTGAGAAAACATTAGCATCTCCTGACCAGCCAAGGCGTTCATCACGTTGTGGGCAATCAGTTGGAACATCAAAGAAGTTACTTTTTTGTCCCCAAATGACGTTTTGGAAGAGACGATTTACTTTGGGATTATTTGTTTCTATCTGCCCTGTTGTTCTCATGTCAGAATATATAACATCCGCTTTAAAGTCGTCCTGGCTGATATTCTCAATCCCCTCTACTTTCAAATATCGATAGCCATAATATGTAAATTTTGGTTGGACCCATTTCTCAACACCGTCTGAAATATACTCGAAACCAGCGCGTGCAGAACGTAGATTTCCATTGTAAAAATTATCTTCTTGTAAAATTTCCCCGACCTGGAGATAGATTTTAGTACCTTTTGGTGTTCTGTTATAAAATCGGAAAATGCCTGCGTGATTTTGTCCAAAGTCTAATACTGTCTCACCAGCAGGTGTATTGAGAACTTCAACAACATCTAAAGTTTCTTTAACTAGGAGTGGTAAACTAAGGCGATCAGTCAGTACTCTGAAGTTACCTTCAACGATGCTAACAGGTTCCCAATCAGTAATTTCGAAGGTGTCATCACGGTCTTCTCCATAGTAGAGTGAAGACTTGGTCACTTGCCCTGCAGTTGTTTCCCAATTTTCATCCGTCACGATGAGGTCAGTCGTTCCATCTTCATATTCTATGTGGTACTCTGCTAAAGCCCTGTGATGATCGCCATAAATACAGTCCATACCCTCGATAAATCCATAGGCTCCCTTAAACCAGCCGTCAGCAGTTGAGATGAGGAGTTCATGAAGCCCTAAGTTTAGATATTCAGTAATATCATAAGTTTGAATTTGTACCCATTGATCATAGGCAGTTTGACCAGGTGCCAAGAATTCATTTCCAACTTTTTTGCCATTGATATAAGTCTCATAAACACCCAGTGCAGTCATGTAAAGGCGAGCATTCTTAACGGGCTTTCCAATTTTAATAGTAGATCGGAAAAGTGTGTTCTGAATGTCTTTATTTAGGTTTGCAATCCATTTCGCTTTAAAAGGTTCTTTCATTTTTCCTGTTTCAAAGAAAGTGTCTGCAGAAACGGTTTCAGTTGCTGATTTGAGGGTAACGGTCACTTCATAGCGTGTGCGAGGAGCTAGTTCTATATCAATGTCAAAAGTATTGTCGTCAAACAAAATATAGTCAGTTTCATAGACTGTCTTCCCAGAAGTTGTAATACGAATCTGTTTTTCGACTTTTTCATATGTATCAGCTTTTACTTTGAAATTTACACGTAAGCTTTTAAGTTCAAAGCCAATTGGTTGTTCCATGTGATTAATTGTTATTGATGTAATATTCATGTTTACCTCTAAATAATTATTGGATTACTTTACAGTTTGGCTACGAAATCCCCACAAAATGGGTCTACTGGGCTAATACCTTCAAATACTTCCTGTCCGCTTATTTTTTTCAAAACGGCACTAACTGTTTCAGGATTGCCAGTATAAGCATTTATAAATGTAGATAGGAAGGGAACATCGTACAGATGATAAGGGTTAGCGGTTGAAACGAAGACAGTTGGAATACTTTTTGCAAACCAAGGCGCATTTGCGGCCATCAATTGAATCCAATTTAATCGAGTTGTTGTTTGGTTAGATGCTGTTTCAATATTTGCGACATAAAAAGCTAAGTCAAACTTAGATTCTAAATCTTCAATGCCTTCTTGGAAAATTTCATGAAAATCCATTTGAAATAGTGTTACTTCAAATCCAAGTTTTTTCAATCCAGCTTCAAACAGGTTGCCGACTTTTCCTCCTTCCTTAAATCCACCTTCGTCAGAATCTCCGAGAACTACTAGTCGAATACGAGGAGTCTTGACAGGCGAAAGTGGAAGAAGTCCCTCTCTATCTTTGACTAGTGTAATAGATTTTTTTGCGATATTAGCAGTTATTACACCATGTTCATCTGTTTTTAATTCAAGTCTGTCTGGAATAGCGATACCCAGGGAATTTTCTAATGTCAACAGATTTTGGGAAACTTTTGTAGCAATTATTCGAGTGACAGCTTCATCCAACCTCTCTTGAGAAATAATTCCAGTCTGCACTGCCCTTGCAATAGCTTCGTAATCTTCATCAATATTCTTATTGAAAAGAATCATATCAATACCTGCATTTATGGTCTCTGGAAGTAGCTCCTGACGCGGAAGTATCACATTATATCCGACCATGGCAGTAGCATCTGTAATTGCTAAACCGTTGAACCCTAATTCTTTACGTAATAGGCCATCAATTAGGAGTTTTGATGCAGATGCAGGACGTAGGTCGGTATCTGATATTTCGGGATTTATTTTTCTTTCCCAAGCTGGTTGGTAAATGTGACCAATCATAATACTTGGTATTCCATCATCAATCATGGCGTTGTATATTTTTCCATAGGAATTTGACCAATCTTCTGCTGAAAGGCTATTGATTGTTGAGAGAAGGTGTTGATCACGATCGTCTACACCATCTCCAGGAAAGTGTTTGATGACTGGGATAACTTTGTTTTCAGATAAACCCTTGGCTTGTTCCTGGGCCATTTTTAGAACTCGATACGGGTCAGAACCAAATGTACGAGTATTAGTAATAGGATTTTTAAAATTATAGTCAATGTCAACAATAGGGGAAAAACTCATATTGCACCCCACTTGGTTGGCTTCATAACTTGCAACTTTTCCAAGTTGATAAGCAGCTTCTGTATCATTCGTTGCTGCTATTTGAAGTGGATTTCCAATCCAAGTTCCTTCACTAATTATTCCATTTCCTCCAGATTCTAAGTTAGCTGCAAAGAAAAGTGGGATTTTAGAGATTCTTTGTATATCTAAAATTTGTTGTTTAATATCCTCAGCACGACCAGGTCTATACATCATACCACCAGGTTTATATTTATTTATAAACTCTTGTAAATTATTGTCCTGACCGATGACAAAGAAGAGCTGGCCAATTTTTTCTTCTATTGACAGATTGGCTACCGTTTGTTTGACAAATGCAACTTGTTCTGGTTTTAGATTATAAGGTTGCTTGGATAAATCTATCATAAATACCTCCATAAATAAATGAAATTGGATAAGTAAAGTTTAGCATATCTCTATTTATAAACAATGGTGGAAAGATATCCTTTATATGTTCATTTCATAGATTCTATCTTGACGATTTAATATAAAATTGTATAATAGAAAAATTAGGAGGGAATTATGGATAGCGCAATACTAGAAATATTAAAAAAACATATTTTTCAACGAAATTGGGAAGATATTGTTGAAAACTTTAAACCTATTCCCGTCACAAGTATTAATGGGGAGCCGGTTTATGAATTTTTTATGAATTTGGATGATAAGTTAGAAATGAATATTCAGCCGGTGGCTTTGTCAGTGAACCCAATAAAGTCATTTGTACCCTATCACTTTCATAATTATGTTGAAATTATAGTAGTTCTCGAGGGTAAGATGATTATTGAACTTGAATCTGGACATCTTCATTTGACTAGAGGGGATATTTTCGTTGCGGGACCACAATTAATTCATAAAAATCGAGAGATAGATGATGATACGTTTGTCTTGAATATTGCTTTAAAAAAGACTGCATTTTCAAATAGTGATTTAGAATATCTGAGAAGAAGTGAGTCTGGGGGCTATTTAACTGATATTTTATTTTTTCTTTCTGATAAGCAAGATCGAGGATATTATACAGTTTTTCACTCAAAAGATTCTGATGGGGTGATGATTACTGTTGCAAATATTATCTATGAGTATTATGAAAAAAATGATATACATTCGAGCCAAATCATTCGTCATGAATTATTAGTTTTATTTGCAAAATTATTAAGATTGGCAGCAAAAAGTACAGACAATATGACCTCGAATAGACAACATGGATTAGAACTTTTGTCATTTCTTCAATATATTGAACAACATTATGCCTCCATTACTTTAGAGGAAATGGGAATACACTTTGGTTTTAATCCAAGTTATTTGTCAACTTACTTAAAGAAGCATACAGGGAAATCCTTTATAAAGCTTGTTCATTTACAACGAGTGAATGTAGCTGCTGACTATCTTTTGTATACAGAAGCACCAATTGAAAAAATTTCTTATCAAATTGGATATGAAAACCCTTCCTACTTTTATCGAATTTTCAAGAAAATAATGGGAACTTCACCAGCAGAGTATCGTCAAGAAAAGCAAAGTATTAACAAAACAAAAGTTGATAGTTAGTTAAAAAAGATGTGGTACAACCTTTCATATGGTAAACAGTTATCTATGAAATGAACATAAGATTTCATGAAATAGAATATAGTTTAAGTTTTTCCAATTGATTATACTGTGTATATAAAAAACGAAACAAGGAGACTTACTTATGGCTAATTTACCACCACAAGAAAAGTTTGACCGCAAATTTGCTTTTTTCCATGCAACATCTGTAAATGGTACTGCGATGATGATAGCTGCTATACTTGCAAGTTATTTTAGTCTACATCTTACAGATACAGTTGGATTAAGTCCGCAATCAGTTGCAGGATTGATGGCAATCTCTACGTTGTGGGATGCAATTGATGATCCACTTATTGGTGTTTTAGCAGATAGAACCAAAACAAAATGGGGGCGATATCGTCCGTACTTTATTCCGGCACCAATTTTATTAACGATTTTCTCGGTTATGCTTTGGCTCAATCCAGGTCTAGGACAATCAGGGAATTGGTGGTATTTCTTACTTGTGTATGTTGGATATCAAATTACAAGTACAATCTATACCATGCCTCAAATGTCAATCCTTCCTGCTCATGTAAAGAGTGATGAGTTTAGAAATAAGATTATTGGTTACGGAGCAGCCTGTACTGCAATAATGTTCACTTTGGGTTCATCATATGCAAACTCAATCAAAAATTTTTTAGGAAATATCTTAGGTATCGAAAATGGATGGATTCCATTGATGTTGATATTAGGTGCACTTTCGTGTGTATCATTCTGGGGGCTATTCAAAACATCAAAAGAAAAATACATTGAGCCGGTACCCGATCGTCCATTAAAGCAAGATTTGGTACGAATTTTGAAACACAAGGAATTATTACCATTCATCATAGTTTGGATTATGGCATCTCTTGGCTATGGCCTTATGTTTGCAACGTCTGTATACTATGTCATGTACTATTTGGCACGTCCTGATTTGATTGAAACTTATATGTTAGTTGTTTCGATGGGGGCTCTCGTATCTATGGTTGTTCTCTTGCCAATCTTCCTACGTGTATTTAAAACAGGTCAGAAGGCGTTAATGGCATCAGTAATTAGTTCGTCCATTTGCTATCTAATTCTTTTCTTCTTCGGAAAATCTAATTTTGTATTCCTCTGCGTTTTGACATTCATTGCGACTGCTTTGGCATCCATGCAAAATGCACTTGTTAATGTGCTAGTAAACGATGCAATCGACTACATTCAGTTTACCGAAGGGATTTCTGCAAATGGTGTGATTTCTTCAATTAAGGGATTTGCTCAGAAAATGGGGAACACAGTTTCCAACTCACTACCATTATTCTTACTAGGATTAGTCGGCTATGTCGCTGGTGCTATTGGCCAACAAAATGAAGGGACATTATTTGTATTGAACTTTATGCGATTCGGTGGTCCGATTGTAACAGGTGCTGTAATGCTACTTTGTTTGCGTTTTAATCCTGTTGAGAAACATTATACTGATATTCAAACTATGAAATCGATGATTCGTGACCATTCTGGCGATAACCACGAAACTTGATTATATTCAACGGCGATTATATCAATTATATAGCGGCAACGACTCGCTTGAATTTAATCAGCTGAGTCGTTTTTCATTCGATAGAAAGAGGAACTATATGAAACAGCAACTATTTAATGATGACTGGTATTTTTGGAAGGGCGGAGACTCCTTTGCCTTGGTTTGGGATGTTCCTGAATCAGCTAGAAAAATATGCTTACCACATGATGCGATGATTGAAGAAAAAGCCTACTCTGGCTGTAGAAATGGGAGCAATACTGGCTTTCGTGATGGTGGTAATTATGTCTATCTCAAAACGCTTACCGTAACAGAAAAAGAACTCTCTGAACACTCTATCTTGAAATTCGAAGGTTCATACATGAATACCTTTGTTTATGTAAATGGGCAACTGGCAGGAAAACATCACTTTGGCTATACAACATTTTACGTACCTATTCACGAATTTCTGCACATTGGAGAAAATGAAATCCGCGTTCAAGTACGTAATGGTGCTATGAGTAACAGTCGTTGGTATTCAGGTAGCGGACTCTATCGTGATGTTTATCTTTTGACAAGTCCTGCTCTCCATATAACACAAACTGGTGTTCAGGTAAAAACGATTGAGCTTGACAATAAGTTTGCTTTAGTTGAAGTAGCTACCCCTATTGAAAATCTAACTGAAAAATCTAGTCAGGTTGATTTAGATATCGAAATTCTAGATCCAAATGGAAATCTAATTCAGGCAGAAAGCAGACCGTTATTTGTTAGGTCAGGAGAAAGGGATACTTTCAGAATTCAGTTGGTGATTGCCCAACCAAAAACTTGGACAGCAGAGTGTCCTAACTTATACCATTTAAAAGTAAGAATTGTTCAAGGTGGAGATACCATTGATTCAGACAGTACAAATTTTGGTATTCGTACCATTAATGTGGATAGTAAGCGTGGATTCCGTATTAATGGTCAAACTATTAAGCTTCGTGGTGCTTGTGTCCATCATGATAGCGGTCTGCTTGGTGCAACAACCTATGAAGCTGCTCACCGCCGACAGATTACCATTTTAAAAGATGCTGGCTTTAATGCTATTCGTATGGCTCATCATCCAGCAGCACCAGCACTTTTAAAGATTTGTGATGAATTAGGTATGTATGTCATGGATGAGACATTTGACATGTGGACGCGTTTTAAGGGTGACTTTGATTACAGCTTGTTTTTTGAAGAAAGCTGGCGTAAGGATGTAACCGCAATGGTAAATTCCGATTTTAATCATCCATCAGTTGTAATGTATTCAATTGGTAATGAAATTCCTGAAATCGCAACACAACACGGTAGTCGCCTTGCTAAAGAAATCCATGACCATATCAAATCTCTTGATAATAGTCGACCGACTTTAGCAGGAATTAATGGGGTATTTGCGTCAGGTGATAGCATTCCCCAAATCATGATGGATGTGGTTGCTGAGAATGTGCGACAAGGTAAGAAAATAGAAGGGAATGTCAATAACTTTATGACACTCCTCGATAGCCATCTAGATCAAATCGTAAATCATCCAATTATTAGTAAAAATTTAGAAATCGCAACAGCCAGTACTGATATTGCAGGTTATAACTATATGACCGCTCGTTACGAAAATGACAGTAAGATATATCCAAACCGTATTATAGTTGGGTCAGAAACCTACCCACCAGAGATTGCTCGAAATTGGGAATTGATAAAAAAATTACCCAACCTTATTGGTGATTTTACTTGGACAGGATGGGATTATATAGGAGAAGCTGGTGTTGGAATTCCTGCCTATAAAGGGGGAGAAGGAGGTTTTGGTGCTAACTTCCCATGCCAATTAGCTTATACAGGTGATATAGACATTACTGGTTTCCGTCGTCCTCTATCATACTATAGAGAAATTGTCTTCGGACTTAGAAAAGAACCTTATATCGCAGTCCAAAATCCACACTATTACGGTAAACATTTGATTAAAACCCCATGGGTATTGTCTGATACTGTTTCATCTTGGACCTGGTCAGGAGTTAATGGAAAGCCAGTTATAGTTGAAGTGTATGCACCTGGCGATGAAGTTGCACTTTATTTAAATGATAAATTGATTGCTAAAAAAGCAATCGGTGAGTCAATTGGTTATAGAACGCTATTCGAAACGATCTATCAGCCAGGTGTGTTAAAAGCAGTTAATTACCAAGGTGGAGAAGTTATTTCAGAAACTACACTTAAAACCGTAGATTTTGAGTCATTGAAACTTGTCAATCGTGTTACAAATTGGGGGGATTTGACCTATATTGATCTTTCATTTGAAGACGCTTTTGGAAATACTCTCAATGATAAAGAACACTCATTAACAGTTAGTCTTGAAGGGGCTAACCTAATTGGTTTTGGCAGTGGAAACCCCAAATCATTAGACAATTACCAAAATGTGACTACAAGAACATACAATGGTCGAGCACTTGCAATTGTAAGAAAAGTTTCTGTTTATTCCACACTTACAGTTGTTAGTGAAAATGAGACAATTTTTATTGATTTATAAAGGTGAAAACAATGGACAAACTTGAAATATTTGCTGATTACTCCGCTTATCAACTAAAAGAAGGAACTTGGGTCATAAATTTTATGAGTGGCAGTCAGAATATCTACCTGCTTGAAGGATCCGAGAGAGCGATGTTGTTAGATACTGGCTATGGTTCGGGAACGCTTCGAGACTTCGTAAGGACCTTAACTGACAAGCCGCTCATCTGTGCAAACACTCATTTTCATCCAGACCATTCAGGTGGAAATGGTGAGTTTGAGGAAGTTTACGTTTCTGTAGGGTACCGAATCGATGACCTTTCTGTGTCAGAAAATAAGGGACCTTTTGATATTAAATCTCTCCCATTTCCAAATTATAAGAAAATTATCTTGAATCCTGGCGATACGGTTGATTTAGGAAACCGAGTGATTGAATTGTTAGATGTTAAGCCAGCACATTGTAATTCCTCGTTATTTTTCTTTGATGCCCAAGAACGTCTTATGTTCTGTGGGGATGAAATGGAGGCGGCTCAGGTTATCCTCTATGAGAATTCTCGTAATCCTGAAGAAGAAAAACGTTACGATGTTAAGCAACGCCTTTTGAATTTTATGTATAATACTGAGTTATTGAAAGCATATTCAGAAAAATATGACTATCTTTTGCCGAATCATAATGGGGCGCCTATCGCTAAATCATATTTAGATGACTACATCGGTTTGATTGATGGCATTTTTGAAGGTAGAGCGATTCTAGAAGATCAGTTAAATCATCGTTTTATCGAAATGGATCCACGAGCGAGTAATTTCTGTAGGATCCGAAATGGCCAAGGTTCTATCATAATAGCCAAAAATGAGGTATTAAAAGTGTATGGGAAGGGATACTAGGTGATGTCTGTGAAACCACGTACAATTGTAACAACGGATGGTGAGATTGATGATTTCAACTCATTTATACGATTATTGCTTTACACAAACGATATAGACCTAGAAGGAATTATTCTTACGAGTTCTAAGTTTCATTATCGTGGAACTTCAAATAAACCAGCCCATAGATGGACTGGAACAAGATGGATACCTGAATTGATTGATAATTATGCTAAGGTTTATCCTAATCTGATTAAACATGATGCGAATTATCCAAGTCCAGAATATTTGCATAGTATCTATAAAATTGGCAATATTTCAGATGCTGGTGAGATGGAAATTGTGACTGAAGGTTCGGAGCATATTGTTCAACTGCTGTTAGATGAGGATCCGCGACCGATTTTAATTCAGACTTGGGGTGGGACCAATACTACAGCACGTGCCTTGAAAAGTATCCAAGAACGCTTTGAAGGAACATCGGAATGGAATAGGATTAGAGAAAAAGTCGAGACAAAGGTAATTTTATATATCATACTCAATCAAGACGAAACTTTCGATGAATATATTTTTCAGAATTGGAAATTAAGGGTAATAAACGACTCGTCAAATTTCGGCTATTTTGCATATGTTTGGAAATCCCTTCCGAAAGAAATTCGAACAGTTTTGGAACCAGAATGGTTTTTATCAAATATAAAGGGAAAAGGAGCATTATTGGATAAATATGCTCTGATTGGTGATGGTCATTATCTTTCTGGTGAGGAAGAACGGTTTCAATTTGGTAGACAATCTTATCTAGATAGCCATCCTGATATTCGACGCTATGAATTCATTTCAGAAGGAGATTCACCTTCATATTTTTATCTCCTGTCCCTAGGACTTAGAAAAATTGAAGATCCAACAAGTGGTGGTTGGGGAGGTCGATTTATAAAATCTACTGATGGAATATATGAGAATATTTGCGCAGACTACAATCCTTTGACACAGCAATTTGAAATAGAATACGGATTTACACGCTGGATTAATGATATTCAAGCAGATTTTGCTGCTCGTGCAGAATGGTGTGTCGCAGATGATTTTAAACAAGCAACGCACTACCCAAAAATACATGCGGAGAAAACTCATTTATCTGTAAAACCTGGTCAGGTTATTACATTGACTGCTCCTTCCTGTGACCCAAATGGGCTAGAATTATCTTATAAATGGTATTGTTATTTTGAAGCTTCATCCTATTGGGATTTCCATAAAATCGATTTACAACCTGTCTTCAGCAAACTAGGTGACATGGAAATACAAATTAGTAAACATTCAAAGAAAATGTCCTTACCTGCTGAACTTCATATTAGCGGAGTAACTACAGATACAGTTTCAATGACAATTCCTAGTGACGCAGAAGTTGGAGATGATTTCCATATTATTCTAGAAGTTCAAAATGATGCTGCGAAACCACTAAAATCTTACCAACGGTATATTTTGAAAGTTGAATAAATTTATTTTGACTATTCATTTTCAATAAGAAAGAATCTAAAACATCTGCATATATTAACGAGCAACACCGTTTCGGAATTGCTCGTTAATATTTCTTTATAATAGTTATATTCGATACGAAAGTACTGTGTTCCAATTAATTTTATAATAAATGAAACTAATGTTAGATTGAAATTCAAAAAATACTAATTTCAACTATACAATTCACAATTTTTTTGATGATTTTATTACGACCTTTGTTTCAAGTATCCATTAAACCATTTCCAGACTTTATAGTGTTAATAATAAATTTTTTTGAACTTTATTCCACCATCAACTTTCGATAATGGCTTGGTGTGATTTGATATTGTTTCTTAAAAATTCGATAAAAATGACTTTCACTAGAATAACCAATTTGGTCAGCGATTTCATTGATGGCTAAATCGGTAGTGGCTAATAAACGCTGTGCAAGCCTCAGTTTCTCTTCCGTAATGTGCTCAGAAATTGTTCTTCCTGTTGTTTTTTTTATATGTCTGGAGAGGTAGCTTGAGCTATATGATAATGCTTGAGCGATTTGTTTTTGGGTGATTGTAGAAGCATTTAATCTGATGAAATTTAAACAGGCACTTGTCAACGGATCAATTGGATTTGTTGACTTTTTCTTTTCAATTTGATTGAGACTAGCTAGAAATTGAATCAAACTTCCTAAGATATTTAGATTGGTTTCACACCTTGCTTGGACAAATTCATCTAGAAAATTAGTTAATGTTTGTTCAACTGAGTAACTCTCAGATGGATGGTTAAAATGAAAATGTGTCGCTTTTTCAAAAATAGATAGAGGTTCTGTTAGTAGGTTTAGTTTTTGAATAAGATCTGGATGAAACAAAAAATCAATTACAACTGGCTTTTTGTCCTCGAAAGGTGCTAGCAAATGTTCATCACCGACAGGAATGACACTGAGATCTCCAGCCGACATAATAATTGGTTCATGATTAATAATGTGTACTAATCTACCTTCCACAATGTAACAAATCTCTAAATAGTCATGAAAATGGAGTTTTGCAGGGGCATTTAAAGAATGATAAACTAGGGAAAAGGCGGTGTTTGAAGGCATTCCTATTCCTGACAATATATCATTCAACGCAAAAAAAGTGCAGATTCTCTTAGTTTGACAAATGGTTGAAAATCCTTATCTTGATAAACATAACGACTGTCCACCACATCTTCGTCAAAATGTGGAAGATTACTCAAAATTGTATTAGAAATCATATACACCTCACAATGTCATAATATCACAGTTTTTGGCAAAAATCTACCATTGTTAGCGGTTGCTATTAGGTATATGATAGCAGTGTAAATAAAACGCGTTGAACTTACCAAAAATGATTTATACAAATAAGGAGAATGTATCATGAATACAAGAACCAAAATAGGGGTAGTCAGTATGGTCTCCCTCAATCTTTCTGGTGTTGTTGCAGGTTCTGCAATTGCATCAATCGCACAATCTTTCCCAGATACTCCAATATCAACTGTACAACTCTTGATGACTCTTCCAGGGCTGGGTTCATTATTTGTTACTCTTATAGCTGGGCAACTCGCCATGAAAATTTCTAAAAAAACACTATCTTTGCTTGGCATCGCTCTTATTACAATAGGTGGTCTACTACCTTCAATATTTAATCAATCTATTTACGGAATGATGCTTTGCTCAATCGTTTTAGGGGCTGGTTTGGGCTTTGTCACTACAATAAATCCGATGCTGGTTTCAGAGTACTTTGACGGTGAAGAACGCTCTAGTGTAATGGGCATGAGTACCGGTGCGACTTCTTTGGGAGGTATGATTTTGATGGCATTAGGTGGCGTACTTGGTGCTTCAAATTGGCGTCATCTTTATTGGGTATATAGTATTGGTGTTCTGGTATTTCTTATTATCTTGTTTTGTCTACCTAAGGATAAGCCTCGTCTAAATAATCCAGATGTCCAAGTTAAGAAACAATCTGCGATCAAAATGATAAAAGAATTAAATCCTTATACACTTGTCATCTATGTAGCTATTTTTGTGATGGTTGTTGCTTATAATGCTTATATGGCTAACCTCTCCTTGGTGGTGTTTGAAAAGCAAATTGGTGATACTGCTCTTGTTGGGCTCATCAATGCTGTTGGGACTGTTGGTGGCATTCTGGCAGGATTTGGCTTTGCAGTTATTCGAAAATTAACCAAGCCAAATACACTAGCTTTTGGCTTTATCTGCACTGGTTTATCATTGTTAATTACGTACTTGGGTCAATACATTGTCTTCCTCATCATTGGCGCTATTTTATCTGGGATTGGAATGGTTGCAGTGATGGCAAGCTCCCCATTTTTGCTTTCCATGTTATCAAACCCCCACCATATTCCGATTGTCATGACTATTTATGCTTTCGTGAATGGTTTTGCTGGGGCATTCGCACCGACAATTATCAGTAGTCTCGGTGTTGCTGTCGGAGGTCCATCTTTATTCTTTGGATTTGTAATCGCGACTGTCACAGGACTTGTTTTATTCATTCTTCAATTTGGAAAACGAACAGAAAGCGGGCAATTATTACAACCTACGACAATTAACGAGAAAGTGTGATGGATATGAAAAATAAAAAAGAATTATGGGTTGGTCGATGGATATCTGCACCTCATGCAACTGTATCGGAAGAGCCAGAATTCACATTAGAAGAAATGTTTTCAGGAAAACTTCGGCCTCAAAAACCTGTTGAAGAACGGCTACATCCAACAGTCTATTTTAAAAAAACATTTGAAATTGTATCGGACATCAAACAAGCTACTCTCAGTATTACAAGTCAGGGTATTTATCAGGCATACATCAATGGGTCAAAAACGACTGATGCAATTTTTACACCTGATTATACAGAGTATAATGAATTTTTAATGTACCAAACCTATGATGTTACATCCTATCTAAAAAGTGGTTGGAATGTTCTAGCTGTTGAAGTTGCTGACGGTTGGTACGCTGGTAGAATCAGTGTACAGGGAGGAAGTGCTCAATTTGGGAATCAATTAGCCCTATTATGTGAATTAAAAATCACCTTACAAAATGGGCATGTACTTCAAATTGGCTCTGATCAATCTTTTTCTACAGGTACAGGTAAACATGTCTACGCTGATATACAAATTGGTGAAAAACAAGACCTTCGGCTTGAATCGAACTGGCAAACAGATTTACAAGCACTTCCTAAGCAGGCTTTTGAAATTGATGCAGACTATTCTCGACTAACCAAACAGGAAGGGCCAATGGTCTACCGTCAAGAAGTCTTTCCAGGTCAAAAAATATGGGTAGAGGATGATGGTTTAGTGGTAGATTTTGGACAAGTCATCGCAGGTCGTACTCAACTTAAAACCTACTTGGCTGATGGACAAAAAATTGAATTAATTCACGCTGAGACTCTTACTGAAGATGGCTTGTTCTTTAAGAATATCGTTGGGCGTAATAAAGACGCTACTGACGTATTTGTTGGCCGTGGACAGGTTGAATTATTGGAACCTGATTTTACTTTCCATGGTTTTAGATATGTAAAGATAATCGGCTTAGAAACGATTGATTTGAATAATATCCAAGCTGTTGCAATCTACTCGAGTATGAAAGAGACAGGTTCATTCACCACAAGTAATGAAAAAGTCAATCAACTCTTATCCAATATTTTATGGAGTCAAAAGGGGAATATGCTTTCCATCCCAACCGATTGTCCACAACGTGAGCGGGTTGGTTGGACAGGGGATATGCAAGTATTTGCTCCAGCCTCAACATTCTACCTTGATACAAACCGATTTATTGAACGTTGGCTAAAAAATGTCAGAATTTCACAGCGTGAAAATGGAGAAATTGTTGATTATTCTCCAACGCCCAAAGATGCAAAAAACAATGCATTTACAGGAAGCTATTCTTCAGCCGGTTGGGGTGATGCAATTATTATGGTCCCATGGACATTATATCAACGGTATGGGAATAAAACTGTTCTCGAAGAAAACTATGATTCTATGTTGAAATGGTTCAACTATGAACGAAGGAGTGCTGCAGGAAACAAGACAGGAGATGACCAATTTATCTGGGATACACAGTTTCATTATGGAGATTGGATGTTTCCTAGTTTTATGATGTCGAACCCTAATCCCATGAAAACTGCGGAGGTAACGAAAGATTTGGTAGCCACTGCATTTTTAGCACATTCCGCTGAGCTATTAGCAGAAATAGCAGAAATACTTGGAAAAGAAAGTTCAGATTTTCTACAATATGCTGAGAATGTGAAACGAGCATTTACGAAACGATTTGTCACAAGTGATGGAAAATTATCTGCAGATTATCAAGGGTGTTATGTTCTTGCTCTTGCATTCAATTTGGTTCCAGCCAACCTTGAAGCCAGTCTCGTTTCTGAGCTTGTTCGAAAAATTAAAGAGAATGGCAATAAACTTGATACAGGATTTTTATCTGTTCCTTACCTTCTAGATGTCTTATGTGAACACAGTCAGCAGGAATTAGCAAAGTTAGTCTTTTACCAAGAGTCTTGTCCGTCATGGTTTTATGAAGTCAATCAAGGTGCCACAACCATTTGGGAATCCTGGGCAGCCATTCAACCAGATGGAAAAGTAGGAACATTCTCCTTTAATCATTATGCTTTTGGTTGCGTACTTGATTGGATCATACGAGAAACTGTAGGGCTTAAAGCAATAGAACCAGGATATAAAGCTATTCTGATACAACCTTCAGTAGAAATTGTTGAGTCGTTTACATTATCATTTGATTCAATATCTGGTCCAATTCAAATTTCAAAACACAAAAATGAATGGAGTATTTCGACTCCAGAAAATGTGGAGCTTACAGTAGATTTAAGCAAAGTAAATGGTGTTGTAAAAATAGAAGAAAATACATCTAATTAGTAATATGAGAATTAAAAAACTAGCAGCTTCCCAAAACTGCTAGTTTTTTCTTTCCTCCTTCGGTCCATGGCCGAAGGTTTCTTTGTATTTGTCGTAAAAATAGGTTTTATTACTGAAACCAACGCAAAGAGCAATTTCTTGGATTGGTAATTGCGTCGTTTTCAATAATAGTTGAGCCTTCATCAGTTTGCGTTGATTCACTAATTGTGTAAAGGTTTGACCAGATTCTGTCTTGATGAGATTGCTCAGATAGTTTTTATTAAAATTTAAGCGTTGAGCCAGTTCAGCTAATCCAATCGAGGCATATTCACGGTCGATAATCTTTAATACTTGAGCGTAAGTTGACTCCTCTAATTGTAAATCAACGGTTTTTTCAACGGTTGGCAATAGCCGAGCCAAGTGATAGAAAAAGAGGGGCAGGTAATGTTTTAACATTTGTTGTGAAAAGTCTTGTGGCAAAAAATATTCGGTCATCATTTCCAGTACAATTTGGCGGACAGGGGAATCTTCCTCAGTATGTAGAAGTAGGAAATTATTCCGCTTAAAATGTTGAGAAGAGTCGGATAGTAAAAATTGGTAGAGAAGACTGTTTTCGCCTTGGAGCTGTTTGAGCCAATTGATGGACACGCCCTTATTTTGAAACAGTATATTGATCAAGATATCTTCATCTCCGAGCGCCTCAATCGAGTGCCGACTCTCCACATCCATGAGAAGTATATCCCCTTCTTTTAAATCAAATAGTTGATCGTTGATTCGTTGGCGACAATGGCCTTTATAGACATAATTAATCTCCAAAAATTGATGGGTATGCTCAGGGTAAGGTGCATAACGACTGTGCTTGCTCATGAAAATATCTTTATTTTGAAAGAAGAATTGTTGAGATACTTTGGGCGTATGGCTGGCGGATTGGATATCCAAATAATCTGCCACAAATCCCTGTTTCTCCTGAAGCAATTCATGATCCGTTTTAGCAAATAATAGTTGGTCTAATTGATTCATATCCTTATCCCCTGAACTGTATATTTGATACGTTTTCTATGTTATACCGATATTGTACCATAAATCAAAATAAGGTTAAATAGAAGTATCAAAAAACAAAGGAGAATTCTCATGACTTACCATGTTGCAATTGATATTGGGGCATCCAGTGGGCGTGTCATGTTGGCCAAAAAAGATGAAGGGTTACGCTTAGAAGAAATCCACCGCTTCAAAAATGGGTTTACTAAGGTAGATGGGCATGACAGATGGGATATTGATCAGCTAGTTAAGAATGTATTGATTGGTCTTGAAAAAGTGAAACAGCGAGGGGTTGAGACCTGTACAATTGGTATTGATACCTGGGCTGTGGACTATGTTCTTCTTGATGACAAGGGAGAGCTTTTAGGACAGCCAGTTGCCTACCGTGATGCTAGAACTCAAGAGGCGATGGATCAAGTCTTCCAACAGATTCCTAAGGAAACCATTTACAAGAAAACTGGCATCCAATTTCTCAACTTTAATACACTCTACCAGTTATTTGTAGAAGATGAAAATTTATTGGGAAAAACAGAGAAAATCCTCATGATTCCTGACTATATCGCCTACAAATTGACAGGCAGAATGGCAGGGGAAGTCACCAACTGGTCAACGACCCAATTTTTAAATCTAGGAAGTCGAACATATGACAGGGATTTGTTGGAAATGTTACACATCGATACCAGCAAGTTTCCTGATTTGATTGAGGCTGGTGAGGTTATTGGAGCCCTCCAAGTAACTGGTTATGATGTGCCAGAAGCACAAGTCATCGCCGTCGGTACGCATGATACGGCCTCAGCTGTTGTAGGTGTACCCGCTACCAGCAAAAACTGGGCTTACATCAGTTCAGGCACCTGGTCTTTAATCGGTGTTGAAACCAAAGAGCCTATCGTCAATCAGGCCAGTTATAGAGCCAACTACACAAACGAATGGGGAGCTTACCAAACCTACCGTTTCCTAAAGAATATCACAGGCATGTGGTGTGTTCAGGAAATTGCCCGTCTCACTAACTATCAGTATTCATTTAAGGAAATGGCAGAGCAGGCGGCACAAGTTGAGCCATTCTTGCAAGAGATTGATCTAAATGACGATCGATTCACCAATCCAGAAAATATGATTGAAGAAATCCAAGAGTCATGTCGTGAAACAGGTCAGATTGTACCTGAAAGTATGGGAGAGTTGGTCATGGCTGTTTATTCTAACCTTGCCAAAGCCTACGGACGAGAATTGAAACAGCTGGAGGAATTGACAGGACAATCAATTGACTGTCTACATAGCGTGGGCGGTGGCTCCAATGTCACCCTTCTCAATCAACTAACTGCTAATGTTATCGATAAGGAAGTGATTGCAGGACCAGGAGAGGCAACCGCAATTGGCAATATTCTTGTCCAAATGATTGCGACAGGAGAGTTTGAAAATCTCAGTCAAGCTAGAATCTGGTTAGAAAACACATCATGTTTTGAATGTTGTATTCCGCAAAAATAAAGGAGAAAAATAAATGAAAGCAGAACAAATAAAACAGGCTTATCAAGTCGCTAAAGAACGCTATGCAGCT
>NZ_WCJE01000049.1 GCF_016743335.1 Streptococcus suis | reverse complement strand
ATAAAAAGTTTAGTGTAAAATAGGTAGATATAGGTGGTAGAACAGATTATTCAATTATAGATTCAACGCTAGCTATAGATTCTTTCATAGATTCTTCCAAACTTTTACCTGAAAACATTTACAACAAGATTATCTGTGATTTTTGCGCCAATCTATGATATACTTTTTTAGTTAAATTAAAATATATAGAGGATATTATGACAAAACTTAGAGAAGACATCCGTAACGTAGCCATTATTGCCCACGTTGACCACGGAAAAACAACCCTCGTTGATGAATTATTGAAACAATCCCAAACACTTGATGAACGTACGCAGTTGGATGAGCGTGCCATGGACTCAAACGACATCGAAAAAGAGCGTGGAATCACTATTCTTGCTAAAAACACTGCCGTAGCTTACAACGGTACTCGTATCAACATCATGGACACACCGGGACACGCGGACTTCGGTGGTGAGGTTGAGCGTATCATGAAAATGGTTGACGGTGTTGTGCTTGTCGTAGATGCCTACGAAGGGACTATGCCACAGACTCGTTTCGTATTGAAAAAAGCACTTGAACAAAACTTGACACCAATCGTCGTTGTCAACAAGATTGACAAGCCTTCTGCTCGTCCAGAGGAAGTAGTGGATGAAGTCCTTGAACTCTTCATCGAATTGGGTGCAGATGATGACCAGTTGGAATTCCCAGTGGTTTATGCGTCAGCCATCAACGGAACCTCCTCTTTGTCTGACAATCCAGCAGACCAAGAAGAAACAATGGCACCAATTTTCGATACCATCATCGAGCATATCCCTGCACCAGTGGATAACTCAGATGAGCCTTTGCAGTTCCAAGTATCCCTTTTGGACTACAACGACTTCGTAGGTCGTATCGGTATCGGTCGTGTCTTCCGTGGAACTGTTAAAGTAGGTGACCAAGTTACCCTTTCTAAGCTAGATGGCACAACGAAAAACTTCCGCGTTACAAAACTCTTTGGTTTCTTCGGTCTTGAGCGTAAAGAAATCCAAGAAGCAAAAGCTGGTGATTTGATTGCTGTTTCTGGTATGGAAGACATCTTCGTTGGTGAAACTGTGACTCCGACGGATGCAGTTGAGCCACTTCCAGTTCTTCGTATCGATGAGCCAACTCTTCAAATGACTTTCTTGGTCAACAACTCACCGTTTGCAGGTCGTGAAGGTAAATGGGTAACATCACGTAAGATTGAAGAACGTCTTTTGGCGGAATTGCAGACAGACGTTTCTCTCCGTGTAGATCCTACAGACTCGCCAGACAAATGGACTGTTTCAGGTCGTGGTGAATTGCACTTGTCTATCTTGATTGAAACCATGCGTCGTGAGGGCTATGAGCTTCAAGTATCACGTCCAGAAGTTATCATCAAGGAAATCGACGGCGTGAAAATGGAGCCATTCGAGCGCGTGCAAATCGATACTCCAGAAGAATACCAAGGTTCTGTTATCCAATCTCTATCTGAGCGTAAGGGTGATATGTTGGATATGGTTGCGACAGGTAATGGTCAAACTCGTCTTGTTTTCCTTGTACCTGCGCGTGGTTTGATTGGTTACTCAACAGAGTTCCTTTCTATGACTCGTGGTTACGGTATCATGAACCATACTTTCGACCAATACTTACCAGTTGTTCAAGGTGAGATCGGTGGTCGTCACCGTGGTGCCCTTGTCTCTATCGATCAAGGTAAGGCAACTACTTACTCAATCATGCGTATCGAAGAGCGTGGTACAATCTTCGTTAACCCAGGTACTGAGGTTTATGAAGGAATGATTATCGGTGAAAACTCGCGTGAAAATGACTTGACCGTTAACATCACAACTGCAAAACAAATGACCAACGTTCGTTCAGCAACCAAAGACCAAACGTCAGTTATCAAGACACCACGTATCTTGACTCTTGAAGAATCACTAGAATTCTTGAACGATGATGAATACATGGAAGTAACGCCTGAGTCAATCCGTCTTCGTAAGCAAATCTTGAACAAGGCAGAACGTGACAAAGCCGCTAAAAAGAAAAAATTAGCAACTGAGGAATAATTTCTAGGAGAAGAAGCATGTTTTATTTAATCCTCGCCATCATGTTAGTACTTTTTTATATATTTGTGGCACCTCGCAATATTAAGGGGACTATGAATTTGATTGCGGCAGTATTTTTACTGGTAGCATTAGCGATTGCCATGGTACTTGGATTTTTAAGAATCATGCAATTTTCAAAGGAAATTTGGGTTGGTCTACTAATGATTCTGATTGGTTTTTGGGCGATGCGGGATATTTATTATCTCGATAAAGAACCGAAAGACAGGCAGAGGAGAACAGAGCGACCTGGTCCTTATAGATATAGATGAAATTAACCGACGCTTTGCGTCGGTTTTTCTGTCCTCTGGCTTGAAAAAGGTCTTCGTAAAGGGTAAAATAAGGTGTTAGAAAGTAAAGGTATTTGAGATGAAGATGGTTGATATTGTAAAAAATAAGAAAGTGTTAGTGCTAGGTTTAGCTAAATCAGGGGAATCTGCAGCCCGTCTCCTAGATAAATTGGGTGCTATCGTCACTGTTAACGATGGAAAGCCTTTTGAAGAAAATCCGACTGCTCAATCTTTGTTGGAAGATGGTATCCGTGTTATTTGCGGGAGCCATCCAATTGAATTACTAGATGAAGATTTTGCCTTGATGGTGAAAAATCCAGGGATTCGGTATGATAATCCAATGGTTGAAAAAGCAATCGGAAAAGGAATTCCAGTCTGGACAGAGGTTGAATTAGCCTATTTAATTTCAGAGGCTCCAATTGTTGGTATTACAGGATCAAATGGTAAAACAACCACAACAACCATGATTGCAGAAGTCTTGAATGCTGGTCAAAAGCCTGCTAAATTATGTGGTAATATTGGCTATCCAGCATCTTCGGTCGCTCAAACTGCGACTGCAGAAGATACCTTGGTCATGGAATTATCTTCCTTTCAGTTAATGGGGACAGAATCTTTCCGCCCACATATCGCCGTTGTGACTAATCTCATCGCTAGCCATATTGATTATCATGGGACTTTTGAAGACTATGTAGCAGCAAAATGGATGATTCAGCGTCAGATGACAGCTGAGGATTTCGTAGTTCTCAATTTCAACCAGAAAGAAGCTAAGGAATTGGCTGGACAGACCAAGGCAACTGTCGTTCCTTTTTCTACGCTGGAAGTAGTAGATGGAGCTTACTTAGCAGATGGAAAACTCTATTTCAAAGGTGAATACATCATGGATGCTGACCAGATTGGTGTTCCAGGTTCCCACAATATTGAAAATGCCTTGGCAACGATTGTCGTAGCTAAATTGATGGGGGTAGATAATCAAGCTATCCAAGAAAGCCTATCTGCCTTCGGTGGTGTCAAACACCGTTTGCAGTTTGTAGGTGAGATTAATGGCGTTTCCTTCTATAATGATAGTAAGTCTACAAATATTTTAGCAACCCAAAAAGCCTTGTCTGGTTTTGACAATAGTAAGGTTATTTTAATTGCCGGTGGTTTGGACCGTGGCAATGAATTTGATGAATTAGTCCCAGATTTGGTCGGACTAAAGAAAATGGTGATCCTTGGTCAATCAGCTCCCCGTGTTCAACGTGCTGCCGATAAGGCGGGAGTGGAAACCGTTTCAGCTTTAGATATTGCAGATGCAACAAGAAAGGCTTTTGAAAAAGCAGAAAATGGGGATATTGTACTGTTAAGTCCGGCCAATGCAAGCTGGGATATGTATGCCAATTTTGAAGTGCGCGGAGATGTCTTCCTGCAGACTTTTGAGGAGTTGAACTAATCATGAAAAAAATTGTTTTTACAGGAGGAGGGACAGTCGGACATGTGACGCTCAATCTTCTCTTGATTCCCAGATTTTTAGAAGAAGGTTGGGAAGTTCATTATATTGGTGATGGGAATGGGATTGAGCACGAGCAAATTGTCAAATCTGGTCTAGATGTTCATTTCCATTCGATTGCGACCGGGAAATTACGTCGTTATTTTTCATTCCAAAACATGCTTGATGTGTTTAAAGTTGGTTTTGGTGTTCTTCAATCCGTGGCCATTATTGCTAAAATTCGTCCGCAAGCTCTTTTTTCAAAAGGTGGGTTTGTATCGGTTCCGCCAGTTATTGCTGCTAATTTGCTACGGGTTCCAGTCTTTATCCATGAATCAGACTTAACAATGGGACTGGCCAATAAAATAGCCTATAAATTTGCGACAACCATGTATAGTACTTTTGAGCAACCTGCCAGCTTGACTAAAGTAAAACATGTTGGTGCGGTTACAAAAGTGGGGCAAACGAATGACAAAGTTACACCAATCCAGTTGCCAGAAATTCTCAGTCACTTCGATAAAAGTCTGCCGACCCTACTATTTGTAGGTGGTTCGGGCGGTGCTAAGGTCTTTAATGATTTAATCAGTCAGAATAGTGCTGCTCTGACCGAACGATTCAATATTATCAACTTGACAGGGGACAGTAGTCTCAACCAATTAGATAAAAACCTATATAGAGTTGACTATGTGACAGAACTTTATCAACCGTTGATGGATTTAGCGGATGTCGTTATTACCCGTGGTGGTTCCAATACTCTGTTTGAATTGATTGCCATGCAACAACTCCATTTGATTGTGCCCCTAGGACGACAGGCCAGTCGAGGGGATCAGATTGAAAATGCTCTCTATGCAGAGAAAAAGGGATATTCTAAGCAGATTGATGAAAGTCAATTGACATTTGCCAGCCTGTTAGTAGAAGTCGATGAGCTATTGAAAAATAAGGAATTTTATATCCAAAACATGGCAAATTCTAATGAAATTCAGTCAGTAGATAGTTTTTACAATTTGCTTAGAGAAGATATGGGAAGGTAGGTTCTATGACGGAAAAAGATTCAAATGTAGAAGAATCAGTGCTAGAAGTGGAACAGGCATCCCAAGTAGAATTGGATTCAGAGCAAATTTCACCAGTAGAGAAAGAATCTGTATTAGCCGAAGAAAAAGGACTTTCTACGGATGTAGACATACCTGACATGACTGCTCCGGATGATGAAAAAAGTGCCTTTTTCGAACAATGGAAAGCACGCCACCAAGCCTACCTTGCTCATAAAGATGACGCAGATATTCAGTCAGTTGACGAGGGGCAGACAGAACAGAAGATCCCAGAAGCTAAAAAGAGTAAAAGGGGCCTTTTTCAGGGAATAAACAGAAGACAAGAGAGTCTGGAATCCAAGACAGAAACAGAGAAAAAGGTCCAGCCTTTAAAAGTTGATATTCCTTCCAAAGTAGTCTGGAAAGCTATTCCGGTTCTTGTGACGAGTTTGTTACTGGCAGCTCTAGCCTTGTATTTTATTTCTCCAACCAGCAAGAAAAAACAAATAGAGGTTGTCGGAAATGAGCGACTAACTGCTGAGCAAGTAGAAAATTATAGCCGTATCTCTCCGGATGATTACAATGTAACTATAGCTTTGCATGCAGATGCTTACGCAAAGAATATTAAGAAGAATAGTTCGTCTGTAGAGACAGCAACAATCAAGTTCCAGTTTCCAGCTACCTTTACCATTCACATCAAAGAATACGCAATAATAGGCTACATTCAGCAACAAAGTCAGTGGTATCCAGTACTGTCTAGTGGAGTGGTTGGCGGAGAGCCGATTTCACAGGATTCTTTGCCAGAAGGCTACACAACGATTAATTTATCCGACAAGGAATTAATCAAGGAACTGGCCATTGAATTGGGTAAAATAGATGCAGGAATTCGTTCTGCTATTCAGACAATAAATTTAACGCCAAGTAAAGTGACTGCGGATTTGCTGACACTCAATATGGCAGATGGAAATACGGTTTTAGTTCCATTGAGTGAGATTAGCCAGAAGTTGCCTTACTATACAAAAATAGCGGCAGAAGTGACAGTTCCAACGACAATTGATATGGAAGTTGGTATTTATAGATATGCAAGCTGAAATAGATAATTTTGTAAAGAAAAAGTAATAAAAAAATCCTTTAAAAACACCATAATTCGATATAATATGGTATAATGAATGATGACTAATTATACTATTTTTCAAAATGGAAGATGATTTGTTAAAGTTGGAAGTAAGAGAGGACTGATAGAATGGCTAGGAACGGCTTTTTTACGGGATTAGATATTGGTACAAGCTCCGTTAAAGTCTTGGTTGCAGAATATATTGATAACGAAATGAATGTGATTGGGGTCAGCAATGTAAAAAGTGCTGGCGTCAAAGATGGAATTATTGTAAATATTGAGGTGGCTGCTGGAGCGATTAAAAAAGCAATCGAGCAGGCAGAAGAAAAGTCAGGTATCCGCATTGAAAAGGTAAATGTTGGATTACCTGCCAACCTTCTTCAGATTGAACCGACTCAAGGGATGATTCCTGTTACAACAGATTCACAAGAAATTACAGACTTAGATGTTGAAAATGTTGTAAAATCAGCATTGACAAAGAGTATGACTCCGGAACGTGAAGTGATTTCATTTATTCCAGAAGAGTTCACTGTCGATGGATTCCAAGGCATTAAGGACCCTCGTGGAATGATGGGAATTCGCTTGGAAATGCGTGGTATGCTGTACACAGGACCACGTACCATTCTTCACAATCTTCGTAAAACGGTGGAGCGTGCAGGTGTCCAAGTTGAAAATATTGTAATTTCTCCGTTGGCACTAACTCGCTCTGTATTGAATGAAGGTGAACGTGAGTTTGGTGCGACTGTCATTGATCTTGGTGGTGGTCAAACGACTGTGGCTGTTATGCGTGGCCAAGAGTTGCAATATACAAACATCTACCAAGAAGGTGGAGATTATATCACAAATGATATTTCAAAAGTATTGACAACTTCAAAGAGTATTGCTGAAAACTTGAAATACAACTACGGCATTGCCTATCCGCAAGATGCAAGTGATAAGGAAAAATTCACTGTTGACGTGATTGGAGAAAACGCTCCAGTTGAAGTGACCGAGCGCTACCTTTCAGAAGTGATTGCGGCACGTTTACGTCAGATTTTTGACCGTGTGAAACAAGATTTGGAGCGTACACGTGCTCTAGATTTACCAGGAGGCATTGTTATTGTAGGTGGTGGTGCTATCTTACCAGGAATTACAGAATTGGCCCAAGAAGTGTTTGGTGTTAACACTAAACTTTATGTTCCAAATCAGATTGGTATCCGCAATCCTGCATTTGCAAGTGTGATTAGCTTTGTTGAGTATGTTGGTGAGTTAGAAGATGTAGAAAATATTGCCCAACATGCAGTAAATGGTGAAACTACCTTGAGACATAAGCCAGTTGAAATTCCTGTTGCTCGTCCTCGGATTAGTCAGCCAATTCAAAGAGAAATCGTGAACGAATTGAACACAGTTGATCAGGTAGAGGAACAAGTTGCTCCTACTTACCATGATGAGGAAGAAGAAGTTCGTCCAGCTGCTAAGGGAAACATCACAGATCGCATTCGTGGTTTGTTTGGCAGCATGTTTGAATAAGAGAAAAGAAAAGGTGATTTAAACTATGGCATTTTCATTTGAAGCAGCAGCTAGTCATGGTGCTGTCATTAAAGTAATCGGTGTCGGCGGTGGTGGCGGGAACGCGATCAACCGTATGATTGAAGAAGGTGTTGCTGGGGTTGAGTTCATTGCAGCAAACACAGATGTACAAGCGCTAAGTAGCTCTAAAGCTGAAACAGTTATCCAACTAGGTCCTAAATTGACTCGTGGTTTGGGTGCTGGAGGTCAACCTGAGGTTGGTCGTAAAGCTGCTGAGGAAAGCGAAGAAGCATTGACTAATGTATTAACTGGTGCAGATATGGTCTTCATCACTGCTGGTATGGGCGGTGGCTCAGGGACTGGTGCGGCTCCTGTTATTGCACGTATTGCTAAAAACTTGGGTGCGTTGACTGTCGCAGTTGTGACTCGTCCGTTTGGTTTTGAAGGAAATAAACGCGGAAACTTTGCGATTGAGGGAATTGAAGGGCTTCGCGAACAAGTAGATACACTCTTAATTATTTCAAACAACAACCTTCTTGAAATTGTTGATAAGAAAACACCGCTTTTAGAAGCACTAAGCGAAGCTGATAATGTTCTTCGTCAAGGTGTTCAAGGAATTACAGACTTGATTACAAATCCTGGTTTGATTAACTTGGACTTTGCAGATGTGAAGACAGTTATGGAAAACAAAGGAAACGCCTTGATGGGTATCGGTATCGGTACTGGTGAGGACCGAGTGATTGAGGCGGCTCGTAAAGCGATTTATTCTCCTCTTCTTGAAACAACAATTGATGGTGCAGAGGATGTCATTGTCAATGTTACAGGTGGTTATGACATGACTCTGACAGAAGCAGAAGATGCTTCAGAAATCGTTAATCAGGCTGCAGGTCAAGGTGTTAACATTTGGTTGGGGACATCTATTGATGAAACAATGAAAGATGAGATTCGTGTGACTGTTGTGGCTACGGGTGTTCGTCAAGATACTGCTGATAAACCAGCCCGCCATCGTACGGAAGCTGTTTCACCACGCCCTTCTCAACGCTTTGATCATTCAGTAGCATCAGCACCAACTCGTGGAGCTGCACAACAAACTGAAGCGCCGAAAGCTTCTGCCTTCGGAGAGTGGGATTTGCGTCGTGAAAACTTGATTCGTCCAACTGACACAGAACCAACTTCCACTGTTTCAGTCGAAAAATTTACAATGGATCAAGATGAGGATGAATTGGATACACCACCATTCTTCCGTAATCGCTAAACTAAAATGAATTTTCAAAAGAATAAGGATGCTATCTTTTCAGCAGTGGCAAAAGCTGCTGAAAAGGCAGGTCGTCCGAGTGAATCAGTAAAGGTAATAGCTGTCACCAAATATGTTGACAGCTCTATTGCTAATCAGCTAGTGAATACTGGGATTACCCATATTGGAGAAAATCGAGTCGATAAGTTCTTAGAAAAGTATAATGCCCTAGCAGACAAACAATTGACATGGCATTTGATAGGGACTTTACAGAGAAGAAAGGTCAAGGACATTATTCCATTTGTTGATTATTTCCACGCCCTAGACTCTGTCAAACTAGCTCAGGAAATAGATAAACGTGCGACTAAAATAGTCAAGTGTTTCCTCCAAGTCAACGTTTCTGGTGAGGAGAGTAAGCATGGCTTTGCAGTATCTGAGATTGATGCGGCACTTGCTGAAATTAGCTTATTGGAGAACATTGAACTTGTTGGATTGATGACGATGGCACCGATTGATGCTACAGATGATGAATTAGACGAGATCTTTTCTAAAATGCAGGAAATCCAAGAAGAACTAGCTACAAGGAACTTACCACGTATGCCCTTTACAGAGTTAAGTATGGGAATGAGTGGGGACTTTGAACGCGCCATTGCTCACGGAGCTACATATGTGAGAATTGGCTCAGCATTCTTTGAATAATGGAGAGGAGGAAAATATGGCATTAAAAGATACATTTAAGAACTTATTTAATTACTTTGAAGTTGACGAAGTCAATGAAGTTGAAGAACAGGCAGATGCCTATTCAATGCCTAATGATCGTCCTAAAATGCGTGTTGCCAACACTACAGCTGCACCTGTGCGCGAACAGCAGCCAAAAGTAGAGACGCGTCGGGAAGCTCGTTCAGAAAGTCAACTTCAACGCCTACATGAAAGGCAGCAAGAATTGATGACTAATAATAACGAAAAAGAGATTGTCAAAACTACAATTGATATTAAGTTTCCAAAACGTTATGAAGATGCACCAGAGATGGTAAATCTTTTATTAGATAATGCGAGTATTCTCATTGATTTTCAGTATATGTCGGAGCAACAAGCTAGACGTTGCCTAGACTACTTGGATGGTGCTCGTTCAGTATTATCTGGAAATTTGAAAAAGGTCTCAAATACCATGTGGCTGTTAACTCCAGTAAATGTCACAGTCAATATTGAAGAATTGCGCAATGCTGGTACAACTACTGGTGTGGCTGATTCAAATTTTGACTTTGATATAAAACGGTAACGCTATGCAAATTTTGATTTTTTTACTATTAAAAATTGTAGAAATTTATTCCTATCTCTTATTGGCATACGCTTTGCTAAGTTGGTTTCCTAGCCTATACACAAGCTCGATTGGACGTTTGATTCAATGGTTGGTAGCACCGATTTTAAAACCCTTTAGGCGATTTAATCTACAATTTATGGGGTTGGATTGGACTGTAATGGCAGCCATGATTGCGCTTAATATGGGAACACGCTTCTTGGTTCAGTTATTACTCCTGTTAGCATAGTTATGAAAAATGACAAAAACTTATTGCAACATTTTTCTAGGGAAGAAAGAGAGTTTGTAGAGAAAATAATGGATATGTGTCAGCAAGTTGAAGATACGTATTCATACAGATTAACTCAGTTTTTACATCCTAGACAAGATGAAATTGTATGCAAAATTGCTAACTACTACCAGTTACAAACATTTTCTAGTCGGGACTTTGTTTCGACTGAACATTCGCGGGTTATTATTGCCCCGGCTTATTATGAGTTGGACATCAAGGACTTTGAGTTAACCGCTCTTCATTTGTCCTATGCTAGAAAATTTCACACCTTATCCCATTCACAAGTTCTTGGAACTTTTCTCAATCAACTAGGGATTAAAAGGGAGTATTTGGGTGATATTTTGATTGATGATGAACGATTGATTGTCTTTATCGATCAGAAATTTGGGCAGATTGCCTTACAATCTATCACTAAAGTTGCTCGTGTCCCTGTTAAGGGAAAGGAAGAAGAATGGACGACTGTTCGACTACCGATTGGACAGGAATGGCGTTCAAAGGATGTGTTGGTTTCCAGTATGAGATTGGATAAATTGATTTCGGTCGCATTTAATCTTTCAAGGGCAACTGCAAATAAGTTGATTGAGGCTGGACATGTGAAGTTGGATTATGTTCTGACAGAACAAACCAGTAAATTAGTTGAAATAGGGCAATTAATTAGTGTTAGGAGATATGGTAGAGTTCGCCTAAATGAATTTTTAGGTTTTTCTAAGTAAGGGAAGATAAAATTGAAGTTAGACATTGTTAAAACTTAGGAGGAAAGATGGCACTTACAGCATTAGAATTAAAAGATAAAACCTTTGCTACAAAATTTAGAGGATACGACGCAGATGAAGTTGATGACTTTTTGGACATTGTAACACGTGATTATGAGGATTTAATTCGTAAAAATCATGACCAAGAGTTAGAATTGAAAAATTTGCGGGAACGTTTGGCTTATTTTGATGAGATGAAAGAATCATTGAGTAAATCAGTTCTTTTAGCTCAAGATACAGCTGAGAAAGTAAAGGTTGCGGCCGAAGATCAAGCGGCAAATATTATTAAACAAGCTGACTATGATGCGGCAACATTGTTACATGAAGCTAAAGATAAGGCAAATGCAATTCTTCGTAATGCGACTGACAACGCGAAAAAAGTTGTCATTGAGACTGAAGAATTAAAAAACCAGACACGTATTTTCCATCAGCGTCTGAAATCAACAGTAGAAAGCCAATTATCACTGGTTAATTCATCTGAATGGGAGGAAATCCTTCGCCCAACAGCAAGTTACATTCAAACAAGTGATGAGGCTTTCCGTGATGTTCTTCATAAGGCTTTGGATGAAGAATTACCTGTTGAAGAAGAAAGTTTGGATTATACACGTCAATTGACACCAGAAGAAATTGCAGAATTAACTCGTCAGGCAGCGGCTTTTGAGAGTGGAGATTCTGTAGAAATTTCAACAGAAGAATAATAAAGATCATAAGCAGAGACACGGTCGGTAGAAATATTTATAGCGAGTAGGAGATGGTGGAAGCCCTACAATCTCTTTCTATGGATCATCACTTTGTTTGATTTTTCCTGAAAATAGTAAGGAAAGACGCCCGTTCACGTTACGAACATAGAGGGATAGGGGAAACTCTATCTAAACTAAGGTGGTACCACGAACTTTCGTCCTTATTTGGCGGGAGTTTTTTATATTTTTTATGATACGATTAGAATTAGTAAACAAGGACAACTTTGAAGCAGTGTTACAAGTTCAACTTGCACCTGAGGACCAACGCCGAGTAGCATCGGTTGAATATTCTTTGGCACAGGCATGGCTGTATAGAGAGGACGGACATCTTCTCCCTTATGCTGTCAAATCAGGACAGAAAGTCGTAGGTTTTGTATTGTTGTCTATACAAGAAGACAAGAGCTACTATGTGTGGCGTTTGTTAATAGACAGACATTATCAAAATAGAGGCTATGGTAAGGAAGTCATCCGACAAGTGATTGGTCTGGCTAAGGAAGATCCAAGTTGCCACACAATTACCATGAATTATGTAATCGGTAATCATAAAATGAGGTACATTTTAGAAAAACTTGGTTTTCAATCCGTTGGTTTAGAAGGTCAAGAAATGAAAATGGAATTAATTATAAGATAAAGGAGTTATGATGAAACTAAAAGAAACACTCAATTTAGGTAAGACAGCCTTCCCAATGCGTGCAGGTTTGCCAACTCGTGAGCCAGAATGGCAAAAAGCTTGGGATGAAGCAAACTTGTATGCTCGTCGTCAAGAACTCAACGCAGGCAAGCCAGCCTTCCACCTACACGATGGCCCTCCATACGCAAACGGAAATATCCACGTTGGACATGCTTTGAACAAGATTTCTAAAGATATTATCGTTCGCTCTAAGTCAATGTCTGGTTTCCGTGCTCCATTTGTACCAGGCTGGGATACGCACGGCCTTCCTATTGAGCAAGTATTGGCAAAACAAGGTGTTAAACGCAAGGAAATGGACCTGGTTGAATATCTTGAAATGTGTCGTGATTATGCCCTCAGCCAAGTTGACAAGCAACGTGATGATTTTAAACGCTTGGGTGTTTCTGCAGACTGGGAAAATCCATATATCACTTTGACAAAAGACTACGAAGCAGCTCAGATCCGGGTCTTCGGTGCTATGGCAGACAAGGGCTATATCTACCGCGGTGCCAAGCCTGTTTATTGGTCATGGTCATCTGAGTCTGCCCTTGCAGAAGCTGAAATTGAATATCACGACATTGACTCGACATCTCTTTACTATGCTAACAAGGTTAAAGATGGCAAGGGGCTCTTGGATACAGATAGCTACATCATTGTCTGGACAACGACTCCATTTACGGTAACGGCTTCTCGCGGTTTGACAATGGGAGCAGACATTGACTATGTCTTGGTTCAACCTGCTGGCTCTGACCGTAAGTATGTCTTGGCAGAAGCCTTGGTTGATAGCTTGGCAGCCAAATTCGGTTGGGAATCTTTTGAAGTGATTTCAAAACACAAGGGTGCTGAATTTGAATATATCGTGACCGAACACCCATGGGATACTGAAGTGGATGAATTGGTCATCTTGGGTGAGCATGTTACAACGGACTCAGGTACTGGTATCGTCCATACGGCACCAGGCTTTGGTGAGGATGACTACAATGTCGGTGTCAAATATGACTTGGAGGTTGCAGTAACTGTCAACGAACGTGGCTTGATGAATGAAGCTGCGGGTCCTGATTTTGAAGGGCAATTCTATGACAAGGTTGTACCAACGGTTAAGGAAAAATTAGGCGACTTGCTCCTTGCTAGTGAAGTGATTAATCACTCCTACCCATTTGACTGGAGAACCAAGAAGCCAATCATCTGGCGTGCAGTGCCACAGTGGTTTGCCTCTGTCTCTAAATTCCGTCAGGAAATCTTGGACCAAATCGAAGCAACGACCTTTATTCCTGCTTGGGGTAAAACACGTCTTTACAACATGATCCGTGACCGTGGTGACTGGGTTATCTCTCGTCAACGTGCTTGGGGTGTGCCACTCCCAATCTTCTACGCAGAAGATGGCACAGCCATCATGACCAAGGAAGTGACAGACCACGTTGCAGCTCTCTTTGAAGAGCATGGTTCTATCATCTGGTGGAAATCAGAAGCCAAAGACCTCTTGCCTGCTGGTTTCACTCATCCAGGTTCACCAAATGGCGAATTTACCAAAGAAACAGACATCATGGACGTATGGTTTGACTCTGGTTCATCTTGGAATGGTGTCATGAACGCTCGTGAAAACCTTGCCTACCCAGCAGACCTCTACCTTGAAGGTTCAGACCAATACCGTGGTTGGTTTAACTCATCCTTGATTACCTCTGTTGCTGTAAATGGTCATGCGCCATATAAAGCTATCTTGTCACAAGGTTTTGTCTTAGATGGCAAAGGTATGAAGATGTCTAAATCTCTAGGCAATACCATTCTTCCAAGTGATGTTGAGAAACAATTTGGTGCAGAAATCTTACGTCTGTGGGTAACTTCTGTGGATACTTCAAACGACGTACGTGTGTCTATGGATATTCTTGGACAGGTTTCTGAAACCTACCGTAAAATCCGTAATACCCTTCGCTTCTTGATTGCCAACACTTCTGATTTCAATCCTGCAAGTGATGCGGTGGCATACGAAGAGCTTCGTTCTGTTGACCAATATCTCTTGGTGAAATTCAATAAATTGGTAGCTCAAATCCGTGAAGCCTACGACAATTATGATTTCATGGGCATCTATAAATCTGTAGTAAACTTTGTAACCCTTGATTTGTCAGCCTTCTACCTCGATTTTGCCAAAGATGTCGTCTACATTGATAGTGCTAAATCACTTTCTCGTCGTCAGATGCAAACTGTCTTCTATGACATCTTGGTGAAAATTACCAAGCTCTTGACCCCAATCTTGCCACATACAGCAGAAGAAATCTGGTCATACTTGGAACACGAAGCAGAAGAGTTTGTACAATTGGCGGAAATGCCAGAGGTGGAAACCTTTGCCAATGAAGCGCAGCTTTTAGCTGACTGGGAAAACTTTATGAACTTCCGTACTCAGGCACAAAAAGCCTTGGAAGAAGCGCGTAATGAAAAAGTGATTGGTAAGTCACTTGAAGCTCATTTGACGGCCTATGTGTCAGCTGAAACCAAGTCCTTCTTGGAGTGCTTGAATGCAGACCTTGCTCAGTTGCTCATCGTTTCAAACTTGACAGTAACCACGGAAGCAGCTCCTGAAAGTGCTGTTCTGGTAGAAGAAGTTGCCTTTACTGTAGAGCGTGCAAGCGGTGAAGTATGTGACCGTTGCCGCCGCATTGATACTAGTGTTGCAGAGCGCAGCTATGGTGCGACAATCTGTGACCACTGTGCAAGCGTAGTGGAAGAAAACTTTGCTGAAGCAGTAGCTCAAGGTTTTGAAGCCTAAGCAATCACAATACATTTGTTAAAGTCTATCTAGCGATAGGCTTTTTTTG
>NZ_WCJE01000048.1 GCF_016743335.1 Streptococcus suis | reverse complement strand
ACCTGTGATAAGACTCGGCAAGTCTTCCAATCCCTTGATGCGTTTGGAAATACGCAAGGTTTTTAAGCGGTCGTTTTTGACCGTGAGCTCAAGCGTATTGCCACTTGATGCACCAATTTCTAGAAGGCTCCTATCTCCTGACAAGATTTGTAATTGACCCGCCTGCGTGATTTCAATTCGAACTGGATCTACTTGAATATAACCTGACGGCGGCGTCACTTCTTTGAGGACGTAAGTGCCCGGTCGCAGATTTTGGAAGGTGAGGCTATTTTCTGCCTGTGTGGTATTACCTTGGCTAATCACAGCTGTTTCATTGGCATCATAAAGTTCAAAACGGGCATCCAGTCCTGTATTTGGATTCGCAAGGTCTCGTTTCAATAGCTTCAAGTTGAAGGTATTCCGCATGTTTTTGACAACCATTTTCAGGGTATTGTCCGTTGCGGCGGTACTGTCATCAACCGTTACCTTGTCTGTTTGACTAAGTACTCTAAAGCGTGTGACGGCCTTATTTAGCTGGTCATTATGTGGTTGACTGGCTTCGTAAAGTTCCAAGAGGACTGGGGCAGCTAGCCCTGTATAACCTGTCGGAGCTTGCGTTTCGACCAGAGCGTACCGTCCAAGAACGTTGACATCCATTGGTGTCGTCAGACTACCGTTTTGGAGGGTAAAGGTCTGGACTGGAATGCTGTTTTGGAGAGCACTGCCAACAGTGGCTTCCGTCGTTGCATCGTCTACCTTATAAAGTTTAAAGGTGACGTTTTGTGAAATGACTTGCCCATTTGTATCCTGCTTTTCAATCCGTAATTTCGGATTTTGGATATTTCCGATAGCAACTGCACCATCTACCAGAGGAGTGATTGGATTTCGGGTTGTGATGGTCATTTCCTTGATGGCTAGCCAGACACCGTTCTTGACTTGACGGTTACGAACACGGATATAGCGTGCCATCACTTCGGTATCTTTCAGTACTTCTCCAAGAGAACCACCAGTCGATGCATTGTAGGTGCCTAGGCTTTGGTAGTTTTGACCATCTACAGAATATTCTAGCTCTAGGCTATCCATTCTATCTCTCTCGCTACCGTTTCCTCCTGCTGGTCCCTGTAGGTAGCGAATGCGGGAAACATTTTTTATCGCTCCTAAGTCAACCCCCCACCACTGACCTTCTTCTAGTTGGCTATTCCCTAGGTTATACAAAGCCACTGTATTTTCATTTCCGTCAATAGCCTTGTCTTCGCTGTTTGCTCCCCAGAGGGTATCATTGTCGAAGTGGTTAGACTTGATGACTTTTAGTCCTGTCGCCTGTGTGGTAGTTCCTTGTCCAGATTGATACACATCTGCTCTGCCTTTGTCCACAATGACGGTATAAGGTGCTGGTGTTTTGACATATCCTGTCGGTGGTTCGGTCTCTTCTAAACGATACACACCTTCTGATAAATTGTTAAAAACAAATCTTGTATTAGCATTCTGCCTTAAAGTGATTGGATTAAAGCTCGTGTCGTTTAGCTTGGTCAACTTGAACGTAACAGGCGAAGTAATCAGATCGTTCAGACTTTCTAGTCCCTTGATTTTCTTAGTGATGACAAGATTGGCTAGGTCAGCTCTGTTTTTCACCTTGAGGGTGAGATTATCTGATTCTAGACTGGCATTGTTTCCACCTGAAACCAGTTGCCAGACATAGTTGGAGCCGCTTTGGACTAACTTCACTTCGATACCAGTTGTCAGGATACGATAGCCTGCTGGGGCGGTCTCTTCAACAATGCCGTAGTTGACATTGGTCATAATGTTTGGAATGACAACCGCTTCTGACTCACCGTACAGCGTAGCGGTTCCATCCGCTTTTGAGGTTTGAATGGTCGCCACTGGTACGGCTCCAGTATTTGGTTGGATAGTGTTGTTATTTCTCGTATAATCGCCTGATTTATAGACTTTAAAGGTGGCTTTGTCCGATGTGATGAGACGACCATCTTCGTCTGTCTTTTTAATCTTGAGGCGGACAACCTCATTGACAACTGAGTAAAGGAGGTTGTTTGCATCTACAATTGATAATGGATCAGTTGTTGTAGATATTGGAGTCCCACTTTCATCTGTGATACTGACTTGCCCAACAGCCGTTACAGTCAAGAGATAAACCTTAGGTGTTCGTGTATAACCTACCCTTGCTGAGGTTTCTTCTAGTCGATAGGTATGTCCAACGAGCAAGGACGGGAAGATGGAATAGCCGTACTCGTCCACTTCGTGATTGAAGGCAAGTCCGGTTATGGTATCGGTAATCTTGAAGCTAAAGGTTTCTGTTAGTTTGGGACGGATACGGGTCGAGGTGATGGGGAGTGCTGCAATCGTATAGTAGCCATTTGCTTGGCGGGTTACAGGTGCATTGACCCAAGCTTTCTGACCAGAATCGTATTTCCATGCTATCAGACTAGTATTCGTGTTTTGGATACGTAGTAGGTTCCCAAATCGGTCTACGACATCAAGAATACCATTGTTCTGACTGGCTAGTGGGTAGACCTTGCCGCCACTATCTGTCACGACTGTCCCCTCTACCTTGATGGTGACATCGTAATCTTTGAGGAGTGGTCGTGATGGTCTGAAGACCTTGCCATCTGGGCTGATATAAATATCTTCCTCGCCAGCCTTTTTACTATAGACAATACCAGTATCATCTGTGTAGGTAATGGCACTACCATTTTTCTTCTGGGTAAAGACTTTATGGAGGTTATCTTCAAAGAGAAGGTTGCCTTGATTGTCTGTCTTCTGGCTTAAACTCTGTCCGCGATTATCTACATATTTTTTAGTTGCGCTATTGTAGGTATAGGTATTTCCATGATCATCCTGATACTGAATAACGTCACCAACTTTTTGGTAGTTGGGATAGACCACTGTTTTATTTGGGTCGGTTTTCTGAATCTTGAAATTCCCCAAAAGGTCTTTGGGTTCCTTAGGCACTACCCAACCTGCCCCAAACCCTTCAGTTGGTACATAATAATCTATAAACTGGCGAGTTACAATAATCGTCTGTCTGGAGTGCATGCCCATGTGATAAGCCAATCGGTTGAGGTCCGCCGCTTCAGGTGACGGTGTTTTCTTTCTTGCCTTAACAATCGCAAAATAAGTATTATTCTGCTCACTACCCCCGAAATCTGCCTTCCATTCAGTCGCATTATATTTCGTAAATCGCTTACCAGTTGAAACCTGCTCTCCTACTTCAGGATTGTAGGGATCTACGGTAGCCATTGGCGGTACTATAGAAGTCGCTTGTTTACTCGCATATTGACCATTATAACCCTGAAAAAGTTTAACATCTACAATCTCTAACTCTGAGCCTGCTGGTCTTAGATAAGTCTCCCATGCTCCTGGTCCTGATGCGTTTCTATTACCATTGTATACAAAATAATAGTAGAGATAGTTTCTATCCTCATAGACCGGAAAGATTGTTTCACGACCATGTGAAGTAGTCCGGTTATGACCTGTTCCATAGTCAAACTCCCTTTCAAAAATCTGTGTTCGCTGATTAATATAAACACCACTTAAGTTTGGATCACCATTAGCATCTTGGAAATCTACAGGAGTAGTATTCATATATTGGGAGGTATAAGTAATACTCCTACCTAAAAACCACGAATTACCATTAGTGGGAGTAGCCCCCGCTTGCTCTGTCATAAGCATGTAGTTTGGATAAAATCCTTCGTAGAAATCATACTTCCGAATTTGTTCATCCAAATCATATACGTCCCATTCTAACTTTGTATCCGTACCTCCATTATTCGGTCGAATATGTCTTGTGCTACGATGACGACCATTCCCATCAGTAAAAGCAGTCAAGTTCGTTTTATCAATTAACTTACCGATAATGGCATCCCCTTCGATAGGACCTTTGTCATTCGCATACTTCTGCACAACGAAGGTCAGCTCGCCTGCCTTGGTATAGTAGACATTGAGAATTGGAATCCCTGTTGGTTCTGTCGCACTTTGTCGTGTCACAACTGTAAAGAAGAGGTTCCCGATATGTGTATCAGGATAGCGGTCCTCTACACTGTCTAGTCTATCGTAGGGAACTGTCTCATTATCATCATACATAGGAGCACGGTTCAGCAAAATCTGGTTCCCAAACTTCAAAGTGAAGTAGTCCCCTTCCTTGGCTTCTGCCGGTAGTTTCCACCTGATATCCATACCAGCACCATAAGTAGAATAACCATCTTGGAATTGATAGTAAGCAAAGGTATCTATGTTTGCATAGGTGATACCGTAGGTCTCTACACCTGGGGCAAGAGTCGTATTTACTGCAGCTCGCTCCGATACAGATCGTGAACGTCGTGTTGCACGAGCCAAACTTTCTTTTGGTTGGTTGATAATACGAACTGTTTTGGAGGGCTCTGATTCTGTTAGTTCTACTGTTTCTATCTGTTCAACTACATTGTAGTCTGATGCGGATGATATTTGCCTAATGTTGTAAGTGCCTAGAGCAATATTTTCAAAGGTTACATTTCCGTTTAAGTCCGTCTTTCCGTTCATCGTTTGCTCTGGATGGTCTACCGAAGAGATTTCAAACTCACTTTCGGTCAAGGGCACCTGAGGGTCAGGGTTATTCTCTTCATATGCTCTCAGCTGAATGGTAATACTGCCCGGACCTCGTGGAATCTCGGTTGATGCATCTAGCTCTGTCGTTTCTTGGTTTGCAAATACCGATTGATTTTCTTTGAGAATGGTCAGGTAACGCTCGTTGGTCACCGCGACCATTTCCCCAGTCTGAACCTCAGCAACCTTTTTGAAGACAAAAACATGTTCCTCAAATCGCTTGCTACTGTCATTTGGGTCTGTATTTACAGCGATAGAACGGTCGGCATTGGGTCTGATTCTCAACGAATAGTAGCCTTCGCCATAAACCGGTAATTGTTCGAGACCGACTGCGAGTGCGTCGCTACCTGCTGAAGCAACCTTTCTATCATTTTCATTATAAGCCTCATCACGGTAAAAACCTTCAGGAAGTATGTCCTGACCTTGGTCATTTTGACCCAAAGCCAGACCGCTTTGCAGAATCAAGGTCAATCCTTGCTCGTTGATTTCTCCTTCTTCAGCTTTGAGTTTGACAACCAGCTGCTCGGTGTTTGTTTGTTCCTTATCAATGGTAAGTGATAGCTTGGAAGCATCCTCTTTATAATCCTCTATGTAAGTGTCTCGTATCCGTACTCCTTCTGTAGTTGTTTCTGATAAGGCAAGGACTGGCGTTGCCACAGAATCTACTATTAACAAGGCGAGTAAACACTTACTCACTACTTTTTTCCACGATTTCATTTCTTTTTCCTCTCCTATGCTTAGCCAATTGCTGAATCCATTGTGGCTATACAACTACAATGGTGAACAGTCTAACGTTTCACACTTCTATTGATTTTTATATCCTAAATGACAAACAAATAGTATCAAGCTTTACAAGACCCTGCTCGACTACTTTGTCTCTTTTTTTTAAAACTGATTTCATCCAAGATGCAGTGATAAACTTTCTTTGTGTCTAGATAAGGATAGCGCTTTCATTTTTTCTCTCAAAAAAAGTTTCTCTTTACTTCTATGGGGGCCTGTTTCCGACAATTGCGACTTCCTTGCTCACATGGGAACAAGGCGCAGAAACCATTTTTACATCGTGACGCTTTTAAAAAACTCTCTTCCATTGTACCACCCCCCCCCCGAAAAATCAAGTAATCATGCTCAATTCCCACAACCGACGCGAAAACGCTAAATTCTCAAACCTGTAGTATTTTAGTTTACTTTTAGTACTAGGCAACGAGTCGCAGGCATAACTGATACTCTTCGAAAATCCAAAGCAGACGTTGTTATCTTGATTGGGTGAGTGAGGCCGGTCAAAAAGCCCAGCTCCACTTCTTAGAGTTCGTGCCAATATCTCAGCGTCTACTACTAGTGGTTTGAATTAGGAAAAGGACAACTTTGAGTTATAGTGTCAATAACCTAATCCTAAAATAACTTTAAAGTTTTCAAATTGATAAACTTAGATATGTCCTGCTTCATTTCACTATAAATGACTATATTTGATGTAACAAAAAAGTCTGAACCTAAGCCCAGACCTTACTAAAACAATTATTTTACTTCAACTTTTTCAGTCCAAGGACGCGCTGTAGTTGCTAGAACCTCGTTTAGTTCTTCTACGTTGCGGCGGCCTTGATCTGCCAACCAAGCTTTGGCTGCTTCTTCACCCTCGCTTGCAAAGATGGCTACTGCATCCTTCCAAGTCGCCCGACCACAAAGAACACCATTAAAGCTTGAACCAGCTTCTTTGGCAAAGACAAGGGTTTCTTGGAAAAGTTTAGCAGATACGCCAGCGCTCAAATAAATGAATGGCAAGTGAGTGCTGTCTGTTTGTTCCTTGAAGAAGGCCTTAGCTTCCTCAACTGTATAAACTGGCTCTTCATCTGTGTAGCCTTCTACAAAATTCATATTGACAGGCACTTCAACCTTGAGCACGTCGGCATTATAACGTGACTTACTAAATTCACGCATGGCACCATTGACTTTGTGTGGTTTGAGGGCTGCGTATTCACGAGAAGTCACATCCATATCGCTGGCATCGTAAGTCAAGATTTCGACGAAGTAAGGAATATCTTCTGCGATACACTCACTACCAATGCGTTCTACCCAAGCATGCTTAATGTCGTTGATTTCTGGCTTGTCATCTACATCATAGTAAAGCAAGATTTTTACGGCATCCGCCCCCAATTCTTTGATACGTTTGGCTGACCAATTTGGCAAAAGGTCTGGCAAACGACCTGGTGTGGACGCATCGTAACCTGTTTTTTCATAAGCTGCAATAAAACCGCAATCTGCATGGCGCAATTCTGAAGCTGGAACACCGTATTCCGCATCCAAGAGAATGGAGCTTGCATAAGGAGTCAAATCGCTTGAGATGACTTTCTTGAAGTCAATCAAAATGTCATCTCCAAATTCGCCACCACCTGCTGCAGCAGCAAGCAGGCGTTTCAATGCACCACGTTGGTCAATCGCCAAGGCCGCAATCACCTGATCGCTGTTTGACAAGCGGGTCATGTGATTGAATTTAGCTTGAGAAAGTTGTAATTTTGTCATTAGTTTCCTCCTAAGGAATTTTATTAACCAAATCGTTTCACGCCATCTAGATAGGTCGCTTGTAAGCGTCCTGCATCATCTACGACGATAAAGTCTGCAGCTCGGCCTTCTGCAATCCGACCACAAATATGGTCAATATTGACAGAGCGAGCTGGTGCCAGAGAAGCCATACGAAGGGCATCAGGTAGGGACACCAAGCCCCATTTCACAACATTCTGCACTGCTTCAATCAATTCTAAGACAGAACCTGCCAAACTACCACTTTCTTTTAAACGAGCAGTTCCATCTTTTACAACAACTTCAAATTCACCGAGGCGGGACTCCCCTTCACCCATACCGCCAGCTCGCATACAGTCCGTAATCAAAACAGTTTCCTCTGCTCCACGTGCTTTGACCACGATTTCTGCCGCAGCTGGATGAACATGGTGTCCATCACAAATCATTTCCGCATAGACATTTTTTAAATTCAAAGCAGCTCCGACCATACCTGGTTCACGGTGATGAAGCCCACTCATCCCATTGTAAACATGGACGAAGATATTGGCACCAGCTTCTACTGCCGCTTCCGCTTGCGCATAGGTCGCATCGCTGTGAGCCAAGGCAGTATGAATTGCCTTGCTGTTAGCAAACTCGATGAATTCTTTGACACCTTCACGTTCTGGGGCAATAGCAATTTTATTGACTAAACCTTTAGATAAGCTGTGCCAGTTGTCCAACTTTTCAATGGATGGATCGCTCATGTACTTAGGATTTTGTGCTCCCTTGTATTTTTCTGTAAAGAAAGGACCTTCTAAGAAAATACCTTGAATCTTGGCGCCTGTTTCCTGCCCTGCATAGGTCCCAATCGTTTCACAAACTGCATCTAAATTTTCAGTCGTATCTGTTAAGGTCGTTGGAAGCCAAGAGGTCACCCCACAAGACAAGAGACCTTCTGAAATTACCTTAATCCCTTCAAAATCATTGTCCATAACATCATGAGAAGCGTAGCCGTGGATATGTGTATCAACTAGCCCTGGTGCTAAATGAAAGTCAGAATAATCAACAATCTCCCCTTCAGGCTTTTCAGTCACAATCCGTCCAAACTGACCCTTGTCAGTAATTTCCAAATAGGCTGATTCGACCTCACTCTCTGGTAAAATAATAGATTTTGCTTTTATAAATACTGCCATATTATCTCCTTTATTGATATATACACTTGCTAAACTGGTTATAACCATATACCAAATATATTGTAGAACTTCTATTAGAAAATGTCAAGTAATTACCATAACTTTATAAGAAATGGATGCTGGAGAAGGTAGAAAAAAGAGTTCTTACTCCCCAAAGTACCGTTTCTGAATCTGTACTTGGAGATAAGAACTCTACGTAAGCAGTGTATACTAGGCGTCAATCCATGACCTATCGTCATTTAGTTTTTCTTTTATTACTTCGTTAACTCGCCTTGCCTAACTCTAGTTATGCCTGCGGCTCGTTGCCTAGTACTAAAAGTAAACTAAAAGACTATAACACCCTGCTCCTATCAAATATAAATATATTACAACAATTCGTTGAGAGGCTTGAAGATGATACGTTCCAAATCAGCTACATAAGTTCCCAACTGTTGTTGCTTGCTGAAATATTCCGTCAAAAGTGGATTTCCCTGAACTTTCTTGTTGAAATCCAACATTTTCTTTTGGTCAGCTTCAGTAGGAATTTCACCAGCCTGCAATTTAGATTGGATTTCTTTTTGGAAAGAAATATAACTTTCCAATATTTCTTTGGCTTCTGAATTCCCCTCAACTGAGACCTTAACGGCTTCCACCGCTTTATATTCAGGCAGGTTACGGATTGCACGTTCCAATTCATTTGCGATATCATAGATATTTGTTGACATAATTTTCTCCTAATCTAAATGGATTTTGTAAGTCGTCTGCTCTCTTAAACGTTTCGCAGCGTCTTCCAAATTTCCTTTGTTTTTAAACGTGATTTGTAAAATACCGTGTATATCTTCACGGTTCTCTTCATTGATACGAATATTGACAATGGAAATACCCCGTAAGACTTCCAAAACCTTCAAAATCGTATCTTCTTCATCAGGAACACTAAGGAATAAATCGTAGAAAGAATCAACACCTGCACGCTTGTGAATTTCCATGGCTTTACGAGTTTGACGTCCCTTATCAAAAAAGTCCCAAATTGCTTTTTGATCGCCAGATCTGAGCACATCTGAAATTTCTGAGAGACGTGCTTGAAATTCCTCGATTCGATTTAGAATAGAATCTGCATTGGTTAGCAAAATGCTAGTCCACATGCTCGGCTCACTTTCCGCAATCCGTGTCATATCTCTAAATCCTCCAGCTGCAAAATTATTCGTAAAGGGATGATCTTGGGCATACTCACCAGCTTGATGCATCAAACTAGAAGCCAATACGTGTGGAAAATGTGAAATTTGACTGGTCACACGGTCATGTTCTGCCGCATCAATCTGAACAAAACGTGCCCCCGTTCCAGATAACAAGTCTGTCAATCGGGGAACCGCATCCTGATTGGTAGCCTGACATGGTGTCATAATGTAGTAAGCATTCTCAAATAGATGGAGATCTGCTGCACTGGCACCAGATTTATGACTACCTGCCATAGGGTGTCCACCGATAAAATTAATTTTTCTTGGCGCCAAATGTTCCTCAGCAACAGCCACAATTGCAGACTTCGTTGAACCTGCATCTGTAATCAAGACCGTATCCTTCAATTCAAGGGCACTAAATTCTTCAATCAAACGCAAAGAAACTTGAATTGGAACACAAAGAAGAATCACATCAGCCTGCTTTGCTACACCCTCCAATTCCGTTGATACCTCATCAACCATCCCCTTGCCCAAGGCAATTTGGCATGATTGTTCGTTAGGATCAAAGCCAATGAGGTGATAGTCAGGATGGTCTTTGCGAATACAGAGTGCAAGTGAACTTCCAATCAACCCTAAACCTACAATTAAAATCGTTTTTTTCATTAATTACCTAGAAATTTTTGACATAGTCGCGATGACTGGCTACTGCAGCTTTCAATTCCTCCATATTATCGGAAGAGAACTTCTCTAGGATTTCTGTCGCTAGAGTTGTAGCTACGACTGATTCCATGACTACACCAGCTGCTGGGAGAGCCGTTGGATCTGAACGTTCCACAGTAGCTTTATAAGGCTCATGAGTATCAATGTCAACCGACATCAATGGCTTATAGAGGGTCGGAATTGGTTTCATGACACCACGAATAATCAGAGCCTCGCCATTGGTCATACCACCTTCGAAACCACCTAGATTATTGGTTCGGCGTGTATACCCTTTTTCTTGGGACCAGAGAATTTCGTCCATGACTTGACTCCCTTTGAGATAGCCAGCTTGGAAGCCTACTCCAAATTCTACTCCCTTAAAAGCATTGATTGAAACAACAGCCTGCGCTAATTTTGCATCTAACTTTTTATCCCACTGCACATATGACCCCAAGCCAGCTGGAACTCCTCCGACAACAGTCTCAATCACTCCGCCAATAGTATCTCCATCTCGCTTGATTTGATCAATATAGGCTTTGATTTCTTCTTCACGCTCTTGGTTGACAATGGATACTTCTGACTGGGCTGCACGCTCTTTGATTTCTGCTACGCTTAAACCATCTGGGACATCAATTTCCTTCCCTCCGAAAACGACCACATGGTTAGCAATTTCAATATCCAACTCAGCCAAAATCCGTTTGGCAACCGCACCAACAGCCACACGCATAGTTGTCTCACGCGCACTAGAACGCTCCAAGGAATTACGCAAATCATCAAAGCGATATTTCATACCACCAACTAGGTCAGCATGTCCTGGTCGTGGATGTTTGATACGACGCTTACTTTTGAGTTTCTCTTCGATATCCTCAACTGCCATAATATCCAACCATTTTTGATGGTCTTTGTTGGTCACATTCAATGTAATCGGGGCACCGGTCGTCTTACCGTGACGAACACCAGCCGTAATCTCTACGCGATCTGTTTCAATCTGCATCCGACTACCACGACCGTATCCCCCCTGGCGACGTTTTAAATCTTCATTAATATCCTCAGCTGTTAAAGGAAGACCAGCTGGAACTCCCTCAATAATGGCTGTTAGACGTGGTCCATGAGACTCACCAGCTGTTAAATAACGCATACTTAATTCTCCAAAATTTCCAAAAACTTACGAGTATTGCCTAAAGACATCTGTCCAGGTGCAGATGTTTCATCTAAGCTGGCAAAAGTCCAGCAGGATCCTGTAATCACACCAGCAATACGCGTTAACTTCCCTAGTTCACCCATAGCGATTGTCGCAAATGTCTGCTCGGTGTTCAGCGATTTAAAACCACGAGTATAATTCATAACATCTAGGACATCCTGCTCTGTCTTAGCCATTACAGCCATTTTAACAACAGCTGGTGACAGGCTAGTCAGTTCAGACATGATTTCCATATAATTAGACGGTGTTTCCTCAAAATTATGATAACTCAACACAAGATTAGGAAACTCCAACATCTGCTCAAAAACCGGCTTATAAGAATAATATTCAAAATCAATATAATCTGGCTGATAAAGCGCTGCAACTTCTTTGATTAAATTGACATATTCTTGATCGTCCAAATCCAAGTGGCCACCTTCACGTGTTGTTCGAATGGTGAAAACCACTTCCTTACCATTACATTTTTCAAATATAGCAGGTGCTACTCTTAAAATATCATCTTTCGGAAGGTAGTCTGCTCGCCATTCAACAATATCTGCCTCTGCTAGACGTTCTACATCAATGGCCTCTACCTCTTCCAGATTTCTAGGCATAATAGGAACTACTATTTTCATTTATCTACCTGTATCGTAAAGACCTTTAGGTAATTACTACTTTCATCATTTTTATTGATTACAAAATCAGCTGGCAAGCGGTAACTTGCCTCATAACGGTGTTTTCTAACACCAAAACCTTTTTCAATCTGCCTCTTAAATTTTTCAACAGAAACATTTGCGGCGTTGGTCGAAGCGATAATAGTTCCACCTGTATTTAGTATTTCCAAAGATTGAGAAATCAACTTGTGATAATCTTTGGCTACTGAAAAGGTTTGTTTCTTATTTCGTGCAAAGCTTGGCGGATCCAAGACAATCACATCATAAGTCAAGCCTTTACGTTTGGCATATTTGAAATATTCAAATACATCCATTACCACAAAGTGATGATTATCTAAGTCTAAACTATTAACCTTAAAGTGAGCTTTAGAAAGTTCTCGCGAGCGTTTGGCTAAGTCAACAGAAGTCGTTTCCCCTGCTCCGCCCATGGCTGCAGCAATAGAAAATGCTGCCGTGTACGAAAACATGTTCAAAAGTGACTTGCCTGCCGCCAGGCCATCCACCAAGGAACCACGTACCTCATGCTGATCCAAAAAGATTCCCGTCATCAGTCCATCATTCATAAAGACCTGATAGTGAACGCCATTTTCCAACACAGTGAAATACTCAGGTGCTTCTTCTCCATAAAGATGAGCAGACTCAAAGGCCAAACCTTTAAAACGAATCTTCTCATAAGCTCCTCTTACTTCTGGAAATACCTGTTGAAAGGCAGCAACAATCATCTCTTTGACAGAATAAATAAAGGTATTATACCATGAAAAAACTGCGTATTCATCATACAAGTCAACCGTCATTCCACCAAAACTATCTCCATCTTGATTAAATAAACGAAAAGCATTCGTCATCTCAGATTGATAAAAATGTTGACGTTTCTGTTTAGCATCCACGAATAATTTAACAAAAAAATCCATGGTCAAGTCTTGATTGCTTCTACTAAACAGCCAGCCTATCCCCTTATTCTGTTTGGACAAATAAGCTTGGCCCAAATAGCTTCCAGATTCTGAATACAAAACAGCCAGCCTGTCTTCGTCAAACGAAAAACCTGAAAAATCAGCGCTATCCAAGAGTTGAATCCCTCTGTTTATTTTCTGTTCTGCAATACGGTTTACCTTTATTTTCATAGAATTATTATAACATGTTTCTTCATATATGCCAAAAAAACTCTAAACTTTGAGGCTTATTTTAAAATTATGGTATAATGAACTAAGCTTTTAGAAAGGACCATGAGGCTTTATTGTGAAAAAACTAATTGACTACGTCAAGAAGATCGGACAAACTCGACTTGGCTTCGTCTTGATTTTACTAATCATTTACTGGCTCAAAACACTCTGGGCCTACTATGTTGATTTTAATTTAGATACCCAAGGATTTTTCCAAAATTTTATCGCTATTATGAATCCTCTACCAGTAGGAATTTTATTGCTTGGTCTCTCGCTTTATATAAAGAATACGAAGGCATTCTATAGTGTAGCGATGACCATTTATATTGTTCTTTTCGCCTGGCTCTTTTCAAATGCAGTCTATTATAGAGAATTTTCCGATTATATCTCCATTTCTACCATGATGGCTACCTCTAGCGTATCTGCTGGACTAGGAGAAGCAGCTCTTAAGTTATTTAGGCTATGGGATATTGTCTATTTTCTTGATTTTATAGCTTTTGGGTTCTTAGTCTACCGTAAGGCATTTCACTGGGACAAAACTCCATTTCATAAAAAATCTAGCTTTGCCATCACAGCCTTTTCAGTATTATTATTCTCTATCAATCTCTTTTTAGCAGAAATTGATAGACCTGAGCTACTTACGAGAGGATTTTCTAATACTTATATCGTCAGAGCCCTTGGGTTACCAGCTTTCCTTGGCTACAATGCTAATCAAACCTACAATGCCCATAAGGATCGCTCTGGGGCCACCGCCTCAGACCTGGAGCCTGTAAAACAATATATTACAGAACATTATGCTCAGCCGAATGACAACTACTTCGGTATTGCCAAAGGACGAAATGTTATCTATCTCCACCTAGAAAGCTTACAACAATTTGTTATTGACTATAAGTTGAACGTCAACGGTATCGAATACGAAGTCACACCTTTCCTCAATTCTCTGTATCATTCTAGCTCTACTCTCGCCTTTTCTAATTTCTTCAACCAAGTGAAGGCAGGTAAAACCTCTGATGCCGAAACTATGATTGAAACCTCACTTTTTGGACTCAATCAAGGCTCTTTCATGGTCCAATATGGTGGAAGCAATACCCAGCAAGCTGCACCATATATTCTCTCTCAAAATGGTGGCTATACATCTGCTGTATTCCACGGAAATGCAGCCAGTTTCTGGAATAGGAACAACACCTATAAACAATGGGGTTACAATTACTTCTTTGATCAATCCTATTTCTCTAAAGCCACTGCTGAAAATTCATTCCAATACGGTCTGAATGATAAAATCATGTTCGCCGACTCTATCCAATATCTGGAACATTTACAGCAACCCTTCTATACCAAATTTATCACAGTTTCCAACCACTACCCCTATACAACCAGCTTGATTGGGGATGAGATTGGCTTTCCATTAGCCAATACAGATGATGAAACCATTAATGGCTATTTTGCTACTGCAAACTATCTCGATGCGTCCATAAAGGCATTTTTTGATTACTTAAAAGCAACTGGCTTGTACGAAAACTCCGTCATCGTTCTCTATGGTGATCACTATGGAATTTCTAATTCACGCAATCCTGACTTGGCACCGTTGATTGGAAAAGATTCTCAGACTTGGTCAGATTTTGACAATGCCATGATGCAACGTGTTCCATATATGATTGTTGTACCTGGAATGACCAACGGTGGGATTTTTGATACCTACGGTGGTGAGATTGATGCACTTCCTACTCTCGAACATCTTTTAGGAATCAAATCCGATAACTATCTTCAAGTTGGTCAAGACCTACTTTCCAGCCAACACAGCCAAATTGTGGCTCTTCGAACCGCTGGCAGTTTCATCACACCAAAATACACTAGCTACGAAGGTAAAATCTACTATACAGAAACTGGTCTTGAAATTACAAATCCAGATGAGACAACTCAGAAAGAAATTGATGCAATTAAAGAAGCTACCGCAGCACAACTAGCGACTAGCGATGCCATTCAAACTGGTGATCTTATCCGATTCTTCGACAATGGATTGCCAGCCTTGGATTCAAGTCAATATAACTACATTGACTCATTGGCTGCCGAGATTGCTCTGGAGAATAAACTTGGTACACAATCGACAAGTTTGTATAGTAAAAACGGCAATAAGTCAACAATTGAACTATTTAAAGCACCAAGCTACCTAGAACTTCACGGTAGTACAACTGCTACTAGCACACCAAATACTGGTACTAGCTCAACAAGTACCAGTTCAAATTCGCAGTAATACACTAAAAG
>NZ_WCJE01000047.1 GCF_016743335.1 Streptococcus suis | reverse complement strand
ATTTTCCTATCCTTACTTAGCGCTGGACACGCCGTACGCATGAAGAAAATGCATGCAACTATTTTCTAGTTACATGCATTTTTTCAAAATATTTCCATAAAACTTACACTTTAACGGGGGTAATCCCTCATTTTCAAAGCTATTATATCACTTTTTTTAATAAAAAACTGATGTAAATATTGAAAATATGATTTCCGAAAACGAAATTTTCTTCATGCGTTTGGCGTGAGCGCTGGAAAACGTTATCTTTTTCATAATTTCACATTTTGATTGATCGTATGAAGGTAAGTTGGTTTGCCGTTGATTCGGAAGTACAATATTCAAAGCCATCCACCTTAAAATCTTGAATATCCGATAATTCCTGAATATTGTTCTTAGCCAACCAGGACAGCAATCTTCCTCTACCTTTTTTTGATATAGTCGAGTGAACTTTTAGCTGACCTGCTTTTTCTTCCATGAAAAGAATTTTAACTAATCTTTTCTGAATCTGTGGAGAAAACACCTGCTCAAATTCTGACGAAGCCAATGAGAGAATCAGTTCATCATCACCAACTTCTTGGTCATAATACGGTCGCCAGTACTGTTTCAAAGACTGATTGCCTATCTTTAAGCTTCCTTGAAAATCTAAGCGGTGAGGTGAAACGAATTCAAAAGGATGAATCAATCCGTATAAGGCTGTCGCTATACGAACATGGTCACGTAGATAATTTTCTTCTTTCGAATCTATATCTCGCCTATCCATATAACGATACATGAGACCATCATATAATTGCCAAGCTGGATAGGTTTTTGCTTGACCTGTCTTGATTCGATACCAACGGTCAGCTTCTAACTCAGCCTTTGCTTCATTCAATTTATAAAAAGCAGCCATCTTTTTTACATCAAATTGACTTATGGCATCCAGCACCGGCTTACTTCGAGCAGGCAGGGGATAAAACGAGGCATTCTCTAGATTTGTATTTACTTCTTTTGCATTAGGTATAATTATTTTCATCACTTAATTATACCATAGAGTAGCTTAATTCCTGAGCCTCAACCCCATCCAGATGTTGTCTTTCTTCAATTTTTCCTATATACTAGCTAGTAACATAGTCTATAAAAAGGAGGCCTAGATGAAAAAATATCAAGTTATCATCCAAGATATTTTGACTGGAATAGAGGAACATCGATTCAAACGTGGAGAGAAATTACCTTCTATCCGTCAACTCAGCGAGCAATATCATTGTAGCAAAGACACTGTACAAAAGGCTATGTTGGAATTAAAGTACCAAAATAAGATCTACGCTGTCGAAAAAAGCGGTTATTATATCTTAGAAGATAGAGATTTCCAAGACCATACTGTAGAGCTCAATCCTGCAGACTTTCAAGAATTGCCCTATGAAGATTTTCGGATTTGTCTAAACGAAAGTCTTATTGGGCGGGAAAATTACCTATTCAACTACTATCACCAGCAAGAGGGATTAGCAGAATTGATTTCCTCCGTTCAAAGTCTGTTAATGGACTATCATGTCTATACAAAAAAAGACCAGCTGGTTATCACAGCTGGTAGTCAACAAGCTCTATATATTCTCACACAAATGGAAACCTTGGCTGGAAAAACGGAAATCTTGATAGAGAACCCTACCTATTCACGAATGATAGAACTCATTCGACATCAAGGAATCCCCTATCAAACAATTGAACGGGATTTAGATGGAATTGACCTAGAAGAATTGGAAAGTATCTTCCAGACTGGAAAAATTAAGTTTTTCTACACAATTCCTCGCTTGCACAACCCTCTCGGTTCAACTTATGATATAGCAACAAAAACAACCATCGTAAAATTAGCAAAGCAATACGATGTCTACATCATTGAGGATGACTATTTAGCAGATTTCGATTCTAGTCATAGCCTACCTTTACACTATCTTGATACAGATAATCGTGTCATCTATATAAAATCTTTTACACCGACACTCTTTCCTGCCCTCCGAATCGGTGCAATCAGCCTTCCTAACCAGCTACGTGATACCTTCATCAAACATAAGAGTCTAATCGACTACGATACCAATCTTATCATGCAAAAAGCTCTCTCACTCTACATCGATAACGGTATGTTTGCACGGAACACACAGCATCTTCATCATATTTATCACGCTCAGTGGAATAAAATAAAAGATTGTTTAGAGAAATACGCTTTGAACATCCCGTATCGAATTTCCAAAGGGAGCGTAACCTTTCAGCTAAGCAAGGGGATTCTTTCGCCTAGCATCCAACACATGTTTGGAAAGTGTTATTATTTCAGCGGACAGAAAGCTGATTTCTTACAGATCTTCTTTGAACAAGATTTTGCAGATAAGCTGGAGCAATTCGTAAGATATTTGAATGAAATCTAATAACCTCATGCAAATAATCCCCCTCGAACTTAAAAGACGAGGGGGATTATTCTATAGTGGAAATTACATCCCAAAATTGTTACTCTGTGAATCACGCTTTCACTTCATAGCCCATCAAAAGTCCACCTTCTTCAGCATAGAAACTGCATAGACCTGATGTTGCAACTTCGTCAATAACAGCTGTTGGAAAACTTGCTTTTACCAACTCTGAGAATTGTTGGAAAAACTTGGCATTGTTGCGGTGGGCCATGACAATTCGACCACCATCATAGCCTGCTTTTTTCATTTCTTCAAATGCCGCAGCAACGGATTTCTTATGACCACGCGCCTTTTGGAGCAATTCCAACTTGCCTTCAGAACTTGCTTCACCAACCATACGGATATTGAGTAGGCCGACCACGGTTCCAACTAGCTTGCTGAGACGTCCGTTCTTGACTAGATTATCTACCTTTGCCAAGACAAAGAGTAGTTTGCTATTTTCTTGGTAGGTAGTAATAGCCTGTACCAATTCCTCAAATTCCATGCCTGTCGTAATCAATCGATTGATTTCATCCACGATCAAGTCCATTTCTCCACCAGCTGACAGGCTATCAATCAAATGGATATTGACATTCGGATGCTCTTCGATATACATATCCCTAGCTACACGTGCCGCATTAAAACTACCCGATAGCCCACCTGTAATCGTCACAACGATAATGTTCTCAGCTCCCTCAAAAGCTGCCTGATAAGCCTGCGGACTTGGACACGCCGACCCAGCTGCAGCCTTAGATGCCTCCATCACCTCCATCATGTGATCAATATCCAAGCTTGCATCATCAACAAATGCTTGGTCACCGACTTGAATCGTCAACGGTACACTGATAAACTCTGTATCTGGTGCAAGATTCTTCAACTGACGGTAGTCGCAACCTGAGTCAACAACAATTTTCCATTTTGGCATAGGATTCTCATTTCTACTTGTTTATTCTACTTTTTTATTTGACAATAAATCACTATTTACTTACAATTATATCATTAAAGCGATTCATCTGAAAGCATTTTCTTTCAGATGTAACAGATAGGAGAGGAAAGTCATGGCAGAACGGAAGATTTCACCAAAATCATTAAAAAATCTCTATCAATCAAACAAGGAAGCCAATCAGCTGACCAAGGAATCCATCGAAACAGCTCTGCTATTTCTCCTAGAAAAAAAAGACATCAAGCAGATTTCCGTTTCTGAATTGGTCCGAAAAGCTGGCGTGTCACGTAATGCCTTCTACCGCAATTACAAATCCAAGGAAGAAATTCTTGAAGACTACTACGAACGGACTTCTAGCAACCTCAAGAAAAAATGGCAGGACTTGCAGGACAAGGTTCAAAAGGACGGCGTCAAGCAGAGTTTTGCGGAATTTGTCCAAGAACAAAAACGCAAGGCCGGACAAAGCAAAACCCTGTCCAACGTCAGCCAATGGATCAAGGAAAAAACAAAACGGGATTAAATGTCCCGTTTTTTACTGTCTTCTATTTTTTACCTAATTTTCTAGTCTTTTTGAGGGCGGCAGCGACCGCCTTGATAATGGCGTAACGGAAGCCTTCTTTTTCAAGAGCCACCACGCCTGCGATAGTTGAGCCATCTGGCGAGGTCACTTCCTGTCGGAGTTGGGCTGGGTGCTTGTCGCTGGTTAATACCATTTGAGCAGTGCCTGCCAGAGTCTGAGCCGCCAATACCTTGGCATCCTGAGCCGTGAGTCCGTTTTGCACACCGGCATCGGTCAAAGCCTCAATCATCTGATAGACAAAGGCTGGTCCGCAGCCTGCGATAGCCGTTGCTGCGTCGATTAGGCTCTCTGGCACTTGCTGGACCTTGCCTGATTTTTCTAGGATTTGTTCCAATAGCGGAGCGAGCTCTTGATTGACCAAGCTATAGGTCGTCATGCCTTGGCCGATAGCAACTGGTGTGTTGGGCATGATCCGAATGAGCTTATCTGCCGACACAAATTCTGCCAGGCTGTCAAGGAGCACTCCTGCTGCCATGGAAATCCAGATAGCTGACGGATTCTGGCTAATCTGGTCCTGCAAGCCTGACAAGACTGTCTGAATCAGGTGAGGCTTGACCCCAAGAAAAATAATCTCGGCCTGCTCTGCTATTTCCCCATTAGAAAAAAGTTGACCTCCCAGCTGCTCTTGAAGAGCCTGGGCTTTTGCTGGGTTGTGGTTGCTGAGGAGGAGCTGGGTGTCTGGCTGCTGACTGATCGCTTGGGCCAGAGCCGCTCCCATGTTGCCCAGTCCGATAAATCCAATCTTCATCTTGTCCTCCTAACGAATGTGGCCGTCGCCTGTGATGATGTACTTGTAGGTGGTCATCTCACGCAGGCCCATAGGACCTCGGGCGTGCATCTTCTGGGTGGAAATGCCCAACTCGCAGCCCAGACCGAACTCGCCTCCGTCTGTGAAACGGGTCGAGGCATTTACATAGACCGCAGCCGAGTCCACATGGAGTGTGAAAAGTTCAGCCGTTTGGCTGTTTTCCGTCACGATGGCCTCGCTGTGCCCTGTCGAATGTTGAGCAATGTGGCTGATAGCCTCTTCGATGTTTGAAACGACTTTGACAGCCATAATATAGTCCAAAAATTCTGTGTCAAAATCTTGGTCGCCTGCTGGTCTGGCTTGGTTTAAAATAGCCTGTGCCTGACTGTCTGCACGTAATTCCACCTGACCAGAAAGAGCTTCTTCCAAGCGAGGTAGGAATTGGCTGGCAATTTCCTCATGGACCAACAAGACTTCCGCCGCATTGCAGACTGAGGGACGACTGGTTTTAGCATTGACCACAATCCGCAAGGCCTTGTCCAAGTCCGCATCCTTGTCCACATAGACATGGCAGATACCCGTGCCTGTTTCTATAACTGGCACAGTCGCATTTTCAACGACGGCTTGAATGAGTCCTGCACCGCCACGTGGCACCAAGAGGTCAATTTTGCCTTTGGCAGTCATCAACTCGGTCGCAGAGACACGGCTGGTATCTTGGACTAGCTCGATGACCTTTGGAGAAAGACCGGCCTGCTCCAAACCTGCCTTGAGGGCTGTGACAATGGCCTGAGCCGAATGAAAAGCTTCCTTGCCACCACGCAAGATGACTGCATTTCCGCTCTTGATGGCCAAGGCAGCGGCATCTGAAGTCACGTTTGGTCGGCTTTCGTAAATCATTCCCACCAAGCCAAAGGGAATGGATTTCTTGCGAATCTGTAAACCGTCTGCCCGAGTGGATTCTTCCAAGACCAGTCCGACAGGATCAGGCAAGCCAATCAAGGCACGAATGCCGTCTGCCATAGCTTCAATCCGTTCAGCTGTCAGGAGCAATCTGTCCTGCATGACCTGGCTGATTTTTCCTTGGGCATTTTCCATGTCGATGGCATTGCCAGCTAAAATTGCCTCCGTCTGAGCAACCAACTGGTCTGCCATAGCCGATAGGGCCTGGTTTTTCTGGTCTGTTGTTGCAAGGTTGATAGAAGCCTTATGGGCCAATAAACTATCTAATAATGCTTGTGTTGTTGTCATATTTTCTCCTATAAGCTCACCCAATCGTTGCGGTGAATGAGCACGCCCTCTGCTCTGCCATTTGCCAACTGGTCCTGCAAGTCCTTGGAGGACAGTTTGACCCGCCCTTTACCAATCAAACGGTGGTACGCCTGACTGTAAACTTCCACAACCTGCCCCACTTCAAAGTCGCCTTCAAGGGCTTTGACACCCGCAGCTAATAAACTGCGGCCTTGGTGCAACATGGCATCTACGGCTCCTGCATCCACTTCCACTGCTGCGTCAGTCCGAGCGTAGAAAGCCATCCACTGCTTGCGTTGGTTCATGGCATGGTCATCTGCTAAAAAGAGGGTGCCACGGTTAGCTTGAGTGACCGCTTGTAAGAGAGCGGTATCCTCTTTTGAAGAGCAGATAAAAACAGGTACGCCTGACTTGGTTGCAATCTGTGCCGCCTGCAATTTGGTGGTCATGCCACCCGTTCCGTTGGACGAGCCTACTCCTGCTGCCATGGCAAACAAATCTTCCGTAATTTCCTTGATTTCAGGTAAATGCTGGGCAGTTGGATCGCTGTTGGGATTGGCAGTGTAAAGTCCGTCCACATCCGTTAAAAGCACCAAGAGATCTGCTTTCAAGAGCGAAGCCACCTGGGCAGACAGGGTGTCGTTGTCCCCTACCTTGATTTCCTCAATAGCAATGGTATCATTTTCGTTGATAATGGGAATAGCCCGTTGCTTGAGCAAGACCTGCAAGGCCTGAGAGGCATTCTGATAACGTCTAGCATCCGCAAAATCATCCTGGGTCAGCAAAATCTGAGCCGACACAATGCCGTCTTTCATCAGATTTTGCGTGTATTCCTCAATCAGCAAACCCTGACCAACAGCCGCAGAAGCCTGCTTCTCCGCAATCTTGGTCGGTCGCTTGTCAAATCCCAATCTCCGAAAACCAGCAGCAATCGAGCCCGAAGTCACCAGCACAATCTGGTAGCCCTTCTGATGCAACTGAGCTAGCTGATTGGTAATCCGAGCAATTTTAATCCGATCCAAACTCCCGTTTTCTTGTGTCAGAGAACTTGTCCCAACCTTAAATACAATCGTTTTTTCTGTCATAATCTCTTCTCACAAAAACTAATATTTGGAAAATTATACCATATTTTAATCATAAAGAAAATCACTGTTATTCGGCAAGGAGAGAGGGAATATGAGTAGCATTAAAAAACGCTGGAAACAAAAGGAAGCCTTGTGGCTCCCTTTCAACTTATTCAAAAAAATCTTGAATAGCTCCTTCTATTTCTTTCGCATCCACACTTAACATTGAATAATCTTTCTCAAAGAAGGACAGAATTTGCTGTCCATAGCGTTTGGTGTGAACACGCGGGTCCAAAACCAAGACTAGTGAATCTTGTTTGTCATGGCGATTGGTACGACCGATGGCTTGTTTGAGCTTAATCATCATCATAGGCAGGCTATAATCGTAAAATGGATTTTTCCCTTCTTCACGCAGATGGTGATTAATTTTTTGTACAAACCGGTCCTTTGGATTGTCAAATGGGAGCCTTGTAATGACCTGAACCAATTGGTCCTGACTGGCAAAGTCAACTCCCTCCCAGAAGACACCTGTACCCAGTAAGATCTGACATTCACCTCGTTCAAATTTGCGTTTGAGAGTCATTTCCTGTCCATGCTTGTGTTGGGCTAGGTGGGGAATATTACTGCCTTCTAACAAATCCGACACCTGCAAGAGCAGAGAAATCGATGTGAACAAGACCAAAATCGGTCGTCCCAGCTCTGCTATTTCTCCTAAAGTAGTAGCCAAATAAGCTGCATGCTCCTCCTTGGTCCAAGCGAGGATGTCGGGGAGATGGGTCGGAAAAAGCAGCTGCTGATTGGTCACTGCCTGGGTCGGAAGCAAGTCCATGGTGACCTGCTCAAAGCCCAGCAGATCCGCCAGACTGACCTTTTTGCTGATGGTCAAGGTGGCGCTGATGCAGAAAATCTTGGTATCTGGCAGGTAGTTGGTCGCATTTAGGAGACTGTCCTTGGAGCCCCGCAAATAAGCAAGCCGCTTGTCCTCAAGATACTTTTCCTCCAGCCAAAAATGGTCGTAGACATCAAGGAGTTGGTCCAGGTCTTGTAGGTCAATATCTTGTAACTCAGCCAGATTCTGCTTGACTTGACCCAGTTCGTCTTTTGAAACTTCTCGCTGCCCATGCTGGCGAAAACGGGTCAAGAGGTGGTTGAGTTCAAACTGGCAGGATTCGTAGAGCCGTTGGTCTAATAGACTATCTGACTTATCTTTTTTGCTCTGCAATACTTGCAAAAGAGCTGTTATATCCTGAGAATCCGTCGCTAGATTTTCAGCAACCAAGAGGAATTTCTGGGTCTCGTCGATGACCACTAAACGATTGTTCATCAGTGGTTCTTGATCCTTAAGATGACTGAGGAAATAGGCGTGGTTGGTAATGAGCAGTCTACTAGAGAGAGCTTGTTGGTTCAATCGTTGCCAAAAATCCCAGCCCCAGAAAAGACTTTCAGGCTCCAATTTCCCATCGTGGGCAATCTCATCAAAGTAAGCTTGATAGCGTTGTTTTTGCTTAAGCTCATCCAAATCACCTGTCGTGGTTTCGCATAACCAGACAAGCACCTGCATTTTGAATTGATTGACCAGGCGATTATCATCCTGCCTCTGCAGGGTTTTCCAGTAGTTGTCTAACTTGATAAAATGCTTGGGCGATTTTAGAGAGACTATGGAAATATGAAAAATCTCTTGCAGTTTGCTCCCCTCTTTTTCCATAATCTGCTCTTGAAGGAGCTTGGTTGGTACGGTAACCAAGAGAGGCTGGTCTGACTTAGCAAGTAAAGGCAAGAGATAACCGTAAGTCTTCCCCAAACCTGCCTGCGCTTGGATAAAATGCACTTTTTCTTCGTCAACCAAGCGTTTTTCTACTACTTGAGCAAAAGCAGTTTGTTTTTTTCGTTCATGCAAGCCGAGAAGGGCAATATTGGTCGAAAAATCTTCAGATAAGCGGTAGGCTGACTTGATTTCTTCTGGCTTTTTCAAGACCAAGTCATGAATAGATTCTAAATCGTATGATAGATTTTCTGACAGAACAGGCACCATCTCATCAATGACCATCCGGGATTCAAAGAGCAGATTGTCCGCCAAATCAAGAATCTTATCAACAACAGTTCGAGGCAAACTCTTGATTTTCTCTTGAATTTTGATAAGAAGTCGAGCCGTTGCCAGAGCATCTGAAATAGCCGTGTGTGCCTGGTCCAAGCCCAAGTCCAAATGCTCTGCTAGATTGCCCAGACTGTATTTATCAAATGTCGGGAAAAATAGCTGTGATAATTCCACCGTATCTACACGCGGTGTCAACAGTTCATAGCCTTCAAAAAAGAGTGCTTCTGCCAAGAGATTAGCATCAAACTTGACATTATGGGCTACAAAAATAGCATCTCCAATCATGTCATAAATGGTACTTGCTACCTGACCAAAATCTGGAGCCTGACTTAGCTGTTGGTCTGTGATACCTGTCAGATTCTTGATATGATCATCCAGTAGCTCATAGGGATTGATGTCCGTTGCATAACTGTCAATGATTTCTCCATTTTCAACCAGAACAATCCCGATTTGAATGATTTTTGCATCGGCACCTGTACCAGTTGCTTCCAAATCCACAACAGCATACCGATTGCTTATTCTTGTGTCTTTCATACTGTTCATTATAGCACAATCGCTCCCACTGAAAAAGCCTCAAACAAAATCCATGAATTCACTGAATTTTTTTGTTAGACTACTAATATAAAAACTGTTTCTGTGAGGAGAAATGTCATGCTTATTCATAAATCTGTCAACCCTGTCGCTTTTCAAAATACCTACTACCTTGAAAATGATACCCATCTGATTATCATTGACCCTGGGAGTGACTGGACAAAAATTCAAGCAACTATCGAAAAAATCGGAAAACCAATTTCGGCTATTCTCCTGACTCACACTCACTATGACCATATTATGAGTTTGGACATCCTGCGTGAAAGCTACGATTTTCCACCTGTCTATGTGGCTGAAAGTGAAGCCAGCTGGCTCTACACACCAGAGATGAATCTGTCAGGTCTACCTCGTCATGATGATATGGAAAATGTGGTCTGCCGACCTGCTGAAAACATCTTCCAATACCAAGAAGACTACCAGTTTGACGGTTTTCATTTCAAGGTAGTTCCAACACCTGGGCACTCTATTGGTGGTGTTTCCTTTATCTTCCCAGAGGATGAATGTGTCATCACTGGAGACGCACTTTTCCGTGAAACTGTGGGACGCACAGACCTGCCAACCAGCAACTTTGATGACTTGATTGCAGGTATCAGAGAATACATTTTTACCCTGCCAAACCACTACACTGTCCATCCAGGTCATGGTCAAAATACCAGCGTTGGACATGAGAAAAATTTCAATCCATTTTTTAGAATGTAAAAATAAGTACTGCCCAGTTCTGATTGAACCAGGCAGTTTTTTATTATTATTCATCTAATGCATGTTCGGCTATGACGATTGTTTTTCCAGCCAACTCTTTGACCTCGCCAGTTGGACAAAATCCAACTTTGGACCAAAAATGACTGGATTGAGGATTGCTTTCAACATAGCCTAGACGCACCTTTTTGAAGTGAGTTGCTAACCGAGACAGGAGCTCCGCTATGACCTTTGAACCAAGACCCTGACCAGCCAATTTTGAATCCACCATAAAAAGTACGATATAGGCAATCTCTGCAGTCGGATAGCCGTCAATTAGGTCTAAGATGGCAACTAATCGCTCTTTATCCCAAAATCCTAGAAAATATTTATCTGGTAACTCCTTACCTGGCGGACACTCGACAAGGTCATTTGCTAAACTTTCCAGACTAGGCAAGGGTGGAAAATATTCAAAATAGAGGGGATTGGTCTGGTAGAGTGCCAAGACCTGCTCCAAGTCGGCGTCTGCTAACTTTCGTACTTGATAATGATTTGAAAAGTGACTAATCTTCATCCTCTTCGCTCCGACTAGGCTCCCCAATCGTCTCAAAACTTGCTCGACTATCAGCTGCCCGAGCCTCCTCTTCATAGGCATTGATAATCTGGGCAACAACTGGATGGCGAACCACATCCTTGGCTGAAAAATGTACGAAATCAATCTGCGGAATTTTGCTTAGTTTCTCTGTCGCATCAATCAAACCTGACTTAACCTTGCGTGGCAGGTCAATCTGACTAATATCCCCATTGACAATCATCTTGGAATTAAAGCCCAGACGGGTCAGGAACATCTTCATCTGCATAATGGTGGTATTTTGCGCCTCATCCAAGATGACAAAGGCATCTTCCAAGGTCCGACCCCGCATATAGGCCAGCGGTGCAATTTCGATAATCTCGCGCTCCATTAGGCGCGTGGTCTGCTCCTTGCCCAAAATCTGGTAGAGGGCATCATATACCGGGCGCAAATAGGGGTCTACTTTTTCTTTTAAGTCCCCTGGTAAAAATCCTAAACTTTCACCTGCCTCGACCGCAGGACGGGTCAGGACAATGCGTTTGACCTGTCCCCGCTTGAGGGCTGTTACAGCTAGAGTAACCGCCAAGAAGGTCTTACCTGTACCAGCAGGACCGATTCCAAACACGATGTCATGACGCTTTACGCTGTCCACGTAGAGTTTTTGTCCAAGAGTCTTTACGCGAATGGGTTTGCCGTAGTTATCCTTGATAATCTCTTCTTCATAGAGGGCAACGAATTTTTCAATCTCATCATTTTTTGCCATGGAAATAGCTGTGACCACATCTGGCGTATTGATAACTAAACCACGACTCACCAAGACAAGGAGAGACTGGATAACAAGACGTGCCTGTTCTACATGTTCTTCCTGTCCAATCACCTGCACTTTTTCCGTACGGGCATGAATAACCACACCTAGTTCCTGTTCCATCAATCTCAGATGGCGTTCATTCGAACCAAATAGGCTAAACGAATCATCTGGATGCTTTAAGTGAATATCAATCGAATGTTCTAGCAAGAAACTTCTCCTTTGCTGGCTTTTCTATTATTATACCAAAATTTTCCACCAACTGAATTTTCGATGTAAGAAAAGCAGCGAACGAAACTGTTCACTGCTCATCTATTGTATGTACCTCACTCTTTAGGGTTTTTCTTTGTAAATAGACTCCCTGAAGTCATCTGTTGCACGGAGGTAGCCATTCAAAATTGCTGCTTTTAGGCTGTAAACGTGGGAATCCGTTTTGTTGTAACCATTTGCTTGTGAAGCATATAGTTTTTGTGAAGCGTATAAGGAACGATGTGCATCGTATTCCACTGCTTCCTGCATCAACTGACGTAAGTCTTGAACTGATTCTACTTGCCTACTTGCGCTGTAATAGTAGCCTTCACCGTCAGATTTTCCATAGATTGTCACAGGCTTCAACTGATCTAATTTCTCCTTGCGACGTTTAAACATATCCTTGCGGAGGGCTTTCGAATCTGCATAGACTCCGTCCGTAATCTTAGAAATCAACTGATTATCTGAGATACGGTCCGCAGGATCTGCCTGACCAAGTTCAGCCTTGTATTGGTTAGATAGATAAGGAACAAAACCATTCTCATAACCTTTTTCTGCCAATAACTCAAAAGCAATCTTACGGAACTCAAACTCATTTCGACTTGGTCCATCGTTATTCATAGCTCCATAGATTGGGTTTAGTGCATTGACGGTTAGATAAGAATTACCTGGAAAAACTTCAATGGAATCATATGACCTACGTGATACTAAACCTTGTGTAATTAAATCTTCAACTGTAGAAATGTTGGTATTTATTCTATGATTACTGATAAGGCTCGTGTTATCATCTACAGTCTCCAATTTATTGAACCAATTTCTACGAGCTCTCTCATAATTTTGGTTACCACTTAATTTAAGCACAGCCTCTGCTTCCAAATAGTCCAGAGTATAGATAACATCCAAGTAACCTCTCATATAATTTTCAAGGTCTTGTGTAGATTGGAAACGTTCAGGATTGAGGTTGGTCAAACGACGACCATAGGAATTCTTTTCATATTCAGAGAAATCATAGATGGTATTAAAACCAAGTATGTCTTGATCAAACCAATTGATGGTTTCAAACAAACCACGCGCATACACCTCAAATTCCATACTGCTACGACGACCATGTCCGAGTAAGAAAGTGTCATCATCAGCAACGTGGGTCAATTCATGGGTATAAATCCTAGCGCCTTCATTACCAATCGCATCCGCATTTGAATAGAAAATATCTTTCAAGTCTGACTGAGCTGTAGCACCTGTTCCGTACGGGAAACTATAGCCTAACGGCATGTAGAAATCCTTCATAGAAGGTACGTCCCTACTACTTAGAGAATCTACCGGACGCCAAGAGCCTTTCAATCTTCTATTATCCCAAGTAATAATCTGCCTGAACATCTTTTCCTTATGTCCAGATGGCAAAATCCTGTATAGATAGTCTGCATGTCCAGCCCATGTCTTGGCTGTTTTAGCAATGGCTTTCTCAATTTCTTCCTTGGTTCCTGATTGATTATCATAAGAACCAATCAAGGTATTGGCCATATCCGTCAGGATAAAGATATTCCGCTCTGGCATAGTAAGAAGAATAAGAGCCATCTCTTTAAAGGACCATGTATCGCTCTTCAACTTATCATAGAAACGATTAGAATATTTCTTGTTGTTTGCATCTTCTTGTTTAGCCCGCACCTCTTCAACTGTAGAATTGGTTTCAATAATATTTGCCTTAGTAGCAGACTTGAACCAGTCACTATCTGACATCTCTGGAGCAAACCGTTTGCGGTAAGCTTCTAAATAAGCAAATAAATCTCCATTTACAGCTGGTTTAGCAATCAATTGACTACCAAGAGCGAAGTTATTATTGGGCTTCAAGGCCCCTGCTCCTAAATCACCGAGTATAATCAATTGATTCAAGGAGCTAGCAGAATTACCAAAGAAGTCAGCCTTCTTAGTCATCCAATCCTTAGCATTTGTTGCTCCAAACTGGATATTGTACCAACGATCCATATAGGCTAAACCAAGCAACAACTGTACTTTATTGTTCTTGATATAGTTGAATGTATAATCTTCCGTCACTTGACTTGTCAAACTGATCGCATGATTTGACACTAACAAGTCTCGCAAATGTTGACGAATATTGGCTTTGACCTTACCAAAGGATTCTTTCAGGAACAACAATTCTTTTATAGCATAGTCATTCGATGAATCTGTCAATCCTAAGACATCCAAGACTTCTTTTGAAGAATAGGTTAGCGACTCAAATTCTGGCAATAGGCGAGTAACTAACTGATCGAGATGGGTAGCCGAAACCATATTTTCCGGTGTATAGGTTACTTCCCTATCAACGACGTAGTACTCTGTAATAGCTCCGCTATTTAAATCTTGTTTCTTAACTAGCCAATCATAGTCAATAGAACCATCTTCAAAATGGAACATCACCTTGTTTATATACTGTTTTTGACCCTGGGTATCAAATACTGGTCTATTATTATTATGACCATCAATCGCCACAACGTCCAATAATTTCTTGGTGACAAGCTTATCTTTTAAACTTAGACGATTGGCCTGTTGGATGATAACATCTTTAGTAAAGAATGGCAACAGTTTTTCCATGTTTTCATAAGCCAACTGCCTATTTTCTTGATAGTGAGTATGAGTGCTATAATCTGTATCCACTTTAGCTGAAACAAATGAGTGGTTTCTAGCATCGGTATCTCGTGACTGGATGCCATATTCTGTTAACTTCCCATCCACTTGGCTTGCTTCTAAATGCTCCTGTTTACTATTATTCTGACCAGATGCTTCTCCAGTAACGGCATAATTTTTACCAACTTGTAGTTTCTCATCTGTGACGGAATGATAGACTTTACGACCATTTGGCACATTTATAGCAGAAATAACATCTTCAATTATGGAGTTATGAGATCCAACAATTGTACCAACAATACCTCCAATTTCACTATTGATTGTCTTCGGAGCTGAAATCATTCCTTTCGCATAAGCCTTACGAACAGAAGCATTTACTCCTTCCATTTGACCAACAATACCACCAATCCTTGCTCGTTCAGAATTGCTTGTCAATAGCACATCGGAATATATCCGTTGCGCTTGTCCGCCTTGACCAATCCAGCCTGCCAAACCACCGACGTAATTGTCTGTCGTTTCTGTTGATTGACTAGACACTCTAGCCTTGATACCAACATTAGTAATTTGAGTGTTTGTAGCAATCCCTACCAGTGCACCGACATGATTACCCCCGGTAACACTTCCTTCTACTCTGACATTTTCTATGTGACCTCCTTTAGCTTCCTTAGCCAAAGCACCGACTTCTTTCTTATCCTTCTGATGGATCGTCACATCTTTTAGATTTAGATTTTCAATCCGACCAGATGTCTTGTGGAAGAGAGGAGCTTGCAAGTCATAGATGGTATAGCCTGCACCGTTTAATGTCCCCATGAAGTCCCCAGTAATATAACTATCTTTTCCAGTTACATCCATCGTCGAGGCTGTCAAATCTGCACCAAGAGTAAATGTAGCCCAAGGGCTGGTCTTAATAGCTTGAACCAAGCTTGTAAAATCAGTATAGGTATTTGTAGCCACAGATGGTTTCTGCTTAGCAACTCGGAAGGTCAAGCCTGGACGATAGGTATTAGAAGTTGATTGTTCTTCAACTAGATTGTCTAAACTTGCTGTAACAGAATAGAACTGCTCTCCATTTTCAGTCACAAGCTCAACTTGACTAATCGGTAATAAAATCTCTTTTTGCTGATTAGAAATAACCTTGGCAAAATAGTTTGTCAATTTTTCTGGTTTTTCAGCTAATTCTCTTTGAATACTAGCCTTGTTATTTTCTAATTTCCAGAGTTCTACGCGATCAATATTCTTAATCTGTAACTGGCGTTCCTCTATTTCAATAGAAGCCTCATCTGCTAGACTATCTACTAAGCTTTCGCTAGCTCCCATATAGGTTAATTCAGTTCGAACGACATAATCAACATTGGCATCTAAGTTTTCAAAAACAGCCTGTAGTTGGTTATTACTTTCTTTCACAGCTACACTAGAAACTACCTTATCATTGGCATATAGGTAGGCTACAGCTCCTTCATAACGTTCAGCTGGATCATCTAGAACATACCGAACTACCGCAATTTTCTTATCCTTTTGAAGATCAACTCCTCGAATATTCATAGTAGGCTTCGGTAAAAGGCTTATATCTTCTATTGGAGTAACACCTATATCTGCATCTTCTTCCAAGTCTTTCTCTTCTAGTTTTGAATCAACTGGAGAAGTTGGAGTCGTTGTTCCAAAAGAATCTGGGGTAGTGGATAGAGACGAGCCGGTTTCTGATGAACTGCTTTCTTCAGAAGGTACGTTACTTGACGAGCCTTCGCCTGATGGAGATACTGG
>NZ_WCJE01000046.1 GCF_016743335.1 Streptococcus suis | reverse complement strand
GTCTAGTGAAAACTAGGCTTTTTTTACTGAAAACAGGACAAAATACTTGACAAAATCGACTGCTATACTAGTATAGCAGGGCTTGACACTACGGGCAAGCCCTTCCTAATTAGCGTTAAAAGTAATTATGAATAAGGGGAATAATCAATGTTTTGCACTTATAAAATAGGTATTTCTGCTGAGGAACATGATTCATTTGTAAAGCAATCACCACAGGCCAATCTTTTGCAGAGTAGCCAGTGGGCAACCGTAAAAAGTGAGTGGCGAAATGAGAGACTAGGCTTTTTTAAAGATGGGAAATTAGTGGCAGTCGCATCGGTGCTTATTAGAAATTTAGGATTACCATTTGGCTTCACCACGATCTACATACCTAGAGGCCCCGTTATGGATTATGAAGATGCTGAATTAGTATCATTTGTATTTAAGTCCATTAAAGAATTTGCCCTCCGAGAACGCAGTGTTGTTATAAAATTCGATCCATTTATTCGACTATCTAGTAAAACTATAACAGGAGATAGGGAAGAAGAATTAAATGTACTTGCCGTCAAAGATAGGATTGTTGATTTGGGAGGTATTTGGTCTGGTCGAGTGCAGACCATGTCGGCTACAATCCAACCTACTTGTCATGCAGTATTATATAGCGAATCCTTCTCAGAGGAATCACTAAATAAACGAGTTCGACAAAATATTCGGTCGGCGCGTAATAAAGGTATTGAGATTCGAATTGGTCGTGAGGAATTGTTAAGAGATTTTTCAGAGCTATTAAAAAAGACTGAGGAGCGCAAATCTATTCGCTTGCGGGGGAGAGAGTATTATCAAAAAATATTGAATGCCTATCCAGAAAATTCTTATATTGTAGTTGCCTATTTGGATTTAGCAAAGAGATATGAACAGTTATCTTATCTTGAAGAAAAATTAGTAAAAGAATCCATGACTTTCACCTCCACTACAAGACAATCGAAGATTGAAAATTATAAAAAAGAAACCCGAAGAATAAATGCAGAATTAGAAATGATAAATTCTCTGATTCGTAACGGGAGTAAGTTAGTTCCATTGGCTGGTACTTTGACAATTGATTTTGCAGGAACATCTGAAAATATCTATGCTGGTATGGATGAAAAGTTTAAACATTATCAGCCTGCTTTACTAACATGGGTGGAGACAGCAAAGTATGCTTTCGAACGAGGTGTGAAATGGCAAAATTTAGGAGGAATAGAGCCAACTTTAGACGGAGGCCTTTATCACTTTAAATCACATTTGAATCCAGTAGTAGAAGAGTATATTGGGGAATTCGACTTGATTGTTTCGCCAATATTATATAAGATTTTTCAAGTTTTACTGGAAATTAGAAAAAAATTAAGGAAGAAAAAATAATGACTTTTTGTCAAATAACTAAAGAAGAATTTTTAAAGCATTGTGAACAAGTAAATGAAAAATCATTTTTTCAATCTATTGAGATGGCCGGATTGCTATCCAAGCGAGGATATGATGTTCGCTATGCTGGTTTTAAAAATTCACAATCAGAAATCGTTATTTCTACTTTGCTTTTCTGTAAGAAGATGGCTGGTGGTTTGTATATGGAATTAAATTCTGGACCGCTGGTTACCGATGATGCTTATTTAGAGGAATTTTATCAATCTTTAAAAAACTATGCGAAGCGTGAAGGCGTACTTGAATTGGTGGTCAAGCCTTCCCAAGCCTATCAACTCTTTGATAGTGTAGGGAGTCCAATGAGTGAAGCAGATACTCAACTAATTGAGAAGCTGGTGCAAGTTGGATTTAAACATGATGGCTTACAAACAGGTTATCCAAATGGAGAACCTGTTTGGCATTATGTGAAGGATTTGCAAGGGTATTCAACAACGTCGTTATTGCAATCCTACAATAAAAATAGTAAACGAAACATAAAAAATTCAGAAAGTTACGGTATCAGGATTCGTAGCATCAATCATAAGGAGCTTTCAGATTTCAAAAAAATAATTGAGGAAACTGGAGCTAGACAAGGCTTTGAAGATAGAGATAGTGGTTACTATAACAGTCTTTTTGAAAGCTTTGGTACACAGGCAGATTTTTTAGTTGCAGAACTTGACCCGAAAGCCAGTCTAAAGCAAATTGAAAAGGAAATAGAAACAAGTGATAGAAATTCAAAACAGTATGCACAGCAAGTGCAGAAATTGTTGAAAAAACAAGAGGTGGTTCAAAATATTTTAAATCAAACTCAGACAGCTCCTATTTTTTTGGCATGTGCACTGATAATTTATGATGTGAATGAGGCAACTTATCTTTTTGGTGGCTCATATTCAGAGTTTCAAAGCCTATCTGCACCTTTCTTACTTCAATATGAGGCGATGCAACGTGCAATAAAACGAAATCTTAAGCGTTATAATTTCCTTGGTATTCAAGGGATATTCGACAGCTCAGATGGTGTTCTTCGATTTAAACAGAACTTTAATGGTTACATTTTGAGAAAAGCTGGTACTTTTCGCTATTATCCTCATCCTATAAAGCATAAAATAATTCAAATTATCAAAAAAATAGTAAAATAATACTATATACTTTATCGAAAGAGGTCCCCATGATTCAACCTATTATGAAAGATATTTTCTTACTGCAGCAGAAGTCTGAGCCTGCGACTCCGCTAGATGTGCAGGTCGGTCAGGATTTGCAGGACACCTTAACGGCCAACGCTCATGCCTGCGTGGGTATGGCAGCCAACATGATTGGCGTCAAAAAGCGAATTATCATCGTCAACATGGGTTTCACCAACCTGGTCATGTACAATCCCGTCCTCATCAGCAAGGCCAAGCCCTATCAGACCGAGGAGGGTTGCCTGTCGCTAGAAGGTAGCCGCCCCACCACTCGCTATCAGGAAATTGAAGTGGAGTTTTTTGATGCTTCATGGAAAAAGCAGAGCCTAAAGCTGACAGACTTCCAAGCCCAGATTGTTCAGCATGAACTAGATCATTTGGAGGGGATTATCATCTAGTAGCTACCAAATCTACCGTCAGGTAGATTTCTTTATAGTCATTTGAATTAACTTTGATACATCGTCACTTTCGCCTTGCCATACTTTAGTATAGCCTGCGCCTCAGTTCCTTGTCTGAAAGCTAATTCATTCGACTATAAAAAGGTCAAAAAAAGTCAAACAAAACCATTGACTTTTACTGACCAATGGTGTAAAATAAGATTCGTAAGGTAAAGGGCCTTACAAATTCTTTGAACAAAAGGTCAGTTTAGGTCAAACAAAAAAAGTTTGACTGACAAATTGACTAAATGGTCAGTAAAAGACAAACTTCTAAGGAGGTTGCTATGAAAGACAGGATTATACCCTATTAGCGTCATTTAGTTTATCTTTTATTACTGCGGCGAATGGGGAGTGTGAAAGAACTCGACCATTCATAGAAGAGTTCGTCAACAAGTCCTTATTTCCAGTTGTTGAGCTGAAACAGTCTATCCCCAGACTGTTTCACTCCCACCCCCGCGCAGCTCCAAAGGTTCCCCAAACCTATAGAGCTAGTACTAAAAGCAAACTAAAAGACTAAATCAATTTTTTTAAAACAAAGGTCAGTAAAAGTCAAAAAATAGAATTTATAAATGAGGTAACTACTATGAACAACAATTTCAATAACTTTAACAATATGGACGATATTTTCAATCAACTCATGGGCAACATGGGAGGTTACAGTACAGAACGTCGCCGTTATTCTATCAATGGGCGTGAAGTGACACCGGAGGAATTCGCTATGTACCGTCAGACTGGTCGCCTGCCACAGACAGAAGAAGTGGCTCAAACACAGACCAAAGGTCAGATAAAGTCAGATGGAATTCTTGCAAAACTTGGTCGAAATCTGACCCAAGATGCGCGTGATGGAAAACTGGATCCAGTCATTGGACGAAACAAGGAAATCCAAGAAACATCTGAAATCCTAGCTCGTCGGACCAAGAACAATCCTGTTTTGGTCGGTGATGCTGGTGTTGGTAAAACTGCGGTAGTGGAAGGTTTGGCTCAAGCTATTGTCAATGGTGATGTGCCAGCAGCCATTAAGAACAAGGAAATCATCTCCATCGACATTTCAGGATTGGAAGCTGGGACTCAGTATCGTGGTGCTTTTGAGGAAAATGTGCAGAATCTTGTGGATGAAGTCAAAAAAGCTGGAAATATCATTCTCTTCTTTGATGAAATTCATCAGATTTTGGGAGCCGGTAGCACTGGCGGAGACTCAGGTTCCAAGGGATTAGCGGATATTCTCAAGCCAGCTTTATCCCGTGGGGAATTGACGGTTATCGGTGCCACTACACAGGACGAATACCGCAATACTATTCACAAGAATGCTGCTCTGGCTCGTCGTTTCAATGAAGTCAAGGTCAATGCTCCGTCCGCAGAAGACACCTACCAGATTTTGAAAGGGATTAAGCCGCTTTACGAAGCTCACCACAATATTGAATTGCCAGATGAGGTCTTGAGAGCTGCGGTTGATTATTCTGTCCAATATATTCCACAACGTAGCTTGCCTGATAAGGCTATTGACCTGGTCGATGTTACCGCTGCTCACTTGGCTGCACAACATCCTGTGACAGATATTCAGACCTTAGAAGCAGAAATGGCTGAGGCAAAACAGTTGCAGTTGGAAGCAGCAGAAAAAGAAGACTACGAAAGAGCCTTGAATGAAAAGGTCCGTATTGATAAGCTACAAAAACAGATTGATAATCATACGGAGCAACAGAAAGTGGTGGCGACTGTTAATGATGTGGCTCAGGCGGTTGAGCGGATGACAGGAATTCCAGTCTCTCAAATGGGAGCTTCTGACATTGAACGACTCAAGGAATTGAAAAATCGTCTGGCAGCAAACGTTATCGGTCAAGACGATGCGGTGGAAGCTGTATCTCGTGCCATTCGTCGGAATCGTGCAGGTTTTGATGATGGCAACCGTCCAATTGGTTCCTTCCTCTTTATTGGTCCAACAGGTGTGGGTAAGACAGAGTTGGCAAAACAGTTAGCACTAGACTTGTTTGGTAACAAGGATGCCATTATTCGTTTGGATATGTCTGAATACAGCGATCGGACAGCCGTTTCCAAATTAATCGGTACCACAGCTGGCTACATTGGCTACGATGACAATTCCCATACTCTTACCGAGCGTGTCCGCCGCAATCCGTACTCAATCGTTCTTCTGGATGAGATTGAAAAAGCTGATCCACAAGTGATTACCCTTCTCTTGCAAGTGCTAGATGACGGGCATTTGACTGATGGACAGGGCAACCAAGTTAACTTTAAGAATACCATTATCATCGCTACATCTAATGCAGGTTTTGGTTATGGTGTGGAAGAAGACCAAGAAGAAGAGCCAGACATCATGGACCGTATCGCACCATTCTTCCGTCCGGAGTTCCTTAATCGTTTTAACGCAGTTATCGAATTCAAGCACTTGGATAAAGATGATCTCAAAGCCATTGTAGAATTACTCTTGGCCCAGGTCAATAATACCCTGGCGAAGAAAGGCATCCAATTAACGGTAACGGAAGCTGCCAAAGAATTCTTGATGGAAGAAGGCTATGACAAGGCCATGGGAGCCCGTCCTCTGCGCCGTGTGATTGAAAATCAGATTCGTGACAAGGTGACAGATTACTATTTGGATCATGTTGATGTCAAATATCTGGAAGCGGATGTGGTTGATGGAAGCATCCAAATAAAAGAGCAAAGCTTTGCTTAAAAATAGTGAAGAATTTGAAAAATCGGATAGAAATATCTGATTTTTTCTTTTTTGTTATTCGCTAACAAATGCTATAAAATAGGCTTTCTAGAGTACATTAAAACTTTTTTTATAAAATCCTTGACAAGTGCAAACGTTTGCGTTAAACTATATTCGTAACCGACAGAAAGGAAAACGTTTTTATGACAAATCGTACCAGTGGAATTTTGATGCATATTACCTCACTTCCAGGTAAGTTTGGTATTGGTACTTTTGGACAGTCTGCCTATGATTTTGTAGATTTCTTGGTGGAAACCAAGCAAACCTACTGGCAGATTTTACCACTAACAACTACAAGCTATGGAGATTCTCCTTACCAGTCTTTCTCTGCTATTGCAGGAAATACACACTTGATAGACTTTGACCTCTTGGTTGAAGATGGTTTATTGGCAACAGAAGATTTCCAAGATGTAAATTTTGGAGATAATCCTGAAAAAGTAGACTATGCTCTTATTTATCAAGTTCGTCGACCAATTTTGGAGAAGGCAGTTCAAGCATTTTTACAAGATGATAAGAAGAAAGCTGCTTTTCTAGAGTTTGAAAAGGCTAACTCATCTTGGTTGACAGATTATGCGGAGTTCATGGCTATCAAGGAATACTTTGGTAATAAAGCTCTCCAAGAATGGGAAGATAAAAAAGTTGTAGCTCGCAACGAGGAAGCTCTTGATAAGTACCGCTTAGAATTGGCAAATCAAATCGACTACTACAAAGTCACACAGTATTTCTTCTTCAGCCAATGGAAACAATTGAAAGAATATGCCAACAAACATCACATCAAAATCATCGGAGACATGCCAATCTATGTTTCTGCTGATAGCGTTGAAGTGTGGACAAAACCCCAACTATTCAAATTGGACAGTGAACGCAAGCCGCTTTATGTAGCAGGTGTACCAGCTGATAACTTCTCGGCAGATGGTCAATTATGGGGAAATCCTATTTACGATTGGCCAGAACATGAAAAAACAGGTTATAACTGGTGGATTTATCGTATCCATGAAAGTTTCAAACTTTATGATGTCCTTCGGATTGACCATTTCAAAGGTTTCTCAGACTTCTGGCAAGTTGATGGTAAGGCAGAAGTAGCTAAGGTTGGAACTTGGGAACCAGGTCCTGGCTACAATCTCTTTAAGGCTGTCAAAGAAACACTTGGAGACCTTCCAATCATTGCAGAAGACCTTGGAAACATTGACGCTAAAGCTCGCAAATTGCTTGCGGATTGTGGCTATCCAGGCATGAAAATCTTAGAATTTGGTTTCTTTGATGTAACGGGTAAGAGTATCGATGCTCCACACCGTTGCATTCCAAATTCAGTTGCCTACACTGGAACTCACGATAATGAGGTTGTCAATGGCTGGTACAACAATCTTGATCCAGAACAACAAGAATACGTGGATGCCTACAGCAACCGTAAGCCGATTGAAAAAGTTAGCCAAGCTATGCTCCGTATGCTGTTTGCAACAGTGAGTGATACAGCTATCGCAACCATGCAAGACGTCCTAGACTTGGGTGAAGAAAGTCGAATGAATATGCCGTCAACTATCGGTGGAAACTGGGAATGGCGCATGAAAGCTGAAGACTTGACCCAAGAACGCAAAGACTTCTTGACAAAAATGACATTACTATACCAACGAGGAAATGAAAACCATGACTAAATTTACAACATTTGCAGAAACAAACACTTCGAAGAAATTAGCTGATTTGACAAATGAAGAAATCTATCTTCAATTGTTAAACTACGTAAAAGAAGCTGCAGCGACAAAACCAAAAAACACTGGAAAACGTAAAGTTTACTATATCTCAGCTGAGTTTCTTATTGGTAAACTCTTGTCAAACAACTTGATTAACTTGGGTGTTTACAAAGATATTCAAGCGGAATTAGCAGCTGCTGGAAAATCTTTAGCACAAGTTGAAGACGTTGAACCAGAACCATCACTTGGTAACGGTGGTTTGGGACGTCTGGCTTCATGTTTCGTTGATTCTATGTCAACACTTGCTATCAACGGTGAAGGTGTTGGTCTGAACTACCACTGTGGTCTTTTCCGTCAAGTATTTAAGAAAAACGAGCAAGAAGCAGAGCCAAACTTCTGGATTGAAAATGATTCTTGGTTGATTCCAACAACTATCAGCTATGATGTTCCATTCAAAAACTTCACTTTGAAATCAAAATTGGATCGTCTTGATATTCTTGGCTATAAAAAAGAGACTAAGAACTACCTCAATTTGTTTGATATTGAGTCAGTAAACTATGACTTGATTACAGACGGTATTTCATTTGACAAGACTGATATTAAAGAAAACTTGACACTCTTCTTGTACCCAGATGATTCTGATAAGAATGGTGAATTGCTCCGTATCTACCAACAATATTTCATGGTATCAAATGCGGCTCAACTTTTGATTGATGAAGCAATTGAGCGCGGTTCAAACTTACATGACTTGGCTGACTACGCTTATGTGCAAATCAACGATACTCACCCATCAATGGTGATTCCTGAGTTGATCCGTCTTTTGACTGAAAAACATGGTATTGAATTTGCGGAAGCAGTTGCCATCGTTAAGAATATGACTGGTTACACAAACCACACTATCTTGGCGGAAGCGCTTGAAAAATGGCCACTTGAGTTCCTTGAAGAAGTGGTGCCGCACTTGGTTGATATTATCAAAGAATTGGATGCCCTTATTCGTGCAGAAATTAAAGACCCAGCAGTCCAAATCATTGATGAATCAGGTCGTGTACACATGGCTCACATGGATATCCACTTCTCTAACTCAGTGAACGGTGTAGCTGCGCTTCACACAGAAATCCTCAAAAACTCTGAATTGAAAGCTTTCTACGAGCTTTACCCAGAAAAATTCAACAATAAAACAAACGGTATCACTTTCCGCCGTTGGTTGGAATTTGCCAACCAAGACCTCGCTGACTACATCAAAGAATTGATTGGCGATGAATACTTGACAGATGCGACTAAGCTTGAGAAATTGCTGGCCTTTGCTGATGACAAAGAAGTTCATGCTAGGTTGGCTGAAATCAAACACAACAACAAATTGGCCCTTAAACGTTACCTCAAAGATAACAAGGGTATCGAGTTGGACGAAAACTCTATCATTGATACACAAATCAAACGTTTCCACGAGTACAAACGCCAACAAATGAATGCCTTGTATGTCATCCACAAGTATCTTGAAATCAAGAATGGTAATCTGCCAAAACGTAAAATCACGGTTATCTTCGGAGGTAAGGCTGCTCCAGCTTACGTGATTGCCCAAGACATTATTCACTTGATTCTCTGCTTGTCTGAGTTGATCAACAACGACCCAGAAGTCAGCAAGTACCTCAACGTTCACTTGGTAGAAAACTACAATGTAACCGTTGCTGAAAAACTCATCCCTGCAACAGATATTTCTGAGCAAATTTCATTGGCTTCTAAAGAAGCGTCAGGTACAGGTAACATGAAGTTCATGCTCAACGGTGCCTTGACACTTGGTACCATGGACGGTGCCAACGTTGAGATTGCTGAGTTGGCTGGTATGGACAACATCTATACATTTGGTAAAGATTCAGATACCATCATCGACTTGTACGATAAGGCTGGATATGTATCTGCTGACTACTACAATGGCGATGCCAATATCAAACGTGCAGTTGACTTTATCGTCAGCGATGAAATCAAAGTACTTGGTAATGAAGAACGCCTTGGTCGTCTCCATCATGAATTGATTTCGAAAGACTGGTTCATGACCTTGATTGACTTGGCTGAGTACATTGAAGTCAAGGAGCAAGTCTTTGCAGACTACGAAGATCAAGATTCATGGAACAAGAAAGTTGTTCACAACATTGCCAAAGCAGGATTCTTCTCATCTGACCGTACAATCGAGCAGTATAACGAAGATATCTGGCACAGTAAATAATCCAAAATAAAAGAATGTTTCCGAGTGGGAACATTCTTTTTTAGTATGTTTAGTTTTTACCGTTTAGCCATGGATACAAAAGTGACCTTATCTGGTCGATAGGTGATGGTTCCGTACTGAAAAGGACGGCCGTCTGCTAAATAGGTGGTACTGGTAACGGAGACCACCATGTCGTAGCCTGACAGGTCTAGCAGGCTTTTTTCTTCTTCGTTTGCAAAGCGGAAGGAAATTTCTCGACGAGAATGGGAAATCTCTAGACCTAATTCTTCTTCCAAATACTGATAAATGGAGCTTTCAGCGACTTCCTTACTGAGATAGGGGACAATCCTACGGTCAAAGTAGGAAATCTCATACTCTAATCGCTCACCGTCGATAGTCCGAACGCGGCTGACACGGTACAGATCCGTTTTTTCATCCACTTCCAATTCCTTCATGACCTCTGGCTGACCTTGGACAATATAGAGGTTGGTCAATTCGGTCTGGACTTGATGGTGGGCAGAGCGGTTGAGTTCACTGACGGTTTTCAATTCGGACACAAATGGTTTTCTGACCAGGTTATGGTCCAAAATAATGGAATTTCTCCCTTGACGTTTTTGGATATAGCCATCCATCTCCAACAGCGATAGGGCCTTGCGGATGGTGTCCTTGGAATAGGAATAAATCTCCATCAGTTCATTTTCTGTAGGCATCTCTTGATTGGCCTGCCAGATATTTTGTTCAATTTTTTCCTTGATGTCAGCGTAGACTTTCTTGTATTTACTCATTGGGGGTAACTTCCTAGCTTGCTATTTACCGTTAGTATATCATAAAAAATGCCAAAGGTCAGTATTCTAAGTCTAGACAAACTTTTACGTAAAACTAATAAAATTATTCCGTAAAACTATTGACACTTGAAAACGTTTACGTTATAATAAGGCTACAAGTTGAATACGTTTTACGAAGTAAATAGAAAGGAGAGATATGAAATTACTAACAGTCAATGTTCATGCTTGGCTAGAAGAGGACCAGCATGAGAAATTGGATATTTTAGCTCAGACCATTGCCCAAAAGCAATATGATGTGATTGCTCTTCAGGAAGTCAACCAGTTGATGACAAGTCCTCTGGTGACCAAGGACTTACGGCAAGACAATTATGGTCTGGTCCTGCTTGAGAAACTGAGAGAGCTTGGAGTGACAGGCTATTCTTATTTCTGGTCCAATTCCCATATCGGTTATGACAAATACGATGAAGGGATTGCCTTCTTGACTAAACTACCTGTCTATGAAGTGGATGCCTTCTACTGCAGTCAGAACAAAGATTTGACATCAATCTTGTCTAGAAAAATCATTGGTTTGACGGTCTTGTATGAGAAGGAATTGATTGACATTTATTCTTGTCATATCAATCTTCCTGACAGTAAAGAAGAAAATCAGCTAGATAATATTCGCTCGATTGTGGAACGGACAAGTTCGGATCGCTTGAAAATTCTAATGGGAGATTTCAATACGGATGCCTTGTCAAATCCACAAGCCTATCAAGCTATCAAGGACTTAGGTTTATATGATAGTTATGATTTGGCCGAGGAAAAGGATAGGGGAATCACCGTTGAAAAAGCCATTGATGGGTGGGCAGGTCATAGTCAGGAAAAACGTCTGGACTATGTGTTCTTAAATCAGAAAAGACAGGTACAATCCAGTCGTGTGATTTTCAATGGGGATAATCTTCCCATTATTTCAGACCACTTTGGTGTGGAAGTTAACATTAGTATTTAAAGGTCAACTGACCAAGAAAAAATTTAGGAGAAACACATGAAAAAATTTCTTAGTTTTGAATTTTGGCAAAAATTCGGTAAATGTTTGATGGTCGTGATCGCCGTTATGCCGGCGGCAGGTCTCATGGTTTCTATCGGAAACTCGATTCCACTAATCAGTCCTGAATCAGAATTGCTCATTCGTATTGGGAATATCATTGCCCAAATCGGTTGGGGAATTATCGGAAACCTTCACTTGCTCTTTGCCTTGGCAATCGGTGGTAGCTGGGCTAAAGAGAAAGCTGGTGGTGCATTCTCTGCTGGTCTTGCCTTCATCTTGATTAACTTGATTACTGGTCACTTCTTCGGTGTAACGACTGATATGTTGGCAGATGCGACTGCGACTGTTAGCACTGTATTTGGAACTCAAATTCCAGTATCTGGCTACTTTGTCAATATCCTTGGTCAGCCTGCTTTGAACATGGGTGTCTTTGTAGGGATTATTGCTGGTTTTGTTGGTGCGACTGCTTACAACAAATACTACAACTATCGCAAGTTGCCAGATGTATTGACCTTCTTTAACGGCAAACGCTTTGTGCCATTTGTTGTCATCTATCGTTCTGTCCTTGTAGCGCTAGGTTTGGCAATCTTCTGGCCTCTTGTACAAACTGGTATTAACAGTTTTGGTAAATGGATTGCAACCTCACAAGACACAGCTCCTATTGTAGCTCCATTCGTTTATGGTACCTTGGAACGTTTGCTTCTTCCATTTGGTCTTCATCACATGTTGACTATTCCGATGAACTATACGTCACTTGGTGGTACCTATGACATCTTGACAGGTGCTCAAGCAGGTACACAAGTATTTGGTCAAGATCCGCTTTGGTTGGCTTGGATTACAGACTTGATTAACCTCAAGGATGCTGGTGATATGGCTCAGTACAATGACTTGCTTGCTAATGTAACGCCTGCTCGCTTTAAAGTAGGTCAAATGATTGGTTCCTCTGGTATTCTCATGGGCTTGACCCTTGCTATGTACCGCAATGTTGATGAGGATAAGAAGAAAAAATATCGTGGTATGTTCCTTTCATCTGCTGCAGCCGTTTTCTTGACAGGTGTAACAGAACCAATTGAGTTTATGTTCATGTTTGCAGCAATGCCACTCTATGTCGTTTATGCTTTTGTACAAGGTGCTGCTTTTGCTATGGCGGATATTGTCAATTTGCGTATGCACTCATTTGGTAATATCGAATTCCTTACACGTACACCGATAGCGATCAAAGCTGGTATTGGTATGGACGTTGTCAACTTTATCTGGGTAACAGCCCTCTTTGCGGTTGGTATGTACTTCATTGCCAACTTTATGATTCAAAAATTCAACCTAGCAACAGCTGGACGCAATGGTAACTATGATACAGAAACAACGGATGTGGTTTCAAACTCAAACGTAGATACTGCAGATGCTAATTCACAAGTGGTACAAATCATCAACTTGCTTGGTGGTCGTGATAATATCGCAGATGTGGATGCTTGTATGACTCGTCTTCGCGTTAGTGTTAAAGATGTGACACAGGTTGGAGATGAAAATGCTTGGAAACAGGCTGGTGCTATGGGCTTGATTATCAAAGACTCAGGTGTTCAAGCAGTCTATGGACCAAAAGCAGATGTTCTCAAATCAGACATTCAAGACTTACTAGAATCAGGCGTAGCCATCCCTCGTACGGAAATTGTTGCGACTGAAACAGTAGTTGAGGAAGCACAATTCAAGGGTGTGACCGAGGCAGTTTATGCTGTTGCTGAAGGTCAAGCCATTGCCATCACAGAAGTGAAAGATCCGGTCTTCTCACAAAAAATGATGGGCGACGGTTATGCAGTTGAGCCTAGCTCCGGCAATGTTTACGCACCAGTTTCAGGTATCGTAACCAGTGTCTTCCCAACCAAGCACGCTGTCGGGATTTTGTCTGACAAGGGTGTAGAAGTTTTAGTTCACGTTGGTTTAGACACAGTTGCACTAAACGGTGCTCCATTCTCAACTAAGGTAACAGATGGTCAACGTGTTGAAGCAGGGGATTTGCTCCTTGTTGCAGACCTTGAAGCAATTCGCTCAGCAGGACGTGAAACAACCATCGTTGTTGCCTTCACAAACACAGCAGAAATCAAATCAGTCAGCCTTGGAAATCTTGGGCAAGTAAGCAAAGATAGTCAAGTTGCGACAGTTGAGTTGTAAAAAGTAAAAAAGATTGAAAAGATGATTGCAGTCAACTCTTTTCAATCTTTTTCTTTTGGATAGTATGCCATCAGTATTTTTCTAATTTCTTCGCTTCTTTTTTACCTTTTTCAGCGATATGGAGGAAATAAATAGACCAAGCAAGGAAAAATAAGGGAATGATACCACTTCTAAACAATGCGAATGGGGTTTCAAAGAGAAAACCAAACCAAAAACTGGTACCAGTTCGTTCCCATAGTCCTGGAGTTAGGTACCAGGATTTAGGATTCCAAAGTGTGTATCCATTTTGGAGTCCAACTTGGTAATGGATAAAAAATAAAGTCAGAAATAATCCGAAATAGGAGTAGGCATAATTTTGGTAGCGTGAATAGAATGCTTTTTTCGATTCGGTATCAGAAAAAATTTCAGTGCTTGAAGCTTCGATTGTTTGTTGAAAATAATGGATGCCACATCTACGACTACCTTGTATAGGTTGCCAACCACAGTCTTCAAATAGAGAGAGGTAATTTGAATATTCTCCTTTTGCAATATGTTCATGAAAATCAAGGCGTACGGGATGAGGGGGTTGACTACATTTTTCAAAATGATAGGCTGCTGTCCACGGAGTTACTTTGACAAGCTGATAACCTTCGGATTGAATCGAATTAATCCAATGTTCTTCCTCTTGTAAACTGGTAAATAATTTGTGTCTTATCATGGCTTCCTCCTTAAAAACCTAATTCTTTGGCAATATGATGTAGTTTTTGAATACGCTGTGTTTCCAGTTTAATAATCTCTTGGCCCGTTGCTGTTACTTGATAGACTTTTCTTCTTTTATCGGAACTTGGAACGGAACAAATCCATTTTAGTTTCAAAAGATTCTCAATCGCTCCATACATGGTTCCTGCAGCGATTTTCACATCACCATCACTCATATCCTCTACTTTTTGCATGATATGGTAGCCATGGGCAGGTTCCAAGAGGGCTAATAGAATATAGTAGGTTGTCTCCGTTAAGGGGAGATGCTTGTTCCTTTTCATTTGGCTTCTCCTATATAGTTCAAATGTATAGTTGTACTACATATTATATATCGAGAAACTATACATGTCAACTGTATAGTGAAGAAGATTTTAAAAATCTTCTCAATCCTTGCCATTTATGGTATAATAAAGCGATTTTATAAAATGTAGGAGGTTCCCCATGGGACGTAAATGGGCCAATATTGTAGCCAAGAAAACCGCAAAAGACGGTGCTAACTCAAAAGTTTACGCCAAATTTGGTGTTGAAATCTATGTAGCAGCGAAAAAGGGTGACCCAGATCCAGAAACAAACTCAGCGCTGAAATTTGTTATCGACCGTGCTAAGCAAGCGCAGGTTCCAAAACACATCATTGACAAGGCCATTGACAAGGCAAAAGGAAACACAGACGAAACTTTCGTAGAAGGTCGTTACGAAGGCTTTGGACCAAATGGTTCTATGATTATTGTTGATACTTTGACATCAAACGTAAACCGTACTGCAGCTAACGTGCGCTCTGCTTTTGGTAAAAACGGCGGTAACATGGGTGCATCTGGTTCTGTATCATTCATGTTTGATAAAAAAGGTGTGGTTGTCTTTGCTGGTGATGATGCAGACGCCATCTTCGAATTGCTCCTTGAAGCAGATGTCGAAGTGGATGACGTAGAAGCAGAAGACGACACAATCACTGTCTATACAGCTCCAACAGATTTGCACAAGGCCATCGTGGCACTTAAAGAATCAGGAATCCAAGAGTTCAACGTCACTGAACTTGAAATGATCCCACAATCAGAAGTATCACTTGACGGCGATGACCTCGCAACATTTGAAAAACTCTACGACGCCCTCGAAGACGACGAAGACGTCCAAAAAATCTACACGAATGTGGATGGGTTTTAGTATAAAAAAGTGCTGGTAGCACTTTTTTTATATTAAAAGGTTGGAGATTGGAACTGCCGGCAGGCAGTTTTCTTTATACTCAAAAGTCCAGTGGACTGCCAATTTTATTAGAAGGCTGGAAATCGGAACTGCGCTAGGCAGTTTTCTTTATATCCAATTACTCAAAGACGATAGTTGTTGGAACTAGAGAAGTGGGGATATTTTAGCTTAAGTTTGAAGAAGGTACGATGGAAGAATTTGCGGAGTTTTCGGTGGCTGATAGTAGAGTGCTTGATAGATGAGGTATAAGGAAAAACTATAGCCAGGCTTTGGAAATATCTATTTGAATGGTCACGGGTTTTCTGTTATCATAGAATGATAATAAGATTAGGAGAATGTATGTCAAATAATTTACTTGTTTTACAATCAGATTTTGGATTAGTGGATGGAGCTGTGTCAGCTATGATTGGTGTGGCTCTTCAGGAGTCGCGTGACCTAGTTGTTCACAACCTCACCCACGATATTACTCCGTACAATATCTTTGAGGGTTCATATCGCCTCTTTCAAACGGTCGAATACTGGCCGGAGGGGACAACATTTGTTTCGGTTGTTGATCCGGGAGTTGGTTCAAAACGTAAGAGTGTAGTAGCTTTGACCGAACAAAATCACTACATTGTAACGCCAGATAATGGGACGCTATCCTTCATCAAAAAATATGTGGGGATAAAGGCGGTTCGAGAAATTTCAGAGGTGGCCAATCGCCGTGCCAATACAGAACATTCGTACACCTTCCATGGTCGAGATGTTTATGCCTATACGGGAGCTAAATTGGCTTCTGGACACATTAGCTTTGAAGAAGTTGGTCCAGAATTAAGCGTGGATGAGATTGTGGAAATTCCAACAGTCCCAACGGAAGTTGGTTCGGACTATGTAAAAGGTACAATTGATATTCTGGATGTTCGATTCGGCTCGCTTTGGACCTCGATTACGAGGGAAGAATTTTACACCTTGCAACCGCAGTTTGAAGATCGCTTTGAAGTGACCATATACAATAACGACATGCTTGTGTATCAAAACCAAGTAACCTATGGCAAGTCCTTTGCGGATGTACGTATCGGACAACCATTGATTTATATCAATTCCCTCTATCGTGTAGGTGTTGCAATTAATCAGGGCTCATTTGCCAAGGCTTATAATGTCGGTGTAGGTCAAAACTGGCATATTGAAATCAAACGTATTAGTAATTAAAGAAATTTTAGGAGATAGTTATGAAAAATAATTCAATCAAAACAGTTGTTGCTACTGGTATCGGCGCAGCACTCTTTGTGGTTATTGGTTTGCTGATTAGTATTCCAACCTTTGTACCAAATACCTACATTCAATTGCAGTATGCAGTTCAGTCGCTCTTGTCAATTGTTTTTGGACCAATTGTTGGTTTCTTTGTAGGGCTTATTGGTCATGCCTTTATAGACGCACTGCGAGGAGGGTCGCCTTGGTGGTCATGGGTTCTAGCCTCAGCAGTTTTCGGCTTGGTGTTAGGTTTTGCTAGAAATCGTCTGCGTATTCAAGAAGGAATTTTTGACGGAAAAGATATTTTTGCTTTCAATATTTTTCAAGCAGTAGCTAACCTCATTGCTTGGGGAGTCATTGCCCCAGTTTTAGATATTCTTATCTATAGTGAGGCGGCGAATAAGGCCTTTGCACAGGGACTTGTGGCAGGTATTGCAAACAGTATTACAGTTGCTATTGCAGGGACACTCCTTTTGGCTGTTTATGCAAAATCTCAAACGAAGACAGGTAGTTTGTCTAAAGATTAAGTTTTTATTTTCCCTAGAAAAAATTCTAGGGTTTTTTCAATACCCAAAAACACAAATATGATATAATAATATAAAACAAATAAATACATGTGTTCAAGGGGAGAAGTATGGTCTGGACAGAAGAAAAGTTGGGACCGATTATTCATTCTATACTCAATCCTGACGAGGAAGTTTTAAGTCTTTATCAATCGAAAACGACGAAATCAATTTATGGATGCATTCTTTGGAATAGTTATTATTATAAGGTTTTCCGAGTTAGTAACCACCCATCACAATCTACATATAAACAGCCAACTTTTTATGATTTCCATGGCGAATTTTATATGAAAGGAGCGATTCGGACCTACCTTTACCACACGAACAGTTGGTATGAACTTAGTAAACAAAGCTACTACCTTCTTCTCTTTTTTCAAAAGTTATGGGATGAAAAGCAAGAGGTGGAGGCGAGTTGGCAAAATGGTAGAATGCAGATTCGCTTAGTGGTTGAAGAAGAGGGGTGGCAAGTCCATTACCGTTTTCCAGATAATCAGGCAAGGGAGGTTGAACGCTTATTGGCCTCAGGCATGCTGGTGGCCATTCGCTCCTCCAGAAATTTTATCAAGATACGGACGAGTCGTTTTGTTGCACCGTATATAGCTCTAATCAAACAGCGTCAACTTTATCGAAAAAAGCCTAGTAAAGCTATGCTCCAGTGGGAAAAATACCAAAGTCAACTTATTGAAATCCAAAGGACCTATCGGCTAGTGGAGGAAAGTGCTCCGCAAACTTTTTTTGGACACTGGTTGAATAAGGTCCAACTCTATCTCTGCTCTGCCATTGCCAGCTATTGGGAAGAAGTTATTAAAGGAGTGGAGTGGCAGGAGGCAAGAGAAATCAAAGAGCAAAGGAAAGCCGAGAAGCCACATAATCCTATTGAAGATAAATGGAAGGAAAATATTGCTAGACGCCATAAGCGAAAAGTGGACCAACTTATCGGACATGATACCTTGGAAAAACTCCGACAACTGAAAACAGAATTAGACGACTAAGAAGTTATAGCGAACCTTCAATAAATGGGAGTGGGAAAGAACTCGACTAAGTC
>NZ_WCJE01000045.1 GCF_016743335.1 Streptococcus suis | reverse complement strand
AGTCAGCCCGTCAATGAAGCTCCACGCTTCAATTCCTCCTCGACCTTCGTCCATTCTGGACGACTGGGCTCCCCACGAAACAAGATCAGCCAAGCTGTCCATTTTTTCTCCCCAGGTCTCCGTCTCCCCTCTCGATAATATGTCAACTTCTCGGCTGACAAGTTCGAGGTGTCGTCTTCGACTGTCGCCCGAATAACGGGCGAATGTTTGCTAATTGCAAACAAGAAGGTACTCATGAATAAAGTGCTCTTTATCGAGACAAATACCAGCTAATAGCTCCTTAATTCACAAAATAGTTGTATAATAGAATCAAAGATAACGCTAAAATCAGGAGGAGTAATGATGGATAATCATGTCGCTGTTAAAGTCACAAACCTTTCAAAAGAATTTTTGTTAGGACCAGACAAGACTGTTTCTATTTTGAAAGATGTTTCTTTATCTGTAAACTTTGGGGAGTTTGTCTCGATCCTTGGTGTCAGTGGGTCTGGGAAATCAACCTTGCTAAATTGCTTATCCAGTTTATCTGAACCAACAAGTGGCGAAGTTGTTATCAATGGTGTGAATCCATATAAGCTAAAAGATGGAAAACTTGCTAAATTTAGACGTCAAGATATTGCCATTATTTTTCAAAACTATAATTTGGTTCCTGCGTTACCTGTACTAGAAAATGTTACATTGCCTTTGAGACTTTCAGGAAAGACTGTTGATAGCCATCACGTCAAAGCATTGTTGGATGGTCTAAATTTTAAAGCAGACCTCTCGTCATTAGTGTCTACCTTATCAGGTGGAGAACAGCAAAAAGTGGCTATTTCTCGTGCCATATTAGCAGATAGCAAGATTATTTTTGCTGATGAGCCAACAGGAGCCTTGGATAGTGTCTCAAGGAAACTTATTTTTGATTTCCTTCGTCAGTTAGCCAGTCAGGGAAAATGTGTGTTTATGGTTACTCACGATATTGAGTTGGCTTCAAAAACTGACAGAGCACTCATTTTAAAAGATGGAAAGATTTCTCAACAATTGATGAAACCATCCGCAACTGAGCTCTACCAAGCACTTGAAACCAGTAAAGATTGATTTGAGGAGAATTGTTTATGCTAAAATTAATCATTTACCAATTTCAATACACCAAAAGGCAATGGTTAGGCACAATACCACTCTTATTTGTCTCTAGCCTGATTGTTGGCACCTCCTTATTTGGTATTGCTAGTGCATTAAAAACCGCCAATATAAACGCTTCTCAACTATTTCAGATGCCCATTATCTTTGGAGGGACGACTCTATTTTTCCTTATTTCAAATAGTATAAGACTGCTAATAGATATCTTTAAAAAGGATTATCAATTATGGACGATTTTAGGGGCAAGTAAATCTCAATTATCTATACTTATCGCTGGTCAGTTTTATTTAATGGCTCTGATTGTTAGTATTATTGGAACAATACTTTCATTCGCTACGACAGATAGCTACTACAAATTTTTACAACAGTTATTAGGAAGGGATGAGCTACCTGATTTGATTATTATTGCCAATATTCCAACTGTTTTATTGAGCATTTTTATAGTGCCAACGATTGTTGGATTAGGGGCTTATTTTTACTCTATTCGAATACTGAAAAAAGAATCTATTTCAAAACAAAATTATAGAACAAGAAAAATTAAGGTAGCCAGGTTTGTTAATATATCTATCCGCTTGCTCCTATGGTTATTGTGCGTAGGCTCTATTGTTTCAGCAGGTTTTATCCAAAATAGAGAAGTGATGGCCACACAGTCTAGTATCATTTTATTTTTATTAATTATTCACATCTTTATTATTCAATCCTTATCGCCATCAGTACAGATTGGGTTAATAAAATTATTGATGAAGATATTCCCGACTGAACATTATGTCATCAATACAGGTTTTTGGAATCTGTTATACAATCCTAGCTATTTAAAAAGTCTACAGACTTCAGTGGCTATGGGGATAACGCTCATCTCTGGGTTTATCCTTTACACCCTGAATATGTATGCTTTCATGAATACAGCAAACAGTATTCACGAAGCAAGGGCCTCCTTCATTGCTTATCTGTCTGCTCCTATAATTCTGATTATTACTAATTCAATTTCTCTCACTATTTTATCTTCCAACAAAGATAGTGAAGACATTAGACAGTTACAAACACTGGGTGTGTCAAGATTACAACTTTTTAAAATACGTGTTGCAGAAGCAATAATACATTCCGTGTTAATCTTATTAGTCTCTGTCGTTTTCAATGCCATTATTTTAATTTTAGTATACTTTATCGGTCAACTTTTTGGACAAAGTGCAGTAGATATAGTAGGTTTTTGGCAACCTAGCCTTATTATTCTTTGTTTGTTAGTTATCTTTTATAGTATTACAAAGGGGTTTTATTTATTTAAAGATAGATAAATTGGAAAAGTTACAGAGAGGATTACAATGTCAAGTGATAAAATTTTTGAAATACCTATTCCTAGTGATAATGATGGATTTATTGTTTTAAAATGTCCAATTTGTAGTGAAAAATTTATGATTCAAGTCCAAGATGTAAATGATGATAGCTTGATAGTTGTTTGGTGCCCTAAGTGTGGTCTCAAGAGTGATAATTATTTAGATGATGATGTAAATGATTTGGCAGAAAATATAATTCAAAACTATGTTGCTGATTTATTAGATGATTTTTCGAAGGATATGGAGAGAACATTTAGAAACAATAAAAATATACAATTTAAAGGAAGTAAAAAGATAGCTAGGGAATCAGAAATGCCAATTGGAAGAAAGGTTGGAGACTTCGAAGAGAAAAAATACTTGTGTTGTGATAAAGTAGTAAAATTACGAACTACAACAAAATTCGAAGGCGGTTATTGTCCGTTTTGTGGGGAGTTAGTAGATGGAGATTAATAAAAAAGAACTTAGAAAAATTAGCAGAAGATTTAGAAAATTGGCTTCAAATGTGATGAATGCTTATTTCGGAGAACAGACAGATGCATTAATAGAATTTATAGATTATGTTAAGGGGACATCTTTGATATTTGATTATGTTGAGAGCTTAGCTTATGATATAGAGGGGTTAGAATCAGAACTCGATAAAATTGCTTCCTCATATGGAAGTAAAGCTTTAGAACTGGGGGCTGATAGCCGTAGAAGAACTTATCTTTTATATAGAGCTTTTGACTATATTGCCCTTAAAAAGTTGTCTACAACTGATTTTGGACGGTACTATGCACATAGTAAAAAATATCAAGATATGGCAAAAGCATTTGGTGATAGGTTGATTTATCCATTTGTTATAGAAATTGAGGAGTATATTAAGGATATTGCGACAGATATGGGATTTGATAATGATAGTTCATATAATATAACGATTAATAGTTCAGGAGTACAGGTAAACATTGCTGAACACGGTAGTACGGTTAATGCTGAACAAGCAAATATTATCAATGCTGAAGCATTCACGAAAGCTATAGAGAATGTTGAAGATGCTATTGAAAAACTAGAAAATACTGAATCTAAATCAGTACTCAAGCAGAACTTGGAGATCATTAAAAATGAGATTCAAGAACCACAACCAAAGCAATCAATCTTAACTTCAGCTTTTAATACAATAAAATTTATCGCTACGGCGGTTGCCTTAACACCCGATTTAACAGAAGGAATTGAATTGCTTGCCTCAGTAATTGGAATTAACAGCTGAAAAAGATGTATTTTTGAAGATAGGATGTATGAAAAAGCTACAACCTGAACTTGGAGATTAATAGATTTGTGAGGTAGGTTCAATTGATTTCTGTAAATAACAATGCAAAATTATTGAATGGCATAGTGAGTATTGAAAGAGATTATATTAGTTACTTTGGCAAAGAGTTCGCTATTGATTATGAACATCTTTACAAAGAGGGGTTTGATGAAAGGCTGAGTCAGCTATGTTCTAGTTTACACCATCAGTTAGTGGAGGCATTAAGAATATTAAATGATAGTATAAACGGAGGGAGACATTTTTGGGCTATCCCAAGTAGAGATTTGATAAAAGCCATTTCACTGTCCAACAGATTTGTTAATAACCTTAAGAATTCTGGGGAGAATGTTGTTATTGTTGAATACTACGATAAAATATTGAAAAAATGCAGTGACTTTCTATCATCATCTGGTGGAAGTTCAGTGCCGAACGATATGATGGAAGTTGAAATATATTATGAGCTCCCTATCTTTGAAACTTCTGCTGTGGTTCAATTACCTAATAATTTTTTACAAAAGTTTCAATTAAAACCAGTTGGTAATGGTTCATATGCATCTGTTTTTAGTTATTTTGATGAAAACTATAATAAACTTTTTGCATTAAAACGTGCTAGTAGAACTATTGGACCTAAAGACTTAGAAAGATTCTATTTGGAATTTGACACGATGAAAAGATTAAATTCGCCATATATATTGGAAGTCTATTCTATTGATAAAAAGAAAAATGAATATATTATGGAATATGCCGATACTACTCTTTTAAAATACATTACCACTCACAATCAAAAACTGACTTTTGAGGACAGAAAGTCATTGTGTAATCAAATTATTAAAGGGTTTGAGTACTTAGCTGAAAAAGATATATTACATAGAGATATTTCTCCGAATAATATTTTAATAAAACAATATGAGGATGCTAAAATTATTAAGATTGCCGATTTGGGTAATGTAAAGCTAAGCGAAAGCATATTAACATCTCTTGATACAGAAATACGAGGAGCATTTAATGATTATTCGGGACTTCAACGAGTAGGATATAGTAATTATAATTTTTATTTTGAAGGTTTTGCTTTGTCTAAGTTACTGTATTTTGTTTTGACAGGTAGGTATAAAGATTTTACTAAATTTGAATATAGTAATTTAGAGAAATTTATTAATCAAGGCATAAATCCAGATTTTAGTAAGAGATTTGGCAATATTCATGAACTACGGAGAGCATTTTCTCAAATAAAACCTAAATAAAACCACCTCATATATGAGATGGCCGACTAGTCTATTTTATGGTGTTAATTGGTGTCAATTTTATCCAAATCAGAGGATTTTAGTCCATTTTCATGGAAGTTTCATTTGCGTAAATGTTGATATAACGGGATTTATAAGGGTTGAGAATTCTTCATTTTCAATAGCGAAATTCTCAAAACGTTAATTATCAGCGATATATCAACGGTTCAAAGCACTCAAGAGTCGCTTTTTTATAATTAGGTAGTTTTTATAGTTACAACGGATTTTGATTGATGTCATAATCGGTTCAGAGTCAAATCCATACCAATTGGAAATCAAAAGGGTTGAGGAACCTTTGAAGGTTGAAAATGAGGCAAACATAGCTACCTTCTTTAATGGTTCTGTCAGTAGGGAGTTGTTCATGAAACACTTTCACCATTTCTATCAATATCCCACTTAACATTTTCGCTTGTTTTTGATATACTTTAGAAAATAGGTGTTTTCAAGGGGTGATACCATGGAACTAAAAGATATTATGCATATTTTGGAAGATATGAAGGTTGGAGTTTTTGCAACTCTGGATGAGTATGGAAATCCACATGCTCGTCATGCTCATATCACTGCAGCAAACGAAGAAGGGATTTTCTTTATGACAAGCCCAGAAACGCATTTCTATGATCAATTGATGGGGGATCAAAGAGTTGCGATGACGGCTATTTCTGAGGAAGGGTACCTTATCCAGGTAGTGCGTGTAGAAGGGACTGCCAGACCTGTGGAGAACGACTATCTAAAGACAGTTTTTGCGGATAATCCTTATTATCAACATATCTATAAAGATGAGTCTAGTGATACAATGCAAGTATTTCAGATTTATGCTGGTCATGGCTTCTATCATAGCTTGACTCAAGGTCATAAGTATATCTTTTCTATTGGTCAAGGTGAGAATTCAGAGGTTCGTACACTTTGAAAACTAGATGAAAACATCTGATAAGACAAGTATATTTCAAATAATTATGATACAATACTTTTTATAAATGTTTTAGGAGTGTTTGGATAAATGAGAGAAGATATTCAGATCAATGAGCGAGCCCTTGTTTTGTCAGAACAGTTGGTAGAGGTTTTGGAATCTATTTATGATCCGGAAATTGAATTGGATATTTATAATTTAGGTTTGGTCTACGAGATAAATATTGATGAAGCTGGTTTTTGTAAGGTTGTTATGACCTTTACAGATTCAGGTTGTTCTTGTGCGGATACTATGCCTGGTGAATTGGTTGCGGCCTTGAAAATGATTGATGGTATAAACGATGCACAGGTAGAGATTGTCTGGTCTCCTGCTTGGAAAATGACACGCATCAGCCGTCTAGGACGGATTACATTGGGTATTAGTCCGAAAAGAAAATGAGTTGCGTGGAGCAGCTCATTTTTTAAATGTCTCATCGTATTGTCTGTCTAATTCTTCCATGGTTTCATAAATCGGTTTTGGAATCATAATAACCTGGGGTTCGAGGTCAACCATACCATAGCTCGGGTCGATGCACTCTTCCCAATATTCCAAATGTTTTTTGTCGATATAGGATTCTGAATCTTCGACTTCATTCCCTCCTTCGGCTTGAATAGAATACCAGTAAAGGTATTCGCGTCCGTCCAATACCTCACGGAAGATGGTTTCGACATACATTTTCTCTCCTTCAAGAGTGAGAAGGGTGTCTTCCATGTGCTCGTTGAGAAAGGCCATCCATTCATCTACTTGAACGGTTTTGCCTTCTTTAACACGAAAGCGGGAGAGTTCGACGTTTAGTTTCATTTTTTCTCCTTTTTTACTCGCTAAGTAATCGCACTGCAGTAACAAAGTTTTCGGGAAGGTGTAGGAGAAGACTTGTCTGTGTGAATAATTCTCAAAAATTGGTGCTGCGATATTGTCAAAAGAGAGAACGGGCTTTTGATTTACAATGACATGCTCTAGCAATTCATCTAATTTACTCCCATGGTTAATATCAAGATAGATATCGCAATTTTTTATCATATCTACTAAGACATAAGCGATGATATGTGGATAGATGAAGACATTTTCTTGGCTACTTAGTTGTTTTAAATTATTCGCGACATCTGTAAAAGCTGTGATATGGAACTCATAATCAGGAAGCTGTTTAACAAGGTATTCAATATTTTGCAACCAATGAGTATTGGTGATTATGAGTAATTTTCCCTTGCAGTGTTTTTTAGGAATCATTGTTTGAATATTTTCCCATTTTTTCAGGATGTCTGTCCAAGCTAGGAAGTGATAGTGCCACCATACATCACGAAGACGTCCAGAAGAATAAGTATTCCAAGGTTTATCTCCGGAGATATAGTGCAGAATTTTAGGCAAGGGGTCTAAGCTGAGTTCAAATAGATGCTGATGGCGATAAGAAAAGGCTCCTTGATCAAATCCGATTTGAAAATTATAGGTATCATCTAACCAAATTGCTTCGTGACCTAAAACCAAGTTTAAAATAGTTTGGTCACCTTCTTGAATGGAATCCTTTTCCTGTTCTGTTTTTTCGACTAATTTAGTAGTAATATTTTCGGCTTTCCAACGTTTGTTGTTAATGAGCATCATACCGGAATTAAAACCTAGTCCGTAGCCAAATGTTGCTCGAACGACAGCTAGATAGTGTTGGCTAATGTCAATAGTGAATAAGTTGTCTAGGGAATCAGTAATGATGATGTCGCTATCTAGATACAATACTTTGTCCTCGGAGACAAACTGAGGAATAAAGTAGCGGGCAAATGCCATGTATGTAATATGTGAAAAACCAGCATACCAGTCTCTATTTAGAGGGACGTCTAATAATTTTATATCGATTAAATCGCTACCAATTTGATTTAGTAACGATTTATAATGAATAAACCATTCTTTAGGGATATCCTGATTAAAAATATAAATTTTAAGATGACTATTATGAAAAATCAAGGATTTCAATGTTGTTTCAATTTGACGGATATAACCATAGTCACCCGCTAGAACTACAGCCCTCTTCTCTTCTCTTCTCTTCTCTTCTCTTCTCTTCTCTTCCTTATGCGGTTGCTTATTGGAAGTCAGAGGAGAGGTCGAATCTTGTAGTTTGACCATACAGTTTCCTCCCTGTGGATTTACGAGTTCTTTTATTTTTTCCCAGTTTGTTCTGGTCTCCAGAAGTCGGTAACGGCTCCTTTAGAGGCAGAGGATACAGTGTGAGCGTATTTTCCGAGAACACCACGAGAGTAGAGTGGTGGAATAACAGTTGTTTTCTTGCGTTCTTCGATTTCTTGGTCAGAAACGTGCATGGTGATTTCTTTTGTATCTTGATCAACCGTCACCAAATCACCTGTACGGAGGTAGGCAATTGGACCACCATCCTGAGCTTCAGGAGCGATGTGGCCAACAACCAGTCCATAAGTTCCGCCAGAGAAACGACCATCTGTTAGAAGGGCTACCTTGTCACCTTGGCCTTTTCCGACAATCATAGAAGAAAGTGACAACATTTCAGGCATACCAGGACCGCCTTTTGGTCCAACATAGCGGACAACGACTACATCGCCATCGACGATTTCGTCAGTCAAGACTGCTTCAATCGCCTCTTCTTCTGAGTCAAAGACCTTGGCTGGACCTGTATGGTTGCGGACTTTCACGCCAGAAACTTTTGCAACCGCACCTTCAGGAGCCAGATTACCCTTGAGGATGATGAGTGGGCCATCTGCACGTTTTGGATTTTCAAGTGGCATGATGACATCTTGTCCTGGTGTCAAGTCTGCAAAAGCTTCAAGGTTTTCAGCAACGGTTTTCCCCGTACATGTGATGCGGTCACCATGAAGGAAGCCGTTTTTGAGCAAGTACTTCATGACAGCAGGGACACCACCGACATTATAGAGGTCTTGGAAAACATATTTTCCTGATGGTTTTAGGTCTGCTAAGTGAGGTACGCGTTCTTGGAAATCATTGAAGTCTTCAAGTGTGAGGTCGACATTGGCAGCATGAGCGATGGCTAGAAGGTGAAGGGTAGCGTTGGTTGAACCACCGAGTGCCATGGTAACAGTGATAGCATCTTCAAAGGCTTCACGAGTCATAATGTCAGATGGTTTGATGCCAAGTTCTAGCATGCGTACAACAGCACGACCAGCTTCTTCAATATCCGCTTTTTTCTCAGGAGATTCAGCAGGGTGAGAAGAAGAGCCAGGGATGGACATCCCCATTACCTCAATGGCAGTAGCCATGGTATTGGCCGTGTACATACCACCACAACCACCAGGTCCAGGGCAGGCATTGCATTCGATTTGACGAACTTCTTCAGCAGTTAAGTCGCCGTTGTTCCATTTTCCGATTCCTTCAAAGACAGAAACCAAGTCAATATCTTTACCATTGAGGTTACCTGGTGCGATGGTTCCACCGTAGGCAAAGATAGCAGGAATATCCATATTGGCGATAGCAATCATAGAACCAGGCATGTTTTTGTCACAGCCACCGATTGCGACAAAGGCATCGACGTTGTGACCGCCCATGGCCGCTTCAATAGAGTCAGCGATAATATCACGTGAAGTCAAGGAGAAACGCATGCCAGGAGTTCCCATGGCAATTCCATCTGCTACCGTAATGGTTCCATACTGTACAGGCCAGGCACCTGCATCCTTAACACCTTCTTTGGCTAATTTTCCAAAGTCATGAAGGTGAATGTTACAAGGTGTATTTTCAGCCCATGTCGAAATAACCCCAACAATCGGTTTTTCAAAACTATCGTCGGTCATTCCTGTTGCTCTTAACATAGCACGGTTAGGTGATTTGACCATCGAATCATAGACAGAACTACGATGACGGAGGTTTTTTAGTGTATCTTTTTCGGTCATTACTCTTCTCCCTATCTTATTTTACCCATTATATCATAGATATGAAAGAAACGATAAAAGATTTGATAACTAATTGGAAATTTCCGAATTTTTCAATAATTCATTCTACAGTAAAAGGCACCTAAGAATGTTAAGTGCCCTTACAATTTATTTGTAGATTAAGTGGTCGTTTTTCGATAATTGTTTGCGGATGGATTGATGAAAAGACCGACTAACGATAGAACTAGGAAGGCTGCGCCGATGTACCAATAAGGTTGATCTAAGGTAGTTGAACGTCCAGATAGGTTGATAATGCCTCGGAGAAGACAACCAGCTGTAATAGTTGCAACGCCAGAATTCCACAAATTATAAGAGGGACGTGAAAGGGTAGGTATAAGTTGCAGCAGACCGAGTAGCACAGCTCCGCCTATTAATGGTACACAGAACATATAATGCATGAAGATTGAAACTTCGCCATAGCTGAGACTTTCATAGATTCGACTGAAAATAAACAGGAAAGCTGTTATTGCTAAGTAGGAGATAAACGTTCTTGAAACTCTTGTAGTTGAATTAGTAACCGATGTAGACAATGTCACTCACCGCCCTTTCTGAGATAGTATTTCCATTTGTTGTTGGATTGTTGATGACTTGGCCGTTGAAGTAGAGGGTTGACGAACCACCACCGTCAAGGTTATAGGCTGTTTGGGCACCATACTGCTTCATAACCTCGGCCATTTGATAGAGAGAAAGTCCTTGGCTTTCAGACGTACGTCCATCTGCTACGACGATGATATAATGATTTTCATCGATAATCCCGATAGCAGAACGAGGGTTGGATGACATTGCACGTCCGACTTCTGTTGAAGTATCGACGACAATTTCGCCGTTTTCGACCAATGATGGACCGAATGCTAAGAGGTTGACAACGCCCTTGTCAATCAATTCTTGAGCAGTGATTTCATTTTCATAGATGACTTCAAATGAGCCGTCTGCGTAGATGGCCAAGTCGCCATAAGCTGCATTGTCCCGAACAGTGTCTCGATACAGAACCCCATTCTTAATAACATAACCAGTCGAGTTGGCTCCGTAGTAGTCACCATTAACCGCTAAGATAGCATTGTTTGCTGCCGCAGTTTCAGAAGTTTTAGCTGTTACGTTTGTACCGTAAGTGTTTTGTGCGAGTGCTGTTTTTAAATACTCGGGTGAGCTGACCTGAATATCTGCGACGTAAATAGTTGTGTTGTTGGTAGTAATCGTCTCTAAATTTATCTGAATATTATCATCAGAGTAACTAGTATCCGTTGTAGAGACATTGTTTGCTGTTGTGGTAGTAGTGGAAGACGAAGCTGTGGTCGTATTCTGCTCGCTCGTAGAAGTAGCATTGCTTGCTGAGACGGTTGTTATCGCTTCAGAAATGACGAAGGTTTTTAACATGGAGTAAGTAAAGCCTCCTGTCAAAAGCATTCCGAAGATGGATGCGTAGGCAAAGGGTTTTTTAAGCAATTTCATGGGAAAATGATTTCCTTTCTTTGAAAATAATATTCTTTTGAACAAACCAAGAGGTTAGGAAAAGGAAGATACCAACTGCAAGTTTGACAATGTAGAGGTTGAGTCCTAGAATTTGGTGGAAGAGATAGAGGAGGGCTGTATCGCAAAGGAAGAGGACAAGGGCTAGTGTAAAGTAGCCGGCGCCTGTTCGTGCGATGCTCTCTTCATTGTTAAAGACTAATTTCTTATTAAGTGCAAAATTACAGGTTGCGCTACAAATGCGAGCAATCGTGTTTGCGACCAATAAGCGTAGAGCAGTTGGTAAGCTAGTGAGTAGTAATAAGGCAAGTGCATACACTCCGTAGTCAACTAGAAATCCACCAAAAGATGCCAGGGCAAATTTGAAGAGATTCTTGTAAATGAGCAGTCCATCTTTTATGGGACGAAAATGCGAACTGGCATTATCATCGATATAAATGGTTTGGATTGGAACTTCCGTAATTTTATAGCGTTGACTTGCCTGAGTTAACATGTTCATCTCGTACTCATAGCGGTCGCCTTCAATATCTAACATGAATGGAATTAAGTCAGTATGGAATCCACGCAAGCCTGTTTGGGTATCGGACACATTGACACCAGTCTGCAGTCTAAACAATACTCTAGTCAGTTTGTTACCAAAACGACTCCGAAAGGGAATATCCTTAGTAAATTGACGGACGCCAAGGATGAGGCGACTGGGTAGGTTCATGGCAGCGCGTGCGACACGGTCTATATCATTCACAGCGTGTTGACCATCTGCATCAGCGGCAACAACGACACCAGGCTTTCTCAAATCTTGGATGAAACTAAAGGCAGTCCGTAAGGCTTGGCCTTTTCCTTTGTTGACATCATGGTGTAGAACAATGGCATAGGTTTTGGCGATTTCAAGAATATTTTTGGATTCGCCTGTACTTCCGTCATCTACAACGATGACCTGACAATTTAGCCTGTTTTTCATTATTTCTAATAGTTGGATTAATTTTTCATCTGGCTGGTAAGCCGGTATCGCTACATAATACATATCCTAAACCTCATTTATTTTTCTTGTTGGGACTACTATACTGAAGTTTTCTAAAAGCAAGCTGAAACCAAGCCAGTCAAGGGATTGGCTTAAGTTTTACTTAAGAAAATGTTAGGAAATCGTTAAGAAAACGAACAAATGTAGGAATTTTCAGAAAATTTCTTGACATTCTACTTCCTTGTGATAATATAGTAGATAACACATTTGCAGAGAGGAGGAATATTCGTGCAAGAAATTCAACTAGACCAACCGCGTTCGGGGTCCTATCTCATTTTGGACACCCTGCATCAGCTAGGAGTAGACCTTGTTTTTGGTTATCCTGGTGGGGCAGTTTTGCCTCTATATGATGCTATTTATCAATATGAGGGAATCCAGCATATTTTGGCTCGTCATGAACAAGGAGCGGTCCACGAGGCCGAAGGATACGCTAAATCATCAGGAAAGGTGGGCGTAGCCATTGTAACCTCTGGTCCAGGAGCAACAAATGCCATCACAGGCATTGCGGATGCAATGGGAGATAGCGTCCCTTTGTTGGTCTTTACAGGTCAAGTAGCTACACGGGGGATCGGTAAGGATGCCTTTCAAGAGGCCGATGTTTTGGGCATGACCATGCCCATTACGAAATATAATTATCAGATTCGAGATACGGCAGATATTCCTCGTGTGATTACAGAGGCGCTTCATATTGCAACAACTGGTCGTCCAGGTCCGGTTGTCATTGACGTTCCAAAAGATATTCAAGAGAGAGTAGTTGATTTTTATCACGATCCAACTGTTCAACTTCCAAGTTATCAACCGACAGTTGAACCGAATGGTTTGCAGGTTAAGAAAATTTTGAAACAGCTTAGCCAAGCTCAAAAACCAGTTATATTGGCTGGTGGTGGTGTCAATTATGCAGATGCCAATAAAGAATTAGTTGCCTTTGCAGAGCGCTACCGTATTCCAGTAGTTTCAACCCTCCTTGGATTAGGTGCAATGCCCATTGAGCATGAATTATCCTTGGCTATGGGGGGGATGCACGGTTCATACGCTGCCAATATGGCTATGGATCAGGCTGATTACATTATCAATATTGGAGCGCGATTCGATGACCGCCTAACAGGAAATCCAACAACCTATGCGCCAAATGCGACGGTAGCACATATTGATATTGATCCCGCAGAAATTGGTAAAGTTGTCAAAACGGCTATTCCGGTAGTAGGCGATGCTAAGGCAACCTTGAAAGCTCTACTTGCTTTAGAAACAGTCGAAACAGGCTATGCTGATTGGACGGCACAAGTATTGGAAAACAAACGTCGGGCGCCATTTTGGTATGATGAAGATGAAAAGGTTATTAAGCCACAGGCGGCAATTGAATTAATTGGTCAGTTGACGCAAGGGGATGCCATTGTCGTGACAGATGTTGGTCAGCATCAAATGTGGGCCGCTCAATTCTACCCCTACAAACATGCACGTCAACTTGTAACATCTGGTGGCATGGGGACCATGGGCTTTGGTATTCCTGCAGCTATCGGCGCCAAATTAGCCAATCCAGATAAAGAAGTAATCATCTTTGTCGGTGATGGTGGCTTCCAAATGACCAACCAAGAATTGGCTATTTTGAATGGCTATGGTGTACCGATTAAGGTTGTATTGATCAATAACCACTCTCTTGGAATGGTTCGTCAATGGCAGGAATCCTTCTATGAAAAGCGTCGTAGCCAATCTGTATTTGACGATGAACCAAATTTCCAATTGTTGGCGGAGGCCTACGGAATTAGTCATTATAGTTTTGACAATCCAGCGACTCTAAGTGAAGACATGAAAGTTATCTTAGAAGATAAACCAATGCTCATAGAGGTTCATATTTCTAATCGTGAACATGTTCAACCGATGGTGCCAGCAGGTAAGAGCAATGCAGAAATGTTGGGGGTGAAGTTCAATGCGTAGAATGTTAACAGCTAAATTGCGAAATTCATCTGGTGTTCTGAATCGTTTTACAGGTGTCCTATCTCGTCGCCAAATCAATATTGAGTCCATCTCCGTCGGCCCAACAGAAGTAGATGGCATCTCACGTGTGACGGTGATTGTAGACGTGACCAGTCACGATGAGGTCGAACAAATCATCAAACAGCTGAACCGCTTGATTGATGTGGTCCGTGTCCGTGATTTGACGGACATTCCCCACTTAGAGCGTGAGGTGATTCTTGTTAAAATTTCAGCTCCGCCAACAAAACGAGCAGAAATTTTAGCGATTATCCAACCCTTTAGAGCAAATGTTGTCGATGTGGCACCGCACTCCATTACCATCCAAATGACAGGTGATGGAGATAAGATTGACGCCCTCCTGCGTGTGATTCAGCCTTATGGCATTAAGAATATCGCAAGAACGGGTGCGACTGGCTTTAGTAGAGACTAATCCTTTTCGATAATAAAACCTATCCTGCGTTGATTTGGCTTGATGAACGTTAGTTCTATCTTCGCCTGGTCTAGCCTTCATTTTCTTTGAACATCCAAAACTACAAATAAAAATAGAAAAGAGAAAAAATTATGACAGTAACAATGCAATATGAAAAAGATGTAACAGTAGCAGCACTTGACGGTAAACGTATCGCCGTTATCGGTTATGGTTCACAAGGTCATGCCCATGCTCAAAACTTGCGTGATACAGGGCACGATGTCATCATCGGTGTGCGTGCAGGTAAGTCATTTGACAAGGCAAAAGAAGACGGTTTTGAAACTTTTGAAGTAGCAGAAGCAGCAAAACAAGCCGATGTCATCATGATTTTGGCTCCAGACGAAATCCAAGCAGACCTTTACAATGAGGAAATCGCTCCAAACTTGGAAGCAGGCAATGCCCTTGGTTTTGCCCATGGTTTCAATGTTCACTTTGAATTTATCAAGGTACCAGCAGATGTGGATGTCTTCATGTGTGCACCTAAAGGTCCAGGTCACTTGGTCCGCCGTACCTTTGAAGAAGGTTTTGGAGTACCAGCCCTCTATGCTGTTTACCAAGATGCAACTGGCAATGCAAAACATATTGCGATGGACTGGGCAAAAGGTGTTGGTTCAGCCCGTGTTGGTCTTTTGGAAACAACTTTCAAAGAAGAGACAGAAGAAGATTTGTTTGGTGAGCAAGCTGTTCTCTGCGGTGGCTTGACAGCCCTTATGCAGGCAGGTTTTGAAGTCTTGACAGAAGCTGGTTATGCACCAGAATTGGCTTATTTCGAAGTTCTCCACGAGATGAAACTCATCGTTGACCTTGTCTACGAAGGTGGCTTTAAGAAAATGCGCCAATCTATCTCAAACACTGCTGAATTTGGTGACTATGTATCAGGTCCACGCGTGATTACAGACCAAGTCAAAGAAAACATGAAAGCAGTCCTTGCAGATATTCAATCTGGTAAATTTGCAAATGACTTTGTAAATGACTATAAAGCAGGTCGTCCACGTATGGAAGCTTATCGTAAAGAAGCAGAGAATCTTGAAATCGAAAAAGTAGGTGCAGAACTCCGCAAAGCAATGCCATTTGTCGGACGCAATGATGACGACGCATTCAAAATCTATAATTAAACACTAACATGGTAGATAGGGGGATAGTCAGCTTTACTTTGAGTGATGGCAATACATTTAAGGTTTGAGTTGGCGGATGAGGGGATGTCATTCCCTTTTTCCCTTATCTCCGAAAATGAATAAAAGAGCTGGTTTTTCCAGCTCTTTTGCCCATTTTGTTCATAAATAGATCTTTACAAAATTAAACATTCGTTTTCTGTTGAATAACATGCTAGTAGCTTGAATATAAGTATAAATACTAGGATTTTCTAGGGAATAATGATACAATAAATATAGAAAGAAATTAATGGAACTATGATTACAGCAAAAAATGTAGAACAAGCATACTCCGTTCTTAAGCGCGTGGTAGTACGTACCCCCTTGGATTATAGTCGATACTTGTCGGAAAAATATGGTGCAACTATTTATTTAAAAAGAGAAAATGAACAGCGTGTTCGCTCTTTTAAAATTCGAGGAGCCTATTATGCTATTTCACAATTGACAGATGATGAGAAGTCACGCGGAGTGGTCTGTGCTTCGGCTGGGAACCATGCTCAAGGTGTGGCCTACACCTGTCAGGAAATGCAAATTCCTGCTACGATTTTTATGCCCATTACAACTCCGCAACAAAAAATAGGGCAGGTTAAATTTTTCGGGGGAGACTACGTAGAGATTCGGCTCGTAGGTGATACCTTCGATGAGTCAGCCAAGGCAGCACAAGATTATACTCAGGAAAGTGGGAAAACCTTTATAGACCCATTCGATGATGAAAATGTGCAGGCTGGTCAAGGAACAGTAGCCTATGAAATCTTGGAAGAAGCGGAAGAGCAAACCATTAGTTTTGACCAAATTTTAGTTCCCATAGGAGGAGGTGGTCTGGTTGCAGGCGTTTCGACCTATCTGAAAGAACATGCACCTGAAATCAAGATTGTTGGTGTTGAAGCAAGTGGGGCACGGTCAATGAAAGCGGCTTTTGATAAAGGTCGTCCGGTTAAATTAGACCAAATTGATAAATTTGCTGACGGTATTGCGGTACAGAAAGTCGGTAAGTCGACCTACGAAGTGGCTCGGAAATACGTAGATCGCCTGATTGGTGTGGATGAAGGATGGATTTCCGGGACTATTTTAGACCTCTATTCTAAGCTGGGTATTGTTGCTGAGCCAGCAGGAGCAGCAACGATTGCAGCTCTTGAGGTAGTCAAGGACCAAATCAAGGGGCAAACCATTTGTTGTATCATTTCTGGTGGTAATAACGACATCAACAGGATGCCGGAAATGGAGGAACGTGCGCTTATCTACGAGGGAATTAAACACTACTTTGTTGTTAATTTTCCACAACGTCCAGGGGCTCTTCGTGAATTTGTAAATGAAATTCTAGGGCCAAATGATGATATTACTCGTTTTGAATATATCAAACGTGCCAATAAGGGAACAGGACCGGTTCTAATCGGTATTGCCCTAGGAGATAAAAAAGATTATGCGCAGTTTATTTCTCGCTTGGAAGAATTTGATCCCCAGTACATCAATCTTCATGAAAATGATTCGCTTTATAAAATGCTAGTTTAGGAGGTCATTATGGTGCTTGGTCCAATTGTTTTTATTGGTAGTTTCTTGTTTTTTGTACTGATTGCTTTGATTTTGATTGCTTCAGGGCTATACGTTGTCAAGCAGCAGACGGTCGCTATTATTGAGCGCTTTGGGAAATACCAAAAAACATCTACTTCAGGTATAAACTTTAAAATACCATTTGGAGTCGATGTCATCGCAGCCCGCATTCAATTGCGGATGTTGCAAAGTGAAATTGTGGTAGAAACCAAGACGCAGGATAACGTTTTTGTCACAATGAATGTGGCAACTCAATATCGAGTAAATGAAAATAATGTGACGGATGCCTATTACAAACTCATGCACCCAGAAGCACAGATTAAGTCCTATATTGAAGATGCCCTGCGTTCATCTGTGCCTAAATTGACCCTGGATGAGCTCTTCGAGAAAAAGGATGAGATTGCACTTGAGGTACAAAAACAAGTAGCAGAAGAAATGTCAACCTATGGTTATGTTATTGTCAAAACCTTAATTACCAAGGTAGAGCCAGACGCCGAGGTTAAACAATCTATGAATGAAATTAACGCAGCTCAGCGGAAACGGGTTGCGGCCCAGGAATTGGCAGAAGCTGACAAGATTAAAATTGTCACAGCAGCAGAGGCGGAAGCTGAAAAGGATCGCTTGCATGGTGTAGGTATTGCACAACAACGTAAGGCGATCGTAGACGGACTGGCAGATTCGATTCGTGAACTGAAAGAATCAAATGTTAGCCTATCTGAAGAGCAGATTATGTCTATCTTGCTGACCAACCAATACTTGGATACTCTCAATAATTTTGCACAAGGAGGTAATCAAACTATCTTCCTTCCAGGGAATCCGGAGGGGGTCGAAGACATAAGGACGCAAATACTATCATCACTTAGGGCAAAATGATGGTAAAAACCGAACAATTTACTTGACAAAATAGGTTTAACTGTATTATACTTAATTGCACGAATAAAAAGGAAAGGGGTTTCTCATGACAAGTTACGAAAAAGTAGCCGCTGTTGTCGGCTGGGTTCGTGAAAAGAAAATCACAGGTTACCGTATCAGTAAGGAAACAAATGCTCGTGAAATGTCAGTTATCGCTCTTGCACAAGGTCGCGCTAAGATTGACAATATTTCATTTGCAACTGCCTTGGGTTTGATTGATTTTTACGACAAAAACCACAAGAAATTTGAAAACTAATCTAAATGGTTTCATTTAGAGATGTCCAAAAAGGAGGGGAATTC
>NZ_WCJE01000044.1 GCF_016743335.1 Streptococcus suis | reverse complement strand
CGATTAATTTCATTAATAAAAAATAAATATCAAAACAAAATAACATCAAAATATACTTGTGTTCAATTTAGAACCAAACAGTACTATCTTTTAAGTATTAGTTTGGTTTTTTTGTGAGCACGAGTTTAAAATGTTTAAGCATAATAGTTGCCAAATTCAATATTATCTGATAAACTTGTTCTTGTAGTTGATACATGAACAGAAAGGGGAATCTTATGATGGATACAAAATTTTCAGTAGCCCTTCATATTCTGACCATGATCAGTGAGAGCAAGGAAATACTTAGCTCGCAAGCCTTGGCTGAGAGCGTTGGCACCAATGCCAGTTACATCCGCAAGGTGATTGCACTTTTGAAAAATGCAGGCTTAATCACTTCGCACCAAGGGCGATCAGGCTACCAATTGAGCAAGTCCCCTAAGGATATTAGCTTATTGGAAATCTACCTTGCGACGCAAGAAGTGGAGCATATTCGCCTATTTCAGATACACCAGAATGCCAATCTTACTTGTCCAGTTGGGCAGCATATAGAAGGCGCAATGGTTCCCATCTTTTCCAGTGTTGAACAAGAACTGGAAAATCAACTCAGTCGTCAATCCTTAGATAATGTGATTACTAATCTCTATCAATCCGCACAAGAAACCCGAATCTGACCTCGGTCAGATTTTATAAACTCAAACATAGACCTGTAAGTGATACAGGAACAAATCAAAGAATAGAAAAGAGAAGAACATGAAAGTAGCACAACACACATCTTATAACAAAAACAACATCACCCTTAACCTTACAGAAATTGCTAAACCACAAATCAAGCCTCACCAAGTCCTTGTCAAAGTGACCGCAGCAGGCGTTAATCCATTGGACAACATGATCTCGCGCGGAGATGTGAAATTGATTGTCCCTTACAAATTGCCGCAAACGGCTGGCAATGAAGTGGTTGGCTTGGTCGAAGAAGTAGGCTCAAGCGTGACGACATTTGCAGCAGGTGACCGTGTCTTTGGTCGTCTTCCGCTTGATAGTATCGGTGCTTTCGCTGAGTATGTAGCGGTTGACGCTCAAGCTCTTGCTAAGGTTCCTGCCTACTTGACAGATGAAGAAGCGGCTGCTGTTCCTTTGACAGCCTTGACCATCATGCAGGCCCTTGATCTCATGGGTGCTGAGGCAGGCAAGACCATCTTCATTTCTGGCGGAACTGGTGGTGTCGGTGGTATGGCTATTCCAATTGCCAAAGCCAAGGGCTTGAGAGTTATCACAAATGGTGACGGTGCAAGTGGTGAACGTGTCTTGAAACTCGGTGCAGACCAGTTTATTGATTACAAGACAGAAGATTACACCAAAACACTTAGCAATGTTGACTACGTCTTGGACACACTTGGTGGTGCAGAAACAGAAAAACAAATGTCAATCATGAAAAAAGGTGGACAGCTGGTTTCCCTTCGTGCCATGCCAAATGGTGAATTTGCCAAACGTATGAATTTGCCAAAATGGAAACAAATCTTGTTTGGCCTAGCCGGTCGTTCATTTGACAAAATGGCTAAAAAATACGGTGTTCACTACCATTTCATTTTCGTAGAGAGCAATGGTCGCCAGCTGCAAGAAGTAGCAGACATTTTCAGCAAGCTAGAAATCAAACCGTCTATCGATACCGTTTATCCATTTGAAGAAGTCAACGCAGCACTTGATAAGGTTGCCAACGGTCGTTCACGCGGAAAAACCGTCCTCAGTTTCAACTAAAACAATAGAATATACAAGGAAGAATCATGTCATATATTACAACTAAAAACCAATACATCACCGTTTCAAACAATAAAATCGCCTACCGAGAGCTCAGCAAGGGCAAGTCTGATATTCCTTTGGTCATGCTGGTTCACCTAGCGGCGACCTTGGACAACTGGGATCCAAAATTGCTGGATTTGCTGGCTGAAAAGCACCATGTAATTGTCCTAGACCTTCCTGGCGTGGGAGCTAGTCAAGGCAAGGTGGCTCCGACTATTCCAGGAATGGCTGAGCAGGCTGCTTCCATTATCAAGGCTTTGGGTCATGAGAAAATCAATTTGCTGGGTCTGTCTATGGGTGGTTTCATTGCTCAAGAAATCGTTCGTCTGGATAGTCAGCTGGTTAATCGCTTGATTTTAGCAGGTACAGGTCCTCGTGGTGGTTTTGAAGTCGATAAGGTGACTGGAAAAACCTTCCGCTACATGCTGAAGGCTGGTTTAGAGCGTATGGATCCAAAACGCTACATCTTCTACAACCATGATGAAGCAGGTCGTTTGGAGGCAGAAAAAGTCTTGGGTCGTATGGGGCAAAGAAGTGCTGCTCATGCAGACAAGGACATGAATGTCCCAGGATTTTTAACTCAGCTGAAAGCTATCAAACGCTAGGGAAGAGAGCCGCAAGATGATATGACCTTTATCACCCAACCAACTCTGATCGTCAATGGTGACAAAGATATGCAAGTTCCGACAGAAAATTCTTATATCATGCATGAGAAAATCAAAAATAGCCAACTGATTATTTATCCAAATGCAGGACACGGCTCGATCTTCCAAAATGCAGAGGATTTTTCGAAAGCCTTACTAGCCTTTTTGGAGGAAACCAATGCCTAAAACCATTTTAATCACAGGATCGACAGATGGAATCGGCAAACACCTAGCCATGAAACTGGCTAGTGAAGGCCATGAAGTGATCTTGCACGGGCGAAATAGCGAAAAGCTCCGTGTAGCCCTCAGTGATATTCAACTAAAAACAGGAAATAAAAAGATTCACGGCTACCTTGCAGACTTTTCCAAGTTAGCAGATGTCTATCGTTTCAGCCAAGAGATTAAACGAGATTTTGAGCAGATTGATGTCTTGGTAAACAATGCAGGTGCCTACTTTGGTGATGCTCGTGTGGCGACAGCGGAAAATATCGAGATGACCTTTATGCTGTCTGTTCAAGTTCCCTATATCTTGACGACGGAGTTGCTGCCCTTGCTGGAAAAAGCAGCAGGCAGGGTCATCCATACTTCTTCATTTATGCACCATTTTGCACAAACCAGAGGTTTGGATTTTGGTTTAGAGCAGAGCTATTCTGCAGCCATGGCTTACAATAATGCCAAACTATACACCATTTGGCTGGCCATTGCTCAGGCAGAGGCCTTAGAAAAGCAAGGGTCATCTGTGACCGTCAATGCCTACCATCCTGGCTTGATTGCGACAAATTTGGGCAATGATGGCGTCAAACGTAATCTGAAAAGTCGGATTCTCACCAGTCTGATGAAACCATTTTCCAAGGATTTAGACCAAGGGATTGAAACGGGTTACTACTTAAGCTTGTCACCAGAGGTAGCTGGGCAGTCAGGTCGTTATTATTCAGAGAAAAAAGTGGCACGGGTCAGCTTGAAGGGCTTTGATGTGCCAAAGAGCCAAGCCTTACTAGCCTATCTTGATAAGAAAATCCAAGTATTTAAGGAGAGCTACGGTGACTAAGATTTTGTTAGAAAACCTCCAACTGCCCAATGGTCAGGTCTTAGACAATCGCTTTTTCAAGTCCGCCATGAGCGAAACCCTGGCAGATAGTCAGGGAGCTCCCTCAGATGACCTGATCGCCTTATATGATTTTTGGGCCAAGCAGGGAATGGGCGTCTTAGTGACAGGTAATGTCATGGTGGACGGTCGCTATCTTGGTGAGCCAGGTAATGTGGTCCTTGATTCAGACGATCATCTGGCTCAATTTCGGAAATGGGCAGCCGTTAGGGAAAAGAACGGTGTGCCTATCTGGCTCCAGCTCAATCACCCTGGCAAACAGATGTATCGGTCGATCAATCAAACTCCGATTGCACCCAGTGCCATTCCGATTTCTGGAGGCTCAGCTTCGGCCTTTCGTCCACCGAGAGAAATGACCGTGTTTGACATCAAAGAAGCTAGAGATAAATTTATTGCAGCAGGCCTTTGGGCAAAAGCGGCAGGATTTACAGGTGTACAGTTACACGCTGCACATGGTTACTTGATCAATCAATTCCTCTCACCAGCAGATAATCAGCGGACGGACTGCTATGGTGGCAGTCTGGACAATCGCATGCGATTCTTGGTGGAAGTCTATCAAGGTCTGCGTGACAAAGTGGGACCAGATTTTACCATTGCTTTGAAATTGAATGCTTCTGATTTTAAGGAAGAGGGGTTTGGTTTTGAAGATTGTAAACATGTGGTGAAAACCATGTCTGACTTGGGTATCGACCTGATTGAAATTTCAGGTGGCAATTATGAGACGCCGGTTTTTGGTAGTGACTATGAGAATGGTGCTGGATTTGTGACCTACGCCCTTGCCTTAGCAGATTTGACTTCTGTTCCTATTGTTTCAACAGGCGGTTTCCGAAAAGTCACTCAGATGGAGGAGGCTATCAAGGATGGTGTGTCCATGATTGGTCTTGCCAGACCCTTTGTCCTTCGTCCAAGTCTTGTCAATGATTACCGTCAAGTCGGTGATGTGCAACTGACAACGCCTCGCCTGACAACAGGTCTTCCAAAACTAGATAAAGCCCTTGGTCCCATTATCGGTGTCAGTTATTACGAGGCCCAGATGAAACGCTTGTCCAAGGGAAAATCTGTCACCGTCAGTCAACATGCCTGGCCCTATCTTCTCCAAACCGTCAAGGCACACGGTCTGTCAGCCTTGAAACCGAGGAGGAAGTAGAATAGACTAGAAAAGGGAGTGGGAAAACGAACTCTTTTTTACCAGTCGAGTTCTTTCCCACTCCCTATTGCTTTCTAGAGATACAGATTTGGATAATGTCAGCCATCTCTTCAATCGATTCAGCACAGCCATTTCTCACCCACTTGGATACGACTTGTGTTATGCCTGCCAGAAAGAAGCTAGATACATAGGCAATTTGTACTGGATTTTGGATCCCTTGAGCATGGAAGCGAGGGGTAAAAATCAATTCTACCAAGTGTTCAAAGCGTTCTTTGTGGTGAAAATCTAATTCGTGACGGAGATAAATCTGATAGATTTTCTGGTGGTCTTTTACAAATTGTAGGTAGGAAATGAGGTAGGCATCGCCTGTTAGATCGGTTTCAATTGGTAGACTGTTAGCTGGATAAGATTGGAATTCAGCTAAGAAAAGTTGGGTAAGGTATTGATTGGCATCTTCTAACAAGTCAAATTGATTGTCATAATAATGGTAAAAAGTAGAGCGATGTACCCCAGCTTCCTGGCAAATTTTGCTGACGGAAATACGTCCAAATTCTTCCTCATCTAAGAGAAGAATCAATGCTTGTTGTAGTTTTGTTTTGGCTGATTCAGTCATAGTGTCCACTCCCTTGGTTTCATTACTTACTAGTTTACCTCAACATTCTGTTTGAAACAAGTCGCTTTTACTACTTTGTTTCATTTATGACAATTGATACAACTGACAAGTTTCTCCAAATCCCTAGCCTCTTCTTGGATGAATTTAACTGACTAGCACACGGCCTGTCAGCCTTGAAGCCAAGGAGGAAGTAGAATAAACTAGAAAAGATTTGAGGCTCCATCTCAGATCTTTTTTCTGCGATAAATGAACCTGTCAACAATTTTCAAAAAAAGTTGTAACAAAACTGTTGACAACTATTGGGGATTAGGATATACTAGTGTACGCAAAGTTGTAACAAAACAATTTACAACAAAAACATTTCGGAGGAAAAGAAAATGAAAATAGCAGTAGTAGCAGCGAACGGTAAAGCAGGTAGCTTGATTGTGAAAGAAGCGGTAGCACGTGGTTTTGAAGTAACGGCCATCGTTCGTGGTGAAAATAAGACAGTCGCACAGCAGGTTCTTCAAAAGGATGTTTTTGACCTGACAGCCGATGATGTGATTGGTTTTGATGCGGTAGTGGATGCAGTAGGTGCCTGGACAGCAGACACTGTGCATATGGTTCCTGATGCAGCCAAACATTTGGCGGCTATCCTAAAAGATTCACAAACACGCTTGCTTGTGGTTGGTGGAGCAGCAAGCCTCTATGTTAATCCAGAACATACCTTGACTGTGGCAGATGTGACAGAGTTTCCAGCGGAAGTATTGCCTGTGTTAAATGCTCACAAGGAAGCACTTGAGGCCCTTCGTCAAGTAGATGATGTCAACTGGACCTATGTAAGTCCGGCAGGTGATTTCCAAGCAGACTGCGAACGGACAGGTCGCTATATTCTTGGCGGTGAAGAGTTGGTCTTGAACAGCAAGGGAGAAAGCGTTATTTCCTATGCAGATTATGCTATTGGTATGATTGACGAGATTGCATCAGGTAATCATCTCAAAGCACGTATCAGCCTTGTCAGTGAGTAGAAGAGTTCTATGCAGATCTCAAATAAATTTACCATTGCCATTCATGCCTTGGCTTTTATCCATCTCTTTCAAGATCAGCAGCGTGTTACCAGCAAGGTTTTGGCGAACAGCATTCAAGCCAATCCTGTTATCATTCGCTCGGTTCTATCTGGTTTGAAGGATGCGGGAATTGTAGACGCTAAGCAGGGTAGCGGCGGTTTTCGTTTAGCAAAGCCACTTGATGACATTAGCCTTTATGACATCTTTGTTACGGTTGACAATATCGATAAGAAAGGCTTGTTTAATTTTCATGAAAATCCCCATCCCGACTGTATCGTAGGGGGGAATATCCATGCTGCTGTGGACGACAAACTCGTCCAAGTCCAGACAGCTATGGAGAAAGAATTGAAAACTATGTATATGTCTGATGTTCTGGTTGACTTAGAAAAAGCCATTGAAGAAAAAGTGAAAAGGACTTAAATGGGAGTGGGAAAGAACTCGACCATTCATCGAAGAGTTCGTCAACAAGTCTTTATTTCAAGTTGTTGAGCTGAAACAGTCTATCCCCAGACATCAATTTATGTGAGCTGACTGCCGTCAGCTTATATCTCCCACTTTAAAAGGTCTCCCAGACCTTTTAAACTCCCACCCCCGCATAGCTCCAAAGGTTCGGGGAACCTTTGGAGGTTGGAAATAGAGCGAACTTTGTTCGCCACAGTCGTAATGGTCAGATTTGGAGTGTAAAACACGAACAAATCTGCCAATCAACCACTGCGCTGAGATGTTGACACGAACTCTGAGTAGTGGTCTTGGGCTTTTTGCCCATCCTCACTATATATACAAAAAAGACTTAGAGTGACTGAACATCAGTTGCCTAAGTCTTTTTTGCTTGGTCTGGTCAAGAACGTTGACAAGCTTGCTCTATTGCTCACCCATCAACCGCATGATGTCATCAGGGCTTTCCTTACAGCCTCTAGCAACCCAAGTTTTAAGCACTCGGAAAAATCCTCCTACGATAAATTGCAGGTGAAAATCATCAGTCATGTCCCCCAGTCTTTCTTTGAAATAGCGATCCAAGACCTCCTCGAGCAAGTAGTCCAAATGGTTGGCAGTCAACAAGCGAATCTTATCCTGTTGCTCATACCAAAAGTCAAAAAATTGCCGTAAAGCTAGTAAGAGGTGAGCATCTGACCAATCCGACAAGTCAATCTGCCGTTCTGACAACCAGGCTTGCAACTCCATGTTGAAGGACCGTTCGAGCACCTCTTCCTTATTGGAAAAGTTTCGGTAAAAGGTTACCCGACCGATGCCAGCTCGCTCCACCAACTCTGACACACTAATCTTTTCAAAAGATTTGTCTTCCAACAACTCCCACAAAGCCTCCACGACACTCTCCACAAATAACGACTCTTTCCGCTTCACTCTTTCCATGCGAAACACTTCCTTTCATTTGTTTCCTTTTGGGCAAATAGCAGAGCTGGGACTAGTTTTCCCACTGTTCATCTGCTATACTAATAAAAAACGAAACACCTGTTTCTAAAAATATACCATAAAGGACAGAAAAAAGAAAGTATGAAAAAAGTTTGGAAAATAGTAGCGGCTGTAACAGTTGTTCTAGCCTTGCTTGGTTTTATTGCCTACAAAAAGACATTTGGCTGGTCAGCTCCTGAGCTTGTTGATCAGACCCCACAAGTGAATGAATGGTACCGCCTCAGTCCCGAAGGGGTTGTAGATTCTCAGGGCAATCAGGCACACGGCCTGCTTCGTATCGGTAAAGAGAAGAATAAGGTGATGGTCTATTTCTTTGGTGGTGGTGTGAGTATCAATGAAGAGACTGCTAGTGGTGGCACACGCTATTTTGCGACCACAACTGCTAACCAAGATTTTGTCGCAAAATGGGGAATTGGTAGTTCGCAGGAAGATAATCCATTTAAGGACTGGACTATGATTGTGCTTCCGTATGGGACAGGAGATTTTCATGCAGGGACCCAAAACTTTTCTTATATAGATGATAACGGAAAAGAGCAAGTAGTCCATCACCAAGGTTATTCCAATCTGATGAGTATTTTAGCAGCAGCCAAACCGCACGTTGGCAATCCCGATACGCTTCTGGTAACTGGATTTTCAGCTGGTGGGTTTGCAACATCATTGCTAGCGGATGAAGTGATTTCACAATTTCCCACCGCAGAAAATGTCACGGTTGCAGTGGACAGTTCCTTTTTGAGACATGATAACTGGAAAAGTATTGCGGAAAATGTCTGGAAGACCCCGACTTCCATTAGTGATCGTCTGCATTCAGACAATATTGTTCTAGATAGCTTAGTAGCCCTCCATGAGAAACGCGGAGATAGCGTTAAGATTTTATTTGACATTTCCTATCGAGATGGAATTCTTCAGCAATATCAGGCCTATATTGACCAAGGGAAACTAGCAGATGCAACAGAAGAGAGCAGTGAGCACTTTCAAAAAGAACTTAAAAAAATGATTCAAGAACTGCAATCTAAGATTGATGGCGTGGGTATTTTTATCTGGAATTATGGGCAAGATGAAAAAACTACCGCTACTCAGCATACTACCATAAACTTTCCAACGTTTTTCACTCCTATGTCTCAAGACAAGAGTGTGGCAGAATGGCTGGATGATGCGGTTAACGGAGAGGTAAAGAGTTATGGATTAGAACTATTAGATTAGGAGAACAACATGAAAAAATTCAAAAAAATCATCTTATGGATCCTTGGGATTGTAGCTAGTCTCGGTATCATTGCTTATGTGTCTGTTACCAATCATCCGCAGTTGATGGTCGGTGTCATTCAATCGTTTATGTACCAGGAGAGTTCGCCGAACTCTTACAGTCCCCTTTATGATCCCATTGATGGTCTGAAAGAGAATGGTCAGTATTTGAAAAGTGAGATTGCCTATAGCAAGGACTATCCTAACAGCTTTTTAGATATTACCTATCCAGACCAAAATTTTGAAGTTGACCGTCCAACCCTCTTCTATTTCCACGGTGGTGGATTCTTTGGAGGGAGTAAAAATATGGGTGACCCACTGGCTGCCAGCCAAGCGACCTATCTCATTGACGATATCGTGTCAAAAGGTTACAACGTTGTTAATGTTGACTACGCTTTGGTGCCCGATTACCATTTTCCAACACCTGTGATTCAAATGAATCAGGCTATCGCCTACATGAAGGAACATGCCGAAGAATATCACTTGAACATGGATAATGTTGTCTTGATGGGTTCATCAGCGGGTGCCATCATGGTTGCTCAATATGGTAGTGTCTTAGCCAATCAGGAGTACGCTCAGCTATTGAACATTGAACCAAGTATTGCAAAAGAACATGTCAAGGCTCTGGTTATCGACGATGCTCCCTTAGATTATGCCAAATTTAGCTTAGGTACGAAGATGTTGGTTGGAAATTATGTTTCAGAAACCATTTATCTAAGTGAGGAAGAAATCAATGCCTATAACCCGATTTCACATGTGAACAAGGACTACCCAGCTAGTTTCCTTCTGGGAAGCGAGTATCGAACAGATATGGTATCGCTCAACAAGGCCTTGAAGCAAGCGGGAGTTGAAAATGAATTGGTCGATCCTTTGGCAGAAGAAGGGCTTGAAAAGCCACATGGTTTTGTGGCGAATTTGCGAACCGACCCGGTGTCTGCCAAAGCATTTGAGCGGATGATGACTTTTATAGACGATAGAACCAAGGAGTAACATGAATACCAAGAATTTTTACTGGGTACGAGAACCAGAAAATTATCAGATTTCGGAAAAAGAAATTAGAATCACAACCCAAGCTCATACAGACTTGTGGCAGAAAACCTATTACCATTTTGTCAATGACAATGCTCCCTGCTTTTGATGGATACGGAGGAAGAGTATTTCTCCTTTACAGTTAAGACGGATTTTTCCAATAGTCATACCCGCTTTGACCAGTGTGGTGTTGTGGTCTATCAGGATTCGGAAAACTGGATTAAGGGCTCGATTGAGTATGAAAATGAAGATTTTCAGCATTTGGGCAGCGTTGTGACCAATCAGGGCTTTTCAGATTGGGCAACCCAGGAAATTCCAGCTTCTGTCAAGTCAATTTACTACCGTTTGAGCCGACGGGGCAGTGATTTTTGCATCGAAAATTCTAAAGACGGTGTTCATTTTGAGCAGATGCGGATCTGCCACCTGCATCAAGGCAGTGGGAAAATTCGTTTTGGTATCTATGCCTGTTCGCCAGAAGACTCATCTTTTGAAGCGATCTTTTCAGAAATGAGTTTGACTGACTGCAAATGGCTAGCCCACGACGGTCAACAACCAGACTAGAAGATTGGGCAGAAGCTCCGCTCTGCCATTTGCCAAAAGTCCGTTATAAAATCGTTGAAATCCTTGTTAATTGTGTTATAATGAAGAGTATGCAATAAAATTTTAAGGAGAATGACAGAATGTCTGTATCATTTGAAGCAAAAGAAACAAACCGCGGCGTTTTGACTTTCACAATCGGTCAAGATGCAATCAAACCAGAATTGGACCGCGTTTTCAACAAAGTTAAGAAAGATATCAATCTTCCAGGTTTCCGTAAAGGTCACTTGCCACGTGCCGTTTTCAACCAAAAATTTGGTGAAGAAGCACTTTATCAAGATGTTGTAAATGCATTGTTACCAGCAGCTTATGAAGCAGCGGTTGCAGAAGCTGGTCTTGAAGTAGTTGCACAACCAAAAATTGACGTTGTGTCTATGGAAAAAGGCCAAGACTGGACAATCACTGCGGAAGTTGTGACAAAACCTGAAGTAAAATTGGGTGACTACAAAAACTTGGCAGTTTCAGTAGAAGCTACTAAAGAAGTAACAGACGAAGAAGTTGACGCAAAAATCGAAGCTGCACGCAACAACTTGGCTGAATTGGTTATCAAAGAAGGACCAGCAGCTGAAGGCGATACAGTTGTGATCGACTTTGTAGGTTCTGTTGACGGTGTTGAATTTGACGGTGGTAAAGGTGAGAACTTCTCGCTTGGACTTGGTTCAGGTCAATTCATCCCAGGTTTTGAAGACCAATTGGTAGGTCACGCAGCTGGTGAAGAAGTGAACGTTGAAGTGACTTTCCCAGAAGACTACCAAGCAGCTGACCTTGCAGGTAAACCAGCTCTCTTCGTGACAAAAATCCACGAAGTAAAAGCAAAAGAAGTTCCAGCTTTAGATGATGAATTGGCAAAAGATATCGACGAAGAAGTAGAAACGCTTGATGAGTTGAAAGCTAAGTACCGCAAAGAATTGGAAGCAGCAAAAGAAGTTGCCTTTGACGATGCAGTTGAATCAGCAGCTCTTGAATTGGCTGTAGAAAACGCTGAAATCGTTGAATTGCCAGAAGAAATGATTCACGAAGAAGTTCACCGTGCGATCAATGAATTCTTGGGTGGTATGCAACAACAAGGTATCTCACCAGATATGTACTTCCAAATCACTGGTACAACTCGTGATGACCTTCATAAACAATACGAAGCGGATGCTGAAAAACGTACTAAGACTAACTTGGTTGTTGAAGCAGTAGCTAAAGCAGAAGGTTTCGAAGCAACTGAAGAAGAAATCAACAAAGAAATCGAAGACTTGGCAGCAACTTACAACATGGAAGTGGCACAAGTTCGTAGCTTGCTTTCACCAGAAATGCTCAAACACGATATCGCTGTGAAGAAAGCTGTAGAAGTGATCACAAGCACTGCAACTGTAAAATAATATAGTGAAAATTGGAAACTCGACTTGGTCGGGTTTTCTTTTTGTTTTTTGATAAATTAGTATATATTTTTTTAAAAAAATACTTGACTGGTTAATATTCTTGTGATATAGTTAACTGGTTAACAAAGGAGGTAGTTATGTTAAAGAAAGTGATAAGAGGCTGTTTTGTTGCCTTATTCGGTTTTGTTTTAGCAGCTTGCTCGGCTCAAAAGGAAGCGAGTCAAGTGCAGCCAGGAATGAAAATAGTCACCTCGTTTTACCCTATTTATTCACTGGTTAAGGAAGTATCAGGGAATAAAAATGATGTTCGAATGATTGGCTCAAGACAGGGCATACACTCTTATGAACCATCGGCTGCGGACATAAAGGCCATATACGATGCAGATGTTTTTATCTATCATTCGCGAATTTTGGAATCCTGGGCAGGACGTTTGGAACCTAATTTGCAAGGTTCATCTGTCAAGGTTTTGGAGGCTTCGACAAATTTACCGCTGACAAAGGTTCCAGGGTTAGAAGACATGGAAGCTGGTCAAGGGATTGATGAAGCTAGTTTATATGATCCCCACACATGGCTGGATCCAGTTTTGGTTGGTCAGGAAGCTGTTGCGATTGGTGAACTTTTAGCAGAAAGTTATCCTAAGAATGCGGATTATTATCGTCAAAATGCCGCAACTTTAGAGGAAAAGGCGCAAAAGTTGGCTGACAAATATATTCCAATCTTTGCTAAGGCCAGTTCAAAAACCTTCGTGACCCAACACACTGCCTTTTCCTATACTGCCCAACGATTCGGTCTAAAGCAGTTGGGGATAGCAGGGGTGTCTGAGGAAGAGCCTAGCCCAAGGCAGTTGGCAGAGATTAAAGAGTTTGTCGACACTTACAAGGTACAAACAATTTTTACCGAAAAGGGAACGTCGGATAAATTAGCTAAGGCTCTGGCAACTTCGACAGGTGTGGACTTAAAGGTCTTGGATCCTCTAGAAGCAGACCCTGAAAATAACTTGACCTATTTAGAAAACTTAGAGCAGGTTTTAGAGACACTTGCTCAAGAATTGAAATAATAATCACATAAAGGAGAAAAAATGAAGAAAAAAGCAGTTGTTGGCTCCGTAGCCGCCCTTGTTTTAGGGATGAGTCTCTGTAGCTATCAGCTTGGACGTTTCCAAGCGATGGAAGAGCAAAAAAATCGTGTGTCCTATATTGAAGATAGTCAAAGTGTACAAACTACCGTTGCTGAACAATTAACACCTGATCAAGTTTCTGCCAAGGAAAATATTGACGCTGAGCAGATAGTCGTTAAAATTACTGATCAAGGCTATGTGACATCACACGGTGACCATTTCCACTACTATAATGGTAAAGTCCCCTTTGATGCGATTTTTAGTGAAGAGTTGGTCATGAAGGACCCAAACTATGTCTTACAAGACAGTCACATCATCAATGAAGTCCAGGATGGCTACGTCATAAAAGTTGATGGGAAATACTATCTCTATCTAAAAGACCCTAGCAAACATAAAAATGTTCGTAGCAAAGAAGAAGTGGAGCGTCAAAAAGGAATCTCTTCTGCTGACAGTAAGAATCAGGCAGCAGGAAATAGTAAAGACGGCCGCTACAGAACAGACGATGGCTATGTCTTTAATCCGACAGATGTTATTGAAGACACGGGAGATGGTTTTATCGTTCCGCACGGCGACCATTTCCACTTTATTCCTAAAAAAGATTTATCAGCTGCCGAATTGAAGGCTGCTCAAGATTACTGGAATCAAAAAGGAAGTGTGAGCTCGGCTAGTGGTAGTCAATATGGCGATAGAAATAATAGAACTCAGCAGATAACAATTAGTGCGGGGCAAGGTCAGGATTTGGCTAGTTTATTGGCTCAATTGGATGCAACACCCCTATCTCAACGCCATGTAGAAGTGGATGGATTGGTATTTGACCCAAGAACGATTACGAAGAAAACCGCAGCAGGTGTCATCGTTCCACACGGCGATCATTACCACTTTATTCCATACAGCCAGATGTCTCCTCTAGAAGAGAAGATTTCTAGAATGATTGGTGTAAATGGAGCAGGTGTTTCTTCTGGCGCACAGGCAAGTCACTCCCAACATACACCAACACAACCAAATCGTCCAGTAACACCAATCGGCACGGTTACAACGCAACCGGTATCGCCTACACAACCAGTATTACCAACACAACCGAAGCAGTCAACAGGGAAAGTGGTTTCCTATATGGGACGTCAAATTCCTGCTTACGGAAAAGGTTTAGATGGTAGGGCATATTTTACAAGTGATGGATACACCTTTAGCAAAGACTCTATTACCTCAGTTGATGATCAAGGGCTGATAGCTAGTCATGGAGATCATTTCCATTATGTTGGTTTTGGAGAACTCGAAGATTTTGAAATCAAGCAAGTAGAGGAATGGGTTAATGAGAAGGCGGGCAAACAAGTGCCACCGAAAACATCTGAACAAGTAGGAAACGATGCTAAACCCACAACACCAAGTCAAGGGACTGATTCAAAACCTGTAAAACCAATTCAAAAAGAAAATCGCCCTGCATTTGAATACAAACAAGTAACGGCTAAACGTAAATTGGCTGGAAAAGTTGTTTATGAAATGGAAGTAGGTGGAAAAACTTATACGTATGGTCGTGACGAACTAGATTTGATGAAGATCTCTTTTGCTGAGTTGACTTTGGCAGAAAAAGATAAGCAGTATATCTTTGATATTGCACCGCTTGCAGAAGGAGATCTTAAGCCAGCCATGTTGGTCGGTATGGATCAAATTCCGATGAAGGGAGCGAATGCAACCTATGATACTGGACAATCCTTTATTATTCCACACATTGATCACATCCACGTCCTACCTTACACATGGTTGAGTAAGGAACAAATTGCAACGATCCGCTATATCATGCAACATCCTGAAATTCGTCCATCTGCTTGGACTACAAGTGGACATGGTGATGGAGAAGCAACGGATCTTGTTCCCCCAATTCTAAATGCAACACCTAAAGCAAACCGCTTAGGCTTGAAAAATTGGCAAATCATTCACACCGCAGAAGAAGTCATGGATGCACGTGCAAAAGGGAAATTTGCAACAAATGACGGCTATATCTTCTCGGCGGAAGACGTACTAGATCCAGCAAGTTTTGTCTTTAGTCAAGCATTCAGTCTACCAAGAGCGACAGGTGGTTCTCTGCGTTCAATTTCCAAGAAAGATTTATCTAAAGAAGAATTGGAAGCCGTACAAACTCTTCTTGATAAACGAGACGCTGAAGAATTGGCGAAAAATGTCACACCGATTGAGAAACGTGCAGGTTTGAAAAATTGGCAAATTGTTCACTCGGCAGAAGAATTGGCAGAAGCTAAGGCGGCAGGAAAATATACAACAAAAGATGGCTATATTTTTGACCCAGCAGATCTATTAGATCCCAAAGTGAAAATAGGTACGGATAACTATCGCATCCCACGTGTGATTACAGATGGTTACCGTCGGATTAACAAGAGTGATTTGAATTACTTAAGCGAGCTGATCCCAGCAGAGGCTATGGTAGCTCAACGTGAGAAATCTAATTCTAGTTTACCGTCAACACCTGCACCAACTGAAACAGGAGCAAGTGCAGGCGAGATAACAACGCCAGAACAGCCACAAGTTGCCAAAGAAACAGCAGAGGAAATTTACAACCGAGTTGAAGCGAAGAAAGTCGTTCCTTTCGAAGCACTGACCTACAATGCTGGCTATGCGACCGAAGTACGCAACGGGACTCTGGTAATTCCGCATCAAGATCACTATCACTATGTATCCTTTAAATGGTTTGATCAAGGTAGTGCAAGAAGTCCTGAAGGGTATAGTTTAGAAGATTTCCTAGCAACGGTTAAGTACTACATGACTAATCCACAAGAACGCCCAGTTTCAGACGATGGCTGGGGAGTATTTATACCAAATACACCATCTGAATCAACAGAAGAAACAGAGACGGAAGAAAGTGATGAAGAAATTATTTCTGAAGAAACCGAGGAAATTGACGAGTTTACAGAAGAATTAAAGCGAAGAGCAGAAGAGTTCGGCATGGACTTCAAAACCTTTGAACAAAGTCTGGTCACACTCTCAGACCGTTACAAAGTTTCTTTTGAAGCTTTCGAATATGATGCAACAAGCAAAGTTGTTCGACTTGTAGATAAGGATGGAGTCAAACGGACCATCTCCCTTCCAAGTTTAGAAGAACAAGTATAGTAAACAAAATACCTGTAGCGCTGAGCTCTGCAGGTATTTTTTTACAGAAAAACGATAAAGATTATCTTTGACTATTTGCCTTTTTTAGCGTAAAATAGAAAGGAAAGACAAAAAAGGAGAACAGCCTTGGAACTTAACGTATTTGCAGGACAAGAAAAAAGCGAACTTTCCATGATTGAAGTAGCCCGTGCTATTTTGGAAGAACGTGGACGTGACAACGAAATGTATTTCAACGACTTGGTCAATGAAATTCAAAACTACCTTGAAAAATCAAACAGCGAGATTCGCGCAGCCCTCCCAACCTTCTATTCTGATTTGAATGTGGATGGAAGCTTCATTCCACTTGGCGAAAACAAATGGGGCTTACGTTCTTGGTACGCAATCGATGAGATTGACGAAGAAGTGATCACTCTTGAAGAAGATGACGAAGATGCACCAAAACGCAAGAAGAAACGTGTCAATGCCTTCATGGACGGTGATGAGGATGCAATTGACTACGGACATGACGATCCAGAAGATGAGGACAACTATCCGGGTAGTGCATCATCAGAATACGATGATGAAAATCCAGATGACGAAAAAGATGAAGTTGAGTCCTATGATTCAGAAATCAACGAAATTATCCCAGATGACGAATTGGATGAAGAGGATGTTGATTTAGGTGAAGATGACGACGAGTATTCAGATGAAGAGGTCGTCGACGAATAAGAATTATATCCCCCTAGATTCTTAAAAATAATTTGACAAGACTACCAAATTACGATAAGATACTATCGGGCACCTCTTTTGAGGTCGGAGCTCCCTAGCGATAGGGAGCTATTTTTGTTTTTTCTTCAAGTTAACAGGAAGTATCCCCACAAATTGCTTCCTATTAGCCTGAATCGTAGAAAAGGAGTTTGCATGACAAAGTATATTTTTGTAACAGGTGGCGTTGTTTCCTCTATCGGCAAAGGGATTGTAGCAGCCAGCCTAGGTCGTTTATTGAAGAACCGAGGTCTCAAGGTAACAATCCAAAAATTTGATCCATACATCAATATTGACCCGGGAACAATGAGTCCGTATCAACACGGTGAAGTTTTTGTGACGGACGACGGCGCAGAAACCGACTTGGACCTTGGGCATTATGAGCGTTTCATCGACATTAACCTGAACAAATATTCAAATGTTACAACAGGTAAAATTTATAGCGAAGTCCTCCGTAAAGAGCGTAAAGGGGAATACTTAGGGGCAACAGTTCAAGTTATTCCACACATTACAGATGCTTTGAAAGACAAAATCAAGCGTGCAGCTCGTACTACAGATGCAGATGTCATCATCACGGAAGTAGGTGGTACAGTAGGTGATATTGAAAGCTTGCCATTCCTTGAAGCACTTCGTCAGATGAAGGCAGATGTCGGTTCAGACAATGTTATGTATATCCATACAACACTCTTGCCTTATCTCAAAGCAGCAGGCGAAATGAAAACTAAGCCAACACAACATTCTGTAAAAGAGTTGCGTGGTCTAGGTATTCAGCCCAACATGTTGGTAATTCGGACAGAGCAGCCTGCTGGACAAGGAATTAAAAATAAACTGGCACAATTCTGTGATGTTGCTCCAGAAGCAGTTATTGAGTCCTTGGATGTCGAACATCTTTACCAAATCCCATTAAATATGCAAGCGCAGAACATGGATCAAATTGTTTGCGATCACTTGAAGCTCGACGTACCTCCAGCAGATATGACAGAGTGGACAGCGATGGTAAACAAGGTTCTTAATCTCCAGAAAAAAGTAAAAATCGCTTTAGTTGGTAAGTATGTAGAATTACAAGATGCCTATATTTCTGTAGTTGAAGCTCTAAAACACTCAGGATATGCAAATGATGCTGCTATCGAATTGGACTGGGTCAATGCAAATGATTTGACAGCAGAAAACGTAGCTGAACGTCTAGGACAAGCACAAGGAATTATCGTTCCTGGTGGCTTTGGACAACGTGGTACAGAAGGGAAAATACAAGCCATTCGTTATGCTCGTGAGAATGACGTGCCAATGCTAGGGGTCTGCTTGGGAATGCAGCTGACCTGTGTAGAATTTGCTCGTCACGTTCTCGGTTTAGAAGGTGCTAACAGCTTTGAATTAGACCCAGAAACAAAATATCCAATTATTGACATCATGCGTGATCAAATTGGTGTGGAAGATTTAGGAGGAACTCTCCGCCTAGGTCTTTATCCAAGCAAGCTCAAACGTGGCTCCAAGGCTGCAGCTGCTTATGATAATCAAGAAGTTGTACAACGTCGCCATCGTCATCGTTATGAGTTTAACAATGAATTCCGTGAACAATTTGAAAAAGCAGGTTTTGTTTTCTCGGGCGTGTCACCAGACAACCGTTTGGTAGAAATTGTTGAAATTCCAGAAAATAAATTCTTCGTTGCCTGCCAATATCATCCAGAACTACAATCTCGTCCTAATCGCCCTGAAGGTTTGTATACAGCCTTTATTTCAGCAGCTATGGAGAATGAAAAATAAGTATAG
>NZ_WCJE01000043.1 GCF_016743335.1 Streptococcus suis | reverse complement strand
CTAGGCCCGTGACAGCAAAAAAAGAGGAGAAACTCCTCTTTTATCAATGTTCCGCTAGGTCATAAATCCCTTGATGCAAATGTAAAATCGATTCCTGGCCGGGTAGATTTGGCAGTCCTAAGGAATCCTCTCTAGTAAAGGCTTCATGTAAGCCACTTGTCCATGAGGTGGCTGGAACTTGCTCAGGAGAAATCTCTGATACGATAGATTTGCCTCTTCCATCTTTTATTTTTTGACCAAAAAGAGGGTCAATAAGGGTTCCTCGACCAATCGCAATCAAATCAGTGTGTTCAGATACCGCTTTTTGAGCATCCTCTTCCGTAAAGATAGAGCCCACAACGATGATTTTGGTTTGGTCTCCTACCACTTCCTTGAAAAGCTGACCATAAGATTGATTGAGGCCTGCTGGACCAGCCTCGAAGCCACCCCAAATGGAAAGACTGATATAATCCAATTCTTCCCTGGCTATCTCAGCAACCAAGGCCAGGGATTCCTTATAGGAATAACCAATGTTGGTACCATGGATTTCCTCAGGCGAAAGACGATAGCCGATGATAAAATCCTTGGGAGCATAGCGGGCAATGACGGATTTCACTTCCTTGACCACTTCTAGGGCAAAGGTCATTCGTTTCTCAAGACTGCCACCCCATTTATCCTGACGATGGTTGGAGAAGGCTGAGAAGAATTGTTGGATCAGATAGTGGTTAGCACCATGGATTTCAACGCCATCAAAGCCTGCATCAATGGCCCTCTTTGTAGCTCTTCCAAAATCCTTGATGATTTCCACGATTTCTTCATGGGTCATCTCCCGAACAGGATAGGACAAGAAGGTGAAATCCAGTTGACTCGGTGCCAATACTTCATGTCCTTTGGCTCCTCTAGCTCGGGCCTCTCGACCACCATGATGAATCTGCAAAATTGCCTTATTTCCATCTTTTTTCAAGGCCTGGGCAATGGCTGTGATGGAGTCCAGATGATCATCATCCTGGATTCCCAGCTGCTCTGGATAGCCAGGTCTAGAACTGGGACCGCCTGTTGGGCTGACATAATGAAATTCGGTGATGAGGAGACTGGCCGCCTGGGACCTAGACCCATAATATTTTAATGTATCCTCAGTCGCAAAACCGCCCTCGCTGCCTGAATAGGTCAACATAGGAGACATGACAATTCGACTGTCCAATTTAGCTCCGTGGCGTAAGACTACTGTATCTCTCAACTGTTTGGTCATCTGAGCACCTCTCATATTCAATTTTTTAGATATGAATAGTTTAGCACACTCAGTTGGAAAAGACAAGCATAAATCGAAAAAACTCGATTTATTCTGCAAGCAAAAAACCAGATCGAAGTCTGGTTTATAAATCATTTACTAAATAGCTCGATAGTGAGGTCAGCACTTCCTCATTCCGTTTAAAATATGTGTACTTCCCTAATCGAGTTGCCTGAACCAGGCCCACTTTTTTCATCATGTTCATATAGGTGGAGGTGGTAGACTGGCTGAGACCTGAGACTCTTTGAATCTCCTCCAAACAGACTCCCACTTCTATCATATCCACTCCACATTGGGGCTTGTGAACGAAATGTTCTCTTGGATTTTTTAATAGATGTAAGATATGTAGGCGACTTGAATTGGCCAAGACCTTTAAGATTTCTAAGTAATTCATAGTCTTATTTTATCATAAAAGAGCTCATTTTTTTAGAAATTTTATTTTTGGAAAAAACAACTGTCTGGGTTTGGCTTGTAAGTGCTGCCTTAACCCAGGGCCACATCGAGAACCATCATGATGATAAAACCAGCCATTAAGCCCAGAGTTGCAATATCCGTATTGCCGTTTGTCTGCGATTCTGGAATGAGCTCTTCTACGACGACAAAAATCATGGCACCCGCTGCAAAGGATAGAGCATAGGGTAAGATTGGTGTCATCATGGTCACCGCAAACGCCCCAAGCACAGCAGCTATAGGCTCAACTATGGCAGACATAGAGCCCCAGAAAAATGCTTCCTTGCGGGATTTTCCGTCCGTCCGAATGGGAATAGAAAGAGCTGCGCCTTCTGGGATATTTTGCAGACCAATTCCCAAGGCCAAACCAACGGCTCCAACAAAGGCTGCTGGAGAATAGTTAGTTGCTAAGGCTCCAAAAGTCACCCCTACAGCCAAGCCTTCAGGAATATTGTGAATTGTAATAGCTAAGAAGAGCAGGGCTGTTTTGGATAGATTTTTCCTATCCTTCTCACCACCACCTTCTGCCTTATCTTTATCATTTCCCAAATGCAAATGCGGAACCCAGGCATCTACCAAGCGTAAAAAAATACCACCTGCTGCAAAACCTACTGCCGCTGGTATCCAAGCCAGATTGCCGTATGAACTTTCAGCATACTCAATCGATGGGGCTAATAAAGACCAAAAAGAAGCTGCAATCATAACACCAGCTGCAAAGCCTAGCATGGTATCTAGCAAACGACGACTAACTGTCTTAAAGAAAAATACAACGGCAGACCCCACAATCGTACAAAACCATGTGAATAAACCACCTAGCAAAGCCTGTAGAACTACAGACTGTTCTGTAAACCACGTCATAACTAATATCCTATCCTATTTAATCTTGCATATCCTATGAATTAAGATACCCTAATTTATTATAAAATTCAAGCTTTTTCACTTAAATAAATAAGAAAATATCTAAAAAATAAAAGACCTAAAACTACATTAAATGTCGTCTTGGTCTTTCCACAATCAAGTGCTGATTAATTTATCACAAATGTCTAAACGGATTGGTTGAAACAGTTGAAGGTAGGATTTCGACATCCCAACCTTCTTTTGCCTTCCATATTTCCAACAATTCAGCAATTTTCTTGATAAATAATGCTTCGATATGATGGCCTGGATCAATAGCCAGCAAGCCCTGAGTCAGCATGTCCTGCCCAGTATGGTAGTAAATGTCGCCCGTGATGTAAACATCTGCCCCCTTGGCAAGAGCCTCATGGTAGTAAGACCCACCACTGCCTCCACAGATGGCTACACGGTTGACATATTGCTTGGCTTGTTGCCCATAGGTCACCAAACGGACAGCATCTAGACCAAAGACAGACTTGACTTTCAAAGCCAATTCTTCCAAAGTCTGCTCTGCTATTGTCCCCACACGGCCAAGCCCCTGCCCCTCGGCAGTTTCAATCAAGTAGGTAGTATCTTGAATTTCTAATAGTTCACAGAACCAGTCGTTGAGACCACCCTCAACCACATCAATATCTGTATGACTAACATAGACTGCAATATCATGCTTAATCAAATCAAGATACATTTTAGTTTGCGGATTGTCAGCCACCAAATCCTTTATTGGACGAAAAATCGGAGCGTGCTTGACGATAATCAAATCCACCTTTTTATCAATCGCCTCTGCCACCGTTGTCTCACGAATATCCAGAGCCACCATGACACGTTGAATCTCTTTATTAAGGGTACCGATTTGCAGCCCTTTGACATCGCCTTCCATAGCCAAAGAAGGGGGACAAAAGGCTTGATAGCGCTCAATAACCTGACTAGCTAACATGGACTACCTCCTGAATTTGTTGGATCTTTTGGGAAATGGCAAAGCGGTCACCTTGGCGTTCAGATGGAACTTGTTCCAAAGCAAAACTTAATTTTTCAAGTTCTCTTCTCCACTTTTTGACGAAAACTGGTGAGGCCTCCTCTAGTAGATAGGGACCAAAACGATGTTCAACTTCTGACAATCTCATCTGTCCTGATTCTGCAACGAGGACTTCATATAACTTGCCATTTTCTTCCAGAATCTTTTCAGCAACCAATCTAAAACCATTTTTTTCCAACCATCGACGCACGTCATCTTCACGATTATTTGGCTGGAGTATCAAACGTTCAATGGTCGCAAGCTTTTCTTTTCCTGCTTCTAAGATTTCCGCAATCAAGCGTCCTCCCATACCTGCTATGGTCACGGCAGTCATCTGGTCAGACTTCTCAAACGCGCCTAAGCCATTTGCCAAACGGACTAGAATTTTTTCTGTTTGTCCCGCCTGCTCTACATTCTGGAGCGCTGACTGATAGGGGCCTTGAACGACTTCCCCCGCAATGGCAAAATCAATACGCCCCTGCTCTACCAAAAAAAGAGGGAGATAAGCATGGTCACTCCCTACATCAACTAGACGTGCCCCTTGTGGGACAAAACTTGCGACTGTTTCCAGCCTTTTAGATAATTTTGTTTCCATATCATTCTTTCCAGAGATCCATTGCATCAAGAAAGTCACTTGAAACAGTCACATTCTTAGGAGTCTGGATTTCTCTTTCTGCATTTTTCGCTTCTACTTGCGCAACTGTAGTAATTCCCTCACGGCGCCAGTTTCGTAGAATAGCTTGGATGTATTTCCAATTTGTTTTGTTGTTAAAAACAGCTTCTTTCAAGGCTGCACGAACCAAATCAATCGAAGTTTTGTCATCCTCAATAGTCTTCTGCAAATCTTCGATTTCAAACGGTGATAAAAAGCGGCCCAATTCACGTTCAAAATCACCCACCAAGGCCTTCAAATCATTCTCTGGTTGCACAATCTCAACTGCCTGTTTTGGAGTTAACAGAACATCCAATTTTTCAAAAGCAGGAAGCACATCGAATATCATTTCAATTTCACCAGCAATACTGATTGTCTTAAATTCTAAGAGTCCAGCATCTTGGAGATTTTCAATAGCTTGATTGACCTGAGCAACTGTTTTACCAGTAGCTTGAGCAATCTCACTTGGCGCTAATGATTCGATAGCTGAAGAATTTTGATATAAGAAAAACTGCCAAATCAAAAAATCATCTGCCGACGGAAAAAGCTCTTGATAGTGGAATAATATTGCTGCTGGCAGGACCAAATGTCCCTGACGAAATTGCTGTGAATAGTTCATACTTCCTCTTTAAAGACTAGCTGACTGGGCTGATTGTTCAAAGATATGCCAGTCGTATGGAGTTTCTTGATAGACAGCATAATTTACCCAGTTGGTAAAGAATTGTGCTGCTGGTAAATTCCAAGAGAGAGATGGTTTGCTTGTAGGGTCATCTTCTTTGAAATAATTTTCCGGTAAATGGGGATTTTTTCCAGCTATACAATCACGTTGATATTCCTTAGCTAGTGTATCCCTATCATACTCTAAATGTCCAAAACTATAAATTTCTCTTAAATCCTTGCTGGCTAAGATGGATAGGCCAACTTCTGGACCTTGTGATAAAATCGTCAACCCACTCAGATGGGCAATATCTGCTTCTCTTACTTCCGTATAACGGGAGTGTGGTGAACGAAATTCATCGTCAAATCCACGCATAAGAGGGCTAGTTGGATTAGTCACTTCTTGACAATATACGCCTGATAGTTTTCGAGACATACTGTGTTTGGGTACACCATAGCGTGCATACAAACCTGCCTGTGCACCCCAACAAATGTGCAATGTTGAATAAACATGTGTTTTTGACCAATTAAAAACTTGAGTAAGTTCTTGCCAGTAATCAACTTCCTCAAAAGGTAAGTTTTCAACTGGTGCTCCTGTCACGATGAGCCCATCAAAATAGCTATCCCTGACCTGCTCAAAAGTCTTATAAAACTGCTTCAAATGGTCCGAGTGTGTATTTTTGGACTCGTGACTAGCCATGTAGAGAAATTCAACCTCTAGCTGTAAAGGAGTGTTAGCCAAAAGACGGAGCAACTGAGTCTCCGTCACTGTCTTCTGTGGCATGAGATTGAGAATAAGGATTTTGATAGGCCGAATGTCCTGATGACTAGCTCGGTCACTATCCATCACAAAAATATTCTCTTTTCTCAAAATTTCAACTGCTGGTAATGATTTTTCAATTTTAATTGGCATAAGCAACCTCCCAATTTTCTTATATTTATTATAAGGCAGGTTGCTATGCAATTCAATTAGAATAAAAATAGGACCAGTTATAAGTTTTGGCTATAACCTTAGATTAATAGTGCATCAAAACCTTGTAGTCGTAATCACCGATTGCTTCACGGCCTTTCAAATCATCTAGCTCAATCAAGAAGGCACAGCCAGCAACGATACCGCCAAGCTTTTCAATCATTTCGATCGTTGCTTTTACAGTACCACCAGTCGCCAACAAGTCATCGACAATCAAGACACGTTGTCCTGGTTTGATTGCGTCTGCATGCATCGTCAATGTATCTACACCGTACTCTTTTTCGTAGTCCGCTGAGATCACTTCACGTGGCAATTTACCTGGCTTACGCACTGGGGCAAAACCAATTCCCAACTCAAAGGCAACTGGACAGCCAACGATGAAACCACGCGCCTCTGGCCCAACAATCATATCGATTTTCTTATCTGTCGCATACTGAACGATTTCACGTACTGCATAGCTATAAGCATTTCCATCTGCCATCAAAGGGCTAATGTCACGGAATTCGATACCTTCTTTTGGATAGTCTGGAATGGTTGCAATGTAATCTTTTAAGTTCATGATTTGTTCCTTTATAAAAATTTCGTACCCTTCATTATATCATGAAATGACCCGTTTAGTAAAAAAATCATCGATTCTTTCTACTTTTTAGTTCATTCTTTAATGATTAGTTCATTCTTTAATGACTTCCCTACTTGTTTGACATAGTATTTCTTGCTTCTGCCCTCCCTAGCATAGATTCCTCTGGGATTGGCATAATGGTAATACCAGAGCCGTGACCAGAGACGAAGAGGCTTGCCTGCAAAATAAATCGCGGCCTGAAATCGTCCGTTTTTCCGAGCCAAAGTCTGCTTACGAAAGGCCGGATCATAGAGGGAAACAGGATTTATATCTAAATCCCGATGCTCCTGATTATTGGCCCGAGCGTAATTGAAAAAGGCTCCGTTGGCTAGGCTTGCCAAACTATCATCACCCTCGCCAATCAGGACAAAGTTGCCTGTTTCCGACAGGATAAATTCCGAGTGGAAATTTACCAGGATCTTGCAATTCGTCGGCTCATGTCGGACCTGGTACTTGTTAACCACAAAGGCCTTGTTGTGCAGCCTGACCGAATTAGTTCAATCAATCCGAGCAGTCCTTAACTGAGAATGATAGGCCAGCAAGGCCTCGCGGTCGCTCCGCCCCTCACCACCAAAACACTCTCGAATCCAGTAGGCTTGCTGAATAGAAAATAGATAACGTAGTGGGTGCACGAGCTGCCAAATTTCCGAATTAGCCTGCCCTTTCAAAACCTGTCTGACCAGATCCGAAAATTCCGACCAGAAAGAGTGTTCAGGAGAGAGGTCTGGCGAAAAACGCCCTAAGTAATCTTGGCGTTCTTCCACAGTCCCAGACCAGTCAGCCGAAAAGCCAATCCGCTCAAGTACCAAGTCCAGCAAGGACCTTCTTGATATGGTCTTATTCTTCAGGGCATAGGCCCATAGTTGGCAGAAGGCAGAGCCTCCCACCAAGTAGGCTGATTCGTCCAAGTTAATGACTGCGTCTGGTCTTTGCCCGCTGGCAGCAAAGAGTCCTTGCAAAATAGTCTCAGCAGACCAGCCCTGCCTTGTCAGTTTTTGAAAAATCAGCCTGTAATCAGCTTGCTCTTTCTCGGAAAAACTAGTCAGGTATTCTTCCAAACTTTCAACTGCATTCGTTGGCTGTTTCTGTAACCATATCATCACTGTCAGCTAGCTACTCCTTCTTGCTATGGACTGCGAAGCCAGTCATAGATTTCTTGGACTGTCCCCAGAGCCATGAGTTCCTGTTCTATAACCAGTTTTTTCAGGTCTTGGTAAATCTGACTATCCGCAATTTCCCGTTTTTCAGCATCCGCATTGACCGTCATGACCCCGTCTGTAATGGTCACAAAGCCAAGTTCTTGGAAAATTTGAATCATTTTGACCAAGAGCGGCTGCTTGATTTTCAAGTAGTTGGCCAATTCTGCCAATTTGTAACGGACATCAAATTCCTTGAATTGATAAATGGTCTTATAGAGCTTGGCAAATTGCTCCCGACTGCCATAACCGTCTAGATAATAAGGTATCTTGATGTCATTCTTAAAGTAAATAGCCTGAAAATCATATTTTTGGAACACGGGTTTGAGGTCTGACAGATTTTCTGGTAACTCAGCTAAGACAAGCGAATCCGCACCTGCTAGATTGGACAAGTCAGTCATATCCAAAACGGGCACTCCTTCTGGCAGATTGTGCTGTTTGCCACGAATATTGTAGAGCTGGACACCTTCTACACGGGCGTCAACCAGCATGAGTTGGAGGCTGGTATTGCCATTCCACCGGTTGACCGATAAGGTCACAGCCAACTCTAATTTCTTGGCCTGAGAAAATTCCAAAGCTTGACTGCCTTGACCAAAGGCAACCAGATCAAAAGCAGCATCCCCTTTGACCAAACGAAGCTTGAGGTGGGCATTTCCCTGACCCATGGTCCGTGCGGACTCAACCTGCACATCTTTGACATAGAAAATCGGTTTTTTATTGTCCATACCGTAAGGGGCCAGTTTGTCAAAGGACTTGAGCGTCTCTAAGGTCAACTCCTCCAAATCCAGTTCTTCGTCCAAGACCAAGTTAGACTTGCTGACTTCTTCCAGTTTATTGTCACGGATATAGTCTGCCAAGGTAGTAGCCAAGTCTGGTAGCTTATCCACTTCCAAGGTCATGCCAGCCGCCCCTGCGTGACCACCAAAGGCGATAAATAGGTCCTGATGATCTTTAAGGGCCTTGAAAATGTCAACTGCTTCAACCGAACGAGCCGACCCCTTTGCCTTACCATCCTCAATAGACAAGACGATAACAGGTTGCTGCAATTCTTCTAGTAGGCGTCCTGCTACAATCCCTAAAACACCTGGGTTCCAACCTTCTTTAGCCAGAACTTGAACAGGTCTATCCTTACGGAGCATGGTTTTTGCTTCATCGTAAATTGCTTGGACGACGTCTTTGCGTTCTACATTTTTACTGTCAATCATGAGGGCAATTTGATGGGCCTCTTCGTCATCAAAACCAGTCAGTAATTCGATGGCTGGATTAGGATCGTCGAGTCGACCAAGGGCATTCAACCTCGGAGCAAGTTGGAAACCAACTGTTTCTTCATCAATACTGTCTATGTCAATACCAGCTATCTTTATCAACTCTTGCAAACCTGCTCGCTCAGTCTGTTTGAGAAGAGAAAGACCGTACTTGACCATGACCCGATTTTCATCGGTCAAGCTAACCATATCAGCGATGGTGCCAATTGCGACCAAATCCAGCAAGTCTGCATGAACCGTTTCAAGAAGAGCACAGGCCAATTTAAAAGCCACGCCGCAGCCCGCCAAATGTTTGAAGGGATAATTTCCATCGGGATGCTCTGGATGTACAATCGCATAGGCATTGGGAAGGTTTTCCTGCATGGAATGGTGGTCTGTCACGACAACATCGACACCCATTTCCTGGGCATAGGCAATGGCATCATGACCCGCTACGCCATTGTCCACCGTCACAATGAGAGAAATCCCCTGCTGCTCGATAAAATACTTGTAAACTGACTGATTGGGACCATAGCCATCCGTAAAACGGTTTGGCAGGTAGACTTGAACTTCTGCCCCCATTTCCTCCAGAGTTTCTTTCAGAATAGATGCCGAGGTCATGCCGTCTGCGTCATAATCTCCATAAATCAAAATTTGTTCGTAATCTTCGATTGCTCGGCGAATCCGCTCTACCGCCTTGTCCATATCATGTAGTAAATAGGGATCGTGAAGGTCTTCTAAGCTTGGTTGTAAGAAAGTATGCAATTCTTCCGCCGAATGGATGCCACGTTCATACAGCAACTTAGCCGCTACCGGGTCCACTCCTTCTTTTTTAGCAATTTTGATAAATTGTTCATCAGAAAAACCGGTCAATAATTGCCAGTCATAATTGGGTTTTATCACGTTTTTTACTCCTTAATACTCCAAATCACAAGTAACCTGTAACTTTTCCGAGTATAAACTATCTTTCTATTATATCATTTTCCAAGAAAAATGGAGCAGAGGGAGGACTGAATTTAATCAATCAACCCCTGCTCCAACTATGCAAGATTATTTTTAAAGCAATGGAGAAATAATATTCATCAAGGCACCAGCTAATCGCTTGTACCACGGATATGTATTTTCAAAGCCGAGTAAAGTAATGCGTTGAGACTGGGCAAAGGAGTCTTCAAAGTCCTTGTGAATGTCTGCCAGAACTTGCTTATGGTTATAAACATAGAGGCCGCATTCAAAGTTGAGATAGAAGGATCGGAAGTCCATATTGACAGTACCAACGGTTGCCTTTTTGTCATCGACTAAGACTACCTTAGAATGCACAAATCCTGGTGTGAACTCGTAAATTTCAATGCCTGCTTCCAGATAAGTTCTGAAATCCGTCCGAGCAACCAAGTAGGCCGACTGCTTATCGTAGATATGAGGTAATAGTATCTTGACTCGTACACCGCGCTTGGCTGCGTAGGTCAGATTGTCAATCATCTCATCGTCTAAGACTAGATAGGGAGTCATAATATAAATGTAGTCAGTTGCAGACTGAATCATATCCAGATAAACTCGTTTGGCTACTTCATCATTGTCAAAGGGACTTTCACCATAAGCTAGGAAATACCCCTCTCCTGCAACCGTATCTGATTCGGATTCCTTATGAGCTCGGAGATAGGCGAGGTCGTCATTTTCCTTTCGCTCGTCGAAATTCCACATTTGTAGGAACATATTGGTAAAGTTGGCAACAGCCTCGCCTTTGACCATAATGGCTGCGTCCTTCCAGTAACCAAATCGTTCTTTTTGATTGATGTACTCGTCTGCGATGTTGACCCCACCTGTGAAGGCAACTTTGCCGTCAATAACAGTAATTTTACGGTGGTCACGGTTGTTCTGAACGGTTGACAGGGCTGGGATAATTTGCGAAAAGACCTTGGCCTTAATACCATAAGAACGTAGGGTCTTGTAGTAATTATAGGGGAGCAAACTGAGGGAATTCATGCCGTCGTACAAAAACCGCACTTCCACTCCCTGCTCTGCTTTTTCCTTGAGAATGGTCAGGATAGACTCCCACATATAGCCAAAATCGACAATGAAATACTCCATAAAGATGTACTGCTCTGCCTTTTTCAACTCCTCTAAGAGTGCCTCAAACTTGGCCTCCCCCGACGGAAAATAAACCGCATCTGTATTGGTATGCAGAGGATAGCCGACATACTCGCTCATGTAGTGAGCTAGTTTGAGCTGCTCCTTATCCTCTCCTGCCAAGCCCTTCATGACCTTTTCAGAGGTGTGTCCGTACTCCCGCATAACCGCTGCCTGTCGCTTAAAAGTTCGACGATAGCGTTGGGTTTCCAGGTTGGACTGGAGGATAAAGTAAAAGAGGGCACCAAAAATCGGAATACCAATGACAAAGATAATCCAAGTCAACTTAAAACTTGCGTTCATGGGCCGGTTAATGATGGAAATGGCTACGATTATAGAAAAAAGTTGTAATACCGTTAAGATTGCTGGGACATAGACTGCTAGTGAGCCAACCACCCAAAATATCGCAAAGACTGTCAATAATAAAAGGGCAAGAACTATAAAAACCCGACTATAAATAATTTTCCACAATTTTTTCATACTACACTCTCACGATGTTTTTTCCCATTATACCAGATTATAGTCAAATATCCTACTAATTATCGCAGTAGATTTCTCGCAGTTCTTACTTGAAAACAGCACCCCTATCTCCTACATCATAAAACACCGACATAGACCGGTGTTTTACTTATATATATTATCTGTCAAAATTTCTACGGTTTACCGTAACGTAAACCCATAGCATTGATAGCGACAATAACCGTCGATAGACTCATGAGCACGGCCGCCAATAAAGGATCCACCATAATGCCCATGCTTGGATAAAGGATTCCAGCAGCTAAAGGAATGGCAATGATGTTGTATCCTGCCCCAAACCAGAGATTTTGCCTCATTTTGCGGATGGTTGTCTTGGCAATGCTCAACATATCCAAGACTGCTGATGGATTGGATTGAACCAAGACCACGTCTGCAGAGTGGATGGCAACAGAAGTTCCTGCGCCAATGGCAAAGCCTAAATCTGCCGTCGCTAGAGCAGGCGAATCATTGACCCCATCGCCGATGAAAAGAACTGCCCCACGCGCCTGATAGTCCTTGACCAGTTTTGCCTTATCCTCTGGTTTAAGTTCAGCTCGGTAATCCTCTATGCCCAACTGAATGGCTACTTTTTGTGCGGTAGCTGGATTGTCACCCGTTAACATCACAGGACTAATACCCTGCGCTTTCAAGCCTGCTACAAAATCTTTAGCATCTTCTTTTATCTGGTCGCCCAAGGCTACAAATCCCAAGACCACATGATCAGTCACCAAAAAACTCAAGGTTAGACCCAAATCAAGATAAGGTGCAATCACGTCCTGATCCACTGACAAACCTATTTCCTGCAGACCTTTGTAGGACATAATTTCATAAATCCTTCCATCCAAGACACCTCGAATCCCACTACCAGGGATATTCTCAACCCGTTCTGCTTGATAGAAAAGTGGACCTGCCGCCTCCACAATCGAAAGGGCAATTGGGTGGGTTGAAAGAACTTCTAATGCTGCCATTTTGGCCAGCGCATCCGCTCCCTCAACCAAATCTTGGCTGTGGCGAACTTGAAATTTTCCGTCGGTCAAGGTTCCGGTCTTATCCATCAAGGCAAACCGAATCTGGTTAACCTGTTCAAGAGCTGTTCGGTTCTGAACCAAAAGACCATTTTTTGAAGAAATCGTGGTCAAACGCGCCACAACAAGAGGGATGGCTAAACCAAGGGCATGCGGACAGGCAATGACAAAAACAGAAACTGCCATCATCAAGGCAAAGGCAAGATTAGCCGTCATGGTCCAATAAATAAAGGCCAAAATCCCCACAATTAAAGCTGCATAGAAGAGCCAAGAGGCTACGCGGTCAGCCATATTTTCAAGCTTGGATTTCTGGTTTTGCGCTTGACGGACCATTTCGGTCACCTGCGCCAAAAAGCTATCCTCACCAAGACTGGTCACTTCCATTTCAAAGGGCGTGTTTTGATTGAGCGAACCACCGAATACCCTATCTCCTGCCTCTTTTTTGACAGCTCGAGATTCCCCAGTAATCATGGATTCATCAATATGAGCAACACTCAAAATCTTACCGTCAGCCGGAATTTTTTCATTTTCCTTGACTAAGAGGAAATCCCCAATCTGCAAGTCCTCTACCGCAACATCTGTCCCATCCTTGAGATGGGCTTTTTTCGGAATGAGAGAGGCCAAGTCTTTCAGGGCATCGCCTGCTCCCATAACCGCCTTCATCTCAATGATATGCCCAATCAGCATAATGACAATCAGCGTAGACAACTCAAACCAAAAGTTCATGCTTTCTTGTCCCAATAGCGCTAAAATTGTTGCATAAACGGAGTAAAGATAGGAAACAATAATCCCCATGGAAATCAGGGTCATCATTGCAGGTTTTTTAGCTTGCAACTCCCCTCTAGCTCCGTTAAAGAAAGGTGTTCCTGAGTAGAAGAAGATAATAGAACCTAATATCAGCTGGACAAGTTCAACACCCGGAAAACGTAAAAGAGTGAAACCTGCAATTGGAGAAATGGCAAGTAGGGGAATCATGACTGCCACTGCGACTTTGAGTTTTGTATTCATATCCCCCATGTGCATCATGTGCCCACCATGCTCCATCATGTCATGGTCATGCCCTTGGTGATGCTGATGAGCATCATGAGTATGATGAGAATGATGACTGACGTCAGAGCCCCCTACATGATGATGGTCGTGATGGACGTGATGGTCAGAATGATGATTGGCGTGAACCCCCTCTTCATGAGGATGCTCCTGCTGATGAGAATGATGGCTGGTCTGACCAACTTCCTCAGAATGCATCATATGTTGGTGTTCCTGCTTATTTTCTTTTGAATGGTTCATAAGATAACTCCTATTTCTGTCTACATTTGTAATCGATTTACAATTATAGTTTACACTTGTAGTCAAAAAATGTCAACCGATTAGATCAAAAAAACCTAGAATGGCATTAATCCATCTAGGTCATATTATGTGTTCACTTTTCTTTATTTCAAATTAAAGACCGTACTGGCCAGATTCCTTACTTATAGTTGAAAACTGTACTAGCCAAGTAGTCTGCTATTCTTGGAAAGAGTGTATAGAGTTTATGAGCAGCTGCTAGAGACCAAGGCAGATTGATGTCTCGTTTCTTCGTCCCCATAGCCGCCACAATCTTCTTGGCAACATAGTCTGGTTGCAGCAAGAAAGCCTTGACGCTCTCTTGATAGCTTCCGTCTGGATCTGCTTGGTCGAAAAAGCTGGTTGCGATTGGACCTGGGTTGACCGTAGTAACTGTCACACCATACTGGGCTAATTCCAAGCGAATGGTATTGGAAAATCCCATAGCTGCAAACTTGGTCGCCGAATAAACGGAGGACTTGCTTGACGCAATCAAGCCTGACATGGAAATGATATTGATAATCTGCCCGCTCCGTCTTGCCTTCATCCGTTTACCTACTGAACGGCACATGGTCATCAGAGCAAAGGTATTAATGTCAAACATAGCCTGCACCTGCTGGCTGGAAAAATTCTCAAAATCATCGTAAATGGCATAGCCAGCATTATTGACTAAAATATCAATCTGACCAAACTGACTATCCAGTTCATCAAAAAATGCCGTCAGAGCTGCTTCATCTCGGATATCTACATCAAAGACAGCCTTTTTTTCATGGTAAGCATAGAGCTGCTCAATTTTTTCGACATCACGACCTAGTAAAATCAAAAAATCATCCTTCAGCAAGGGTACCATTTCCTGTACCAAGCCACCAGAGGCACCTGTGATTAGAATGGTTCTCATAGCTCAATTTCCTCTAAATCCTTGACAATATGAACCTGCTCGAAAATAGTACTTGCATCTTTCCGTAATTGACTAATATCCTTTGATAAAAATCGTGGACTGATATGGTTGAGAAGCAGCTGTTTGACACCTGCATCCTTGGCAACCTGAGCAGCTTCCATATTGGTCGAGTGTCCGTGTTTTCGAGCGATTTGCTCATCTCCCTTGCCGTAGGTTGCCTCATGAACCAATACATCAGCATTAACTGCCAAACGCACACTAGCATAGCACTTGCGTGTATCACCAAGAATGGTCACTACCTTACCAGGCCGAGGAGGAGAAATATAGTCACTCGCGATAATTTCAGTCCCATCTTCTAGCGTTACATTTTGACCATTTTTTATTTGCCCAAAGAGGGGACCAAATGGTACACCCGCCGCGCGCAGAGCATCTGCATCCAGAGTCCCTTCCAAATCTTTCTGGATAACACGATAGCCGACACAAGGTATGGTATGATCCAGCTTTTCAGCGAATACCGTGAATTTGTCGGTGTCTAAGACCTGACCTACCGTATCCACATCAAACTCATGAAAATGAATGCGATAAGGTAGGCGTGTCCCTGATACTTTCAGACTTGCCAAGACAAAGGAACGAATACCAACAGGACCGTAAATATCAATATCAGTCTGCTCCTCACTTGACTGAAAAGAACGGCTAGACAAAAAACCTGGCAGTCCAAAAATATGGTCTCCGTGCAGGTGAGTGATAAAGATTTTTGCGACCTTACGTGGACGAATAGTCGTTTCCAAAATTTGATTTTGTGTTCCTTCGCCACAGTCAAATAACCAAACTTGATTGATTTCATCCAAGAGTTTCAAGGCCAAACTGGATACATTTCGAGCCTTGGAGGGCTGTCCAGCCCCCGTACCTAAAAATTGAATTTGCATTGTTTACTTTCTAATGTTTTATATATAAAATTGCAGAGCGACCCGACCAGACATAGTAATACTGACCAGTATATCCGTCCGCCACTTCCAGCACTTCTTCCTGATTAAAACCTGAAATCTTGACCAAACCTTCTGTCGTCTCCACTTTAGTCAAAAGGTAGTCTGTTTCAACTTCCTCTAACTCGGCCTCCTCAAAGGGATTGGCTTTCATAAAAATCTTGCCCTCCTCCACAAAGACGACATAGTGGGGAAAGACTTGGGCGATTTCAAAGAGTAGGCTATCTGTCACTTCCTCCACTTGCTCCGAAAAAACCTGGGCCAGACCGTCAGCCGACACATAGGCAAATCCGAAAGACTTGCCTGATAAGTTGAGACGGACAAATGGCTTATCTTCTTCAAAGCTGGGTTCTTTTGGAAAAAGGCAAAGCTGCTGAGATAGAGCGAGATAGTAGTCGGTCGCCTCTTCTGCTCCTTGTTTCTGGTAGATTTCCGCAAAATAAGCGTTGATCACCGAAGGTGGGGGCGTAATAAAGTCCAACTTCTGTTGGTCGGTCAAATCGGCTAATTTATTGGCCAGATAAAACTTATCCAGACTGGTAAAGCCACCGTATTTGATTGCCAAATCAAGATAATCCGTCATAAAATTCTTCCAACTTCCATTTATTGCTGGAAGCGATATAGCCTGATACCACTTCCACATCCTCTTCATAGGTCCGATTTTCAATCAGTGCCAGAGTTGCCAAATCATGCAATTTATAAGATTCAGCAAGTGGCACTCTGACCTCAAATCGTTCAAACATGGTCTTAATCTTGGCCAAGACCATCATCTGAATATGGCCTTTGGCATTTTCAGCCTTAGCGGACAGCATGACATGAGGAAACTGACTGGGGGTAAAGCTGTCGTCGGTCTTGTCCAGCTTGTTGTAAAGGGCCAGACGGGGAATGTCCAGCATATCCAGGTCCTTGAGAATATCCAAGACTACCTGCTCCTGCTCGCTGTGATTGGGGTCAGAGGCGTCGATGACATGGAGCAAGAGGTCCACGTTCATGGACTCTTCCAAGGTGGATTTGAAGGCGGAAATCAACTCAGTCGGCAGGTCCTGAATGAAACCAACCGTATCGGTCAAGGTCACGTTGAACTTGTCGACCAAGTTAATCTGCTTGGTCGTGGCATCAAGTGTGGCAAAGAGTTCGTCCGCCTCATACTGCCGCTTGTCGGTCATGGCATTCATAATAGTGGATTTACCAGCATTGGTATAGCCAATCAAGCCGATTTTGAAGACGCCTGATTGCAGGCGGCGTTCACGGACAGTCGCTCGGTTTTTCTCCACCGTTTTGAGTTGGCGTTCGATGTCGTGAATCTGGTTGCGGATGCTACGACGGTTGAGCTCCAACTGGCTTTCACCTGGTCCACGAGAGCCGATACCACCTGCCTGACGGCTGAGCATGATGCCCTGTCCAACCAAACGTGGCAACATGTACTTGAGCTGGGCTAGGTGGACCTGCAGTTTTCCCTCGTGACTCCGTGCCCGCATGGCAAAAATATCCAAAATCAGCTGCATACGGTCGATGACTTTGACACCTAAAATCTCCTCCAGATTGACATTCTGGCGGGGTGTCAGTCGATTGTTAACAATGACGGTATCAATCTCATCAGCTTCAACCATCTGGGCAATTTCTTCTAATTTCCCTGAGCCGACAAAGGTCTTGCTGTCGTATTTTTCTCGTTTTTGAGTGTAGACTCTCTTGACCAGAGCGCCAGCTGTCTTAGCAAGGCTTGCCAACTCCTCCATGGACATGTCAAAATTATCTGTCTGCTGTAGTTCCACTCCAACCAGGAGGGCGCGTTCTTGTTCTTTCTGGGTTTCAATCATCTAAAAATTCCTCCACAGCGGTGAAAATCTGCGACTTGTAATCTGGCTCGCCTACTGAGTAAAAGGGAACCTGCATGCGATTTCTGAACCAAGTCAATTGACGTTTGGCAAAGCGGCGGCTATTTTGCTTGACTTTATCAATTGCTTCTTCTAGCGAAAGTTCACCTGCAAAATAAGGGAAAAATTCCTTGTAACCAATTCCCATAGCAGCTTGGGCTTGGGGATGTTCTTGGTAGAGCCAGCTAACTTCATCCAGTAAGCCCGCCGCCATCATCTTATCCACTCGCTGATTGATGCGGTCGTAGAGAACCTGTCTGTCATCCGTCAGGCAGATGTAAAGTGGCTCATATTCTGACTCTGTATTTTCTAAGTTTTTGCCAAATTTTTTCAACTCCAACCCACGAATGATTCTCCGTCGACTGTTTCCCTCGACCATCAAACCTGTCTGCTCTGCCATTGTTTCCAAATCCTCGTCAGACAAGCAGTCGAGTTCCGCCCGATAAGCAAGAACTTGCTCCTGGTCAACCAGCCCGCCCAGATGGTAGCCTTCAAGCAGGCTCTGAATGTAAAGCCCCGTACCTCCAACGATAAGGGGCAACTTGCCACGACTAGTAATGTCTGCAATTAAGGCCTTGGCTTCTGCTACAAATTCATAAGCCGAATAGCCCTCGGTCACATCTCGGACATCAATCAAGTGATGAACCGCAGCAGCCTGCTCTTCAGGACTAGCTTTTGCCGTACCAATATCCAGTTTGCGATAGACTTGCTGGCTATCACCGCTGATAATTTCTCCCTTGTAGCACTGGGCCAAGTCTATGCCAAGGGCAGTTTTTCCTACCGCTGTCGGTCCAATGACCACAATAACTTTAGTTTTCATCTTTTTCCTTGAAAATATTTTGTTTTTTCGCTAAAATCTATTATAACACAAGTAAAGGAGAAATAACTATGGCTAAAGGTTTTGGTAAAGGTTTCTTAACAGGTGTTCTTTCTACAGTTGCTCTTGCAGCTGGTGCGATCTTCACTGTTCATAAAACAATCATTGAACCAGAAGAAAAGAAAGAAGCCTTCATCGAGGAAAATCGTAAAAAAGCTGCACGTAAACGTGTGGCACACTAAAAAGCTGGCAAAAGCGAGTATGACATTCAGCAGTCTAATAAAATCTGAGCATACATCTTATAGAAGCAATAAAAAACGGCAATTTGCCGTTTT
>NZ_WCJE01000042.1 GCF_016743335.1 Streptococcus suis | reverse complement strand
TTTGTAAATAGCGATAGAGATCTCCGATTGTCCCTTTGTAATCCAGAGCTTGTCCGTCTTGTGTAATGCTGGTAACTGGATAATAGTCTGGGAGGGTTAAGCAACCGGCAAAAGCCAGAATGGCTGCATCCTTATTCTCAAATGTTTGGATACGTTCTTGCTTGTAAGCGTCAAGATAGTGAATTTCAATCATACTAACTCTCTTTTGTAAAGATGTCACGGTCAATCAAGCTATCCATGAGGAAATAGAATTTTTCTTGGATAACCTTGTTACTTTCTGGCTTAAAAATGTTTACCAGATGAAGACCAGACTTGTCGGTAATATTAATTTTAAAACCGGTTAGGTCTTGATTGATAATAATTTTCAAGAGGAATCCTTGGTTTGAATTTGGAATTTCTTCCAGAAGACGTGTAAGCTGATAGTGACCTGCTTTGGTTTGTTCAAAGGTGTTATCACGGAGTGTATATTTTTTGATAGCAGGGCTAATGTGATAAGTAAAATTACAATCTTTTAAGGTAACTGATTGTTGGAATGCCATTTTAACCTCCAAGTATTTTCTTTAGTTCGATGATAAGAGTATCTATCTCTTCTTTTGTATTGATTTCAGATAGGCTGATACGAATGGATTCTTTCAGACGATGGGAGTCTTTTCCATACATAGCTTCTAAAACATGGCTATTTTGGACAACACCTGCCGTACATGCAGAACCGCTAGAAACAGCAATACCTGCCAAATCTAGTTGCATAAGGAGTTGTTCATTAAGTTTACCAGGAAAACCGATATTAAGGACATGAGGGAGATGAGGTCCAGCCTGATTGAGATAATAGTCTAAGCCAGATAATCCCTCAATAATATGTTGTCGCAGTTCACTGACATGTTGATGATGCGTATCTAAGGACTCATATTGTTCTGTTAGGGCAGTCGCCATAGCAGCAATAGCAGGGAGATTCTCAGTACCTGCTCGATGTTGCTGTTCCTGCTTTCCGCCGTGGATCAAGGAATCAAATTTATGAACTTTACTATATAGGAATCCCATCCCCTTTGGACCATGGAATTTATGGGCAGAGGTCGCGAGTAAGTCAATTCCGTAGTCAGAGGGAGAAATTGCAATTTTTCCAATTGCTTGGACAGCATCTACATGAAAGACGGCCTGATGATCGGCTAGGAGCTCTCCAATTTCCTTGATGGGAAGTAGCTGACCGGTCTCATTGTTAGCAAACATGACGCTGACTAAAATAGTATCTGGCCGAAGGGCATCCTGAATTTGTTGAGCGGTGATTACTTGATTGACTGGTTGGATATAGGTTACCTCGAACCCAAACCGATCCTCTAGATACTGCATGGTATGGAGGACAGCATGGTGTTCGATAGCCGTAGTAATCAGGTGTTTTCCGTTGGATTGATGCGCAAGTGCATAGCCTTGAATAGCTAAAGTATCAGCTTCGGAGCCTCCAGATGTGAAAATAATTTGTTCGGGAGAGGCGGAGAGAATCTGAGCAATCTCTTGACGACTTTGTCTAAGACATTGATTGGCTTTCCGACCGCTTTGATGAATACTGGAGGGGTTTCCATAATTTTCTTGAGCCACTTCCATCATCCGTTGGAGTGCAGTAGGAGATAGAGCAGTGGTTGCTGCATTATCTAAATAAATCAAAGAGTTACTCCTAGTTTTCTTTTTCAGGACTAGTAAATTTGAAAAGTGGGCTGAGTGGCTGATGTTCTTGGATGCGGTGGATGGCATCTGCAATCAAGTCACTAGCTGTTAGGAAGGCGATATTTTTAGGATGCTGTTCTTTGCTTGCAACAGAATCGGTAACTAATATTTCTTTGATTGGTGTTTCATCTAAGAGTTGGGCTGCAGTTCCTGCAAAGAGACCATGGCTGGCAACTGCATAAATTTCAGTAGCACCACCTTCTTGGACAATTTTTGAAGCTTGTGAGAAAGTGCGACCAGTATTGAGAATATCGTCCACCAAAATAGCTTTTTTACCAGCAACATCACCGATAATATAGCCTTCAGAACGCTCAGAATCATCTTGAGCGTAGTCGATAATTGCAATCGGTGCATTTAGAAATTCAGCGATATTACGCGCACGTTTGATACCAGAATTTTTAGGACTCACAATGACGACATCTTCTCCGCAGAGTCCTTTTTCCATGTAGTAGGCTGCAAAAAGTGGCTCTGTAAGGAGATTGTCTACTGGAATATCAAAGAAACCTTGAATTTGTGAAGCGTGCAAATCAAGAGTCAATACACGGTCGACACCAGCTTTAACCAGCATATTTGCAACTAATTTAGCTGTAATTGGTTCGCGTGGAGAAGCGGTACGGTCCTGACGAGCATAGCCGAAATAAGGGATGACAGCTGTAATGGTGTTGGCACTAGCACGTTTACAAGCATCGATCATAATCAATAATTCCCACAAGTGATTATTGACCGGATAGCTTGTTGATTGGATAATGTAGACGTCTACGCCACGTACAGATTCTTCAATGTTAATTTGAATCTCACCATCAGAAAACTGACGAGAAGACAGCTTTCCAAGAGGGATTCCAGCAGAATCAGCAATTTTTTCAGCAATATCACGGTTGCTATTGAGTGAGAATAATTTAATGTTATGTTCACCGAGTGGTTGTACCATTTTAAAGTAACTCCTTTTACACACTGAGCTTTTATGATGACATAAAAGTATTTTTACAATAGATAGTTCTATTCTATCAAAAAAATGAAAAATTTTCAGTAGTGAAACTAAAAAATCAACCTTATTTGGCTGATTTTTTATAGTTATTTCATGTGGGCAGCAGTTCGTGCGACCTTACTACTAGCATATTTGAATTGAATTGATTTCTTCTTAAGGAATTCATCAAAAAGAATTTTCCCTGCATCTGCATCGGTCACTTCGATTTCTAATTCGTAATCTTTTTGTCCCACATAATCATTTTCATCGAGGGCCATAAGGCCTATAGATGTCTGTTTCTCATAGCGTTTTGTCGTGAGGATTCCCCAGACAGCAAGTTTATCAAGTGGAATTTCGGTTGCAGAAATAATATCAGAAATTTGTCCTGCTGGTAGTTGAAAATTTTCCAGTAAATCATGAGCAGTTTGGATGTCTAGAACTTGGTTATATTCTTGATTGCCGACTTCTTGTGGAATTTTTAAGGTTAGTTCTGCTGAGTCCTCAAATGTACGAATACGGAGTGAAAAGCGGTGATTCTTCATATCTAGGTCTGGGGTATCAATGTAGTGGTTTGTTTGAAGAATTGGGCTCACATCTGAAAAGTCAGTAAGCAGGCGTTTGTATTCGGATTTGGTCAGTAAGGTTTTATACTCAATTTCAAGGTGGTTTTTCATGCAGTAAACCCTTTCAATGTGTTATAATAGATTAGTCTTTGTGTTATTCTAATACAATTTAAAAGTTTTGACAAGAAAGGGGCCGTATGGACTTTAACTGGGAAGAATTTTTAGACCCCTATATTCAGACAGTTGGTGAATTGAAAATCAAACTGCGGGGGATTCGCAAGCAGTATCGCAAGGCTAACCGGCATTCTCCAATTGAGTTTGTCACAGGACGGGTAAAACCGATTGAATCCATTAAAGAAAAAATGGCCCTGCGACATATCAAATTGGAAAATCTTGCTCAAGATATGCAAGATATTGCCGGTCTTCGGATTATGGTTCAATTTGTGGACGACATTGAAGAAGTATTAGCTATTTTGCGGAAACGCAAGGATATGCAAATTTTGCATGAACGGGATTATATCAATAATATGAAAGCCTCTGGCTACCGTTCATATCATGTGGTGATTGAGTATCCTGTGGATACTATAAATGGCAACGAGACGGTTCTGGCAGAAATCCAGATTCGAACCCTTTCCATGAATTTCTGGGCTACAATTGAGCATTCTCTGAATTATAAATATAAGGGGAATTTTCCAGAAGAAATCAAGAAACGCTTGGAAGTTACAGCAAAAATTGCCTATGAATTAGATGAGGAGATGCGAAAAATCCGCAACGACATTCAAGAAGCGCAGGCCTTATTTGATCCTGCCTATCGCAAACTGAATGACGGTGTGGGCAACAGTGATGATACAGATGAAGAATATAGGTAGAAAAAAAATCGCTCTGCTCGCTAGTCGAAATCCTAAGAGTGAAGCGGTGTCCAAAGAATTATGGACAAAGTTAAAAGAAGCAAATTTTATTTTGACTCCTAAAAATCCAGATATTGTCATTTCTATCGGTGGAGACGGGATGCTTTTATCTGCTTTTCACAAATATGAAAAGTTGATAGATCGTGTACGTTTTGTAGGAATTCACACGGGTCATTTGGGGTTTTATACAGATTATCGCGATTTTGAAGTGTACAAGCTGATTGAAAATCTTAAGCTTGATACAGGTGCTAGAGTATCGTATCCGATTTTAAATGTTAAGGTCAAGATGACAGATGGTCGCATTGTCGAGGCGCGTGCCTTAAATGAGGCGACAGTAAAACGTCTTTCTAAGACCATGGTCGCAGATATTATTATTAACAATGTGCCCTTTGAACGCTTCAGAGGGGATGGAATTTCGGTTTCAACGCCGACAGGCTCAACAGCCTATAACAAGTCATTAGGTGGTGCTGTTTTACATCCAACAATCGAGGCATTGCAGATTGCAGAAGTGGCAAGTTTGAACAATCGTGTTTACCGCACCTTGGGTTCATCCGTTGTTGTCCCTAAAAAAGACAAGATTGTGATTGAACCAAAGCATAGTGACCGTTACTCGATTGCGGTAGACAATAAGACTTTTGTCTATGATAGTATTGAAAGTATAGAGTATCAGATAGACAATAGTAAGATTCATTTTGTTGCAACACCGAGTCATACTAGTTTTTGGAATCGGGTTAAGGACGCCTTTATTGGAGAGGTGGAGTAATGCGGTTTGAATTCATTGCTGACCAGCATACGAAAATAAAGACTTTCCTTAAAAAACACGGTGTCTCTAAAGGCCTATTAGCGAAGATTAAGTACACTGGTGGTAATATTCGGGTTAATGACATCGAGCGCAATGCAACTTACTTGCTTGATATTGGAGATAGGGTTACAATTGACATACCTGCTGAAGAGGATTTAACGGGAAGTTTGAAACCGATTTCCTTTCCGCTGGATATTGTCTATGAAGATGATCATTTTCTTGCTATTAACAAGCCTGTTGGTTATGCTTCTATTCCGTCAGCCCTGCATTCATCCACAATCGCAAATTTTGTAAAAGGTTATCTTATTGAGCAGAATTATGAGAATAAGCAGGTTCATATTGTGACTCGTCTGGATAGGGATACATCAGGCGTTATGCTGTTTGCCAAGCACGGCTATGCCCATGCACGACTCGATAAGCAGTTACAGGCCAAGCTTATTAATAAACGTTATTATGCTTTGGTGAAGGGGAATGGGCAGCTAGAAGAGACAGGGGATATTATTGCCCCTATCGGTCGTCCAGCAGATAGCATCATTACCCGTTGTGTGACAAAGAATGGAAAATATGCTCATACTTCCTATCGTGTTGTACAATCGTGGGGAGATATTCATTTAGTAGATATTCAACTACATACTGGGCGGACTCATCAGATTCGTGTTCATTTTTCTCACATTGGATTTCCATTGTTAGGAGATGATATGTATGGTGGAAGTTTGGAATGTGGGATAGAACGTCAAGCCTTGCATTGTCATAATTTGGCCTTCGACAATCCTTTTACAGCCGAAAGGATTGATTTGGAAGCACCGCTTCCTGAGGATTTTCAGGCTGTTATCAATCAGTTAATAAGTAAATAAATTTAAGGAGTTTGTTCATGAAAATTTTTGAGCAATTAGCTACAAAGCTAGAGGGTAAAAAAGTACGTATCGTATTGCCAGAAGGTGAAGAACCACGTATCTTGCAGGCTACAAAACGTTTGGTAAATGAGTCGGATGTAGTACCCGTCTTGCTTGGAAACCCGGATCGTATTAAGATTTACCTTGACATTGAAGGGATTACAGAAGGTTTTGAAATTATTGACCCAGCTCATTATGATAGATATGATGAGATGGTAGCTGCTTTGGTAGAGCGCCGTAAAGGTAAGGTATCAGAAGAGCAGGCACATGAGTTGTTGAAAGATGTTAACTACTTTGGTGTTATGTTGGTATATATGGACGTAGTAGAAGGTATGGTATCTGGTGCGATTCATTCAACCGCTTCAACAGTTCGTCCAGCTCTTCAAATCATTAAAACAGAGCCAGGTGTATCGAAAACATCAGGTGCCTTCTTGATGGTAAAAGGTGAAGAGCGTTATATTTTTGGTGACTGTGCTATCAACATTGATCCAGATGCTCAAACCTTGGCAGAAATCGCTATCAACTCAGCACGTACTGCTAAAATGTTTGGTATTGATCCAAAAGTTGCAATGCTCAGCTATTCAACAAAAGGCTCTGGTGCTGGTCCTAAAGTAGATAAGGTTGTTGAAGCTACAAAAATTGCTCAAAAATTGCGTCCAGAGTTGGATTTGGACGGTGAATTGCAATTTGATGCTGCCTTTGTTCCTACCACAGGTAAATTAAAAGCCCCAGGTTCGAGTGTTGCTGGTCAAGCGACTGTATTTATCTTCCCAGGTATCTCAGCTGGTAATATTGGTTATAAAATTGCCGAACGTATGGGTGGATTTGCAGCGGTAGGTCCTGTTTTACAAGGTTTGAATCAGCCTGTAAACGACTTGTCTCGTGGTTGTAACCCTGATGATGTTTACAACTTGACCTTGATTACTGCGGTTCAGGCTTTGGAGCACCGTTAATATGAAATTTTTATCACGATATTTTAAGGACTATATTAAAGAATCTATATTAGGTCCAGTTTTCAAACTATTGGAAGCTTGTTTTGAGCTTTTGGTACCATTAATTATCGCCTATATCGTTGATACAATTATTCCAAATGGCAGCCAGGGAAACCTGGTTGCTATGCTTTTTTTACTGGTTGGTATAGCATGTATTGGAATTATTGTTTCACTAATAGCGCAATATTATTCAGCTAAAGCAGCGGTTGGAGTGACTAAAGAGCTGACGAATGACTTGTATCAGAAGGTTCTTTCCCTTCCCAAGTCTAGCCGAGATATTCTTTCCTCATCCAGCTTGCTGACACGATTGACCAGTGACACTTTACAAATTCAAACGGGTATTAATACTTTTCTTCGTTTGTTTTTACGTGCTCCAATTGTCGTATTTGGTTCGCTCATCATGGCATTCTATATTAGCCCAAGTCTATCTGCCTATTTTCTAGGAATGATTATCCTATTGATTTTTATAGTGACAGTCATTTCTGTTATGACCAGCCGTATTTATCAATCGATGCGAAAAGAATTAGATGGTTTGGTGGGGCAGGTACGTGAGACAGTGACTGGTTGGCGAGTGATTCGTGCATTTGGTCAAAGAGAGCGGGAAATTAAGGCTTTTCAAGGCATAAATCAGATTTATAAGAAGCAACAGTTGCAGGCTGGTTTTTGGTCTAGTCTTTTATCGCCATTGACATTTTTAGTGGTCAACGGCACCTTGCTCATTCTCATCTGGCAGGGAAATATAGCCATTTCACACAATTTGTTGGAACAGGGGATGTTGGTCGCTCTTATCAACTACCTTCTTCAAATTTTAGTCGAATTGGTCAAGATGATTATGGTCGTGTCTACTCTCAACCAGACCTATATCTCAGCGCAACGTATTCAAGAGGTTTTTGACCAAACATCTGAGGATGTAGAGTCTAGTTTGCCCAAAGTGGTTAGTGAGGATAAGGAAATCATCTTTTCTGTGCGTCATCTTTCCTTTTCTTATCCAAAATCTGCTGAGGAGTCCCTGTCTGACATTGCTTTTGACTTACGTAAGGGACAGTTTATGGGAATTATCGGGGGAACTGGGTCAGGTAAGTCCACCCTAGTAGATTTATTGCAGGCACTCTATTCAGTGCCAACAAATCAGCTCTCTCTCTTCATTGATGGAAAAAGTCCTAAGAATTTAAAAGAATGGCGGCAGCAAATTGCCGTCGTTCCGCAACAGGCTCAGCTTTTTGCTGGAACTATTCGTTCTAATTTATCTTTAGGATTGGAAGAAATATCTGATAGTGACCTATGGTCTGCATTAGAAATTGCACAGGCTAAATCTTTCATAGAGGATAAAGGTGGTTTGGATAGCCCTGTCGAAGCCTTTGGGAAGAATTTTTCTGGTGGACAGCGCCAACGTTTGACCATTGCACGCGCTGTTTTACAGAAAGCACCGATTTTAATCTTAGATGACGCAACATCTGCTCTGGATTATTTGACGGAGAGTCGGTTATTAGTGGCTATTCGCCAGGAATTACCAGGTCAGAACTTAATCATGGTGTCACAAAGAACCAATAGTTTACGGACAGCTGATCAGATTTTAGTCTTGGAACAAGGGCGTCAAGTTGGGCTTGGTCGCCATGAGGACTTGCTAAGAAGCTCTGCTATTTATCAAGAAATTCACCAATCGCAACAACAAGGAGAGGAGGATAGCTATGAGACAATCTAGTTTTAAGGAACTGGTCAGATTGGTTTTACACCAGCCACTTCGAATGTCCTTGATGTTGGTGGGAACTTTGGTGCAAGTGCTTCTGACAGTTTATCTGCCGATTTTGATTGGTCAGGCAGTCGATGCAGTATTGATAGCAAATGGTCAGGTCTTACTAGGTATATTAGGCAAAATGGTAATGGTTATCTTGCTTAATACGCTGGTGCAATGGTACTTACCTTTGGTAACCAATCGCTTGGTTTACGGAATGGTGGCCGACTTGCGTGAACAGGTCTATGTGAAGCTGCACCAGATGCCCCTATCTTATCTTGATCGTCAATCAGTCGGTGATTTGGTAGCTCGTTTTTCAAGTGATAGTGAGCAATTAACAAATGGTCTCTTGATGATTTTCAATCAATTTTTCATTGGTATCTTGACCATTTTCCTAACCATTTTCACTATGGCTAGGCTTGACTTGACGATGATGTTGGTTGTTGTTGCCCTGACTCCAGTTTCTCTGCTTGTGGCACGCTATATCGCTAAGAAATCCTATGGTTATTATAGACAACAGACTCAGGCACGTGGGAGGCAATCTCAGCTTTTGGAAGAGTCCATCAGTCAATTGACACTGGTTCAATCTTTCAATGCTCAAGAGCAATTTACGCAAGGTTTTCAAGTTGTGAATGACCGGTATGCGACCTATTCCCAACAGGCCATCTTTGCCTCTTCAACGGTCAATCCAAGCACGCGGTTTATTAATGCTATTATTTATGCCTTACTTGCAGGACTTGGAGCGCTGAGAATTATGGCAGGAAATTTTACAGTGGGCTCTCTGACAACTTTTCTCAATTATGCTAGTCAGTACAGCAAGCCTTTTAATGATATTTCCTCGGTCCTATCGGAATTGCAGAGCGCCTTAGCTTGTGCAGACAGGCTGTTTGCTATCTTGGCTCTAGATAGCATTGACGATCAGGCTGAGCGGAAAATTGATTCAGAGGAGTTGAAGGGAGCTATTTCCTTTGACAATGTGTCTTTCTCCTATAGATCTGACCGTTCTCTGATAGAACAGTTGAACATTGATGTCAAAGCTGGACAAAAAGTAGCCATTGTTGGACCTACTGGTGCTGGTAAATCAACCATGATTAACCTTCTTATGCGTTTCTACGATGTGACGGCTGGTCAGATTGTCTTAGATGGGGTTCCGATTAGCCAGTACAGTCGTGAGGATCTCCGCAGACAGATTGGGATGGTTTTACAGGAGACATGGATCAAATCTGGTACCATTCATGATAATATTGCCTATGGCTATCCAAATGCCACGCGGGAATTGGTCATTGAGGCGGCTAAGGCAGCTAATGCAGACTTCTTTATTCGTCAGCTTCCGCAGGGGTACGATACAGTTTTGGCAGATGGAGGAGAAGGCTTATCCCAGGGACAACGTCAGCTTTTGTCTATTGCGCGTGTCTTTGTCAAGATACCTAAAATCCTGATTTTAGATGAGGCGACTTCCTCTATTGATACACGGACAGAAATTTTAGTACAGGAAGCATTTGCCAAATTGATGGAAGGACGTACCAGTTTTATTATTGCTCATCGCCTGTCAACCATTCAATCAGCTGACTTGATTTTGGTCATGGTGGATGGAAAAATTGTTGAACAAGGGAATCATGAAGCGTTGATGGCTGAACAAGGCGTTTATTATCAAATGCAAACAAGTCAGCAGACAGAGGAGGATGAAAGTGTTAGATAAATTAAACTTACAACCGATTACGGTTTTAGATGTCTATCAAGCTACAATGCTCAATGAGAAAGAGGTGCTACTGACTACAAAGGTGACGGAAAAATCTCTCAATCCATACGGTATGGCACATGGAGGCTTTCTTTTCACATTGGCAGATTCAGTTGCAGGTCTGACAACGGTAGCAAGGGGTTCTTATTCTGTCACCCTACAGTCCAATATCCATTATATGAAGGCAGCTAAACTTGGTGATACCTTATCAGTAATAGGCTCTTGCACACATGATGGAAGTAGAACAAAGGTCGTTGAAGTGAAGATAGAAAACCAAGATAAACAGCTACTTGCTTCAGCAAGTTTTACCATGTTTGTAACAGGAAAAGTAGAATAATACTCAACGAACATCAAAAACAGACAGTCTTGGCTAGATTTAGAGAAACAAATTCGTTCGCTCTATTTCCAACCTCCAAACTTTGGAGCTAGTTTGATTTTGATTATAAACGATATAAGGGAGTTGGCAAAAGCTGGCTCCCTTTCTTTGTGTTATACTAGATGTATGTTAAATTTGAAAGAATATGGAATCGAAATGTGGCCGGAGGAAAAGATTCAAGCTTTTCGCAAGGCACTCTTAGATTGGTATGATGCTAATAAACGTGACTTGCCTTGGAGACGGACCAAGGATCCGTATGCTATATGGGTTTCTGAAATCATGCTTCAACAGACAAGAGTAGACACGGTCATTCCTTATTATGAACGTTTTCTCCATCATTTGCCTACGATTAGTGATTTAGCACAAGCACCAGAGGAGGTCATTCTCAAACTCTGGGAGGGATTGGGCTATTATTCGCGCGTGCGGAATATGCAAAAGGCAGCGCAACAAATGGTAGAAGATTTTGATGGGCAATTTCCGACCACGCATGCAGCCATTTCAAGCCTAAAGGGCATTGGTCCTTATACTGCTGGAGCAATTTCCAGTATTGCTTTTAATTTGCCAGAACCAGCGGTAGATGGCAATGTGATGCGGGTTCTCAGCCGCTTGTTTGAGGTTGATTATGACATTGGGCTTCCTGCCAATCGCAAGATTTTCCAAGCGATGATGGAGCTATTGATTGATCCAGAGCGACCGGGCGATTTCAACCAAGCTCTGATGGATCTAGGGTCGGATATTGAATCGCCAGTTAATCCACGTCCCCAGGACAGCCCAGTCAAAGCCTTTAGCGCAGCCTACTTAAACGGTACAATGGATAAGTATCCAATCAAAGCACCAAAGAAAAAGCCGATTCCCGTGGCCTACCAGGGATTTCTCATCAGAAATAAAGACAATCAATTTTTATTGGAAAAAAATAATGAAGCAGGTCTTCTATCAGGTTTCTGGTCTTTTCCGCTTTTGGAAAAAGGAACAATCGTTGAAAAACAAGTCTCTCTCTTTGAAGTTGCAGAAGAAGTTGTTCAGCCAGATATTCGGCAGAGCTTTACGGAACTTTATGGTCTGACTGTTGATTGGCAAGAGCAAGAATTTGGCATCGTCCAGCACATTTTTAGTCACCGCAAATGGCAGATAGAAATGGTAGAAGGTGTGACAGAAACACTTAACCTTCCAGAATCAAAAGAATTGAAATGGGTTTCTGTAGAAGATTTTCCTACCTGCCCATTTGCTAAGCCGCAACAAAAGATGTGGGAAAACTTTATCAAGGAAAAAGAAAAGCAAAAAAGTTGACTTTGGAGCACATAATTATTTGAAAGCGTTTTATAATAGTGGTATAATCTAATTGAAAAAATGAAATAGTTAGTTAAGATGTTGAACGCCATCTGAATTGTTGAAAGGAGTTCTTTAGCGCTCGTAGAAGTGTATATACTATTAGCCATCTTTCTCTAATAAAAAGAGAGGGATGCTAGTAGGGGAAAAGTCCGTTATCCCTGTTTTATATCTATTTGTGATATCCATTGTCAAATGCGTAGCATAACTTACAATTAGCCTTGCTACCCAGTTCACTCAAAAGTAGGCTAAGAATATTCGTGTCGTAACTACTATGTGTTCAAGATGTTGTAACTTTTGAACATAACCTTAGAAAATCACAAAAACCTATAGAGAAAATCACAAAAACCTCTAGCGATTTTCATCATAATAAGCAATCTCCACACTTTAGACAAATAGTAAGAGGACAATCAAAGACATAAGGGTAGCAGAATAATTATTTAATCATTAACTTGTTGTCAAATAACTATCTGGTAATGGACTTTTCCAATTTGACATATAAAAGGGAGGCTGTCATAGCCTCCTTTTACTGTGCTTTTCAGTTTGGTTTCAGTAGGAAAAAACGCCAGCTATACGAACAGACTTTCCAAAACTAGATGGATGAATGTAGCCAATATAACTAGTGATTAACTAGGCTTAGAAATCAATCTGGACTATAAATATCTACAACTTGACCAATAGGCCGAATATCGTCTTCTGGGCTAAAATAGATATCATCATAGTCAGAATTGAGTGATTGCAAATAGTCACCTTTGAATTTCTTAACAAAATTTTCTCCGTTTACTGAAAAAATTCCAATCGTATTTAGAGGAATATGAGGAGTTAGGCGAATGAAGAGATAGTCTCCATCCTCGATATGCGGAGCCATAGAATCTCCCACAACTTGAGCGATTGTATCATAAGATTGGTTATCTGGAATCTCATCGTTATAGAATGATACAAGATTGTTCATATCTGTATCCTGCCAGTAACCTGTACCGGCAGAAACCTTACCAGGAACAGGTAATTCGATTCGCTCCCGATAGTCATCCAAGTGAAGAATAGAAGCAGAAGGAGTAACTGAGGCAGTTTGCATAGCTGCTAACTGTTCTTGACCAAAAGTTAACCATTGTGCATGGAAATCACCTTTTAATTCATTGTCCAAGGTTTGAACCTCTGGATGAATAGGCTGTTGAAAGAGTTTAAATTGGGAAGGAGTAATCGTTAAAGCTATATCCTGATTGGAATCTAGTTGCTCGATTAGCTCACCAACCGATATAGCCATGCCCTTAGCGACTTTTTCTAGCGTATCCATCGTTGGCAGGAGAGCTTTTTTGGTTTTGGGATGCTGGTTCTTTTCCAACATAGAAATATAACCTTTTGTTAAACCAGATAATTCAGCGAATTTATCCATTGATAATTTATTCTTGCTTCGGTATTCTTTTAAAATATCACCTAAAATCATGGTTGTCTCCTTATCTGTTTAACTAATTATACCATTAAAAAATATTTTTTGCAAATTTTGTTTAACATGTTTGACAAAAAATCAAAACGGTGTTATGATAATCTCACAAAAAGAAAAATAGGAGTCGCAAATGAAAAGGATGACAGAGATTTCTTGGAATGATATTTATAGAGAGTGGGAAACCTATGCTAATCATTTTGGTTTGACGACTCCGATAAATACTGAAAAATTGCGAGATCAGAAATCGAAGGATTTTGGAAAAGGAAGTCTGATTACGCTGGACTTATTAGCCGATTACGATACTGATTCTGAGAAGACCGCAGCTATTTGGGTAGCTTCGTTTTGTAGAGATTTAATACAAGATTACGCATATTTACTAAATGGTAGAGCCTATCTTACAGTCAATCAGATTTATTTTCAGGCACTCAAACAATTCCAGTCAGAAGCGGTAATATGGTCAAAACCTCTCACACGATTGCAACCGAAGTTATTTGTATCTTATCGTTTGTTGGAAAATCTTGATTTGAGTCATTATTCTTGTGTAGTTGAGTTAGCAATGTTGCAGGCTAGTATGGTTCGGACACAGATATTAGAAAAGTAATTATAGTAGGAGAATGAAAATGTTTAATTTGTTGAATAAGAAAACTGAAGTATCGAAAGTTGCAGAGTATTGGAATGATACTTTGATAGAAAGAGGAATTTTGAGCGCTGATGAATTGCTTGAAGGAAAATGCTGGAGATGTAAAAGTTCTCATGGTGTAGCTGTGTGTCAGATTGTATCAAGCAAATGGAGCAAGGATACGAGCCTGGCTAATCAGATAGTCCTCTGTTTATCCTGTCAGCATGAAAAACCTAATGTAGCTGATACAGAAATTGTGTGGCAATGGTTAGAAGTTGAGAATAATGAACGTTACTGGACTCTACAAGGTATGGCAGAATATGAGAAAATGTATAAAAAATCAGTACTTCAAGAGTTATGGGATATGGGAATTAGAGATGGTGAAGAAGTCGAGACGCTTGTAAATAAAGTAACTAGCCTTTCTCGTAAGAATGATATTGTTTTAAATAGAGCAACCTTAGCAGGATTATTTCGCTGTGAAATCGAACAAATGCGTCGAAAGGCATTTCTAAATTGGACAGGAATTTTTAAGCTAGTCAGTTAACTGATGCAGTTGTAGGAAAACATCTCATGCTGATTGGAGTAACAGATAAATAAAAAGCGCATCAGCTTAGAATCTTAAAGAAAGAAGTCTACTGATGCGTTTATAGGATTATATTTCAGCTAATAAAAATTGGAGTGAATGTTTTTGAATTATAGCTATTAAAATCAGGGAGGTTATTCGATGTTAGAAATAAAACGATTCTCCTTTCTAGAAAATCGGTAACCGCAATGTTGACAACGATAATAAGTCCGATCAGCTTCATAGAGCATTGCAAACATAGCTTCCTCTATGCCATTGATTGCATGACCAATCATACCGACTTTACGAGAATATCTTTTTTGTGTTGGAATGTAAGTTTGCAGTTTTACTGACTGACATTTTGGACATTTGAGCGCTTGTTTAGTGTCCATATTATTAGGATGGCATCTGCGATAGATGCTATAAGAGATTATTAGTACTATGAGGATAATCGGACCGATATATTCTATTAAGGTATTCATAATCTTATTGTAAATCTTGTCCTTATTTTATTCAAGGAAAATGAATATTATTTTTTCTAGAATAGCTGATCATATGGCTATAGTTGTTAACTATACATATCTCTAATGTTTAAGTATTAGTCAAGATGGTAAAAATGAGGTAGAATACAGAAAAAGACCAAAGGAGTACCTTTATGACTAGAGAATTTTCATTTGAAACCCTTCAACTCCATGCTGGACAAGAAGTTGATTCTGCTTCAAAATCACGTGCAGTACCCATCTATCAAACCACTTCCTATGTTTTTGAAGATGCTCAAGAAGCAGAAGATTTATTTGCTTTACGTAAACCGGGGAATATCTATACTCGAATTACGAATCCGACGGTCTCTACTTTTGAAAATCGTGTGGCAGCTTTAGAAGGTGGTATTGGTGCCTTGGCCACTTCTTCAGGAATGGCAGCCATCACATACACTATTCTAGCGTTGGCACATGCTGGCGATCACATTGTAGCGGCAACGACACTCTATGGTGGGACTTTTAACTTATTCAAAGAAACCCTTCCTCGCTATGGTATTACAACTAGCTTTGTAGATATTGATGATTTTGAAGCGGTAGAAGCTGCGATTAAAGATAATACAAAACTGGTATTTATTGAAACCTTGGGAAATCCTGTTATCAATATTCCTGATCTTGAAAAATTGGCAGAAATTGCACACAACCACCACATCCCGCTTGTTTCAGATAATACCTTTGCAACTCCATATTTGATTAATGTATTTTCTCATGGTGTTGATATTGTGGTTCATTCAGCAACCAAGTTTATCGGTGGGCATGGTACGACCATCGGCGGTGTGATTGTCGATAGCGGCAAGTTTGACTGGGCGACATCTGGTAAGTTTCCGCAATTTGTTGAAGAAGATCCAAGCTATCATAACATTAGTTATACTCGTGATATTGGTGCAGCTGCATTTATTGTAGCAGTTCGTGTACAATTGCTTCGCGATACAGGTGCTGCCCTTGCTCCATTCAACGCTTTCTTACTTTTACAAGGGTTAGAAACCTTGTCTCTCCGTGTAGAGCGTCATGTGTCTAATGCTGAAAAAATTGTTGACTTTTTACTTAGTCATCCTCAGGTAGAGTCGGTCAATTATCCATCACTTCCAGATAGTCCTTATAAGGCTTTGGCGGATAAGTACCTGCCTAAGGGAGTTGGCTCTATTTTCTCTTTCCAAGTAAAAGGTGGAGCGGAAGAGGCGCGTAAGGTTATTGATAGTTTGGAAATCTTTTCTAATTTAGCAAACGTTGCCGATGCTAAATCACTAGTAGTTCATCCAGCTACAACCACGCATGCTCAGTTAGCTCCGGAAGATTTACTTGCTGCTGGGGTCACACCAAATCAAATCCGCCTATCTGTTGGTCTTGAAAATATCAATGATTTGATTGAAGATTTGCAACTTGCTCTTGATAAATTATAGGTTGTGAATCGAATAGCATGGCTTCATTCTTTATGAATAAATAAAAGGAAATTCGGCGTGTGTGCCAATTTCCTTTTTTATATCTGTCCCAGTTCTTCCAGTCCATTCTCAGTTAGTCGGTAGATTCTTTGACAAACTTCTTTCAAAAAGCGTCTGTCGTGTGATACGCATACCAAGCCACCTGGATAATCGGCAAATAGTTGACGAATATAAGGCTGAGAAGTGGGAGAGAAGTTACGGCTTGGTTCATCTAATAGGAGAAAATTGGCTTGTTTTAGTACCATTTTTAACAAGAGTAACTTGGCCTTTTGTCCACCTGAAAGTTGGCTAATCTTGTGATGGACTTCTTGTCGTGTAAACTGCAGACTGGCTAGATGTGTTAAGATAAGTTGTTCCTGCTCACGATTGTCATTTTCTAATAAAAAATCAAGTGGAGTTTTAGACTCATCAAGGACTTCTGTATAGTGCTGGGGCATGTAGCCCAAGTTTATATCTGCTCGTTGCCTGAGTTTCTGATAGATTATTTTTAGAAAGCTGGATTTACCAATTCCATTCGGGCCAATGATACCAATCTTATCTTGCCCATTTATGTTGAAATGGATGTTTTGAACGAGTAGTCGCTCGTCAACCTTTAATTGAAAGTTTTCTAAGTGAATCATTTGTTTTCTAGCTGCTAGTGGTGAAATGTCTGAGAAGAAGAGGGAAATAGCATCTTCATGAAAAGGAACTTGTGTGAGATTTTCCTTCATTCTTTCATAGCGTTTTTCACGTGATAAGACATTCTTCATTTTCTTGGCTATAAGCCGTCCTAATGTGGCATCATGGGTGTTGAGCAAGGTATGACGAACTTGTGATTTTTGACGTAGGTGCTTGTTCATAGCTTTGTCAAATTCTTTTTTGTCGTTCCGAGCTTGTTGGACTTGTTTCTGATAAGCTTGTTGTCGCTTCTGTGCGTAGTCCTGATAGTCCAATTCTTCAATTTTAGTTTGAGCAAGTGTTTTCTTCTTAACCGATTCTAGGTGAATGATTTTTGTAGCTGTTCTGCTAAGAAAGTCTTCATCGTGGGAAACAAATAGAATGGTGTTAGGGCTCGTGAGGATATAGTTTTCAAGCCAAAGTAAGGTATCTAAATCCAAGTCATTGGACGGCTCATCCAGAAAAATAATATCAGATGGAGTTGCTAGAGATTTGATTAACTGAATTTTTAATTTTTCGCCACCTGACAGGCTTCCAATCAATTGTTGATTGGCAAATCGCTCGCTGTCAAACTGTAGCTGGTCAGCATAGAGGTAGAGTAGACCGTAATCAATATCACTGTCCATATCTCCAAAGAAGTAGTCGTTCAAGGTCAGCTCTGCTATTTCCAGTGGAAGACTTTGGGGAATATAGACTGGTGAGCAAAAATTTCGTTGAATATTGCCTGATAGGAGTAGGTAGTCTGTGACAAGAGCTGCATCCATCAAGGTTAGTAGTAGGCTGGATTTGCCATTTCCTTCTTCCCCGATGATAGCTATTTTATCGCCAGGGTTGACAATGAGGTTTAGGTCGTGAACCAAGGTTCTTAAATCTTTTTGATGGTCGAGGGATAGGTGTTGAGTGGTTAATAGCATAAGGTCTCCTTTACAAGAAAAAACACACTACCTATTTAGTAGTGTGTCGAAATCTGCTCAAAAAGACCCTATTCATGGAACAGAGGAAACAGAAAAATGGACGCAAGAAAACTACTAAATAAGTATAGAACTTAAATTGAGTTTTACTTGTTATTGTCCATTTCTCCTTACCTCGCTTGCTTTATTTGCTTTAGTATAGCATTTTGATAAAATCTTGTCAATTAGCATGCTATAACATTTATTGATATTGATAGAGATGTATGTTAAAATGAACTTATTGTAAATGAGAGAGGATCCGAAATGGCAATCACTGGAATTGAGCAAGCAGATATTTTAGAAATAGACAAACAAGTCCGTTTACGTCGGTATGATGGTCAGCATGATTTTGCTTTTGAATGGCACCAAGATCTAGAATTGGTCTGGCTGATTGATGGTGATCAAGAACGTTATAGTCTTGACTTACTCAATCGTATGTATGATTATTTGTCTAAAAATGGCGAATGTTACTTTATTGAAATTTTTGAAGATGATCAGTTTGTCCCAATTGGTGATGTAACGCTGTTTGCAGATGATTTTGCCATTGCCATTGGAGATAAGCGGTATTGGAAAAAGGGAATCGGGACTAAGGTATTACAGCGAATGATCGAGCGTGCAAGGGAAGTGGGTCTTGAGGAAATACTTGTCGAAGAAATTTATGACTGGAATACGGGCTCCCGTAAACTATTTGAGAAATGTGGCTTTGAAGCTGTTGAAAAGACAAAGAAAGGTTGGTCTTACAAGATGATATTGTAATTGTATTATGAAATGCTAAAAAAGCCTTGACTCTTTGGGTCAAAGGCTT
>NZ_WCJE01000041.1 GCF_016743335.1 Streptococcus suis | reverse complement strand
TTCTATTATCTCATTTTTGGGAAATTTAGGGAGTTTTTAGAGGTGCCCATATATAATAACACGCACAAGAAACGCTTTCATTTTATGATTGAATATGATATACTTAAAGAAATATGAAAGGAGATTCTTCAAAATGAAACTGAAGACATTCGTTATATCGTTAGCTACTCTCTTTATCGGAGCAAGTATCCAAACAAGCGTTTCTGCAGATACTCCTATCTATCGCCTATATAACCGACAGAATGGTGAACATCTTTATACCACTGATGTAAATGAAAAAGATGTTTTATATAACCAACATGGTTGGGGATACGAAGGTATTGGTTGGAATGCCCCTGACACTGGCACACCTGTATACAGACTTTATAATGCTGGTCTTCAAAACCATCTCTATACTAGCGACACCAATGAAGTAGCCGTTCTAACTTCTAAACATGGTTGGACTTCCGATAACAACGGACAACCTGTATTCTATTCTGGTGGTACCGTCCCAATTTACCGCGTTTATAACTTCAAACTCCGTGGGCTTCACCATTGGACAACAGACCTAAATGAGTACAATGTTCTCCCTAGTCATGGCTGGTCACAAGAAGGTGTGAAATTCTATGCGACGTCCCTAGGACAACAAATCACAACTCAGTATGCTGCACCTGTTGTCCAGACTCCTCAGACACCTGTACAAACTGAACCAGCGGCTCCATACTATCCGAATTGCTCTGCTGTTCCTGAACATTTGAAACCTATCCTATCTGGCCAACCTGGTTATGGACCACATTTAGATAGAGATAGGGATGGTCGTGCATGCGAACCGACTAGACAGTGATAGAAATTATGATAAAAAAGTTTATTAGCTGTATTTGTTTATTACTCTGTTCAGTTGCTCTCTATGCCTGCCAATCGTCTCAGGAGGCTAAAACAGAGGTTATCACCTCCACCCAGTCTATTTCCCTAGAAGAAGTGGAAGAAAAAATTGGTAAACAGGAAGATTTCTATCTATATGTCGGACGTCCAACTTGTCCTTATTGTCAAAAATTCTTTCCAAATTTAGAAAAAGCCATTCAAGATACCCAAGTCAGCGTTTACTATCTTAATACAGATGAAGAATCAAGTGAGTTAGTTAAAAATTTTGTATCGTCTCAAAATATAGAAACCGTACCTCACTTAACCTTCTATCATGATGGAGCAAAACAAGGCTATCTTGAAAAAGGAAGTCAGACTCCACTTGAAGAAATTGAACAGTTCTTGAAACAATATTAAATAGAAAATGATAGGCTTCCTTTTTGAAACCTATCATTTTTTATATACTCATCTTACAAAATATTCTCAAAATTATCGCGCACTTCTTGTGGCCACACACTGGACTGAACTTCTCCAATGTGTTTCTTACGAAGCAAGAACATGGCCAAACGGGATTGACCGATACCGCCACCGATTGAAAGCGGGAAGAGACCATTCAACAGGGCACGATGCCAATCAAATTCTAGACGGTCCTCGTCACCTGTAATAGCAACCTGGCGTTTCAGCGCTTCCTCGTCTACACGAATCCCCATCGAGGACAACTCAAAGGCTGAACCAAGTGCTTCGTTCCAAACCAAGATGTCTCCATTGAGTCCTTTGTAGCCTGCTTCTGATGGGCTTGTCCAGTCATCATAGTCTGGTGCACGTCCGTCATGTGGTTTTCCATCTGCCAGTTCTCCACCAATACCGATTAGGAAAACCGCACCGTATTCTTTGGCAACCACATTTTCACGCTCTTTTGGTGTCAAGTCTGGGAAGTTCTTCACCAAATCCTCAGTGTGGATAAAGGTGATTTTCTTAGGCAAAACAGACTCAATATCATAACGAGCTTCAACTGCAAGCTCTGTCAACCGAATGGCCTTATAGATTTGTTCGACCGTTTCCTTCAAATAAGCCAAGTTGCGACGACCATCAGGGATGACCTTTTCCCAGTCCCACTGATCCACATACACCGAGTGAATCGGATCCAAGGAATCCTCGTCAGGACGAAGGGCCTTCATGTGAACAAAGAGCCCTTCTCCTTCGTGAAATCCAAAGCGAGCCAAGGTATGACGCTTCCATTTTGCAAGCGAATGAACCACTTCATAAGTAGCATTTGGTATCAGCTTCACATTAACCGTAACCGCATTCTCCACACCGGACAAATTATCCTGCATACCATCCCCGACACGACTCAAAATCGGTCCTTGCACTTCTACGATTTCTAGCTTGTCTTTCAAATACTGAGTGAATGTATTTTTGACGAAAGAAATCTCCTCTTGCTGATGAATGAAGCTTTTCTTCATACCTTACCTCCTCGTAAATTTATACACCTTATTATACTCTTTTTTACCTACTTGTAAAGTCTTTTTATTAAATATTCTGATAATTTAATGGAGGTTTTTCACTTCGGATGTCAGTACTTCTATCACGCCCTCTGTCAAGCGTCTAGGACCACGCACCGCCCTGACTCCCAAGTCCATCATGCGCACTCTCGGCAATACATCATCAGTTAGTTGAGCAAGCAATTCCACCTGCATGAGTTGCTTTTCTGTCGGAATATCTGACTCTCCATGATTTTCCAAGTTTGCCCCCAAGACTCGACAAACATAGCGAATAGCCTGTACAGGTGCCGTGACATAAATGGCAACGAGGTCCCCGGCTTGAATAGTTGATTTTTGTGGCCAATAGACTACCTTATTTCCCGCAAATTCGGTATCAATATCATAGACCTTTGGATTGGCTGGAATAACCCAGTAATCAGGCCCTTGCTCCGCCTTGTAGGTTTTTGGTCCTACCAGATAGCGACTTTTTTCAAGGAGGGCAAACACCGTCTGGTCCTCCACCGTATCATCCAGCAAGACCGACACCCAGGTCTTCTTCGACATGTGATAGGCTGGGAAAATGCCCGACTGACTCAGCAGCTCTGCTATTTCCCGACCATCGACCTTGAGATTGACAATCTCCACCTCTTCTTTAGACCCGCTCCCATCCAGCTTGTCCCTCGGAATCTGACTGACCAGGGCGTACCACTTGTTATTAGAAGGATGACGAAAAGCCCCATAAGTCGGCAACTTGGCAAAGGGATAGTCAGGAAGGTCGCCCCACTGCTCCTTGATGAGCTGGGCTATGCGGTTGGTTTGGTCCTTGGAAAATGGCAGAGCGATACAACAAGCCTCCTCTACTCGAGCCAAAATGGACTGATAAGCCTCACGTACCTGCCCAACAAAAGCCCCAGCTGGCGCAGACACCAGATGAGCGGTATAGACCTCCTCCATCTCACAATCCCAAACATAGGACGACAGCTGACCAGCCTCATCGACTTCCACCACCGCCTCAAACTGCCCCTCCATGAAGACCTCACGGTAGGTGTAACGATTGTTGGAGAAAATGAAACCGAAAGGGATGAGAGAGGGGAGGTGGATTTGGTAAGAATTAGTTTTGTTCATAAATGCCTTTCACTAAATAATTAATCCCACTCACCAAGGAGTACCTCTTTCAAAAATTTTTTAGGAATCCAAAATGAGTGTTTCGTTATTCTTCTACCATCTGGCAATTTGTCAGTATCTGATAATTTTCCCTTACCAACAAATTCATTAGGTCTAATTTCGTAGTAGGTATTTTGAGCATGAATTTTTGTAAATAAAATTGTATTTAATTTACTTTGAGGAAAGTTTGTCGAGACTTTATTACCGTTTAGCTTCAGTTCAACTCCATCTCGAATAATGTTTCGTGTTTCATTCCAAACTCGTTGAACCTCTGGAATTAACCTTTCTGGAAATCCCCAAAACTTTATACCATCTAACACAAATAACTTATCTGATACTTCTCTAAAGATAACAAATAGAAATCGCTTATTACATATCTCCAAATAAGGATGAGATTCCTCCCAAACATCGTTACTAGCCAATTCTTCAAATTGATAAGTTTTAAAAGGAGAATCCTCTTTAGGCAATCCATTTTTATCAACACGAATAACTCGTAGATTCATGTTGGCTTTTTGAAATTCTTGTGTCTTATCAAGGTCACCAGTTAGTCCCAAAATATTTTTAATTAAGGTACTATTTTTTCCTTTTGCTTTAGGATTCACTTCAAATCGACTATATAATTCTTCCTCAGAAAATCCTTGATAGACTAATATTTTATCAGCAATAACCTGTGTAAAAGATTTTTTCTCACCTCTGGCAGTTGCTAATATACTTTCTTGATCAACTTGATTAAATATCTTGTGATTAATCAAGTAGGTCATATAGCTAGATTTTAATTCCCAAGCCCTTTGTTTTGCTAGAGTATCACTAAACGGCTGGATACGAAAATCTTTTCCTTTTCCTGCACCTTTTGTACAGGTAGACAAGTAGTTTCCATCTGATTCGGAAAGTTCATGGGCTTTACCTTGCTTAATCTTTTCTACAATGCGATTATAATCCTCAAGGATAACCTCCATATCCTCTTCAAACCATTCATACAAGAAGACTTTTTCAATGATATAATCTGACATGGTCTGCCCTGGAATGAGACCATTGTAAAACAGTAAAAGTATTTTAGAACATTTTTGCCATAGATGAGTGGAGTAAAAGTCATCTAGATTTTCCTCCATATAGTTTAATATTGTTAAAACTAATCGCTCTTTTGCACTAATTGTTCCATTCTTGTTCACTTTAAAAGGCGTTACTTTTAATTCCACTCCAACCTTATCAAAGTCAGCGGCAGAATCACTATTGGGCTGATAACCATAGAAATACTTTTCTATGTAATTGCCATATTGCCCCTTAGATTTCATACTGATTTCTTTATCAACAATTTCTGAGATTGTCCCATCTTGAAAATCTCGATAAGTTTTATATGGCGAAACCTGGTATTCCGCAATAATTTCACCAAGTGACCTATCTAATAAATGTTGAGAATAATCAAGAATACTTTGAATGTCTGTTTCATCATAATTGAATAAGTGTTTTTCCATATTAAATTTCCTACTAAATTCCTATAGCTCTATTATATCAAATAAAAATCCTTGATCGAAATTGTTTTTTACGTTATAATAGATAGTATTAAATGAACTTGAGGAGAAAAAATGAATATTCTCGAACTCTTTGCCGGTGTAGGCGGTTTTCGCATCGGTCTTGAAAATGCTGACAAAGATTACTTCCAAACTAAATGGGCAAATCAATGGGAGCCTTCTCGAAAATCACAGGATGCTTTTGAAGTTTATGACTTGCACTTTCCAGATAGCGAAAACATAAATATTAGTATCTCAGAAATTTCTGACGAAAAGTTTGCTGAGATGAATCCAGAAATGATTGTTGGTGGTTTTCCATGCCAAGACTATTCTGTCGCTCGCAGTAAAAAGAACGAACAGGGAATTGAAGGAAAAAAAGGAGTTCTCTTTTGGGAAATTATCCGTGCTACTCGTATCACCAAACCCAAGTATCTTATTTTGGAAAATGTTGACCGTCTATTAAAAGCACCATCCAAACAAAGAGGGCGTGACTTTGCCATTATGTTGACAGCATTTAACAATCTTGGTTACTCGGTTGAATGGCGAGTTATCAATGCTGCCGAATACGGACGAAGCCAACGCCGTCGTCGTGTATTCTTCTTTGTTTATCGAAATGATACTACTTTTGCAAAAAGACTTGACGAACAATTTGAAAACACTGAAACTGTGTTTAACGAAAATCGCTACAACGAGTATCTATTCCATTCAGGTTTGTTTGCTACTCAGTTCCCAATTAAATCAACACCAATAAAAAATCGCCAAGTCTACTACGAATTGGCGAATGATATTGTTGAAGTATCAGACAATTTCACAGGTACAGTTTGGAATACAGGTGTCATGAGGCATGGCAAGTACTATTCTGTCGAAACTCATTGTAACTATAAAGGTCAACCAATCACTCTTGGAGAAATCTTACAAGATGAGAAAGATGTGCCTGAGAAATACTTTTTGACAGACCCCGCTAAACTAGAAAAATTCCAATATCTCCGAGGTCCTAAAAAAATCGAAAGAACTTCGGCAGACGGTCACACCTATACCTATTCCGAAGGTGGAATGTCGCCAACCGATGACCTAAATCTACCTGGACGAACTATGTTGACTTCCGAAGGTACTGTCAATCGCTCTACTCACTTTATCAATGTAAACAATCGCTATCGTTTGATAACTCCAGTAGAGGCGGAACGCTTGCAGGACTTTCCAGACGATTGGACAAAGCAGAAAAAATTAGCAGATGGCTCCATTGTAGAGGTATCGGATAAAATGCGTATGTTCTTTATGGGAAATGCCCTCGTAACTGAAATAGTGAAACAGATTGGAGAATATATAAAAACACTCGACTAAAACTATTTTAGTTGAGTGTTTTTATACTATATATAGCATAAAAGCAAAACATACACACTACATATTGTGTTTTTGTGCATATATAAACCTTGACAAATACGTAAAAAAATATATACTAATAAATAAGGAAGGTCAGTAGACCTCATCTACTGACCTGAGAAAGAATGTGAGAAAATTTTAACACTATTCTTAATATGAACAAAACAATTGTAACATTTTTGTAACAAAATGTAAACTCTCCTCATATTCAATCTCTCTCCTTAAAAACAACCATTATATTTTTGGAGGAAAATATTGAATACAAATTCAAATAAATTAATAGACTTACCACATAAAGACATTGACTTTCTAAATATAGATACAACTAGAGATACCAAACTATTTCTAGATTCTACTAAGCTATTCTCAACGAAACTTGATAAAATTTTTCAAAATGCATCTTTAAAAGTAGAAAGTTTTTTCCAAGAGGCTCTTAGACTTTATAAGTCTAAACAATTCGATGACCTTGAAGAGTTATTTAATCACTCTCAAGAATGCAACCAAACACACCTAGGACACTCAAAAGGTGCCTCTAGAGGGACCGGAGCTTCAAAAAAAATGCTAATGAAATTTTTTGAACAAGTTGTCAACTCTGATAGTGATTCCCAAAAAAGATTGATGTCCTTAACAGCAATGACTATTTTATCCCCACGATTTGCAGAAGATCGTTCCTCAGATCTCCTAACTAATATTCTAAAAAAAGAAATAATAGAATATACTCTCAAACAGGCAAAAATTCACAATATCCAAATCATTGAAGATAACAAATCTTTCGGCTATTATTGGGATGACGAAGAATTAAAATGGATGAAAATCTCTTCGTTCTACATTCTAGGGAAAGATAATAAACCATTGTTATTGTTACCGAAACAAATTATTTCAAAAAAATATTATTTTACCGTTGAGAAATTTGTAAAAATAATTATCTTCCCAATTTATCGAGAGAAATTCGCTGGTCAGCTTGGAATATATAAAAATGGCAACAATAAACCAATTTCAGATAAATATCTAATTCAGAAATTAATTAGAGAAGCTTATGAAAGCAATAAATGGAAGGAATTTGCAAATGATGAATTGGCAAAGAACCCTCGACTAATTATTAATTTCTATGACAGAGAGATTCATAACATAGAATCCTCGGTTCGTCAATTGTCAGATGATGAATTAGATGATCTAACCAAATAGTCAATTACAAAGTAGAATAGTGTTAAAAAATTATTAGAAAAGCAGGGCTTAGAAGTATTCCAAGCTCTGCTTTTCACTCTTACATCACCCTCATTTTACCCCCAACTCCTCGTACATCCTCTCACTTGATAGATCATTCTGACCGTTCAAGAGGAGATTTTCAAAGAAGGCGGTTAAAAAGGCTGAGCGTTTATTGACTAACTTAGCATTGTCAAGTACAAGGGCATCTCGAAAGTATTTGGCATGTTTTTGAAAAGGTTCGTTGTCAATGTCGAAACCAAGTGAGCGAAGGTATTTGATGAGAAATACTGTGATTGTTCTAGTGTTCCCTTCTCGGAATGGGTGGATTTGCCAAATTCCTGAAATAAAGGATTGGATATGGGCAACAATGGCTTTTTTATCTAATCCAGCATAAGAAAAATCCCTTTCTTGCTGGAAATCATAGTCCAAAGTGGCAACAATCAAGGGAAAATCTGAATAAATCACAGTGTCCCCCTTTAAAACTGGCTCGTTTTTTGTAATGTTAACCGTTCGATACTCACCAATTGGAACACTGCTATCAAAAATATCCTGAAAGAGCTCTTTGTGGATATGTAAGAGAGTGGTTGGTCGGAGGCTAAAACCATTTTGAGAAAGCATTTCAACAATTCGGAGAGAGACGATATCTGCTTCTTGCGTACTGGCATCAGTTGACTGGTGGTATTTCGTAATTTCCTCGTACACCTGCTCATAGGTGTACTCTCCACGAGCTTGCCTATCCGCCAACTCCTCCATATAAACAGACGGAGTCAACCCATCCACTTTTTGAAGACCAAAACCAGTTTCCCAGAGTTCTTGCTTGGCTTCGTAGGAAAGATTGGGATTATCAATGTTGTAAGTTGGTTGCATAGACTCCTCCTGTTTGAATTTCTAGCCTTATTATACCACAAAACCCAGCCTTTTTAGGCTGGGCATTTGTTTAATCTAGTGTGGCTAAAATCAGCTTGAGACTAGGAAACGACACCGCAGACAGTACTTGAGTACGGCAAGGTGAGTTGACGCAGTATCAAGTGATGTTAGACCACTAGACCAGTTTCTTCATCTCTTCAATCCGCCCTACTGTCGCATCATATTTTGCTTGGTAGTCGGCTTGTTTTTCTTTTTCTTTTTCAACGACTTCTGGTTTGGCGTTGGCGATGAAGCGTTCGTTGCTGAGTTTTTTGCCGACCATGTCTAGTTCTTTTTGCCATTTGGCTAGTTCTTTGTCTAGTCGAGCTAACTCTTCTTCGACGTTGAGGAGGTCGGCGAGTGGCAAGAAGATTTCAGCACCGGTGATAACGGCTGACATAGCTAGTTCTGGTGCAGCAATGCTTGAACTGATTTCCAACTGTTCTGGATTGGTAAAGCGTCGGATGTAGTTTTCATTTGCCTTGAAGAAGGTTTCAAGCTCGCTATCTGCCGTCTTAATCAAAATGGTAATCGGCTTAGATGGCGCAACATTCACTTCTGCTCTGCTATTTCGCACCGAACGGATCAAGTCCTTAAGGCTCTCCACTCCCTTGTGGGCTTCCGCATTTTCAAAGGCTGGGTTGACCACAGGGTAGGCCGCCACCACAATAGAGCCCTCTGCATACTGGGCGAAGATTTCTTCCGTCACAAACGGCATGATTGGGTGGAGGAGGCGAAGGATTTGGTCCAGCGTGTAGAGAAGGACAGAGCGGGTCATGACTTTCTCAGCCTCGTTATCGCTGTAAAGGACCTCCTTGGTCAGCTCGACATACCAGTTGGCGAACTCTTCCCAGATGAAGTTGTAGAGGATGTGACCAGCCACACCAAACTCGAACTTGTCGAAGTTTTCAGTAACCTTGGCAATGGTTTCGTTAAGGTTGTGGAGAATCCAGCGGTCCGTCACGTTGCCAGCCTCACCAGCTGCGACTTTGGCGACATTCTCACGCGCCGCATCCAAGGTCAAGCCTTCATTGTTCATGAGGATGTAGCGGGAAATATTCCAAATCTTGTTAATGAAGTTCCAAGAAGCATCCATCTTCTCATAAGAGAAACGAACATCTTGACCAGGAGCAGAGCCGTTTGACAAGAACCAACGCAAAGCGTCCGCACCGTATTTCTCGATGACATCCATCGGGTCAATCCCGTTTCCAAGCGACTTAGACATCTTGCGACCTTCTTCGTCACGAATCAAACCATGGATCAGCACGTTCTTGAATGGCTGACGGCCTGTGAACTCAAGCGATTGGAAAATCATTCGTGACACCCAGAAGAAGATGATGTCGTAGCCCGTTACCAAGGTTGAAGTTGGGAAGTAACGCTGGAAGTCCGCCGCGTTTTCGTCAGGCCAGCCCATTGTTGAGAATGGCCAGAGGGCAGAGCTGAACCAGGTATCTAGGACATCCTCATCCTGTACCCAACCGTCACCTGCTGGAGCCTCTTCTCCGACGTACATTTCGCCAGATTCATTATACCATGCTGGAATCTGATGACCCCACCAAAGCTGACGCGAGATAACCCAGTCATGTACATTCTCCATCCATTGTAGGAAGGTATCGTTGAAACGTGGTGGGTAAAATTCTACCTTATCAGCTGTGTCTTGGTTGGCAATGGCATTCTTAGCCAACTGGTCCATCTTGACAAACCATTGGGTTGACAAGCGTGGCTCGACTACAACACCTGTACGCTCCGAGTGACCAACTGAATGAACACGGTTTTCGATTTCCACAAGGGCACCCAGTTCTTGCAACTTAGCAACCGTTGCCTTACGAGCTTCAAAACGGTCCATACCTGCAAATTCGCCTGCGAGCTCGTTCATGGTACCGTCATCGTTCATAACATTAACTTGTGGTAGATTGTGGCGTTGACCGACGAGGAAGTCATTTGGATCGTGGGCAGGAGTGATTTTCACAACCCCTGTACCAAATTCAGGATCTGCATGCTCATCCGCAACGATCGGGATAGGCTTGTTGACGATTGGCAGGATAACGTTTTTACCAATCAAGTCCTTGTAACGTGGGTCTTCTGGGTTAACCGCCACCGCCACGTCACCGAACATGGTTTCAGGACGAGTTGTCGCAACTTGAAGGGCACGAGAACCATCTTCCAACATGTAATTCATGTGGTAGAAGGCACCTTCTACGTCCTTGTGGATAACTTCGATGTCAGAAAGAGCTGTGCGAGCTGCTGGGTCCCAGTTGATGATAAATTCACCACGGTAGATCCAGCCTTTTTTGTAGAGTTCTACAAAGACCTTGCGAACGGCTTTTGACAAGCCTTCGTCCAGAGTGAAGCGGTCACGTTGGTAGTCCAAAGACAGACCCAACTTGCCCCATTGCTCACGAATGGTCGCTGCGTACTCATCCTTCCATTCCCAAACTTTGTCGAGGAATTTTTCGCGGCCCAAGTCATAACGGGTCACACCTTGCTCCCGCAAGCGCTCCTCAACCTTAGCCTGTGTGGCAATCCCCGCATGGTCCATACCTGGAAGCCAAAGGGTGTCAAAGCCCTGCATCCGCTTTTGACGGATGATAATATCTTGAAGGGTGGTATCCCAAGCGTGTCCTAAGTGCAACTTACCGGTTACGTTTGGCGGTGGAATGACGATAGAATAGGGCTTAGCCTCCGCATCGCCTGACGGCTTAAAGACATCTTGGTCCAACCACGTTTGGTAACGACCAGCCTCAACCTCGGCTGGATTGTATTTTGGTGATAATTCTTTTGACATTATTTTTTCTCCTTTAGTATTCTTTAAGAAAATTGGTTTATACTATCCTCAAGCTAGAAATAGCCCAATTCTTTTTCATATAATCTCCTAGAAATAGTCAGTCCCTTGGACTGGCTATTTCGTTTGTTCTTGCTCAAGTTCCTCCATTTTTTGAATAATTAGTTGAGCTACGTCATTGGCAGAAAGATGAGTATTATTAATTTTGAGATAATGCTGAATGCCCTCTGGAATGCCTAATGAGGTATATTGACATGTATCAGCTGTAGAGAGAATCTCAGCCTCTGAAACTTCAATGTGTCGTTTCAAAGGTTTATGGGTAAGTCGATTTTCTGTCCGATTACGCCGCAGACGTTCTTCCAAAGCAGTTTCCAACTCAACAAATAAAATTTCCTGACCATGATGATGAAAAATCGTCTGAACAGTTGTAAGGAATTGAACCTCTATGAGATTTTTAAAATTAATCAAGGCAGTTCCGATTAGTGGGCGGCCTGACCTAGCAAACACATCATAAACAGCAAATGTAATACGTGTATTGAGGTCAAACATATCCTCAGAAAATTCAGGAATAAAACGTAGGCTAAAATCAATCGAATCGTGATTATGAAAGAGGGTCATCCCTGTCAATTTCGCAACTTCCTGCCCAACGGTCATCTTGCCAGAAGCTTGTGCTCCAATAATAATTAGATTCATCTTGCCTCCCCCACCAACTCAATCTTAATCCCATCTGGGTCTTCCAAATAGAGGGCGTAGTGGTCTGGTCCTCCTGCGTGGGGATAGCGGTCGTCGTAGAGAAGTTTGACTCGTCTGGTCAAAAATTCCTTCCGCCATTGGTCAACATCATCAGGTGTTCCCGCATGAAAGGCTAGATGATTGAGACCTATACGGCAACGGTGATAACCTGCCTCTAGGAAGTCCTCTGGCGTTTGGACAAAGACCAGGTACTGCTCTGCTTTTTTGTAAGATAGCCCTTCCTCCCACTCCTGATAGAGCGAGTATCCCAGCTTGGTCAGGAGAAAGTCGTAAAATGCACGCGAGGTTTCTAAATTAGAAACGTAAATTTCAACATGATGTAGCATATTTCTCCTTTCCAAATGAAAATCCCTGCCTAGACTTGCTAGACAGGGACGAAGTTATTCCGCGGTACCACCCTTGTTCAGATACATTATCTGCACTTTGCGTATTCGATTCACATCATCAGCAACCAGTTTTGACATTTGTGCGGATTTCTCAGTACCACCGCTTCCTGTGACAAATGGGCTCAAAACACCTCTGAATGGCTTTATTGTAACAAATTGTACCTTGAAAAGCAAGGGATTTAAGCTTTCAACTCAATCCCTTTTTCCGTCAACTGCTTGATGGTAGCAGGCCCGATGCCTTTAAGAGCCAAGAGCTCTTTTTCTGTATGGTTTGCAAAGTCAGACACAGATTTGATACCTGCTTCATAAAAGGTTTCCAAACGCGCTGCCGCAATGCCTTCCAACTCAGGAAGTGCCAAAAAGTCTTCCAATGAAGTCGCTGAAGAAGTCACCTCTGTGGCAACTTCTTTCACTTGTTCCACAGCATGCTCTACTACAGCCTCAGCCTTGTGAGCAACTGTCTCTACTACCTCTGCAGCTCTTTCAAGACCTACACGACCCGCACGTTTCAAGTCTGCCAACTGTTTTTTCAATTGTTTTTTTCGATTTACTTTCTTTTTTCCCATTTTTCATCTCTCTCCCGTCTGATTAATAATGCCTTTGACCAAACAACTCATCTGGTAAATCATGAAAACCTTTGCCAGCATGGTAGTTGGCAAATTTCCCTTGAATGAATCGATAGGCATCCAGCTTGCTCTCATAACGAATATAAGCATCCGCTGCCCGCTCATCCTTGTCTTCCTCCAAGACACGACGACTTTCTTCAACCGCCATCTCGTTTACCATGACCTGAGTGTTGACCCAAGCCTCAAATTCTTTTAAAAATTCTGCTTCTTTTGTCATAGGATTCCTCTTTTGTGCTTGAATAAGCATACTGACTTATTATACCACATTTTTGGCAAAAGAAAAGCCCTAACTCCTGAGTTAGTGCCAATTCCCTCCCTCCTGCCATTTTCTGATTTTTTTTGAAAAGAAAAAGACTGCCTAAGCAAAATCTTTTCTAAATTAATCTGCACGAATGACTTCCACACGGTAGCCATCTGGATCTGTCACAAAATAATAACGACCTGGACTTCCTGGCAAGCCCTTGATGTCTGTCGTTGGATAGCCCAGCTCCTTATGCTTAGCATTATCACCTTCTAAATCATCTGAAGAAAGAGCTAGATGCGAGAAACCGTCGCCTACGATATAGGGACCATGATCATAATTGTAGGTCAATTCAATCTCAAAGTCATCTCCTTCAAGTGCTAAGTAAACCAAGGTAAACTTGTGCTCTGGATAGTCCTTGCGACGGGTTTCTTTAAAGCCAAACCCTTCTTCATAGAACTTTTGCGATGCTTCTAAATTCTCAACACGCAAACAAGCGTGCAACATTTTTTTACTTGCCATAATAAATTCCTCCTACCATTTAATACCACCAGTATACCATACTCTCTATGAAAAATCTGATATTCAAAACTAAAAAAGCCTGAGCGAACTCAGGCCTTAAATGAATTATGCTTCCAAGTAGTACTCTTTCACAATGTTCAAGTTTTCATCCAATTCGAAAACAAGTGGTGGGAAGTTTGGAATTTCCACATCCATGATTTCGTCATCAGACAATTGTTTGATGTGTTTTACAAGGGCACGGATTGAGTTACCGTGTGCACCTACGAATACGTTTTTACCATCTTTCAATGCTGGAGCAATTTTATCTTCCCAGAATGGAAGGGCACGCTCAAGCGTTACTTTCAAGTTTTCTGCATCTGGAATAACTGAATCATCAAGGTGTGCATAGCGACGGTCAGTGTGTGCTGAATACTCATGATCTTTAGCCATTTCTGGTGGCAAAGTATCATAAGAACGACGCCAGATGTGAACTTGCTCATCACCAAATTCAGCAGCTGCTTCAGCTTTGTTCAAGCCAGTCAAACCACCGTAGTGACGTTCGTTCAAACGCCATGATTTTTCAACTGGTACCCACAATTGATCTGCAGCTTCAAGAGCCAAGTTTGTAGTCTTGATAGCACGTTTCAATACAGATGTGAAAGCAAGATCAAATTCGATACCTGCTTCTTTGATCAATTTACCTGCATCGATTGCTTGTTGTGTACCTTTTTCAGACAAATCAACATCAGCCCAACCAGTGAAAAGGTTAGCTTTGTTCCATTCAGACTCACCATGGCGAGCAAAAACCAATTTTACCATTTATGGATTCTCCTTTAAATTTTGAGGTTCCCCTCTTATACTTCTCTATTTTACACGAAAAGGTAAAAAAATGCCAGCCTTTCCATAATCTGTGTACGCTTTCATTACTCTTTCATGTAAATTCAGTCTCTAGACCTATCTTTCTTCTTAGAAAAAATACAAAATAATGGTATAATAGTAAGGCTGAACACGACAGTTCAAAACGATACCACTATAGGAGTTATCATGAAAAAAGTAGCTATCGTGTCTGCCTATCGTTCTGCTATCGGCAGCTTCGGAGGCAGTCTGAAAGATATTGAAATCGCTGATTTAGGGGCGCAAGTCCTCGAAACAGCCTTAGCTAATAAAAACATCCCTGCAGACAGCGTTGATGAAGTTATCTTCGGAAATGTTCTTTCAGCAGGACAAGGACAAAATATTGCACGTCAAATTGCTATTCGTGCAGGCATTCCTCAGACAGCCTCTGCCTATGCAGTCAATAAAGTCTGTGGTTCCGGTCTCAAATCAGTCCTTCTTGCCACACAATCAATCCTTCTCGGTGACAATGATGTAGTTGTGGCTGGGGGCATTGAAATCATGAGCCAGGCACCTTATCTATCTAAAACTAGCCGGTTTGGTAGTAAATTTGGTCATATTACTCTAGAAGATTCTATGCTGACAGACGGTCTAACAGATGCTTTCAACAACTATCACATGGGCATTACTGCAGAAAATGTTGCTGAACACTATCAAGTCAGTCGCGCAGAGCAAGATGCTTTTACATACAGTAGCCAAGAGAAGGCTGCGAAAGCTATTGCTGAGGGAAGATTTGTTGACGAAATTGTTCCTATTAGATTAAAAAATCGGAAAGGCGAAACTATTTTTGCCACAGATGAGTACCCTCGTCTGACGCCAATTGAAAAATTGGCAACACTCCGTCCAGCTTTCAAAAAAGATGGAACCGTCACCGCAGCCAATGCTTCTGGCATCAACGACGGCTGTGCTGTCTTGGTACTCATGTCTGATGAAAAAGCCAGTGAGCTAAATATCCTGCCACTTGCCTATATTGAGGCCTATGCAACAAGCGGTTTAGATCCCGCATTGATGGGGCTTGGACCTATTACTGCTAGCCAAAAAGCGCTACAAAAACTGAATAAAACAGTCGAGGATATCGATCTATTCGAACTCAACGAGGCATTTGCAGCTCAATCAATTCCAGTTGTCAAACAACTCGGCATTGATCCTGCAAAAGTCAATGTCAATGGTGGTGCTATCGCCCTTGGACATCCAATCGGAGCTAGTGGTAGTCGAATCCTAGTCACTCTGATTCACGAATTAATCAAGCAAGAAAAAGAGCTTGGTCTTTGCTCACTTTGTATCGGAGGCGGTCAAGGCATCTCCCTAATCGTTTCCAATGCGCAAACAAGTTAACCTATCATTTGTACACAAAGGATATATTATGAACATCGGTATTGATAAAATCGGATTTGCGGCACCCGATTATGTTTTAGATTTGGCTGATTTAGCCCAAGCCCGCAATGTGGACCCAAATAAATTTCTGATTGGACTTCTCCAATCAGAAATGGCTGTAACTCCTGTCACTCAAGATATTATCAGTCTTGGGGCAAAGGCTGCCGAAGCCATTCTGACAGAAGAAGATAAACAAACCATTAACATGGTTATTGTCGGTACAGAATCTAGCGTAGATCAAAGTAAGGCTGCTGCCGTCACCATTCATGGATTACTCGGTATTCAGCCCTTCGCTCGCTCCATCGAGATGAAGGAGGCTTGTTACGGTGCAACGGCTGGACTAAGTCTTGCCAAAAGCCATATCGCTCAATTCCCAGAATCAAAAGTCCTAGTCATTGCTAGTGATATTGCAAAATATGGAGTCGCTTCTGGCGGTGAACCTACCCAAGGTGCTGGGGCAGTTGCCATGTTGGTAACCGCAAACCCACGAATTTTGGTCCTCAACAATGATAATGTCTGCCAGACACGTGACATCTACGACTTCTGGCGTCCCAACTACGACAAATATCCACGTGTTGATGGTAAATTTTCGACTGAACAGTACACCGATTGCTTGACGACAACTTTCGACTACTATCAACAAAAAACAGGCAAAACCCTCAACGATTTTGCTGCCATGTGCTTACATATCCCTTTCTCCAAACAAGGTCTTAAAGGATTGCAAGCTATTGCTCAGGATGAAGAAACTCTTAGTCGCTTGACAGAACGTTTCCAGGAAGCTATCGTCTATAATAAAGTCGTCGGCAACATCTACACTGGCTCTATCTTCCTCTCTCTTCTTTCCCTTTTGGAAAATAGCAGAGCGTTAGAGACAGGGGATCAAATCCTCTTTTATAGCTATGGTAGCGGCGCTGTCTGTGAAATTTTCAGCGGTCAACTCGTTGAAGGTTATCGCGACCACTTACAAGAAAATCGTTTAGAACAACTCAATCAACGTACAAAACTCAGCGTTAAGGAATACGAACTAGTCTTCTTTGAAGAAATTACCCTTGATGAAACTGGTTCATCCCTTGACCTACCAGAAGATCAAAGTCCCTTTGCCCTTATCAAAGTGGACAATCACAAACATATCTATCGTAAATATAGTCGAATGAATTAGCTTTCAGACAAGGAACTGAGGTGCAGGTAGCTAGAAATAAGGGAGCGGGAAAGAACTCGACTGGTCAAAAAAAGAGTTCGTCAACAAGTCTTTATTTCTAGTTGTTGAGCTGAAACAGTCTATTCCCAGACTGTTTCACTCCCCCCCATAGCTCCAAAGGTTCGGGGAACCTTTGGAGGTTGGAGATATAGCGAACGAAGTTCGCAACAGTCGTTAAGTCAGAGTAGTGACTGTTCTAGGTTGGAAATGAAGCGAACTCTGTTCGCATCAGTCGTAATGGTCAGATTTGGAGTGTAAAACACGAATTGCTGAGATTTGCTTCGCAAATCTTATCTCCAACCTTTAACAGTCCACTGGACTGTTAAACCCAATCAACCACTGCGCTGAGATGTTGACACGAACCCTGAGAAGCGAGGTTGGTCTTTTTGCCCAGCCTCACTTTCGCAGAGTACGGCAAGCCGAAAGTGACGATGTATCAAGCTAATTCAAATGACTATAAAAGCCAAAACGGCGCCCTTTGGCTCTCACCAAGGGGCGCTTTCCTATAGAAAGAGGAACCTATGTCAACTTTTTCCGGATTTTATAAAAAATCACGCCAAGAGCGCATTGATATTCTCCGTCAGAATCGTTCCCTATCCGAAGATAGCTTAGACATTCTATACAAAGACGAAAACCTGCCAGAAGCAATTGCGGGAAAGATGGCAGAAAATCATCTAGGAACGTTTTCCTTACCTTTTTCTGTACTTCCAGAACTTCTAGTGGATGGACAAACTTATTCTGTACCGATGGTTACTGAAGAACCTTCTGTGGTTGCAGCTGCATCTTTCGGAGCCAAAATCATCGCTAAATCTGGCGGTTTTACAACGACTATTCACAACCGTATCATGATTGGACAAGTTGCCCTCTACGATATTTCAGACCATAGCAGAGCGAAACAGGCGATTCTTGACCAGAAGGAGAGTATTTTAGAAACTGCCAATCAAGCGCACCCTTCCATTGTCAAACGAGGGGGCGGTGCAAGAGAATTGACTGTTGAGAGTAAGGATGAGTTTTTGATTGTCTATCTTCAGGTTGATGTACAAGAAGCCATGGGAGCCAATATCCTCAATAACATGTTAGAAGCTGTTAAGGATGACTTAGAAGAGCTCAGCAAGGGACAGGCTTTGATGGGAATCCTCTCCAACTATGCAACGGAGTCACTGGTCACCGCCCAATGCCATATTGCCATCCCTAGTCTGGCTACCAGCTCTGCCATTGCTCAAGAAACTGCTCAAAAAATAGCCCTGGCAAGCAAGCTGGCACAAGTGGACCCTTATCGTGCTGCGACACATAACAAAGGGATTTTTAATGGTATAGATGCTGTCGTTATCGCTACAGGAAATGACTGGCGGGCAGTCGAAGCCGGGGCCCATGCTTATGCCAGCCGTGATGGGCAATACAAGGGGCTTTCTACTTGGTCCATTGATGGCGAGCACTTGGTCGGCTCCATCACCCTACCTCTTCCGATCGCCTCCGTCGGTGGCTCTATCGGGCTCAATCCAAAGGTAGCAGTCGCTTTTGACCTTCTCCAACAACCAAAGGCACGCCAATTAGCTTCTATCATCGCTTCTGTCGGTCTCTGTCAGAACTTTGCTGCCCTGCGTGCTCTTGTTACTTCAGGGATTCAGGCTGGTCACATGAAGCTCCACGCAAAATCCCTAGCGCTACTTGCTGGCGCCGAGGAGCATGAAGTAGACCAACTAGCCCAACTCCTGCGGAAAGAAAAACACACCAACCTAGAAACTGCTCAAAAATTATTGGCAAAAATGAGAGAACATTAAAAAGAGGGACTTCCTCTTTTTTAAGGCTCTATAATTTCTGTAGTGGGTAAATCCACTGTAGAGATTATGGAGCCTTTTTGAGTATATACAAAAAGTCCCATATGACCTATAATGAAAAGCAACCAC
>NZ_WCJE01000040.1 GCF_016743335.1 Streptococcus suis | reverse complement strand
ATTTTGGGGGTATTTTTCATTAAAAGAAGAGGAGAACAGTGGATAAACTTGTTCTCCTTTTTAAAATGTAAAAATAACAGATAGGTCGGATATAGTACAATTACCAAGCCGAACAATCTGAACCAAGGGGCGTTGTAAACCCGTAAATTGTGCAGTATTTAAAACTTTTTCTACAGCAATTAGATACTTTCTGCGACTAATTCCGTCCACATGGCATCTTCGTAGGTAAAACCAAAGTTTGTTTCATTATCTATACCGTAGATAAGTTTTACTTGTACTTTCTCTCCTGGCTTCAGCTTTTCAACTAGATTCACATCGTAGGTCCGTAAATCCAGAGTAAAGGGAATCTGACTAACGGGATCCATGAGACTGAAATAGTATTCATCAAAATAGAGTTCTTCTGCGGTCGAATTTTCAACTTCCATTTCAACAACATAAGCTGTGCTATAGTAGCTATCTACTAGTTCTACGCTATCGTCTTTGCCCATAGACGTTACTGTCACATGAAGACCATCAGAAAAATCAACACTATCTCTCACTTGATATTCTGTGTAGGTCTTCGTATCATCGAAATAACCCTCTGAATCCCAAGAATCACTTGTACCTGACAAGCTTAAACCGATCATAAAAATAAAACAGGTTACTCCTAGGATAAAGGAGAGGACTGCACCAGCGATGGTTGTCCAAAAGAGAGGCTGTTTATGCAAGGGGTTCTTCTTATAATACATCTGCCCATTTTCAACGACAAAATCTTTTGTTTGCATCATAAACTCCTTATTTTAAAACAGTTGGCCCACTTGAAGGTAAATCTATTCCTGCTTGACGCAGGGCATCTTGATAAAAACCAAAGAATTGATGATAGATCTTGTTCTGTTGACCGTTTGCTACGAAAAGATTGACACGAAATATAAACTGTCCCGAAATAGCGTTTTGGGGACCTAATACAGTCACACCTGTAATCTGGTCAAAATTGCTGATTTCTCTCAAATTGACCTCTTCTATTACGCGATAGACTTGTTCCAAATCGGTATTAAATTTGAGCGGAATATCAATTTGAGCACGCATGTCCCCTCTTGACTGATTGGATACCACTAGAATGTTGCGATTGGGAATAAAATGCAATGTCCCATCTGCATCACGTACTTGTGTTGTTCGGATTCCCATGCTAACGATGGTTCCTGAAATGGTAATAGGCCCGTTGGTTAACTTAACCACATCTCCGACGTCAAACTGTCGTTCAATTAAGATAAAGAATCCATTGACCAAGTCTGAGAGAAAACCTTGTGCGCCCAGCCCAACAGCTACCCCAGCAATCCCGGCTCCTGCAAGAAGACTGGATACCGGTAAACCGAGGATACTCAAAATACAGTAGATAAGGATAAAGTAGAGTAGGTAATTTAGGATGCTTTCCACCAGACGACTGATGGTCTTCTGGCGACCAATTTCCTGAGTGGATACCTTTAGGGAGGGAACTAAAACCTTTTTCACAGAAGCTTTGGCTATCTTCTTGATAATGTAAAATGCAACAAAGAGTAAAACAAGCGATAAAACCTTATTTAGGCCTGCTGTCACAATGGCCTCAATATTAAATTGAGACAAATACTTGGTAATAAAATCATTCATGAGATAATTATAGCAGAAAACATCCTAAAAGAACAGGGAGCGGGAAAGAACTCGACTGGTCAAAAAAAGAGTTCGTCTTCCCGCCCCCGCACAGTTGATTAGGTCAGATTTAGAGTGTAAAACACGAACAAATCTGCCAATCAACCACTGCGCTGAGATGTTGACACGAACCCTGAGAAGCGAGGTTGGTCTTTTTGCCCAGCCTCATCTTATTTCTTCTTTGCAAAATACTGACGTGTCTCCTTGATGATAACAGGAGAGAGAGCTAGTAAGGCGATCAAGTTTGGTAGGGCCATGAGACCATTTACAATATCGGCAATGGTCCAAATCAAGTCTAGTTTGAGGAAGCCACCAAGGGCTACCATTGCCACAAATAACAGACGATAAGGCAAGATGGATTTGGTACCGAATAGAAACTCGATACAGCGTTCACCATAGTAAGACCATCCGAGAATAGTTGTAAAAGCAAAGAGAACTAGGCTTACAGTCAGAGCAATAGCTCCAGGATTCCCAAAAACAGAAGCAAAGGCTGCCTGAGTCAGAGGAGCTCCCGCCAAACCTTCCGTCGTCCACTGGCCTGTCACCAAAATAGAGAGACCCGTCAGACTACAAATAATCAGCGTGTCGATAAAGGTACCTGTCATGGAAATCAATCCCTGCTCCACAGGGTTATCCGACTTGGCTGCAGCTGCCGCAATAGGCGCCGAACCCAAACCAGATTCATTTGAAAACACTCCACGCGCAATTCCGCGTTGAATGGCTTCTTTTACCGTTGCCCCTACAAAACCACCCATCGCAGCTGCTGGAGTGAAGGCAGATTTGAAAACTAAGGCAAGGGTTGGCAAGAGTTGATCCCAATGCACGGCCAAGACAGTAATACTTGCTAAGATATACAAAATCGCCATAAAAGGAACAATCTTAGTTGAAACGTCAGAGATTTTCTCAATCCCTCCAAAGATAAAGAAAGCAATTAAAATGGCTGTTAATATGCTGATCAGTTGTGGAGCCAAGCCAAAACTCATCTCCAATGAAGCTGTGATGGAATTCACCTGCGAAAAGGTTCCGATTCCCAAAAGTGCCACCAAAACTCCTGAAATAGCAAAGAAGATTGCCAAAGGTTTCCACTTTTGTCCCATCCCCAAGGTGATATAGTGCATAGGACCACCAGCCGCTTGTCCGTTGGCATCCTTTGTTCTATATTTGATCGCTAAAAATCCTTCTGCATACTTGGTTGCCATCCCAAAAAAGGCTGCTACCCACATCCAAAAGAGGGCGCCTGGTCCTCCCATCGTAATGGCAGTTGCCACCCCGACAATATTTCCCGTACCAACTGTCGCGGCCAAAGCTGTACAAAGAGCCGCAAAACTGGACACGTCCCCTTGACCAGACTGGTCACTTGAGAAAATTAAACGAAAGGCCGTCGGCAACTTGCTGACCTGAAATACTCCCAAACGAAGAGTGAAATAAACACCCGTTCCGACCAAGAGTAACAAAAGGGGCGGTCCCCAAACAAAATTATTGATGTTTTGCATCAATTCTAACATAGCTTCCTCCTAAGATTCTTTACTAATCCGATAAAGCTGCCGGAAAAAACAAAAAGAGGCTGAACACTTCAACCTCTAGAATCAACGCGAAAAACGAAGGAAATTCCTTGTTTTCTATTCGCTCTGTCCTTTTACCTGAGAGTTTCAGTAGCTCTACTTTTCCAAGCAGAACTACCTTGCCCCTTCGGTGCCAAAATGGTCTCTCCAGAGTTCCGTCCATTGAACAGTCAGTTTCCCTTCTACCCAATATCAACCGGTTATTCAGTTTTATCTAGTCTTATTTTAATCTAATTTCACGAAAAAATCAAGAATATTTTCTGATACTCAATGAAAATCAAAAGTAGCCTAGGAAACGAATCCGAAGATAGAACTGGAGTTCATCAAGGTAAGTTGATAACGGATAATTTTGATTTTCGAAGAGTATGAATTTTTACAAGTCTTCCATTTTTATGATAAGGTCTGCTCGCTCCCAACTCAAAGGATTGTGGGTGGCAATCACAATTAACCGATCTGGGCTCTTCAAGGATAACAAAATATCCATAATTTCTTGGGAGCTCTTAGGATCTAAGGCAGCCGTCGGCTCATCTGCTAAAATCAATGGAGGATTTTTCAGGATGACTTTAGCAAGAGCTACCCGCTGGGCTTCCCCTCCTGAGAGTTCATAGATAGGCTGGAACAGGTCCAGATAAGACAGACCAACTGCATCAAGTGCCGCTTCCTGCCTCGATTTCCTTTCGTCTTTGGACAATTTCTGACCAATCAGTCCCAAATCCAGATTTTCTTTGATTGTCTGACTTTCTAAAAGACCAAAATTCTGAAAGAGATAGCCTAATTCCTCCCTAAAAAAGAGATGGGGCTTCAACTTTTTCAATTCCTTTCCCTTGTAGAGAATGTCACCTGCATCATAGGACTCCAACTTGGCTAAAATATTCAGCAAGGTCGTTTTTCCACTACCACTGGCACCTATCAAAGCATAGACCTTTCCAGCCTGCAAGTCTAGCGTTACATCAGAAAACAAGCTGCGCTTCCCAAATTTCTTTTGAATTGATTGGATAGAAAACATACTAGGCTCCTTTCAAAATACGGATATTCCAAGCTCCTTCTTTCCTCGCCTGCCACCTCAATAAGTAGAGCGCGTTGAGCAGAAACAAGATAAAACTGATACTACTTATGAATATGTGCCCTGTTACTACTACGCTCGCTCCCAAGGCTAATAAAAGGGCCAGTAGCTGAACCGTTAGGTATTTCTGATGAATGCCCAAAAAACCCATCCCTGCAATTTCCTTGATGAAAATCTCACGTTTAAATTCTTCAAAGTATAGAAGATTCATGGTATTAAACAGGACAATTGAGGTCACAATCCCTAAAATGGCACCCATAGATGTTGAAATGGTCTCTATCCGAATACGATCTAAAAGTTCCGTAAAGAGAGAGGAACTACTTTTCACTTCATTGACAAACTGAAACAGATTTCTTGCCTTCAATTCGCGCAAAAGTTTATCTCTGTTTTTAAATAAGATACTGCTATCTACTTCATTCAACCAAAAGTCAGCAGATTCTTTTCCCAGACTTGACGGTGCCAGCACAACTAAAATGGGGTCTGTCAGGTATTGCACATGTTGACCAGAACGATGATTGTAGATAAACTGCTTCTGCCCATCTTTTAGATAAGCAACTTTTCCCTTAATGGTAGCTGAGCGTGCTTGATTAGCAGGTCTAACCATACGATTGATATAATCTTGGTAAAGATGGAGATAAGTATCACTTTGAGGGTGCAATTTTTCAGGTAATAGAAGTTGAAATTCTCCTTCTTGTAGAGGGAGCACTGCTTCTCCTTCTGCTAAATCTACATCCTGTATCTGCAAATAATTTGGACTAACGTAGAGGGTGTTGCCTGCTGGATGGTAGCTGTCAAGGCGTGTCCCATCTTCCAGTTGGGAGCCCATTAAATAGGCATTCAAATTACTTTTGACAAAGAGCGCGCCGTCTTCCTCCAAAGCTTGCTTTAGTAAAGGATACCAATTTTCAGGCGAATTTAGTCCTGAGCGACCATCCGCAGAAATATTCCAAGCTAAACTATAGTAATCCCCTTCATTCTCCCACTGCTGGGCACCTACTTGGTATTCCTGCCAAATCCCTGAATAATAGACGGTTTGAGCCACACCCAATGACACCACCAGTAGAGCCAGCATTTGCCCCATAACCATAATGGTCAGGATTCCTTGCAGGGGCATCTTCCCTTTTAACAAGGGTAAAAAGTGATAGGTCCGAATGGCCAAGGTAAATGTAGCAGCGAAAAAAAGGACAATCAAACCAAGCAAGAAATGATAGCCCACTAGAGCTGCGACCAGATAGTAGACAGAATAGCCATCTAACCCAATGAGGTAGGCCAGTCCAACTGCTGGAAGAACCGCAAATGGGATAGTTAGAGCTATCTCTTTCGCATTTTCCTGTAGAGATAGTAGAAATAAATGCCAACGTGAATCTCCTGCAATCAAACGGATACCTGCTGTACGCAACTGCCTTACATTGGCAATCACGACCAAAGCCATATAGGTAATGAGAAAGACCAGTATGGCTAAGAATTGACCACCTTGTGTCAGAAATGCTAGTAAAGTAGCAATAGTCGATGGCTTCCGAATCTGAACTTCATCAAATCCAAGCGAAACAAGAAGAGACCGAAGCTCCTCTACCGTCGCTTTCCCTTGGAAAATAAAATATTTGGTTAAAAGTGCAGACTCCACTTTTTCTGATGCCTGAAATTCCTCTAGTCCTCTTGGTAGGGGAGATTGACTAAAATTATCATAAGAAAAGGTACGTCCACCTGATGTACTTGGCTCAATCACTCGTCTGGCAATGACACTATCCGTCTGTTGAGAATAGTCCTCTAATCGCTGTCGTACATCTGAGTAAGTCACGTCCTCAGATACCGACAAGGTAGTCACAGAAGGATAATAATGAACTAGCATAGTCTCCTTTTTGCTGACCCCCAACCAAATCATAAAGACGGCTAGAATGATAGTCGATACAAGTACAAATTTTCCTTTCATCATAATCATCTGTCTTCCTATTCTCTAAAATGTAAGAAATAGGCTAGGAAAAAATTCCAATGTCTCTGCTAAGAGTTCGCTTTAATATCTCAGCGAACTGGTTGATTGACAGCAAAATAGCCACTTCTTCAACTAAAATATTATCTATGTATAAATCATTATATCAAAATTATATGTTTAAATATACTATTTCGACACAAAAAGCCTATTCTTTGCGAATAGACTTTCTGCGTTCCTAAATTTATTTAAGCAAATCCAAAAACAAGCCATATCCTGCTTCTTCCATTTCCTCTCTCGGTATGAAACGAAGGGCTGCTGAGTTGATACAGTAACGGAGACCACCTTTATCACGCGGTCCGTCATCAAAGACATGACCTAAATGAGCATGACCAGCCCGACTACGGACTTCAATACGGTTCATGCCGTGGGAAAGATCTTGGAAATAAGTCGCGACTTCCTTGCTGATTGGTTTGGTAAAGGAGGGCCAGCCGCAGCCTGAGTCGAATTTGTCTGTTGAGAGAAAGAGCGGCTCGCCAGTCGTAATATCGACGTAGATACCAGCTTGGTCGCTATTCCAAAACTCATTTTCGAAGGGTCTTTCCGTCGCAGCTTCTTGAGTGACTTGATACTGGAGGTCGGTCAAGCTGTCTTTTAAGACTTGTTGGTCTGGCTTTTGGTAGTCTGCAACATCAATCAGAGGGATTTTTGCCTGCCCAAGATCGATATGGCAGTACCCTTGGGGATTTTTCTTGAGATAATCCTGATGGTAGTCTTCGGCGGGGATGTAATGCGCGAGTGGCTCCACTTCAACGGCTAGGAGGCGTCCGCCAAAGAGCTGGGACTGCTCCGTCATGACTTGCTCGATGGTCGGCAAATCAGCCTTATATGTGTAATAGATACCAGTCCGATACTGGCGCCCCTTGTCAGGTCCCTGCTGATTGACAGAGAAGGGATCAATGACGCGGAAGTAATAGAGGAGAATCTCCCGCAGACTGATACGAGTCTCATCATAAGCTAGATAGACTGTTTCGGCGTGGTCGGTTTGCTTGAGGAGCTGGTAGTTTGTGGTTTCTACCTGCCCATTGGCATAGCCAACGCTGGTGTCAAGAATACCATCGATCTGGGAAAAGTAGCCTTCCATCCCCCAGAAACAACCGCCTGCAAGGTAAATCTCTTTCATGTTTGTCTCCTCCTATATCATCTAATCTATTCTTAAAAGTAGGACGCATATTTCTCCCGCCTACTCTATCTCATCTTGAATTTCTTCATTTTTTGTATCTGTGTTGGACAACTTTTGCTCAATGTACTGGTCAATATACTGGTAAACCTCCTTAGCATCCGCCTGTGATAAACTAGCAACCTGGTTGACTTTGACCGTCAATTTTTCCAATCCGTATTCTGACTTTTCCTTGACTAATTTTTCCAATTCTTGTTCGGTCAGTTCTTGTCCGACAATGGTAATCTCCAACTGGTTTTTAGTTTTGCTATAGGTGCGGCTGAGGACTGTATAGGAAGCAAAACTCTCACTAACATATTGGTTCATGGCATCCTTGCGAGCATAATCTAAGACCAGATTTCCTGCGGAAAGCAGACTCGGAATGGTCAAGGCAAGGACAAGAGCCGTCATACCATATCTCAATTTTGGATTCAAGTCACTCAATTCAACTGCCTTGGTCCGTCGCATCATAAAGCGGGAGCCGAAAAAGGTGGTCAACATGATGAAGATACAGTTGATCAAAAAGAGGTAGAGGGCTCCAAAGAAGTACTGGGTATTACCATGAGCCAAGCCAAAACCTGATGTACAAATAGGAGGCATGAGGGCTGTCGCAATGGCAACACCGGGCACAATATTATTGGCCTCTTTTTTCCGACTGCCAATCACTCCAGCAATTCCGCCAGCAATGGCAATAATAATATCCCAGACTGTCGGCGAAATTCTAGCAGTCAACTCTGTACTGGCTACTGTAATCGGCGAAAGATAGAAATAAATGCTAGATACCAGCAAGCTAATGACAACCTCGACAGCTAGCAACTTCAATGCCTTCTTCATCAAGGCAAGATCATAAATGGCCAAGCCCAAACCGAGCCCAACAATCGGTGTCATCAAGGGGGAAATCAGCATAGCTCCGATAATAACAGCCGTGGCATTCATATTTAAGCCAACAGAAGCAATAAAAATCGCACACATTAGGATAACCATATCACGAGTCTGTAAATCCAACTCTGCAAACAACTTATCCCGGTATTCCATGGTTGCAAAATACTTGTTTTTCATAAGCTCCACTCTCAGATTTTTTCAAGTTAGTTTCATTATACCACAGGCTTGACTATTCTGTTTTTTTAGGCAAACAAAAAGGACTGCTCTCAGTCCTTTCTAGCTAGGCAATTTCTGCCAAGATAGCTTTGATTTGGTCTTTGGTGTGAACACCGGCAACCTGTTTCACAACCTGTCCATCTTTTTTAAACAAAAGAGTTGGGATAGACATGATTCCAAACTGACGAGCTGTGTTTGGATTTTCATCTACATCCATCTTGAAAATGCGCAACTCATCTTCATCCATTTCACCTGCCAATTGCTCCAAAATTGGTGCCTGCATACGGCAAGGGCCACACCATGGTGCCCAAAAATCTACAAGGACTACGCCTTCTTGTGTTTCAACTTCAAAGTTTGCATCTGTAATAACTTGAACCATAATTTTCTCCGTTTCTGTTTTTGGTACTATCATTCTACACCAAATGAAGAGAGAATGCGAATTTTTGCTACGGACCAATAAGTTGAATAGACATACTTTAGAAATCTTAATTTGAAAAGCAGATTGGTCAAGCCAAACTAGACCGCAGGGTGACGAGGGGGGAACTGAGAAATTGTTTTACTTATAAAGTCCAGTTGTAGTAACGAGACAGGGTGACGCTACGGAAGAGGTATTGAATAGACATACTTTAGAAATCTTAATTTGACAAGCAGATTGATCAAGTCAAACTAGACCGCTGGGTGACAAGACTGGACTAGAAAATGGTTTGTTCTTGTTCCATTTAGCTGTAAAAGCAACCTATCAGATCAGATTTTATAATCGAATGAATTTGCTTTCAGACAAGGGCCTGAGGTACAGCTTACTAGAACAGTATAAAGGCTGTTCTAGGTTAGAAATAAGACCTGAGAAGCTAGTCACTTTCGTAGAGTATGGCAAGCCGAAAGTGACAATGGATTAAAGTTCATTCAAACGTCCATATCCCTTAAAATGTCTTGCCAACATAGCCTGCTAAGGCTTCAATGGTTTGGGCTTGGTGGTGATCAGCAAAGACTGTCGTATCTGTGTTTAGAGCTTGGATAGCCACCATGTCTTCTTCCGTCAGTCCAAAGTCAAAGATGTCAAAATTCTGACGCACACGCTCCGGCTTGGCTGATTTGGATAGAGAAACAATGCCTGACTGGAGTTGGAAACGGAGCATGACCTGAGCAGTTGTTTTTCCATATTTGCTAGCAATAGCTGTCAAAACAGGATTGGTAAAAACATCGAATTTCCCTTCTGCAAAGGCTCCCCAACTCTGAACTTGAATTCCCTTACTAGCCAGATAGGCCCGCTCTTCTGGTTTTTGGTGGAACACGTGTAGTTCAATCTGGTTGACCATCGGCTTCACAGTATTAAAAAGAGAGAGGTTAGCAATCTGGTCTGGTTTGAAATTGGACACGCCAATGGCACGGATTTTTCCTTCTTGATAAAGTTCCTCCAAAGCTCGCCAAGCTCCAAAGGTATCACCTACTGGCTGATGGAGCAGATAGAGGTCCAGATAGTCCAAACCTAACTTCTCCATAGAGGTCGCGAAAGCTTCTTTGGCTCCTTGGTAGCTCATATCTGAAATCCACAATTTAGTTGTAATAAACAGTTCTTCTCGTGGCACACCAGCATTGCGAATGGCATGACCAACTGCTTCTTCATTTCCATAAGCCTGAGCTGTGTCAATCAGGCGATAACCTGTCCGAATGGCTTCTTCGACAACCTGCTGGCAATTTTCTGGATCTGGGATTTGGAAGACCCCAAATCCAACTGTAGGCATCTCAACTCCATTGTGTAGTGTAACTGTCTGCATCTTTATTCTCCTTTGTCTAATCGTTCCTGTTCAAAGCGTAACAACTGACTATCATAGGTCGCTACCTTATGACTCAGCATCTCCAACACGGCTTCTTGTTGGGCTATTTGCTCCTTCAATCGCTCTTCCTGCTCCTGTAAAATAGCCTTTCGCGCAGCAATAGTACGATCACCCTGTCGCACAAGGTCAACATAATCCACCAAACTTTCAATAGACATCCCAGACTTACGAAGCATTTTGACCAAGAAGAGCCAGTCAATCGCCTGTTGGTCAAACCGCCGATAACCGTTTTTATCCCGAGACACCTGCAAGAGCCCAATCCGTTCGTAGTAGCGAATCGTATCATTGGATAGACCCAATTCCTCCGCCACTTCTTTCATCGTTTTCAAGAGATCACTTCCTTTCCAGCCCCTGATGATATTATGATTATAAACTATGGAGTCCACTCCATAGCAAGATAAAAATAAAAAAAGTTGAAAACTTCAACTTTTTTCCGTCAAATCCACCACGTAGGTCAATTCTTGATAGACATCTTCTATATCAAAAAGATCCAAGCCAGCTTCTTCACTGACTACATAAACACCTTCTCTCAAATAGTAGGGAACTGGCTGACCTTCTATATCTGAAAAGGACAATCTGCCTCGCTCTAAATCAATTCCAAAGCGGAAGGTTGGGATGTCCTTTGGTGCTCCGACGACTAGATAGTCAGAGCAGACCATACAGAGGAAACTTGCCAAGCAAGTCCCATCTCCAACCTCAAACGGTTCCCCAAACCGTTTGAGCCATCTACTTCAGCCACCCATTCCACGCGGTAGTCATAGATGTCTGTCATTAGTTCGGGCTTCTCTGTTTCTCTATCATCAAAGAATGGAGAGAAGAGGTAGCTGAGTGCCTTACAGTAAACCCAGCCTTTTTCATCACTGGTTTGATATTTTCTGATAATCATAAGAATCTCCCATCGGTTGATTGCTATTTAAACGTCACAATAGTACAGCCTGAACCACCTGCATTTTGTGGAGCGTAGCCGAACTCCTTGACCTGCTTGTTTCGGCGGAGGTACTTGGTCACACCTTCTCGGATAACTCCAGTACCAATACCGTGGACAATGTCTACTTGTGCCAGATTGTTGAGAAGGGCCTGGTCAATAAATTCATCCAACTCCATCATAGCCTCTTCGTAGCGTTTGCCACGGAGATCTAAGCGGGCTTTTGGTACTCGTACATTAGCGCGTTTGACCGTGTGTACCTGACGTTTCTTAGGCTGCTCTGCCTTTTCCGCCTTGACTAACTCAAACTCATCTTTAGCCAAGGTCATCTTAATCAAGCCAACCTGAGCTTCCCAACGCCCGTCCTTGAGCTGATTGGTCAGGGTCCCACGTTGTCCATAGGCTGTAACGATAATGTCATCGCCCACCTTGGCAGCACGCTGGACTTTGGCTTTTTTCAGAACCTTGTTTTTAGACAGATCCACCACTTCAGGCGCCAACTTTTTCAGCTCTGCCTTGGCTTCGATAATCTGGTGGGGCTTAAGACTGGCTGCAGCATGGAGATTTTTGAGAATATCCTCGCTTTCTGCCAATGCCATATCTACAATTTCCTTGGCTTCCAAGCGTGCCTTGTTGAGCTCATTTTCCCTCTCTCGATTGAGCTCATCATAGAGTTTACGAAGCGCACGGTTCATCTTGAAATTTTCTTGTTCCACCTCGCGAATCTTATCTAGGCGACGGCGACTTTCAACAGTCTGGCTCTCTAACTTCTCGATAATCCGGTTGACATCGCTATCTGTATCGGTCCAAGACTGAGCCGACTGGATAATGATGTCTGACAAGCCCAAACGACGGGCTATTTCAAAGGCATTGGAGCGACCAGGAACACCCTGCATAAACTTATAGGTCGGACGCAGGCTATTGCTATCAAACTCCATGCTGGCATTTTCAATACCAGAGGTTTCTATCCCGTAGGCCTTAAGCTCAGGGTAGTGGGTGGTCGCCATGGTCTTGATCCCCCGCAGACGAAGGTCATCCAAAATAGCCATAGCCAAGGATGCCCCCTCCTGCGGATCGGTCCCAGCTCCCAACTCGTCAAATAGGATAAGGGAATCCTGATCCGCCTCCGCTAAAATCTGCACCGTGTGGGTCATGTGACTGGAGAAGGTTGATAAACTCTGCTCAATCGACTGTTCATCACCAATATCCGCAAAAATTTCTTTGAAGATGGCTACCCGACTGCCCTTATCAGCCAATATAGGCAAACCAGACTGAGCCATCAGATGGGTCAATCCCAAGGTCTTAAGCATGATAGTCTTACCACCTGTGTTGGGACCTGTTATCACGATAGCCGTCAACTGACTACCGAAATAAAGGTCATTTGGTACAGGCTTAGCAATGAGCGGATGCCGAACGTTGAGAAGGGCAATATCCTGCTTCTCAGATAGTTTGGGTACAACTGCTTGATGTTCACGCGCAAAGAGATGCTTAGCACGGACGAAATCAATATGTCCGATAAGCCAGGCGTTGTTACGAATCACGCCACTATGCGGACGGAGCATATCCGACAATTCCTGCAAGATACGGTTGAGCTCATGGCGTTCTTCTGCACGTAGGTGACTGATTTCTTCGTTCAAGGTCACCACTGCCCGCGGCTCAATATAAACGGTCGAACCCGAAGCTGAAATGTCATGGACAACCCCAGCAATCTTATTGCGATAGGTATTTTTAACAGGAAGGACATTGCGTCCATTACGGCTTGCCAAAATGCTATCGGACAGCATGTCGCCTTTGGTCTTCAAAATATCCTGCATGACCTGACGAACTTGATCTTCAGCTTCACGGATTTTTCTTCGAATACGGGCTAGCTTTTCTGAGGCAAAATCCTCTACAAAACCAGCATCATTGATGGACTGGAGGGAGCCCTGTAAATGTGGAAAAAGCTCAATCTTCTCAAAGAGTTTATCCAGCTGGCTAAGACTGACATTTTCCAGATTTCCATAAAAATCCAAGAGAGTTTTGGACACTTCCAAGACTCGCTTGACTGCCAATAATTCTGAGATATTGAGGTCTGTATCCAATTCCAAACGACGCATGGCTGGACCGATGTCACTAGTAGCAGCCAGACTGAAATAGGGATTTTCCACAAAAATCTGCGCTATGTCTGTCAACTCGTCAAAGGCCTGTTGGATACGATGGACTTCCACCATGGGCTCCAACTGTCGTAATTCTTCGAAGCCCTGTTCCGTCAAGAGATAGGGCTCAATTTTTTGTCTTACCTTGTGAAATTCAAGGGTTTCAATAATTTTATTATTCATATATTCCTACTTAGTCTTTCCCACTCATCAAATCAAGTCAACAATGTCTGATTTTGATTTTCGAAGAGTATTATAAATGACGATAAAAAGGATAAGGTCTCCCTTACCCTGCTATATTACTCAACCAGAGAGATTTTAAAAAGCTACTAGTGAATGGTGTGTACTGAATCATGATGTTGGCAAGAAAACTACTGTGCAATTTATTTTGAATCATCGCTAACGGAATAGTTGATAGCAAGACCATGACAATCTGAAGAGAAATAAAAGTCACCAAGACAGCCAAGGCGCCGCTTATGAGATTGGTCGTTTTTGTATCAGGATTAAAAGCCTCTAATAGATGGACAAATATTCCTATGAAACGCACAATAGCATAAACCAAGACGTATATCAAAAGAAAGGCCAATCCCGCATAAAATACCATATCTAGGTCAAAGAGATATTTCTCATCAAAATAGTAGTTGGAGCTCCCCTGAGTAGCATTGGCAAATGGCACCCAGAGATAAAGGAAGGATGCCAATTTTTTATAAGTAGCCGTCGCAACCACCAGAGCAATAATACTTCCCATGCTATAAAAGGCCTGTAGAACTAGACCACGACTGTAGCCAATGTAGAAACTCCATGCCAAAATGAGAATAATTGCTAATGAAATCATACCTTGTCCTCAAGCTCATCTAAGTCAATCAAGGTCACATTCTTTTTCAAGACCTTTTCTTTGACGCTTGCAAGTTCTTGTTCCTTTTGTTCAAATGCCATCTCGCGCGTTAGTTGAACGGATAGAGCATTGATTGCCAACAAAAGCGCGAGGGTTTCAGGGTCCGCCGTTGGCATCTTTTCTTTGATGGCTTGGTATTTTTCCTGTGCAATACGCTCAATCTCTTCCATAAAGAGATTGTCATGCTCAGTTGTCAAGGTTAATTGCTTCTCGCCAAATGTAAATTTATATCGATTTAAGTTTGCCATATCTTACCTCTTCTTCTATCTATTATAGCGTAAAAAACTTGATTTGGCTAATCTCTCCTATAAAGAATGCTTTCTACGAGCAAAATCTACAAAGCGGAATTTATCAATCTTGTGCTTACTTTCAGTGTATTGAAATTGTCGCGTATCTCCTAAGTAGACCCTGGATTTTATCAACACCAGATAATCATCCTGAATCTGCATCAAATCTCGTTCTTCTCGACTGGTCGGCTCTACCGTAATCTCTTTTTGTGCATAAGCAATATCAAGGCCTAACTTATTTTCTAGGTATTCATAGATGGATTTTTCAGCAATAGCAGTTGTCAACTCTGGCACGACATCGACAGCAAGATAATCTGTATCCACAACGGAGACCTTACCGTCAATTGAACGTGTACGGACAACTTTCCACACCTTGCTATACGGTTCAAAGCCTGTCAAATGTGAAAGGCTACTATTAACGGTAATCATATCTAAGCTGACAACATCTGTCTTGGTAGAAAGCTGGAGAACATTTGTCAATTCCTGATAGGAAGTTAAACCTGAAACTGGGAAATTGAGAATTTCTTGCTTAAGGACCATTGAACCACGCCCTTGCACCTTTTGAATCAAACCTCCCTCAGTCAAAATCGCCAACGCCTTACGAACCGTATCACGACTAACACCATAGATTTCCTGGAGCTGTTGTTCTGTCGGTAGGGAGCTTTCTGCCGGATAAACATTTGTCCGTATTTTTTCTTTTAAGTCATTATAAATTTCTTGGTATTTTTTCATCATTTCCTCGCAAATTCATCTGTCAAATAACATACAACTATCAACATTATAACAAAATTCATTTCAAAATTAAAAAAACTAAGCAAAAACGCTTGCATTATTTTTTGAAATCGGATACAATGATAACACAAAAGAAATTTGTCCGTACAAATTTCAAAAAAGACATACTTTTGGGAGATGTCTAAAAAATATAGAGTGACAGATTCCATAAGCTGTCTAGAAGGAAAAATATATGGGAAAATTTGAAAAAGAAGCCAAACAGCTCCTAGAAGCTATTGGCGGAAAAGAGAATGTCAATGCAGTAACACACTGTGCAACGCGCATGCGCTTTGTTGTTGCAGATGAGAAAAAAGCAAACGTAAAAGTCATCGAAGACATTCCTGCAGTAAAAGGAACCTTCACCAACGCTGGTCAGTTCCAAGTTATCATCGGCAACGATGTACCAATCTTCTACAATGACTTTACTGCGGTATCTGGTATTGAAGGCGTATCAAAAGAAGCTGCTAAGTCAGCCGCTAAAAGTAACCAAAATGCCATCCAACGTGTTATGACCATGTTGGCGGAAATCTTCACACCAATCATCCCTGCGCTTATCGTCGGCGGTTTGATTCTCGGTTTCCGTAACGTCTTGGAAGGCGTTCAGATGGAATGGCTTGGACAAGCCATGAAAGACGGGCAGTTGGTCTTTGACGCTGACGGTAACCCTGTATGGAACACCATCGTTCAGGTTTCTCCTTTCTGGAATGGCGTCAACCACTTCCTCTGGTTGCCAGGTGAAGCCATCTTCCACTTCTTGCCAGTAGGTATCACTTGGTCTGTATCTCGTAAAATGGGAACGTCACAAATCCTTGGTATCGTCCTTGGTATCTGTTTGGTATCTCCACAGTTGCTTAACGCATATTCTGTACCAAGTACAGACGCAGCGACCATCGCTAGCGAATGGTCTTGGAACTTCGGCGCATTTAGCGTTGCCCGTATCGGTTACCAAGCACAAGTTATCCCTGCCCTCCTTGCAGGTTTGGCACTTTCTTATCTAGAAATCTTCTGGCGTAAAGTGATTCCAGAAGTAGTATCTATGATTTTCGTACCATTCCTATCACTGCTTCCAGCGATTATCTTGGCGCACACTGTCCTTGGTCCTATCGGCTGGACAATCGGTCAATGGTTGTCAACTATCGTATTGGCTGGTTTGACTGGCCCATTGAAATGGCTCTTCGGTGCTGTATTTGGTGCTCTCTATGCGCCATTCGTTATCACTGGTCTTCACCACATGACAAACGCCATCGATACACAATTGATTGCGGATGCTGGTGGAACTGGTCTCTGGCCAATGATTGCTCTTTCTAACATCGCTCAAGGTTCTGCAGTATTTGCCTACTTCCTCATGAACCGTCACAATGAAAAAGAAGCTCAAGTTTCTCTTCCTGCAACGATTTCTGCATATCTTGGTGTTACTGAACCAGCCCTCTTTGGTGTCAACGTCAAATACGTTTACCCATTTGTAGCTGCTATGATTGGTTCAAGTATCGCTGGCTTACTTTCTGTAACTTTCAACATCCAAGCTGCTTCTATCGGTATCGGTGGTCTTCCAGGTATCTTGTCTATCAAGGCTGAATACTGGGGTGTATTCTTTATGACAATGATTGTTGCGATTGTTGTCCCAATGATTTTGACAGCTGTTTTCAAACGTACAGGTGCATTTTCAAAAAAAGAAGAAACTATTGAAGAAGTTGTAACTCCAGCTGAAACTATCGTTGAAACTGGTTCTGCTATTGAATTGATCAGCCCACTTACTGGTCAAGCCAAAGAATTGTCACAAGCTACTGACCCTGTATTTGCTTCAGGTGTCATGGGACAGGGTGTCCTTATTGATCCAAGCGAAGGTATCTTGGTTGCTCCAGTTGACGGAACAGTCTCTGTGCTCTTCCCAACCAAACACGCTATTGGGATTACAACTGCCCAAGGCTTAGAACTCTTAATCCACATTGGTATGGATACTGTTGGATTGGAAGGCAAAGGCTTCACAGCCCATGTCAAACAAGGTGACAAGGTCAAAGCTGGCGATAAATTGATTAGCTTTGACATCGAAGTCATCAAAGCAGCTGGTCTTGTAGTTGAAACTCCAGTTATCGTAACCAACCAAACTGACTTTGACACTCAAGTTATCGGAAATCTTCCTCGTGTCATCTCGCAAGGCGAAGCTATTCTGACAGTTACAAAGAATTAATGTTCTAGGAGGGCGCAAGGTAACTTGCACCTCCTATCATTGCTTATGCAAGAAAGAAAAATCAAGAAAGAGAGAGCAAAATGACAATAGACAAACGAAAGGTTGTTTATCAAATCTACCCAAAATCTTACAAGGATACAACAGGAAATGGTGTAGGGGATTTACGAGGAATTATTGAAAAACTCCCATATTTAAAAGAGCTAGGCATTGATATGATTTGGCTCAACCCTTTCTATCCAAGTCCTCAACGGGACAACGGCTATGACATTTCAGACTATACAGCCGTAAACCCTGATTTTGGCACCATGGCTGACTTTGAAGAAATGGTGGCCGTTGGTAAAGAGCTGGGTATCGAATTCATGCTAGACATGGTCCTCAACCACTGCTCAACCGACCACGAATGGTTCCAAAAGGCCCTAGCTGGCGACAAATATTACCAGGATTTCTTTATCCTGCGTGACCAGCCAACTGACTGGGTGTCTAAGTTTGGCGGTAATGCCTGGGCTCCTTTTGGAGATACTGGGAAATACTACCTCCACCTCTTTGACGTGACCCAAGCTGACCTCAACTGGCGAAATCCTCATGTCCGTGAAGAACTGTTCAAGGTGGTCAACTTCTGGAAAGACAAGGGTGTCAAAGGCTTCCGCTTCGATGTCATTAACCTGATTGGTAAGGACGAAGTCCTCGAAGATTGCCCAATCAATGATGGCAAACCAGCTTATACCGACCGCCCAATTACCCACGACTACCTCAAGATGATGAACAATGCCACTTTTGGAGCAGAAAAAGGCTTCATGACCGTCGGGGAAATGTCTGCCACCACCATTGAAAACTGCATTCTCTACACGGCTCCTGAGCGGGAAGAATTGTCCATGGCCTTCAACTTCCACCACTTGAAAGTGGACTACAAGGACGGGCAAAAATGGACCATTATGGACTTTGACTTTGAAGAACTCAAACAACTCTTCCACACTTGGGGGGAAGAAATGTCCGTCGGAAATGGCTGGAACGCCCTTTTCTACAACAACCACGACCAGCCTCGTGCCCTCAACCGCTTTGTTGATGTGGAGAATTTCCGCAACGAAGGAGCAACCATGCTGGCTGCCTCTATCCATCTGTCACGCGGTACACCTTACATCTACATGGGCGAGGAAATCGGCATGATTGACCCCGATTACGACAGTATGGACGACTACGTAGATGTCGAGTCTATCAACGCCTACCAGATGCTCTTGGATCAAGGTCACACACCTGAGCAAGCCTTCAAGATTATCCAGGCCAAGTCCCGTGACAATTCCCGCACCCCGATGCAATGGGACGCTTCTGACAATGCAGGCTTCTCAACAGGAACTCCTTGGCTGAAAGCTGGCAAATCCTACCAAACGATTAACGTTGAGCAGGAAAAAACAGGCCCAATCTTTACCTTCTACCAAGAACTCATCCGCCTGCGGAAAGAACTCCCTCTCATTTCAGAAGGGGACTACAAGGCAGCCTATAAGGACAGCCAGAAAGTCTATGCCTTTGAGCGCTTGCATAATGGCGAAAAACTGCTGGTCCTCAACAATTTCTTCGCAGAAGAGGTTGAACTAGAACTAGCAGATGACTACGCACGTGGTCAAATCCTCATCAGCAACTATCCTGATAGCAAACTCGGTAAGAAAATTACCCTCAAGCCTTATCAAGCACTGGCGATTCAAGTTAAATAAACGATAAAACATCCGAAAACAACACTCTACGTGTCAATTTTAATTTTCCTAAAATTAGAACCTGCCTTCACAGCTCAGTAGGTTACTTGTGAAGGCAAGTTCTTGGTTTAAGGTTTCTTTTAGGAATATATTTTATACTGTAGTTTACGCACGAAACAGCTATCTAAGGGGAGATAGTTGTTTCTTTTT
>NZ_WCJE01000004.1 GCF_016743335.1 Streptococcus suis | reverse complement strand
TAAAAATTCCTGCTAGATATGTTCCTTGCATTCCAATGAATCCAACAATTCTTTCTTTAAAAACATAAACATAAATCTCTGCATCTAATAACTGAGATGTTACAAAGTCAATTTTTGATTCCCAATACTCAGCTGGAATAAATGCATGGGTCTCAACATTGACAGTCAACCAAAGTTGAACTATTGTTTCAATATCTTCTTTTTGAAATTTTCTAATCATACCTTTACCATCCAATCTGTTCCATTCTATTAATAATAAGTAGTTTTTGCAAGCAGTAACATTAATTTTGCACATTAATTAACATATTCTAAAAATTTTAGGTGGGTAAATGGAAATAGAAACTGAAATTTTCTGGCTATCACTTCTACTCCCTCCAAAAATTTTCTCACTCTGATACTACTCCACCGCAAGCTAAAAAGCCTTGTCTCCAAGGCTTTTTAAGATGCTTTCGTTCAAAGGTTTCTAGGCTTTTACGAGCAGAGCAACACACTCAGCGGTTCGCTGTTACCGCATCACTATATTCTGCGACAGCTATCGCATGGGCAGAACATCTGCTTTTACTTCGATGATGAATCATCTCGTACAAGCAGTGATACTGCCTCAACGTGATGCGTATTCGGGAGTTCAAAGGTCCGGCGGACCTTTGAAGCAGCTTGCCAAAAAACAAGAGAGCAAGCTGGACAATCTAATTGCGTTTTTCTAATAGACTCACAACTTCAACATGTGTTGTCTGTTCCTTGAGAATACAATTTTTTATCCTCGTCACAGTTTTGAGGACACAATTTATCTGGTTCTAGTTTAGCATTTTTACGTTTACTTTTAAAATTTTTACCATTCTTGTTTTGAGTTTCACCTGTTTTGAATATTATGGTTAACATTGCAGGATCAATTTCTCCGTCGCTATTAACTCCACCTACAATAATTTTCTCAACAATACTTTCAAAAACTGCACGATCAAACTCCGTAAGTATTTTCTGTGAAGATAGCAAGTGCTTAAACTCAGTTAGTCTTTTCTTTACATCGATTTCTGATTTTAAGGTTGTTTCAATATTTACCTTCTCTTCTGCTAGAAACTCTTTTTCTGAGGAAATTTCATTGTACTTTTCATTGTATATGGTATCGCTAATTTTCCCTTCGAGCCTTAGATTTACAAGATTTTCCTCTTTTTTTAGTAATGTTCGAAGTTTGTTTGTAATCCTTTTTAGTTCCTTGTTAAGACTATTGTCATTCAATTCAGATTCTATCGTTTCAAGTAAGTCTGTCATTAAGTTTTCATTTGAATGATAGAGTTGTCTGTAAGCTTCCATAAAAGCCCCTTCAATAGCGAGCTCTTCTAATCCTTTACTATGCTTACAAAATTTCTTTCCTTTCTTTATCGATGTAACACAGTGCCACACAACCTTGCGATAATCTGAACGGCAGTGCCAACTTCTTCTAGATAATATTGAACCACAAAAACCACATTCTAACATGCTACTAAAAGCATACATTTTTGAATAGCGTTCACGCTTGCCATTTACATTTGCAGCAGTCTTCTTATTTCCTGCTCGACGCAGTCTTATCTCCTGAGCTTTTTCAAAATCTTCTTTAGATATAATAGGTTCATGATTATCTTTGATATAGTACTTATCTTCTTCTCCAAAATTACTCAACCTTCTCTTGCTTATTGGGTCAACTGTAAAGGTTTTTCCCATTAGAATATCACCTTTATATTTTTCATTCTTTATGATTCCTAGAACTGTTGTATCATTCCAATGTTCTAATCCTCTTGGCGATTTATAACCAAGTTCATCAAGTTCCCTTGCAATTACTTTTCCTCCAATACCTTCTAGATACCTTTCAAAAATGTAACGAACAATTTTGGCTTCTTTTTTATTAATTGAAATCTGCTTGTTTTCTACATCATAATCATACCCGAGGCACCCTTGAAATCCAACCAATTCACCACGTTGCATCTTCATTTTTAATCCTTTTTTCACATGGGCAGAAGTATTTTCCACTTCTTGTTGTGCAACGGAGCTTAGAATAGTCAGAAGTAATTCTCCATCCATTGTTAGGGTATCTATATTTTCTTCCTCAAAATATACTCCAATTTGCATATCTTTTAACATTCTGACATACTTCAAAGTATCTAGAGTATTCCTTGCAAATCTAGCAATTGCCTTTGTGACAATGTAATCTATTTCTCCATTTACACAATCGTTTATTAATCGTTGAAAATCTTGTCTCTTTCCAACTTGTGTTCCTGAAATCCCCTCATCTGCATAGATACCTGCCAGTTCCCAATCCGACCGCTGAGAGATATAATCTTTATAATGTCTCACCTGAGAGTCATAGCTGTTCTTCTGATCTTCGCTATCTGAACTAACTCGGCAATAAGCAGCAACCCTTTTTGAGTCTCTTTCGAAATTGTCGCCTCTTCGACGAACCAGAGAATCAGCTTTTATTATTTCAACATTATTTTTTTTCATACTGAAATTCCTCCTTTTGATTCTATATTACCGCGTTCAAATCAAAAGGTCAGCTAATTTGTGTACTTAATACGCAGTCTATTTTTAATTTTTTCATATTCCTTTTTAGTCAACATATTTCTGGAATATAAAAAGTTAAGCATTGAAAGTTGCATACTATATTTTACTACTGATTGTTCCAAAACTTACCCTCCTGATAACATGTTACTCTTAGTTATTCTCTGTGGGTATGACTGGTTATATCACTCATGGGAATTTCACCCGCTGTCCTTTTACGATGGCAGCCTGAACGGTCAGAAGTATCATTATCATTATTTGTGTCATGGCAGATAGGTTACCATCCTATTTTTGAATAAATGATTTTCGCTCATTTCCTGGCGCATTACATTCTATTGCTCAACAAATAAATAAAGTCCCACCTAGAATTATTCAATTGTCAATGAACAAATCAGGAGAGACTATTTTATATTATTCTTTATTCGGTGGGGAAAGTCAGTTTGCCCCAACAAATAATCAGTACTGACGTTGTAAAGATTCGAGAGTTGTATTAGCACTTCAGCCGATAATGTATGTTCACCTCGCTCAATCTTTGCATATGCTGAACGTGTAATACTAAGATAATCGGATACATTCTGCTGAGTTAAGTCATGATCCTCTCGTATATCTCTTATTCGCCGATACATTAAGCTTTCTCCTAAGAAAAAGTATAGTGTACAAACTAGAAAAAAATGGAAAATGGTCCAAGTTGGACCAACAGATTATTAAAAAAGAGGAGTTCAACCTCCTCTTGAGCGAATTTTACAAAAAAACTTCTTTAGGCGTCACTCCAAAGTGTTCTGCTAATTCTTTCAACTCTTGGTCTGTGATTTCTTGCTTGATATGACCACCTTGGGCTCCTACTTGGCTGTAAATCATGGCTGCTTTTTCAATGTCTTCTACCAAGCCATAGGTTTCATCTAGTGAGATACCTGAAGCAAAGAGTCCATGATGTGGCCAGGTGACTGCTGAGAAATCTGAAATTTTTTCTGCTGTTGCTTTTCCAATCTCTGTTGTTCCTGGAGTATATAAGGAATAACCTCAATCCCCTCAGGGAAAACAACACGTTGCTCTGGATTGACTTTTAGACGTTCGATATGACTCATCAAATGACTTGGAAATTCTGAGGTTGGTCGTCCTCCGTCTTCAAATCCCCAAACAATATCGTAACCTTGACCATCTTCAGAAATTTTTACTAATCCTAAATCAAGCAGAGGTTGTTTGGTTACATTGCGGAAATAGCGACCAGTACCAGTTACGAGGTAATATTGGCCTGCTAAAGCGGAAGCATCAAAGCCAAGTTCATGTGTGGATTTGACTTCATGCACATCTTCATAAAGGCTTACTTAATCAGCAGTTAAGCGGCAAGAGACATTCCCTCCGTTGCGTTCATCCCAATAAGACCAATTGTAGTCAATATGAAATTGTACTTTTAAATACATATTTTGTAGAGTTTTATATGCTTTTTATGGTTTCAAAAAATTTACGTAAGTGCACATTTCCATATCCTATGAGCTAGGTTATTTTCCCAAGTATGTCTGCCACATGCAAAAAAAGAAGTTAGATTTACCTTCTAATACTGCTTTTTAGACTTGTCGAATAATTTCTTTCGTATATGGATAAATTTTTTTATATCGAGCATAAACTTTTTGATATTGATGTACATTCTCTTCAATTGGCTGAACAGGATTCGAATAATCAATAAAACTATATAAAGCTTCTTCCAGACTAGGGTAGTAGCCCACACCAACTGCCGCCATCATAGCTGCTCCTTGACCTGGTCCCTGTTCTGATTTAAGCGTTACTATCTCGGCATTAAAAATATCTGCTTGTATCTGTAACCAATCTTTATTCTTAGCTCCACCTCCAACAGATACAATCCTACTGAATTTCTTACCAGCAATTTGTTCCATCAGCTCTTGGGAATCTTTCAACGAAAATGTAATGCCCTCCAATACACTTCTTGTAAAGTGTTTCATCGTATGGCGGGTATCAATGCAAATAAATGATCCCCTAATTTGACTATCTGCATACGGAGTTCTCTCCCCAACTATATAGGGTGTGAATAAGAGTCCTTCGGAACCGATTTCGATAGCATCTATGTTCGACAAAAGGTCTTCAAAACTGGTATCCGGTGCAAAGGTTTGTTTAAACCAATTCAGACTATGCCCTGCTGCAAGCGTAACGCCCATTGAGTAATAAGCATCCTTTTCCCCATGATTAAACAAGTGCAATTGTCCGTGGTAACGGTCGTGGGCATCTGTTTCATAAGCCAGAAATACACCTGAAGTACCAATTGAAACCATGGCGGTCTCGTCATCCAATATTCCAGCACCAACAGCTGCACAAGCATTGTCCGCACCCCCAGCTACAACAATAACTTCTGATTCAAAGTTTAATTGTTTGATGATTTCATTTGATAACTGACCTACTACATCAGTAGAGTTATAAACCTCTGGTAAATACTCCCTAGGAATATTGTATTTTTCAAATATTTCCTTCGACCAGGAACCATTTGCGACATCAAAGAGTAATGTTCCAGCCGCATCTGACTTGTCAGTAAATAACTTTCCAGTCAGGCAATAACCAAGATAATCTTTGGGTAACATCATATGCCTTACTTTATCCCAAATATCTGGTTCGTTCTCTTGTACCCACAAAATTTTTGGTAAGGTAAAGCCTTCTAAAGCTTTATTCTTGGTAATTGTAACGAGTTCAGTTCCAAAATCCTCAGTAATTTCCTCACATTGTTTCGTGGTTCTAGTATCATTCCATAAAATAGCTGGACGAAGAACATTCTTGTCTTCATCAAGTAGGACTAGTCCGTGCATTTGACCTGAGATGGCAAGTCCTTTTAACCCTTTTTTACATTCAGGAACTTTTTTTGCAATTTCCAGAATTACTTCTTTACAAGCTCGAAACCATTCATCTGGATTTTGTTCACTATAGCCTTGTTGAGGATGCAATAAAGGATATTCTCTGCTAGCTTGAGAAATAAGCCTTCCATTTTTATCAAAAAGTAGTCCTTTCAAGGAACTAGTCCCTAAATCAATTCCTAATACGTATGACATTTTTTACCTCTTTCAAATAAATAAACTACCTAAACTACTTAGTCTAGGTAGTAAAATTTAGGAGCTAACCTTAAAATAAGTAGTCATTTAATTGAGACTTAATCAATTCTAGATGGCTAGATTCTAATTTTGGATCATCGTGTTCCAAGGCATATGTTGTAAGACTTTCCAAATCTTCCTTATCTGCAAGAATACTAGCACCAATTCCCTCTTTATAGCTTGCATAACGTTCTTCTTTCAATTCTTCAAGAAAACGATCTTCACGAATCTTCGCTGCGGCTTTCAAGCCACGAGCATATGTATCCATACCTGCAATGTGGGCAAGAAGTAAATCTTCCATTTCAAACGATGAGCGACGAACTTTGGCATCAAAGTTGATACCACCTGGTGCCAAGCCACCATTTGCAAGGATTTCAAGCATAGTAAAGGTTGTATCATATACATTCGTTGGAAACTCATCTGTATCCCAACCTAGTAACATATCACCTTGATTGGCATCAATCGATCCAAGTGCATTATAGTCACGCGCAACATTTAGCTCATGTTCGAAGGTGTGACCTGCTAGAGTCGCGTGATTGGCTTCCAAGTTGAGCTTAAAGTCGCCTTCCAAACCATGTTTGAGAATGAAGGCCATGGTAGTCGCTGCATCGAAGTCATACTGGTGTTTAGACGGCTCTTTTGGTTTTGGCTCAATCAAGAACTGTGGTTTATGACCAATCTTCTCACCGTAGGCAATAGCCATTTTGAAAAGTCTAGCGATGTTGTCCTGCTCAAATTTCATATTGGTATTGAGTAGGGATTCGTAACCTTCACGGCCTCCCCAGAAGACATAGTTTTCACCACCCAGTTTCTTGGAAATATCCAAACCTTTTTTCACCTGAGCAGCTGCATAGGCAAAGACTTCTGCGTTATTAGAAGAGGCTGCGCCATTGTTGAAACGAGGATGAGAGAACATATTGGCAGTATTCCATAGTAATTTTTTACCTGTTTCATCCATTTTTTGTTTGATATGGTCAGTAATCTCATCTAAATTTGCAAAGAATTCTTCTAATGAATTCCCAGCTGGAGCAATATCAATATCGTGGAAACAGAAGTATTCAACACCCAGTTTTTCCAAGATTTCAAAGAAGGCATCGACACGGTTGTGGGCTGTTTCCATCGCTGTCTGACCAAACCAAGTACGGATATTAGTCGGATTCCCAAATGGATCTGAACCATCCTGAGTCATTGTATGCCAGTAGGCTAAGGCAAATCGGAAGTGTTCCTTCATGGTCTTGCCTTCGATGACTTCCTCTGGATTGTAGTGACGGAAAGCAAAGGGATTTTTAGAGTCCTTTCCTTCAAATTTAATTGTTTCAATATGATCAAAATATGTCATAGTTTCGCTCCTTATATACAAATAGTTTTTTGATTATTTTCTAAGGGATGAATAGTTACGTGTTCTTGTCCATCAATCACAGTGTGTAGATAGAGATTAGCATCGCTTATATTCTCATGAAGCACTTCATAGCTATTGCCTATTCGCTTAACCGAAACCCAGGCAACTTTATTTCCTCGAATATCATAGAGTTTCGTTCTTGCTTCTCTCCTATCTTGCAAATTATAGACATGGATATCAATTGCTTTTTGGTAGTCATATTCAGCTTGTTTAGGATTTCTACCTCGAACGAGAATTGAATTCGGGGCTACTAGAAGTGGTAAATGATAATAATCATAGACTTGGTGGTACCAATTCCCTGGAGCATAGACTGTATTGGTCAACAAATCAATCCAATCACCCTCTCCTTTTGGTACATAAAAATCTTTCTCACCTTGTTCATTGAAAATCGGTGCTACGAGTAAGCTATCGCCTAGCATAAATTGTTGGTCTAGCTCCTGACAGGACATATCATGTGGAAACTCTAACACCATTGCTCGCATCATCGGAATTCCAGTCTCAGCTGTCAAGACTGATTGACTTTGAAGATAAGGCATCAAGGAAAGTTTCAATTTAGTGAACTTACGTGCCACTTCTACAGCTTCATCACCGTAGAGCCATGGAACTTTGTACTCCCAACTTCCATGATAACGACTATGAGATGACAAGAGACCAAACTGCGTCCATCGTTTGTACAAATCTGGAGTAGAGCCAGCTTCAAATCCAGAAATATCATGACTCCAATAGCCAAATCCACCAAAGCCAAAGGACAATCCTGCACGAAGTGATTCAGCCATAGAAGGATAATCAGATGTTGAGTCTCCGCCCCAATGTACTGGGAATTTTTGGGACCCTACTGAAGCCGAACGAGCAAAGAGGACTGCCTCTCCTTCGCCACGCTCTTCCTTCAATAGTTCAAACACTACTTGGTTATAGAGATAGGCGTAATAGTTGTGCATCTTATTGGCATCTGCTCCGTTGTGGTAAACAACTTCTGTTGGAATCCGTTCACCAAAGTCAGTCTTAAAGCAGTCCACCCCCATCTCTAGCAAGGATTTCAATTTAGATTTATACCATTCTGTTGCAGCTGGATTAGTAAAATCGACAACCGCCATACCTGCCTGCCAACGATCCCACTGCCAGACGTCTCCATTAACCTTTTTCAAGAAATAGCCATGTTCCAAACCTTCATCAAATAGCGGAGATTTTTGACCTATGTAAGGGTTAATCCAGACACAGATTTTCAAGCCCCTTTCCTTCAATCGCTTGAGCATATTGATAGGGTCTGGAAATGTTCGTTCATCCCACTCAAAGTTGCACCACTCGTATTCTTTCATCCATAGACAGTCAAAATGGAAAACATCCAATGGAATATCTCGCTCAATCATCCCATCTACAAATGAATTGACGGTTTCTTCATCATAATCTGTCAAAAATGAGGTACTTAACCATAGACCAAAAGTCCAAGCAGGCGGTAGTGAGGGCTTCCCCGTTAGATCCGTATAGTTAATCAAGATGTTCTTGAGGCTATCCCCACCGATAAAGAAATATTCCATTTCTTGACCAGGCTGACTAAACTGAATCCGTGACACCTTTTCACTGCCGACTTCAAACTGGACACGATCTGGTGAATTGACAAAAACACCATATCCTTTATTACTAACATAGAAAGGAATATTCTTGTAGGCTTGTTCAGTGCCTGTCCCACCATCTTCATTCCAAATATCAATAGACTGACCGTTTTTTACAAAATTAGTGAAGCGTTCTCCCAAACCATAAATTTTTTCTCCGACATCAATACTCAATTGCTCGCTAATAAAGACCTGATCCTGATTATTTTTGATAAAGGCTTTACTGCGAGGATAGCTAGTTGCTAGTAATTTTTCATCGTAGAAAAACTCTACTTTTAGGTTTTCTTCCTTGCTGACAGCAATCTTCAGTTTATTGGATATCAGCGTCACACATTTCTCTGTATCTTCGATAACAGGCGTGACAGCAATCTTTTGAATCTGAAAGGTAGGACCTCTGTCCAATTTTCCTTTATGATGATACAGCTTTACACCTACTACGTCTGGGTGAGGTGTTGAAATTTCCATGGTCATCAAGCCACCATCCAGAGTAGCCCCCTTATGCCCAACATACGAATAGGGCATATAAAACTTGATTGAGTCCTCTTTCACCTCATAATCATATACATGCGTCGCATACTTCACATCATACCCATCTTTGATTAACCAACCACCATTTAAAAATTTCATATTCTACACCTCTTTTACTAAGTAATAAGCGCCCATGATTCCAGCCATATTGTGATAATAACACGTTTCAATCGGCACCTTAAAGATCTGCCATTCAGGATTTTTCTCCAAAGATTCCTGGATTAGGGGTAAAAGCCTTGGGTCTTGACTAACACCCCCACCAATTAATACCTTTTCAGGATCATTCTGACAAACAGTGTTAAAGATGGCTAATGCAATATAATTTGCCCATTTTCTCAGCAACTCCTGCACTTCAGAGCTAGAATCATCAAAAACACATTTCCCATGAACAACTGTAGATTCATCTAAGCACTTCAACTTTTTATAAGCCTGAACCAAGGCACTGGTCGATGCTAGACCGTGCAAATTTTGGAAACCATTTTCACCAAAGTCTACAATCATCATCCCAAGCTCAGCAGCTTTGTATCCATGACCATGAAGAACTTTTTTATCACGAACAATGGCACCACCAACACCTGTACCAATAGTCAAGAGACAAAAGTCCTGACAATCCCTAGCATTTCCTGAATAGGCTTCAGCTAGTGCCGCACACTTGGCATCATTTTCAATGACAATTCTTTGGCTAACTCCTGCTTCGTTTAAGAGTCCAATGATATTTTCATTATTGAGAACCTCAATTGCTCCAGCCTGCAGGGCATGCCCTGTCTCTGGGACGATATGACCTGGAAAACTAATCCCAATCCCTTGAATTGAAAATTTCTCTTCATAAGACTGAATAATCTTTGTTAAGGATTTGAAAAATTCTTCTTTGCTCCTTTTCAGGGTCGGAGTCTCACCATGTTCAATGACAGTTTCCTGATGATTAAGCAGAGCATATTTTATGGCTGTACCACCTACATCAATGCAAATATAATACATATCAACCTCCATGATACCGCTTTCTTTATATATCAATTGTACGAAAATCTCATAAAAAAAATACCAGCAAGAATAGAGTTCTTACTGATATTTTTAGACTAATTATGTATGTATCTTTCGATATTCATTCGGTGTAACACCGTAAAAATGCTTAAACTTTTTATAAAAATAATCAATATTCTTATAACCTACTTGATCAGCTATTTCATAAACCATCAAGCGAGAATGTATGAGTAAATCCGCTGTTTTTTGCATCCGTACCCGCTCCAAATAATTCAAAAAAGGTTCAGCCATTTTCTTTTTAAATTTCTTGCCTAAATAAGCGCTATTATAGCCAAAATGATCGGCTACATCTTTTAAAGTCAGCTCTTCCTGATAATGCTGATCAACATAATACAGTAATTGATCAATAAAATCAACATTGCCTAGTTCTAGACCTACTGTATAACTGATTTCCTTAAATTTCTCTAGCATTAAGTCCGCAAGCTCCTGATAAGACTGAACATTCTTAATAGAACTGTAAAATGTATCCATCTCAAAGACAAACGGCTTCTGGATTTTTTTCAAAAGCATATCTACAACGAGCTTCACATCATCCTGAATCTGCCATATAAAGCTCTGTTTACTCGTAAAATGAATCACTCTCGTCTGCAGATACCTTTGTAAAACAGTGACTAGCTCTTGTCCGCTCATGATGTGATGAACGATAGAATCAAAATCAACGATAGCTTTAGGAGATAATCTATGTTTCAAAAATTGACTATCTGGATAAATCAGGTCATCGGGACGAAGAAAAGCAAACTCGCTTAACTCATCCAAGATAGCTTGCAACTTGGTCAAATCCTGTTTTGCAGAAACCCATCCTGTGCTGATAACCAATCCCTGCTGTCTGAAAATCTCCATAAAATGAGCTTGTAATCTTGTTTGCTCTCTATTGTCCAGCCAAACCAGATAATGACGCCCTATATTTTGGAAGGTGATGTACTGACAAGACTGATTATTTAACTGATGGAGTATAGATTGAGGAATATCTTGATAAAAACAGGAACAATTCAGCCAAGTATAGTCTTGGATTGGACTTTTGTCCCCCGAAAACAACTTATCAAAAATTAATTTCTGTAACTGCTCTTGCTCTAACAAAGTGGATTGATTTTGCAACTCCTTCAAAATAGAAATCAATTCCTCCTCATCTACTGGTTTGAGTAGATAGTTGGTGAAACCTAGAGCAATCGCTTTTTGTGCATATTCAAACTCAGAAAAACCAGATAAAATAATCGCATGAAAGGAATAGGCATTTATTTTTTTAGCCTCTTGAATCATTTCCAGACCAGTCATCTCAGGCATACGAATATCTGTCAGAATCAAGTCTGGTCTATGCTGCTCAATCGCTATCAACCCTCTCTTACCATTTTCTGCAGTTGCGACAACCTTGTACCCGTACTCCTCCCAATCAATGAGGTATTGGATACCTTCTCGAATAATGGGTTCATCATCTACTATGACGATTGTTTTCACCTTTCCCATAATACTTACCTCAAAACTGTAAAGTAATTTCTAGTTTATTTTACTTGACGAAATAAACTAAAGATTAAAACATAAAGCTACTTTTATTATACCATTTTTCAATTACTTCTAATGAAACATTTATAAATTACCAAGTTGTTTTTAAAGCTCCAAAATTCTCAAAGTAAGTTCTAGCCTAACGCCAAAGCTAGAAATTAGACTGAGACAAGGAAATAAGGTAGAACTTACTTTGGGACAAGTTGGTAACTGACAATGAAAAACAAACACTTAACTCTCTCTGATCGTAATGATATTCAAATAGGAATTGAACAGCTAAAAACCTTCTCAGCTATCGCTGCTAAGCTAGGAAAAGATCCATCCACAATCTCAAAAGAAGTTCGCAGAAATCGAGTCGTTAAAGAAAATTCTGTGACATCTAATTGCGAGACCTGCCCTCTACTCAAAAAGGCTCCCTACGTTTGTAATGCCTGTCCGAAAAAGAGAAGCAATTGTGGATACCAGAAACAGTTCTACTACGCAAAAAGAGCTCAGCTGGATTATGAAGCTAAGATCTCAGATTCGAGAACAGGTGTTGCCCTAAACAAGGAAGAATTCTATCGCATGGACGAGATTGTCTCTTCTGCCATCCAAAAAGGACAACACCTCAACCACATCATCGCCTCCAACGAACTGTCGGCATCCAGAGCTTCTATCTACCGATACCTCGAAAAAGGCTATCTGTCCACAAAACCGATCGATTTCCCACGTGTCGTAAAATTCAGAAAGCGGAGAACCAGAAACCTCCAACCCATTCCTAAATCTGCCAGAGAAGGACGGTCTTACTAGGACTTCCAAGGCTTTCTTACTAAGAATGATATCAGCTATTGGCTGGAAATGGACACCGTTACTGGACGGATCGGCGGAAAGCTGCTTCTCACTTTTAATCTCTCCTTCTGTAACTTTATCTTCGCACGGTTACTTGATAACAAAACAGCTAATGAGGTCGCTAAACACCTCTACGCTATCAAGAATGACCTGCACCAGAAAGAGATGGGCTTCTGCGAACTATTCCCTGTCATTCTGACCGACAATGGCGGTGAGTTCGCCAGAGTAGACGATATCTAAATGGATGTTCGTGGAGAATCTAAACTATTCTTCTGTGACCCAAATCGTTCTGACCAGAAGGGGAGAATTGAGAAGAATCACACACTTATCAGAGACATTCTTCCTAAAGGAACTAGCTTTGATAACTTGACACAGGATGACATCAACCTAGTTTGTTCACATGTCAACAGCGTCAAACGAGCTTCTTTCAACGGAAAATCAGCCTATGAACTCTTTACATTTACCTACGGTGAGGAAGCGGCAACACTTTTGGGAATCTCTAAAATTGACCCTGAAAACGTCATCCAATCCCCACAATTATTGGATAAATAATCGCTAGCTTTTATCAAAAAACAATTTTAAAATAGAAAGGAACTTGTCCCATCCCAAATTCCAGATAACTAGAACTTACTTTGAGACGTCTCAGAGCCAGTAACTTTAGTGTACTCTTTTTTTCAACATTTTCAACCCTAAAACTCACTATTATCAACATTTTTAGTCAAAAACAGAACTTAGTCTGAGACTAAATTCTGTTGGTGTTATGCAGTTTTCTCAGAGTAACTTCTGGAAGGATGGGAACTAGAACTTACTTTGAGAATTTACCTGTTTTTAAAGCTCGCTGCCATTTGTTTTGATGACATCTCTGTACCAACTCATGATGACATTATTATCAACATTGTCATGCAGCACGATTATTTCAAGTCCTTACTGACACTGGATGACAAGAATCTATTGACGCATTTCATGAGTCAGACCCTTTATTCCAATCAAAGCCATAACAACTACATCATTTTCAAAACAGGAGATAGTCCTCAAATCCGATCTCTCTTTGAAGACTTACTGCTGGAACAATACAAGGACCGCACCTATAAGATGGAAGCCAGCAAGCATTATTTTTCCTTGATCTTTTTAGAGCTCATCTATCTCAGTGAGCATGAGGATAAGAGTCTCATTCATTTTTCTGATAGTTCGTCCAACACAATTTTTAACATGGTCAATTACATTGAACAGCATTATAAAACTACCAATCTATCAGAATTATCCCAAGTATTTGGTTATCATGAAAAATATCTGTCTTCGCTTCTGAAAAAATCCTATGGAAAATCTTTCAAACAAATACAAATCGAGAAACGCTTAACCGATGTGGAACGCTATCTTAGCACTTCAACTCTCCCAATCAGCGACATTGCAGAGCGAACAGGATTTACAAATCTCAACCAGCTCTATAGGGAATTTAAGAATAAACACGGTCTATTTCCAAAAGAATATCGCAATAAAACACACAAGCCAATAAATTAAAAAGGTGAGGATATTTCCAACGCATCCTCACCTTTTCTGTTGATTTATTCTATTTGAAGTCTTTCAAAACAGCTTCTCGTGCTTTAATTTGGTCTTCAGCATTTTTCTTATCAACAGATAGAACTTTGTCATATCCTAAACCGTTGGCGGTATCTTGCATTTCTTTGAGTAGGTTGTTAAACTCTGCCTCATCTTTTGCAAAGACCATCTTCCAAGAGTATTCTTTAATAGTAGATTTGATTTGATTACGAATAGTATCAATTTCAGAATCATCTTTTGGCGCGATATAGCCAGAGCCAGGTGCTACTAGAATTTGATTATGTTTTTCTAAATAATCAATGGTAGATGTTGCTTGATCCATGTGGTCTTTCCAATCTGTGCTCACTGGATTGACATCATTTTCTGCTTGATAGCTTTCCCAAAGATTAAAGAAGTAAGGAGATTGTGTTTCTGGGTCAATGTTTAGTGGTGAAACCGTATTCACATTCAGAGCGGATACTCCATCCTTATAGCTACCTTTTCCGTATTCGCTAGGTACATCTACTCCTTCGTTTGAAAGGAAAGCTTTCTTGCCAAAATCGGTTAACTCAGGTTTGTTATCCTTATTCAAATCCCAAGTTAAGCCTTTAATCCCAGCTGAACCTTGGTTGGATGAACTATTTGAACGGATCCCTTCCGGAGAATAAAGCCAGTCGATAAATTCTGCAACTCTCTTTGGATCCTTGACATTTGAACCAATACCGATAAAGTTCTCTCCTCCGTAAGCATTGTTCCCTTTTGAAAAGATCTTTTGATCTGCAATTGGAACTTCCATGAAGCCCATACCAGCATTCAGATGGTCTGATGTGTTGTAGGCTGATTTACCCAACCATGGCCACCATGAGAAGAGCACTTGTCCGTCTTGATATTTAGAAAATAGGGTATCCCAGTTTTGAGTTGTAGATTCTGGGTCAACCAATCCCATTTGATTGGCTTTGAAATAGAATTTCAAGGCTCGGATATATTCTGATTTACTATCCAAGACACTTTGAACATCAGAACCATCAGCTTTCACTAAGGTAAAGCCAAGTTCATCATAACCATATAGAGCAGCTAGTTGTTTCCCAGCGTTCATCATATTACCATCCCAGTCCGCAAACAGGGAGAAAGCATAGACCTTCTTACCAGATTGGGTTGTTGGATTTTCTTTTTGCATCGTTTCAAGAACTGGTAGTAAATCCTCCAAAGTATTCACTTTTGGGTAGCCTGCTTTCTGGTATAAATCCCAACGCAGGTATGAACCAAAGGTTAAGTCTAGTGCTTCTGACGGTTCGGTCGGTTTCAAACTGGATACTTCTGTTGGGAAACCATAAATTTTTCCATCTTTATTCAGGTGTTGAACAGCCGTATCATACTGATTGACATTTTTCATGTCCTTATAGAGATCAGTAGCATCATATAAAAGCCCTGCTTCTACTAATTCTTGATAGCGTTGACCACTGTTTGTAATCACGATATCTCCCAAATTACCAGCTGCAGTTCGTGTCTGGTACAATGCATCCCCATTTCCAGCTACGTTTGGCGCAATAATATTCAACTTGATATTGAATTTATCCTTAACTTGCTTCGCAAACCAACCTTCTTGGACACCCATATAGTTCGCTAAATCATCATAAACATCTAGGGTCAGTTCTTGACTTCGGTCAACAGATGACTGTTGATTTGATGAAGAACCACATGCAGAAAGTAAAGTGATACTTGATAGGGCGACAAGCCCACATTTTAATACTTTTCCAAATTTCATTATTTTCTATCCTTTCACGGCACCAAGCATGATACCTTTTACAAAATATTTTTGGAATAGGGGGTAAATAAACATAATCGGCAAAACAACTAGAACAGACACAGTCATCCGAATGGAGGTCGGAGTCTGAGTCGTTGCCGCATTGACAACACTCCCAACAGCACCGCCGCTACTCTTCACCATTTGTGCCAAACTATTTGATTGGTTAATGTAAGTATATAACAAATATTGTAGTGAGTATAGTTTTTGATCAGTAATATACAAGAGCGTATCTTGGAAGGAATTCCATTGAGCGACTGCTGAAAAGATAGCAACTGTTGCCAGAATTGGTGTACAGTTTGGTAAGATTACTTTAAAGAATACCTGCAAAATATTGGCTCCATCCATCTCTGCTGCTTCTTGTAAAGAACGAGGGATGGATTCAATATAGGTTTTTACAAGGATAATGTTAAACGGCTGTACAACCGCTGGGAGAACATAAACCCAGAAATTATTGGTTAACCCTAAGCTCTTCATGGTGATAAACATTGGGATCAGACCAGCATTAAAGTACATGGTGATGACGATAAATCGATACCAAAACTTCCGCCTCCAAAGCTTTTCTTGGGTAAACATAAAACCAAGGAAGGCCGATGCTAAAACTGTCGCACCAGTACCAATTACAGTCCGTGCTACTGATACCAATGCTGCCAAAGGAAGTCCTTCTAATTTCAATACTTGAATATAGTTTTCAAAGTGGATCCCTCTCGGTAAAAATCGAATATTTCCCAAACTGCTCCATTCGTTATTACTGATCGAATTGATAATCAGGTAATAAAAAGGGTAAAAGCAAATCAGGGTAAAGAGTCCAAACATCAAATAGTTACACGCCTGAAAAATTTTATCAGCCCTAGTTTCATATTCTGATTTCATAGCACTACTCCTTTCTATTTACATTTTTTAGACAATGCTAGAGCCTCTAATTTTCTTAGATGCAAAGTTAACCACCATAAGAAGGACCACACTAATGACACTCTTTAACATACTAAGCGCCGTAGCAAAGGATAAACTACTACCCCCTAGACCGATATTATAAACATAGAGGTCCAACACCTGAATGCTATTCTTATTAAAGGCATTTTGGAAGACAAAGTATTGATCCATACCATTGCTGAGTATATTAGCGATGGAAAGCATAAGCATCACTAAATAGGTTGGCATGAGAGCTGGAAGTGTAATGTGGCGCATCAAGTCAAATCGACTAGCACCATCAATTTGCGCTGATTCGTATAGCTCAGGGTCAATCCCAGCAATAGCTGCTAGGTACATGATTGCTCCCCAACCAAGTCCCTTCCAAATCCCCCATAAACACATGGCTAGCCAAGTATGACTATCACTATCCAAAAACTTAATTGGATCAGTAATGATTCCCCAGTCTTGTAACAGACTATTGACCAATCCGGTTGATGAAAATAGGCTAAAGGCAATGGTGTAAACTAGTACCCAACTGATGAAGTTTGGTAGAGTCGTCAAGGTTTGGACCAAGTTTTTAAACCATTTGCACTTGATTTCATTGAGAAAGATTGCAAAACCAACTGGTAGGATAGAGGTCGCAATCCCCAAAAAACTCATAGCGAAGGTGTTTTTCATAACTTGGAGTAACTGTTTAACCTGAGTCTCGCTGGATACCAGCATCTGGAACCATTTCAATCCAACAAAGGGACTTCTTTCCAACCCCAAAGCGGGCTTATAATCATATAGAGCATACAGCCAGCCATGCAGTGGGAAATAGGCGAATAGAAATACGAGTATCAGGAAAGGCAAAATTGCGAGAAACATGATTTTATCCTCACGAAGACTGCGCATCTGACTATCTTCCTTGTTTCTATGAAAACGACCAACTTTCATAATATCACCTCTTTATCTTGTAATCGTTTACAAGAACACTATATCATGATTTTATCTCTTTGCCAGTATAGGAAAATTTACTTGTTACTGTAAAAAATAGATATTTCAGCAAAGAGATATGTTTTTGTTAGGTGCCATTTGGTATAATGAAAATAGATAAAATAAGGAGGGCTCTCTGATGAATTTTGATCTCAATAGTCGCCTCTTTAGGGGTTTTACTGAAGTTATTCAATTTATCCTTTTAAACTTTCTATTTCTAATAGCTTGCATGCCAATAATTACAGTAGCTCACGCCGTCTCAGCTATCTATCATGTAACACTAAATCAAGTAGAACATCAAGAAGGCTATATCGTAAAAGATTTTTTGAAAGCGCTGACTTCGGAGTGGAAGAAAAAAATTATCATCTCTCTAGTATTCGAAGCTATCACAATTTTTCTTATCTTCCAGATAAATTTTTGGCTACAATTTCACACACTGATTGGTTTTATCTTGTGCGTGGTCTTTCTTATTTTGGAACTGCTATGCTTTGCTACTTTTATCCTAGCTTGCTGCTTAATGGAACGTTTTGTTAACACAACAAGACAAACCATAAAAAATGCATTTTTTATGGTTCTATCCAGCCCTATTCATACAAGTATGCTCCTTGCCATCCCTCTAACCATGGTTGCACTGGTATACATTTCAACCTTTTTTAAACTCTTTGCTATTGTGGTTGGCTGGTCCTTTGTGGCCTATTGTAATTCCTACTGCATCCTCTCGCTCATTAAAAAATTTCAGTAACGCTTATGATTCAACTCAAAAAACGCTTTACCTTTAACAACTACTCTATCAAGCATCAGTTACTTTTGATTATTTTACCTCTCATACTGCTTTCCACGATTTTGATTGGGGGTCTTCTAGTCCTAGATTCAACCAGACAACTTGAAGAGTCCTATAACAACTTACTCCAAACAGATGCCAAACACACTCGAAGTATCGTGCATGATGCGACCAGTAGTTTTGAAAAGTATGCTGATAATATCACCAGTAATGAAATGATTCGCTCTATTCTGTCCAAAGATTATCAGGATTTTAAAAATTCTCAAGATCATTTGACCATTCACAATATGATTTTGGATCTCCGACGTCGTGATACCTCCATCTCCAGTATCCAGATCTATACGGATAATCCAAGCATTCCAAGCTATCGTGGCATCATATCCCTGGCAGATGAGAAAAATAAACCACAATGGCTTGAACAAGCAAGTACCCAGATGACTGAGTTTTGGACTACAACAAGTCAGGATGAGGACAATTCTCTGTCAGTCCTTACTCTTTACCAGCAAATTCCACTTCCACTTTCTCCTTATAAGGCTTATTTAGAGATGAAGTTGGATTACAATTATCTCAATAACCGTATCAATAACTCAAGTTATATCAACCAGCTCTCTCTCAATCATGGGGATCTGTTTTATTCTGATCAGTTTTCAGATATGGGGCAAAAAGCTCCGTTTATAAATGAGGAATCCTCCTCCGCTGTAAAGATAAAACGTGCCACTAACGACGGAAAAAACAGTCTTTTAGCTACTACCAATCTAAAACTAAATAACCAAACTGATACCATCACAATTTACGCCTATGATAACCAAGCACTAGGAGCTATCAATAACAATATCCTGCGATGGAGTGCTATCTTACTTCTCTTCTCTCTAATAGCAATCGTTTTAACTCTTTATTTCATCCGCTTCTTCTCTCATCGCCTTCAGCTATTACACGAGGCGGTTTACAGGGCATCAATTGAGGATTATCAGTACTTCAAGGAGATTGATGGTAAGGATGAGATTTCAACGATTTCCTTAAATTTCCACAAGATTCTCAATCGAATGAAGAAAACTGAGGAAGAAATCTATAAATCCAAATTGCATGAGCAGGAATTGATTAACCAGCAACAAAAAATGGCCTTTAGCATTTTGGCTAGCCAAATCAACCCACATTTTCTTTTTAACACACTTGAGACCATTCGAATGACTGCCCTGAAAAATCAGGATAAAGACGTGGCTCACGCCACAAAACTACTTTCGCAGTCCATGAGATATACCCTTTCCAACCAAGGAAGTGCCATGACCACGCTCCAGAGAGAATTGGACGCCATTGATGTATATACACAGATTCAGCAACTTCGTTTTGGCGAACGTGTGAATTATCATTGCAAAGTTGACTCCACAATAAATACAAATACTGTTCATCTTCTGCCACTACTCATTCAACCGTTGATTGAAAATGCAATTTCACATGGTTTAGAGGGCATCACAGAGAACGGCTATGTGACATTGACTATTGAGCCAGCACTGAATTCTACCCTTGTGATTACAGTATCTGATAACGGTATTGGAATATCACCTGACCAACTTCGAATCATTCAGGATCGCATTAGCCTCAATGATTTAGAAGACACCAATCATATCGGACTAAAAAACGTCCATAATCGCATCTGTCAATACTATGGCGAGGACTACGGATTGACTATTCATAGCCAACTCGGTCAAGGAACAAAGATACAATTATTGCTACCACTAGAAAATAAGAACTAAATATTTAAAGACAAAAAGACACAGTTATCAATTGCTCAATTAAGCATACTGTGTCTTTTATTTTGACTTATTTTTATTTCCAAACTAACGGTTATTGTTTCTAGCATTAAACAAGATTGTACCGACCAACAGTAACACTCCTAACCCAATCAAAACAACACTTGCCATTTCACCTGTTGAAGGTAGGATATTCCCATATTTTTTAGCCTTGTTTTTTTCTTGACTTGAGTTTGGATTCTCAGATTGTAGTTGAGCTTGACCATTGTCAGTAGTTGAGAAACTAGGTAAACTGATTTTTTCTGTCCCAGAAATCTTTTCAGAGTTGCTAGAAGAAGTTTCCGTCTGAGTGGTTGACGAAATTGGAGTTTCATCACTACTTGATATTGATTCACTAGTCGCAGTACTTGATTCAGTATTGCTATCTCCGCCAGGAGAAGATTCAGATGAGGTTTTTGTGTCTTTTGTACTTGAATCGGTACTACTTATTTCCGTTTTTGTATCTTCTTCAATTGTGATACTCTTATCTGTACTGGAAGCTGTTGATTGACTTTCATCTTGGTCTAAGCCAGTAATCACCCCATTATCAACGGTTAAGGTATAGGTAAATGTTGTGCCTTGATAGGTCCCCAAGGTCAGACGATATTGTCCATCTGTCAATAGACTGGTCACCTTCTCAGCTAAGTAAATCTCACCCTTATTTGCGTCTGGAGTCCATTCATCTAGATAAGTCAAATATTGCCACCATGAATTTGTAGATACAGGATTCCCTGACAAATCGTGCAGTTGTCCATAAAGGAAATCTTCCCCTTGAAAGTCAACTGGAATAGTCAGTGCTTGACCCACAGTTCCACTAGAATCTTTCAATCTTGCATTGTCGGCATAAGATAGATGCTGAATCCAGTAAGTCCCCTTATCAAAATAAAAGTTCAATTGACCCTTTTTACTATATTCTCCAACAGTTAACTGCTTGACAAAAGTAGCAGACAAGGTCACGCCTTCTTCACTAATCTGGTAATCCTGATTCACTTTTAGTTGAGTCTTGTTGCCGGATATATCAACAAATTCTAAATCAGTTAGCTTCGCTCCATTCCACTCAATTGGAATTGATAATGTTTCTGTGTTTTCCGTCACATAGGACTTCCAATATCCCTTTCCATATGCAGAAGAATCCGTCATAGACTGGGTAACAATTTCACCTAGCCATGGGTTATTCCAAGTAAATTGTTGGCGGTTAAAATGTTGGCCATTATCCCAAAGCATGAGCGATACACCAGTCTCTCTAGCCATATCAGACATGTGCTCAACATATTTGTACAACTCACCCAAATCGATGGCATAACTGCCATCATAACTTTGGCGATCATAAGCCAGAAGTCCATATTCACCTATCACTACTCCAATACCTTTGGCTAAAAAGGTTTCTTCCAATCTGTTGTACAGAGCTTCAACACTTGAGCGTGCCGTCACACTATCCCACATTATCTGGTCAAAGCCAGTAATTCCGAGATTGTTACTAAAGACCCATTCGCTGTAATAATGAACGGTTGCCATCATATTTGGATCTTGATAAGAAAGAATCTCCGCTGCCGTTGCGTCTAATTCAGCTTGCTCAGATTTAGTGACAAGAGTTGGCAAGATGAGCATGCGACTCGTATTATTGCCACCTGATTGACGAACAATCTCATAGAAAGCTTTATTGACAGCTTGCAATTTCTGATGCTTGTCACCTGATTCAAAGTCCGGTTCATTTATAGACTCAAAAGACAAACGGGAATCATAGTCCTTGAACCTATCTGCTAGTTGTTTCCAAATTTCTTTGTAGCGAATGTATTCAGCAGAATTCTCTTGCCCATCCCAGTATTTGAGCCATTGCCAAGAATCATGGTGTAAGTTTATCATAACATAAAATCCTTCATCCAAGGCCATATCGACAACTGCCTGATAACGTGTTAAAAACTCTTCGTTTATCTGATTAACTTGATCCTGGCGATCAATGACTGAGAATGGTAAACGAATACTGGTAAATCCTTGAAACTTTATTTGCTGTAACAAATCACGTGTTACCCTTGGATTTCCCCAAGATTCTTCATAGAGCTGCTTGTTAACATCAAATCCATCAAAGGTATTTCCAAGGTTCCAACCAAAACCCATCTGTTCCATGTAGTCTATAGATTGACTGGCTGAAACCTTTGAGGTTAGGCCTAGTCCAGCTAGAACTGCAAATAAAACTGCGATACTTTTTATCCACCTTATCATTTCATTCCTCCACAATCATTACCCCAAAAGCTTCCAAGTGAATATTCTGTTCAACCTTTTGTTGACTGAGCAAATCATACCCCGTTAAATCCAAATGACATCTGACAGGCTGATTGGTATGATTGAGCAAGAAGTGATAGGATTTATTCCCTTTCACACGTTTCTTCCATTCCAAGCCTTGAGGTAATTCTATAGTTGCGATGCTTGTTTGAGATAAGATTTTGTCGAATAGAACAGCCATTGCAACCTCACTTAGAAAACTGCCAACATAGTAGGCCTGACCATTGCCAAACTTATTTTTTGTTATGACAGGGTAGCTATTATAGAATTCATCTGTATCATAGATAGCTAGGGCTTCAGCGCCTTGTAAATGTATAACATCGCAGAGAAGTGTAGAATTGGATTTTTCCCCATTCTTAAATCGGATTCCAACCTCAAACTGAGGAGGTAAGGCATCAAATTCTTCAACCCAAATTCCTAGCAGATCTTTCAGTGGCCCCGGATAACCACCCAAATGAACATTGTCAGATTCGTCTACAATACCGCTCATCATGGTGGTAAGGAATTTCCCTCCTCCCTTCACAAAGGCTTCAATTTTCCGGACTTGCTCCTCTGTCACCATATATAGGCAAGGTGCGATTAAGAGTTCATACTTACTAAAATCTTGATGTAAACCAACGATGTCAACATCAATTTGTCTGCGAAAAAGTTCCCTATAGTAATGGTGAATTTGCTCAACATATTTCAAATCTTGGGTTGGACCGCTAGTGTATTCTAATCCCCAATAATTTGGCCAATCAAAAAGAATACCGACTTTGGCTATCGTTTTGGCACCAAGGATTTTATCCGACAAAACTTCCAATTCCTGTCCCAATGAAGCCACTTCGCGAAAAACTCGAGTATGCTCGTGACCTACATGGTCTATAACAGCACCGTGAAACTTCTCGCACCCTCCTACTGAACGACGAAGTTGGAAAAATTGAATAGTGTCTGCCCCGTGCGCTATAGCCTGATAACTCATATTCCGCATCTGACCTGGTTTTTTCAGAGAGTTATAGGGCTGCCAATTTTGTTGACTGGGCGTTTGTTCCATGAGCATAAAAGGCTGACCTGCCTTCAACCCCCGCATCAAGTCATGAACCATAGCTGTATAGCTAACTGGCGTATTATAACTAGGATAATTATCCCAAGAAATAATATCCATCTCTTCTGCAAACTTGAAATAATCCAGAGGTTTATAGGCTCCCATCAAGTTAGTCGTAACGGGAACGTCCTGATTGTAAACCCGAATTGTATCCCGCTCCGCCTTGAAATTGTTAAGAATGGAATCGGACATAAATCGTCGATAATCAATAGAAATACCTGCAAAGGCAGTCCGATTATAATCAATCGCATCCCCTAGGGCATTGGGGAGGACAATTTCTTCCCAATCATAGAGAGTATGACTCCAAAACTGCATGTTCCAGGCTTTATTGACGGCCTCAATGCTACCATATCTATTTTTCAGCCAAACACGAAAAGCCTTGGCGCAGTTATCACAGTAGCATTCACCGCCGTACTCATTGGAAATATGCCAGCAAACTAGATTATCCAGATGCCCATACCTCTCAGCTATTTTCCCAGCCAATTCCTGTGAATATTTTTGGAATACAGGACTGTTGGGACAAGCATTATGACGGTGTCCAAATTTGTGTTGTCGGCCTTCAAAGTCTGTCCGATTGACCTCTGGATAACGGTGACTCAGCCATGCTGGCAGAGCAGCTGTAGAAGTCGCCAAAACAATCTGATAATCATTCTTGACTAACATCTCAACAATTTTGTCCAAAACTGAAAAGTCATAGACATTTTCAGATGGTTGCAAATTGGCCCAGGAAAAAACATTAATGGTCGCTGAATTGATATGAGCCTGCTTAAAAATACGCATATCTTCCAGCCAGATGTCTTCTGGCCACTGTTCTGGGTTATAGTCCCCGCCAAAAAGAATCTTCTTAAACTCTTTCATAGTTCCTCCTAGATGATTTCAGATCCATTAGTAGCAATTACCTCTTTATACCAATAGAAACTATCCTTTGGAATCCGAGCCAAATCTTTTTCGTCTAACTCATCGCGATTGACATAGACAAAACCATAACGTTTTTTGTAGCCATTCAACCAGCTTAGCAAATCGGTAAAGGACCAAGCACAGTAACCAATGACTTCCACGCCATCGGTAATTGCTTTCTTCATCTCCAACAAATGACTGGCAAGGTATTCAATCCGATAGAAATCATGGATTTCCCCACTTTCTGTCAAATCATCAATAGCACCTAAACCATTTTCTGTGATAAAAATCGGCAAATCATAACGGTCATATACTCTGCGAAGAGCTACCCTAAAGCCGATTGGATCAATCTCCCAGCCCCAATTTGTCTTTTCAAGATATGGGTTATCAACACCCGCAAACATTCGTTTTTCAGGCGATTGGCTCTCCTTGCGATTGTTTTGCATCAAGTAGGGGTCCGTCACATTTTCTTGCTTAATGACAGCTCTTACTTCTTCTTTAGAATCTAAATCATTGACTTTTGCAGTACCACCATGATAGTAGTTGATACCAAGGAAATCTGGTTTAGACAAGGATAAAATTTCTTCATCACCAGGTAAAATAGTCGGCGCAATTCCTAATTGAGTCAATTGTTTCAAGACAAATTTTGGATAACGTCCTTTGCAGTATGTATCCAACCACCAAGTACTGTTGATAGCCTCACCGTTTTCTGCTGCTAATACATCCAAAGGATTGGCGGTCAAAGGATACATAGGGCCATAACCAAAACTTGGACCAATTTTTCCATTTGGAACCAATCTATGGAATAAGTCAATGGCCTTGGCATTGGCCAAATTTACAATATGATTAGCTTCATACATACGTTTCAAATCACTTACCCCGGGCGGATGAGCTTCTAGGCGATAACCCAGTGTAGTAAACACATTTTGCTCATTAAATGTCACCCAATATTGCACCTTGTCCTTAAAAGTTTCGAAGAGAATGTGACAATAATCTAAGAAGGCATCAATTGTCTGACGTGACTCCCAGCCTCCATATTTTTCCTGAAGGGCTAGTGGCAAGTCCCAGTGATAGAGAGTTAGGACTGGTTCTACACCGTTTTCCAATAATTCATCAATTAAGTCAGAATAAAATTGGAGTCCTGCTGGATTAACATCTCCTTCTCCCTCTGGTATAATGCGTGACCAAGCTACACTAAAACGATAAGCCTTGAGGCCAATTTTTTTCATTAAGGCAACATCTTCCTTATAACGATGATAGTGATCGACAGCAACTTCACCGTTTGTTCCCAGCACCGTTTTCCCTTCGATTTTTGAAAACTGGTCCCAGACTGATGGACCTTTGCCATCTTCGTCCCAAGCACCCTCGATCTGGTAGGCAGCAGATGCTGCTCCCCAAAGAAAGCCATTTGGAAAAGCATCTAATTTTTCATGAAACATATAATTTCTCCTTCGATGTATGCGATTACATTTTCGCATTCAGTTTATCAAAAATCGTTCCGCAAATAAGTGGAGAAAATGGAGAATTGACTGGATAAATTGGATAATTTGTAAGCAAAATTCAAAGAAGAGTTTTAAAAATAATAGACAATACAACTATTGGCAATGCACAATCTGAGACACGAATCTATAATTTTGAAAAACGAAAAAAAGGATTGTTCAAATCTCTTGGTGAAAACGAGTTATCAATTAGTAATGAAAATATTTTTACATTCTCACCAACAAAAATTGAAATTGATGAAACTATGACGTGAGAACAATTTATCAAACCTAATCAACTTTAAGTCATTTTTTGCGATAACGATTATATTGCTATTAGTTTAATCAAAACATTAAATACTCTTTCAATTAGAGTTCCAGAAGATATTGCCGTAATTGGTTTTTATAATATTATAGAAAGTAGTATACTGTCTCCTGAACTGACAACAATTAATGTATCTAAGCAATTCATGGCCCAAACTGCTTTGAATCAAATTTTGGAGGTCATTGAAGACCCCAGTAACAAACAACCAACAATTTTATATTAGCACAAACTTTATCAGAAGAAAGTCCTTTTATTAATTCCTAAACTATCAAATTAAGTTAGCCTTTTCAAATAACTCCAAACTGAATTGCTCCTCAAAAGTAAGACATAACATCTAATTTTTGGGGAGCTTTATTTACGAAATTTAAACCACGAAGATTAGATAGTCTTTATTTTTATATATTTTTTTAAATGATATTTATTTATTTTCTTTATGAACATTTCCAACTCCCCAACCGCACTTACATACTCTTCGATTTTATTGTCTAACTGATTCTGTATCATTTCAATCTCAGATTCAATTTGCTCTATTGTTACATCTTGCGATAAATTCATCTTGGAACACTCATACTTAGCTAATCGTTTGGAATCTTGATTCTCACTTTGTAGGTTAACAACTACTTCTGCCATCTTGTTTAAGGTGGCAGTTTTTTCTTGTAGATTTGTCAAATCAATATCTAGCTGCGCAATTTCCTCAACCAATTCATCTTTTAATTCAAGAAATGATTTGTTTTGAGTGTTTAGTGTCATTAACAAATTGATTTCTTCAATTTTTTGTTGAAGATCGACCAGACTTATTCGTTTCTTATATGGTAGAGACCTATTATCATATGTCAGTTGGCGAATCAAGTCTCTTCCTTTCATAAAGCGATTCTTTTCTGAGTCCTCTTTATGATAAATGAAATAAGAAGATGTTTCTCGAATAAACACCTGATACTGTTTCTTATTTTCTTGTTCTAAGATATTTTGTTGATGATTTGGAATGAAGATTAGTCCTTCTTGTCCAATCCCCATCCAAACTTTAATGAAAAGCCCATCTGAAACCACCTTTTCAACTTGCTCCTCAGCAATCTCAACTTCAAACTCATGCACGGCATCTCTCTTAGTCTTGTACGTTTCATAAGCTTCGGTTATTTCTTCTTCGGTCAATATGTCTGAATGCTGTTGTGTCTCGAACATTTCAAATTCCGTTTTCACGTCACTATTATGAAGCACTTCAACCAAATCATGCTCATTGAAGTAGCTCTCAAAATACATAGTATCATAAAGATTTTTCTGACTTAATGACTTATTTGGAATGGAAATACAGCTTTTTCCATCAGAAAGAACAAAATCTATCGTTTTTATTTTGCTCTTCAATTCTAATCCCAGTAACCCAGCTTTCTCAACTAAATCATCATATGACTTCGATCTTGGCAACAAAAATTCTAAAGTCTGTTCAATCTTTTTCTTGGAAAAGTAATGTTGAAAAAATTCTTTTGAATAGGGTTCACTCTTATTCAGCTTATCTCCTCGAATGACTTGCTTCATATCCCTATCTGTCATGAAAAATCGACTATGTTGCCTTGAGAAATCTATTTTGACATTTAGTTGCTCAGCTTTTTGCATAAAATCATTGAAGTCAATTGAATGTTCCATGAGAAAAAATAATCGCTGCTTCAATTCGTATTTGTGATTAGAACGGCGATAGACCTCATAATCTCTATGAGAATATCGTTTAGGTGGAATAATTTTAGCACCAGCTACTTTAGAGATTCTATCTGAAATCATTTGTAAATTTCTTTCAAAAGCGTAGTCCCACTTCAACTTTTTTTGAGATTGACTATTTATTGAGTTGATAATAATATGATTATGACAATGGTCCTGATCAACATGAGTGGCTACAATGAATTTATATTGGCCACCTGTCAACTCTTTTATCGTTTCATAACCGATACGGTTGATTTCCTCTGGACTCAATTTATCCTCAGGTGAAAAAGACTGAATGACGTGATGAGCATGTATTTTCTGTTGCTTTTTCTCTTGTCTATCAAACCGTGAATCATAGAGTTGGTCATTTGAAAGGAAATTATTTTGATACATCTTTACCAATTCCATATAGTCAGGAAAATCAAGATAATTACTCATCCCAAAATCTGAAATCAGCGATAAATTTCTGGTCTTCTTAGGATCAAGAATATACTTAATCAATTGACGGCGGTATTTTTTCCCATGAATGGCATAATGCTTAGTGATGACCATAAAATTCTCTTAATTGTTGGCACTTGATGTCAAAATCTTGTTGCAACTGTTTTTCTAACTCAGCTATACCGAGTTGCAATTCTTTTACTTGTTGAAGACTTAATAGGTGGCTTTGATTTACTGTACGTGCAATCTGGTTTATGTTATTTCCAATCCTACGAATTTCAAAAATCAGGTCTTGAAATCCTCTTGTATCGATTGTGATAAAATTCATACCAGGATCGAGTAAGGTTTTTCTGGCATAATGAGAAAAGCTTGGACACTGACTCTGAGCAAGATTTTTGTTGAGGATAATTAATTCTTTATTACTCAAATACACCTTTTTCAAATTGGTTCGATAACGATTTTCCATAATAGCCTACCTCATGTACTTGTCTTTGAATGAATGACTCAATGGAATAGTTTTCTCAATTTCCTTCATCAAGTCTTTGACACAAGTCAAAATGATTTCAAGATGCTCCATAGTAACGGATTGAGACGACTTTGCCAGAACAAGTATTTCATGCACATCTCGGTAAATCTGTTCTACTTTTTGGTGTTGTAAATATTTTATCCATTCTTCAAGTTGCTGGGATGATTGGAGATTTACCTCCAATAATTTACCTCTAGCAAAAGGGGAAAATTGTTCATATCCCTCCTGTTCCATCAAATTTTGTATCTGTTGATACTCTTTTATTGAGAAATTGACTTCCTTGCGTATCTCTCTAACTAGGTTTCCCATCCTGTATCCTCCTCATTCTTCAATATCGGTATATCCCCGCCCTCGTATTAGACACGGCACTGCATAATATCTTCCTTTCAGGTCTTTGCGAGCTCAGATATTGTGTCCACAATATCCCAAAAATCATATCGCCAGCTGACTAAAACCTTCCAGTTTTGACAGCTAACGATAAGATAACTTGGTGGCTTCGCCCCCAACCCCCCAGTGAAAAATCAAGGATTGATTTTCTTAGGAATGGTATTAGGATAACAAGAATGATTTGGAAAAGGTATCACAACATGAAATTGAGGGTAAGAAAAAAGAGAGCCTAACGACTCTCAAATTCTATCTATATAACATAATGATTCTTATACTTCATCAATAAACAGGTCAAATCGACATCTATCAACTGCTAACTTCAACATCCGATAATAAGATATTCTTTATATTTTTTAACCCTACATTTGATATTTCAGAATCTGAAAATAGTTCAAATTTATATTTAATAAACATAGCACTACCATCATTATGTGTGGACATAATAATTTGATAGTCTGATAATGAATGTCTTATTAAATCAATTAAAGCATATACATTCATAGAATCCATATCTTGAATCGGATCATCAATTGATAAAAATTTGAACTCTTTTGAAATCTTAAATGTTGTATTTAGTGCCAAAGTGAAAGCAAACGAAATAACAGCTATTTGTCCAGAACTCAATTGATACATCACATCTTGCTCACTATTACTATTTGCTATAAACCTGATATTAGAATTATTTTGAGTTGTTAGTAGAACTCCCATTCCTTGTTGGTAATTTTGTAAAATCTTAGCGGTATACATGTAAAAAGGGAGCTTTAACTTTTGAATCATCTGTTCTTGGTAGGATTTTATATTATTATTTAATTCCCTGACACGCTGCTGAAGATAAGTAATTGTGCGTTCGATTATTTGAAGGCGATTCTCAATTTGGTTAAACATCGTCAAATTTTGTAATTCAAACTGATTAATAATATACTCCCGTTTTTGACTGATCCTTTCTATAGTGCAGTCCTCAAAAGTTTTTTCCTTAGATGCAAAGTATTTATCAAATAGATTTTGTGGATCTAAACTTTTAGAATAATCAAATACTATTTGTGATCTAAGCTCTTCTAAAAATACTAATAATCTATCTTTGTTCTCTTCAAATTTATGCAAGGAAATGGGTAAGAGTTCAAAAGAAATTTCAAATTCCCTTATTGATTCTCCAGCTAAAATAGAATATTTTTCTAAAAGTTTTTCAAAATCTACTCTCTTATTTACAACTCTAAGGAAAGAACCATAGTCTTCATTTGGAATCAACAGTTTTTCTTGCAATGAACTTATTAACTCTTTTTTCAAAATCTCAAACTTTTGTAGCGAAGCACTTTTATCTACTAACATAGGCGTAATCTCTGAGTTCATTACAACTACGTTGCTAAAAGACTCAGGAAAATTATAATTACCTATGGATCGTATCACCGCTAAAAAATCATCAGGAAGAACAGAGAGTTTCTCTTGCTCAATTTGAATTTGATTTTGCAACTCTATTTTTAATTGATTTAATTCTTCAACTAAATTTGAAACTTCTATTTCAAATTTAGTCAAATTTTTACGCAGTTGATTCGTTGTTTCTTCGTAAGCAAGCAGTAAATTCTTGCTTTCAATCCAATCATAACCACAAAATACACATTCTGAATGGTTATTATCACTATGTTCTTTTAGACGACTTCTTATCTCGAGTAGCTTGTTAATCGAATCTGTTCCATCATCCAACTGCTCTTTTTTATTCTTGTAATTTGTTAACTTGGAATCAAACGTTTCAAACCATACTTTGCCAAATTCCCAACCTACAAAGCCATTTAAAGAATTCTTAATTGACTCTATATTAAGTTTATCAATTTCGACATCAAGCAAACTCTTTAGAATTTTTCCACGTTTAAATATCCTACTATCATTTTCCAAAGATTCCAGTTTTTCAATATAGTTTTTTAGCAAAAAATAAGAACAATTTTTTTCATTTGAAATTAAACTATGATTTTGTTTAATAGACTCTATATTTTCCTGATTTTCAAAGATTTTTCTAACTATTAAGTAGTAAATAAAATCTTTATCTTCCAACACCTCTCGCTCAAATTGTTCACTTTGTTTTCTAAGAAAGTAATCCTTTGGAGAAAATGAATTCCGAAATTCTTGTAATTTCTCAATTTCTGATAGATATATATTTAAACTTTCATTTGACAATTCACCATCAAATACAATTGATTCTTTATTAAAAGCAAAGTCATTATCTGCTCTAAGAGGTAACTTAGAATATGGAGTGTCGTTCTTAATTGGGGAAGTTTTTAACTTATCTTTTTTTGCTTCTAGTTCCTTTTCACTAGAGGATAAAACACTTTTTAAACGCTCTAATCGATTTTTTCTATTAACATAGTTTCCAATATTTAATAAAAAGTTCAATTGTTCCTTTCTATCTTTCTCCTTTTGCTTCAAATAATAAGCTGTTTCATCTTGTTGAATATAATGAAACAAATCAAAAGTATCACCTAAGCTATAATCTTCTGAGTCGTATCCTAAAAATTGACTAATGACCTTTTGTATATCTCTTTCACTCAAACCATCCAAGTCTTCAAGGGGTTCAGGTTCAAACCGAACTGATCTTTTAAATTTTGAAAATGAAAACTTTGGTACATTACTTCCCTCAGCATTCATACTACGCTTATAAAGACTAGATACTATCAAAGAACTACCTTCATCATTTGTCAACGTTAGCTCAATGAATGTATCTTCCTCAGGATCATTTTGAAAATAAGGAGTACTAAAACTACTTCTACCATCGCTATAATCGGACTCTTCAATTCGACGGATTTTCCCAGTTAATGATAACTCTATTGCATCAAAAATTGTAGTTTTTCCAAATCCATTTGGTCCAACAAACAAAGTTACATTCTCTTGAAAATCAATAATTCTAGTTTCCTTTATGTTTTTAAAGTTTTTTATTAAAATTTTTTTGATTTTCATTGTAATAATTCTCCTATTTGAAGTAAATCAGAAATATTTTTATCATCGGTAGAAATATCTTTCAGTGATTCTGACAATTTCTCATCAGTGACCTTAGTATAAAATTCCAATAATCTATTATCTAATTCATCCTTGCTGTCCTGATACTGATTTTCTATACTTTGATAAATATCATTTCTTTTAGGGAGTGTGAAAAATGGTAGTTTTACTCCAATTTCCATTGCCATAAAATACGACTCGCTAAAAAACATATCCTCCTCAAAAGCATCAATATTAGATTCCAAGTAACTATAGAGTACTTCATTAGTAGTTTTATCTCGTAAATCCGATAACCCATTTTGAGTGTATAATAAAACGAACTTTCTAAAATAGTAATAGTCCTCTTCTATCAATAATATTGATCTTTGGATTTTTTCATCTTCAAATGCTTCTTTTAAATTATCAACTTCTACCAAAATAAACAGAGAGGTATTTTTCTTAATATTCTCGTGTTCTGATTTCACAGTCAGTCTTTCAAACTCTTTTATTACTTGTGAAGTCTTATCATCATCAAAAAAATTATGTAGCTCATTAGGACTATATTCACTAACTATAAAATACTCTGAGTATTGCGAGTTCGTATAGAAATCAAAATCTGTATCCAACTGATTAAAATGGTTATTTTGTAAAAATTTTATAACAATGTCTCTCATATTAGTCCTCCGGCACACTCAAATTCTTTTCTTTCACTTTCTTAATGCCAATAAATTCCATATTCGGTTTAAAAATATTATGTTGCATTCCTGTATTCCATTCATCTTTATATCTACTATCTGACATACTATCAAATTCATCTATTCTTACTCCAATCGAAACTCCATCTATATCCCTATTAATAAGAAAATCATGATTAAAAGTGGCTTTTAAAAATTCTGAATTATCAATAATATTTTTAATTACTGTTGCAATACGACCAGGAGATTCTTCAATATCAATTAAGGAGAATCTATAACTTTTTTTAACATCATCTAAAAAACTATAATGTTTAAACGAAAATTCTCTAACATCTTTTATCAACGAATAGAATATTCTTTCTAAGAGAGTAATATTAAATATTTTTGCAAAATCTTCATCCGACTTTTCATGGGGTAAAACCATTCTTACAAACTTATAAAACTCTTTTTTAGATAGCGACAGTAAATGATTGATTATTTTATCCATTAGTTTGAAGTTCTCTTCAGAAATATCAGTTGAATAATCACGATGATATTTTTCCCAGCTATAAGTCAAAGTATTCTTCATTTCATATACTTCATCTTTAGGAGCTTCATTTTCAATAATGGAAATTATTTCTCCAAAGGATATTTCTGGAAAACCAGATTCACTGTGTGCTTGTCCAATGCTATGATCCAATAAAGAACCTACATACCTGAGATATACTTGTTTTAAATGTGAAACACTATCATTCAATGGATTACCCTTTAATTTTAAAATTTCTTTTATTTCAGCTGTACAATAATCTCTAATTGTATCATTACCATCATTTTGAGAAAGCGGACAATATAACACTTCATCGGAGCCAACTTTATATTTATAAAGTTGAACTTGAGACTCATTTTTAGTATATTTTGTCCTGCCAGGGAACTTAGATTTATATTCTTCCCGTGTCAAATAAAAATCTGGCACACTAACAATCACATGCAAAAATCTGCTCTCAGGAGAAACCACCATACGTACCACGTTTCCTTGACCATCAAATTCATGAATCTGATACCCCTTTACATTTATTTTTTCCTTTCCATTTTCTAACTTCCTTGTTTGAATATTAAAAAGGTCCGAGTAATTCTCTCTCTCATTACCATTGATATAGGCTTTTACTTGATGCCTCGATAATACTTGCTCTTCATTGCCAACAATATCAAAGTCCTCAGCATTTTCATATCTAATGGTATACCCTTCAAAATTCTCTATTCCGTTTTCAATACACTGTCGTAACTGCCTTAATGCTACCAAAAAGCCAACTTTTCCTTGATGAATATAGCCACTCCAACTTGGTGCTGCATTCCTATTTTGGTCAACCCTCGAACTCGCCAACTTAATCACCTCTATTATTTTCTTTGTAGAACTCCGTCAACCGCTCTCTCCCCACCTTCAACATCTCTTCCTCGACTTTACTCCATTTTCCAAAGAGGCATTCTTGTAACACTTCTGCTGCGGAGCCTTCATCAGTTTCAGAATCGTAGATACAAGTTCGATCTCTTTGATAAATTTGAATTTGTTCAAAGAGTTTCTCTCTTTCTAACTCGCTTATGTTATCAACCAAGTTCTCTACAATCCCATCATGGTGTTCTTTTGGTGTTGCCCTGGCCTGATTGGGATCGATGGCATAAAGCTCTTCATAACGAATCAAGGTGCTGAGATAAGAAAGCTCTGGTTTGGTACCAATTACAGCTAAAGAAACTTGGTATCCTTTCGAAGCTAATAATTGAGCAGTCTGACGAGGAACTTGAGTGGTACGCAAAGTCCCTTCAATCAGCAAATGATAACCTTGTGTACTAAGTTCATCAACCAGATGCTCTACCATTTTTCCTGCAAATCCCTTGGTATAGTCCACGCTGTCCTTGCCATACTTTTCTTGCAGGGATAAGTAATTGGGATGCTGAGAACGGTAGCTGTCACCATCGATGATAATGATATTGCCTTGAAATTCCTTTTGCTTGATACGATGTATCGTTGTCTTACCTGCTCCGCTTTGTCCACCAAGTAAGATAGCTTTCGGTTGATCTGAAATCGTCTTTCCTCGGGTTAAAGCCCGAATGGTTCGTTGCAAGGCCTTCTGAAATTCAGCCTCACTAAATTCTTCCAGTCTCATTAAGCCACCACCCGATGATGCACCATGTCTAACATCCGCTCTATACCATCTAAATAGCCATTGTAACGCTCTATTTCATCGAAAGTAGCGACAAGGTAAATTTTCGTATGGAGCAATTCAGCCAAATCATCACTCATCAAAATCCAAGGATTTGTTTCATCATCAAAAGCAATATCCTGACTATCTTGATATCGATAGAGCTGCGATAAAATGGCTGCTCCACGTTCTTTTAGCACTTCTACTTTTAAAGTCAGTTGGTAATCTTCAACAGGTGTTAACATCTTGTCCTCCCCTACAATATCGACATAAGAAACGTTAAATTTCTGACAAATACGGTCGATGAGTTCAGTTGAAACAGTGCTGGTTCCATTCTCATAACGACTTAGGCTATTGCGTGAAATACCAACCATTTTCGCAAATTCTGGCTGTGTTAAATCGTGTGTTCGGCGTAGTGATTTGATATTGTCTCCAATCATAGATAAAGACCTCCTCATATTTGCTTTCATTATACCATAAAAAACGGATAACGCACCAAATATGGTGCGTTATCCGTTTTTTGGTTTCTTCGATTGCTTAAACTGCTCTATTCGCTTCTCCAACTGCTCAGTATTCAGTTTATTTTTCGCTTCCTGAATTGACCTATCAAGACTTTGTTCCTCAGTGGTAATATCGTTTCGAGATATTTCTACTCTCTCACTAGACTTGAAACTTGAATCAAAGACCACATCTAGGAGTTGTTCTACTTTGGTTAGTTCACTATCTGACATCTCCGACAGTCGATGAATCAGTCGTTTAAAACGGTCTTGATTCTGTGTTTTCTTTTGAAAAAATCTCATTATCTTCTCCTTACATTGTAAAAAGGTAGCCCGCATAGGACTACCTGACTTATAAATCATCAATGGCTACTGAAATAGCCTGCAACTTTTTATTTTGGATTTTCTTTTCATCAATCAATTGATGAAGTTCTTCAATTTGCTTTTGACAGGCTGAAATATCCTTGTTGTTTTGTGCAATAGTGTCTGCCAAGTGTTGTTTATAGTCGCTTGTGATATTTACTTTCTTCGGCTGGCTTTGTTTAACTTTTGATTCGTGCGTCTGTACATCTTTAGATTCTGACTCCTTTTGTTGCTGTTCAAAAGCAGCCACATAGTCTACTTCTTCAATTGGTTTTTCATCTTGTTTATGGAAAAGTGCTGCAATTTTTGCTCGTTCTTCATGGGATGATGTTGGTTTCACATCATCTAGTGGCTGATCAAAATTCCATGTTTTACTCATTCTGTATCCTCATTTCTGTAATTTGGGTGTAGTGTGGTTTCTTTACCAAAGGCTTGCTCTAGTGCTTCATGAAATGACAACTGACTAGATTGTTGCCGTTTGATAAAGGTACTGTACATAGCTGTTTGTAGTTGGTCACGATAGTGTTCCAATTTCTCCGTCTCACGTGAGACCTTTTCTTCTTGTCTAGCTACTTTTTCAGCCAGACGTTCAATCACACTCATAGGGTGTCCTCCTTGTCACATTCTAGATTATGATAGCGGACTTGATTTTGTTATCACATCAAAAGTGTGCTCTCGTTTAGGTGGAGGATGATCTCTAATGACTTTTGTTTGGGCTGACTGGATAAGATCTCTTAAAGATAATTCCTTTTGTCGTTTCACAATATCATTCCAATCTAACTTTGTTTCAAGTCCTTGCAATGGTGGTAAATCTTGAGAAAGCGGAAGTCCTTTATCTGACAGTTTCTGACAAAATTCTCTTCCTGCCTCATCGTTATCAACAGCCAATGTTAATGCATTTGAATGAGTTTGGAAGAAGGTTGTCGTCTCTTGTATTGCCTGAAGATAATGACTAAGTCTGCTTGGATTTACTGTATCTAGAAATGCCAATTTCCCCTGTTCCTCTGCTGCTAGACGCAAGGTCTGATAAGCAATCACAGAAAGTTTTAAACCTTCCATTGAAATCAGGCGAACATCGGATAATTGCTTTTGGTAAAGCTGATAATAACTCATCATATCGATAACTGATTCACAAAAAATGAGTCGCTTAGGATTCCCAATATCGAAACTAATACCGACATAGCCATGAGATCCTTTCATGATTTTTTTGAGATAACCTCGATCGTGTTTTTCTTCATTTTTGACGAGACCTTGAAGGCTTGCGGCCTGTAAGGTCCCGTTGTGGTCATAGCTTTTTAACACTAATACGGGCTCCGATTGATAAGTAGCGTGAGCAAGCAATCCTTGTCTGCCAAAGGTATTAATAGTCTGATCACTTAGGCCACGGACGACTTGCAAGTAAGTACGTGCTTGCTGAAAGGGTTCTTCATGCAAATAGTATTGAAATGGTTGATAAGTTTCTTCTATCAACTTAACTTGTTCAAAATCCCCAGTTTCAAGATAGGATACAGCCTCTTTGAAAGAAACACCTGTCACTAATTGAACAAAGTCAATTACATCTCCTTGTATATCTCTTGAAAACCATTTGAAAGTATTGGTATCGGCAAAAATCCGAAAGGAATCATGGTCTGGGTGTTCATAAATGTGTCCTGATAAACGTCTGAAGGAACAGCCCAGACTCTCAGCAACATCTAAAATGGCCTTTTGTTTTACTGCTTTAATTCGTGTCATCTTTCCTCCCTATCAAAAAAAGCAGAAGACTGTCTCCTGCTAGTTGTTCTCGCTTGTCGTAGTTCAGTCGGTCATTTTTTGCGGACAGTTCATACATGCTATCCTTTTCTGTTCTCTGCTCCTGCATTTGCTCTCGTTTGATTTCTCCCTCCGTATCTTCTTGGCACAAGCAGGACAATACCTTGATGCACCAGAGCCCGGGACATATTCAACGCCGCACACCGTACAATTTTTAGCGGGCATTGCTGCCCACCGTTTTGTAGGTATGATATGTAATTCATCGACAAAGCCGATGAATTTATAGTAAATCTTGATTTCCTGCTTCACTGTTCCGTCTGCCATCTTCTCACGCTCCGAAACAAGTATCTTGTCTATGAGTGCGTTTATAACTGTTGCATCCAGTTCTTTTAAGCCTTGATAATTTCGGATAAGGGCGAGGAAGTCACGGATTCCCCGTGATTTCTCGTAGCTTTCATTAAGAGTTTCCGTCACCTCTTTCAGCCTTGCTTCAATTTCAAGCTGCTCTTTCTGGTATTTCCCCGACATCATCTCAAAATTCCGCTCGGTAATACGCTCCATGACCTTATCCTCGTAGAGAGAGGAAAACAGCCTGTCCAGTTCCGCAAGGCGTTTGTTCAGCTTCTTACGTTCTTTCTCTAATGCTTTCGCCCTGCTCTGGTCTGTTTCCGTGAGCCGCTTTTCTATGGCCCTGACCGCCTTTTCATCATTCACTGCCATATCCGCAAAACAGTTGATGTCGGCAAGAACGGCATTGAATAAATCCCTTGCTTCTATATTGTGGGCACTACACTCGCTTCTTCCGTTTCTTGCATAATTATTACATGAATACTGTACACAGTCGATAATCTCTGGGCGTTTCCTCCTGTGTACGTTCATTGCCCGCAGAGCACATCCGCAGTCCACACACTTGATAACGCCTGCAAAAATATTTACAAATCCTCCCTTGTTCTGTGGAAGCCTACGACTTGTAATAAGCTGTTGGACAATATCAAATTCCTCCTGCGTGACTATTCCCTCATGGGTATTGGGTATCACTTCCCATTCTTCGGGCAGCTTAGAGGGGCGTTTCTTGCTTTTCATATTGGCGGCAATCCGTTTGTAGCCTACAAGATTTCCCGCATATATCGGGCTTCTTAAAATGCTCCTCACGCTGTTCCCACTCCAAATATAGCGTTTGTCCTCGTTCCCCTCAAAATGACGTTCAAAGCCTGTTTCGCCACGCTCCGCCGCATAAGCGGCAGGGCGTAGGATATGCTGTTTATTAAGATGTCTGCAAATTTTGGCAACTCCATTCCCTTTTAATGCAAGGTCGAATATCTCTTTTACAACATGTGCCACTTTATCATCTATCAGCAGATGGTTGTGGTCGGCAGGGTCTTTGATATAGCCATAAGGGGCGGTAGTTCCCATGAATTTCCCCTGTTGAAACCTCGCCCGATATGCCGATTTTATCTTAACAGATATGTCAGCGGCATACATTTCGTTTAAAATGTTGCGGAAAGGCGTGATGTCCATAGCAGATTTATTCAAGGTATCTACGCCGTCATTGACCGCTATATACCTCACGTTATGCTCTGGGAAGAAAACTTCCAGATATAACCCACAATCAAGATAGTTTCTCCCCAGACGGGATAAATCTTTCGTAATCACGCAGTTTATCAGACCGCTTTCAATGTCTTTTATCATATTCTGGAAACTTGGTCTTTGGAAATTTGTACCAGAATAACCATCGTCCACATACGTTTTTGCTATGTGCCATCCCTGCTTTTTCACATAATCCGTGAGGATGGATTTCTGTGTCGCAATGCTCGCACTCTCGTTATCCGTACCATCGTCTTTAGATAAGCGGCAATAAATGCCGACTAAATAGATTTTCTTTTCTTCTTTGATTCCTGCCATACTGTAAAACCTCCGTATCTGTCCTATCTGTTTTCATGTCCCATTGCGTACATTCTAAGCGGACAGCCCCTCATTGTCGAAGGTGTCGCCCTCGGCAATCTTCTTCCGAATATCCTCGGAGATAATCGGGACAAACGCTTCTGTAACGGTCTGTGTGCCGACATATTCACGGCTGATTATCATCTGCACTGGTGCTTTTGGCACGATACGCTTTCTCTTTTTATCTGCTTTCTTATCCTCGCCCATACTTAAATCTTCCTTTCCAGACAGGGCAGGGAAGAGTTTGGAAATGTCCCCGCCCTGCCAATCAGATACCATTAATCCTCGCTGTTTAATTCTTTCTGTAATGCTTTAAGGAGTGCCGCCGCTTCATCAGCGTTCAGCGTGATTCCCTTGCCGCACTTTTCACGGTTCGGGGAAAAGCTGCGGATGTCATACTTCGGCTCTTTCCCATTCCATGAAATGAGATTGATTTCCTTTGTGTAGCCACTGTCGCCCGTAGACAATACTGCGATTTCCTTTACGATTTCATACTGGATTTCTCTCATTCTCCATACCTCAACTCTCTGTATTTACTTCCCGAAAAAAGAAGATTAGCGGCTGTCACGGTTGCGTTTCCTCTGCAACTCACGCTCCAAAAGTTTGATGATGGTTTCCTCCATCTGCTTCGGCGTTGTGTTCTTCGGAAAGTATTTTTTCAGCTTGCTTGTGTTGATTTTCAAGGTTTCTTTCTGGTTGCCCTTTTCCTCCGTCATAATCGCAAATATCGTATCCATGTCAAGCCGCCCGCTCTGGCTTAACTGTTTCATCCGCTGTGCCTGTGAGAGTGAGGGCGTTGCTTCTTCGCTCTCCATCGTGGCAAAGAGGTTTTCCTGCTCGTCTTTCTTCAAGAAGGACAGTTCCACCGCAGGCGTGAGGGCGATTTTCCCCTCGTCCACCATCTGCAAAATCGGCGGTATCAGTTCCGTCAGGCGGATAAAACGCTGCACGGTCATCCTGCCCACGCCGAAGCCCTGTGCCACCTTGTCGTCCGTCCGCAACTTCGTCACAACTTGTGACGAGGTTAAGTCTGTGCGGAAACCCTGCCGCTTCATGGCTTCGGATTTCATCTTGTAAGCAAACGCCCGCTCCGATGGCAGGATATTCTCACGCTGCAAATTGCTGTCTACAAGGGTGATGATGGCTCGGTCACGGTCTAAGGGCAGGACAAACGCAGGCACGGTATTTATCCCTGCAAGTTCAGAAGCACGGACACGCCGCTGTCCTGCAATCACTTCATAACCGTCCCCGTCCTCTTTCGGGCGTGTGATTATCGGCGTGACAATGCCAAATTCCTTGATGCTTTCCGCTAACTCTGACAGTGTTTCATCTTCTGCCACATGAAACGGATTGTCGGGGAACGGGTACAAGTCTTTGGTCTTTAACACCTTAAAATCCTGTTTCTTCATTCACATATCTACCTTTCTTTCGCTCTGCTTCTATGATTTTTCTGCAATTCTTCCAACACTTCGGGTGGTATTTTTGACAGCAGCCGCCCCATCTGCTCGTTGGTTCTCTGCAATTCAAATATCTTCTGATTCGCTTTCTGCACCTTTAGTTCCTGCTCGTACTTTTCATCACGCATACGCCCCGCATAGTCTGATTCCTGCCCAATTCTCTCTTTCAAACTGTCGATATACGCCTGCTGTTTCCCGATTTCCTTAGAGAATTTCTCCACGTCTGGCAGCCATGCAGAGAGTAAATCTAACGCTTTATCCCTTTTCTTCCCTGCGTTAAAGGCGTTGATGTCGGATAGGGCAGACACGATTTCTTCATACTGTTTATCAAGCCTGCCGCCTAATTTATAGAGCCATGTGGGGACGTGTTTCCGCTTGGTTTCCATTGAGGACTGCCCCCGTTCAAGCTGATTCCACCGTGAGGACATCCGCTCATGGTAGGCGGTCTGCCACTCGGATAATGATTTCTGGTTGCCTAAGATAGCTTTCGCTGACAGCTTATTGTCTGGCGTAATCTGCACAAAGCAGAGGTGCATATGGGGCGTTCTCTCGTCCATATGGACGACAGCGGAGAGGATATTCTGCTTTCCAACACGCTCCGAAATGAAGTCAAGAGCCGTCTGGAAATACGCTTTTTGTTCTTCGGGCGGTAACTGGTTCATAAATTCTGGTGAAGCTGTGATGAGCGTTTCCACCATCATCACGCTGTCTTTCCTTGTCCTGCACCCCGCTTCGGCTACCATGCGGTTAATCTCTTTCTTGTAGGTGTACTTTGGTGGTGCTATGAGATGGTAATTGTTTTTAGAGCGTTCCATATCTATATCTGGGTTGCTTTTGTAGGCTTCTTTCTTCCGCTCGTTGTGGCGTTCACAAGCCGCAACGCCGCCCGCTTTTCGTTTCTGGAAACGCAGGATTGCATAAGGCATAGGCGGATTCCTCCTTTCTTTCGGCGGGTGACCGTCCTTTGGGGTGACAGCGGTGACGGTGGTGACAGCAGTTTTGGGATACCCCCTGCCGACTGCCGCAACTGTCACCCTCACCCCCTGCATGACGGTCATGTCGATGATGACGGTGTTTTTGGGATACCCCCCTCGCAAGAGCCGTCACCGTCATGCCGCCATTCTTTTATCCGAAGCCGTAAGGCGTAGGATAGCAGGGCACAGCCCTGCCTTAAGGGAGTCCAGAGGGAACGTCTGGCACACGACTTTGCAGGGCAAAGTGTAGTGTGTTACACCCTGTAAACGCAGTCGGAAAAATCGGAATGATTTTTCTGACCGCAGGGGTGGTTTTACACGACCGAAAAGGGCGAGTAAATCTCACGCCTGCATTTTGCGTTTACGGGGTGTTCTCCCGTAGGGATGACAGCGGCAGGGTATCCTAAAATCACTGTCACCACCGTCACTGCTGTCACCCGCAGGGCAGAGCCGCCAGCTTTACATGGCTTTAAGCGTCAATGACAGTAACAGGGGGGTATCCTAATATCGCTGTCACCACCATCACCGCTGTCACCCGCCCTCCTTGCAAGGGCAATCCGCCTGCCGTCTTTCCTGCGGCTGTACTGGTAGCAGATACGGTTCTCGCTTAAAAATGTGGTGCGGTATTCATTCAGCCATTTCGTAATCACCGTGGGTATGGTTTCCGTTTCCCCCATAGCGGCTAACAGTTCCGTTGCCGTGCCTATCCATTCTTCCTTATCCCTCATAAAATCCACCAACCGAAAAAGGACATCTGGTATCGTTTCTTTCGCAAGCTGCTCCTGCGTTTTCCGCTCCACAAGCTCCCAACGGCAATCACGGAAACGCAGCGTGTATTCCTGATAAGGCGTGTCCCTGCCCGTCACATACAGCTTGGCGGTGTCAGACGCACGTTTCTCCTTTTCCAGAACAAAGGTAGCGTCCGCACTCCCCGTTAATCCTGTCGTCCCAGACACCTTGTTGAACACGTCGCTGTCATTCTGCTTTCGGATGTGGTGTACGACAATGACCGCCAGAGAGTGCCTGTCGGCAAAGTCTTTGATGAGGGAGATGTCCCCATAGTCGCTTGCATAGGCATTGTCTTTTGAAGCTGTACGGACTTTCTGCAAGGTATCAATGACAATGAGCCTGCTGTCTGGGTAATCTTTCAGATAATCTTCAAGCTGCACGATAAGACCGTCTGACAGCTTGCAGCTTGCCACGGCAAAGTGGAGCCGCCCGCTTGCTTCGTCCGTCAAACGAAATAACCTGTCCTGTATGCGGCAGAACGTGTCCTCAAGGCAGAGGTAAAGCACATCGCCCTCCATTGTCGGCATATCCCATAAAGGGATTCCCTGCGACACGCATAAGCATAGCTTCAGCATGAGCCAGCTTTTGCCTATCTTCTGTGAGCCGCAGAACAGCGATAAGCCTGTCGGGATAAGGCTGTCCACCACAAAGGATGGTTTCTCAAGCGGTTCATAAAGGAGCGTTTCGGCGTTGACTGTCTGTAACTTCTGCATGGCTTTCCTCCTTTCGGGCGGTGTCGGTCACGGTTGGAGATATTTCTTCAATTTCCGCCTTTACTTTCTCCTTTGCAATCGCAACAGATTTCTGTATTGCCGAAGCGGTGCAATGCTCCATAGCGGCGATTTGGTAAAAATTGAACTCATACTCGTAGTAGAGCAGGAAACGCCGCCTTTGTATCTCTGGAAGGCTCCCAACCGCCTTATAGAGCGTTTCATTCCGTTCTTCCTCAACCATGCGTTCATCAAGGCTCTTAGGTACACGCAACGCCCGTCTGTAAAGGGTTTCGTCCCATACCTCGTTAAACTCCCTGTGCCGCTCGTCCCATTAGAAAAGATTCCTGTTCCTGCGCTCCATCTGCCGAAACTCCATAAAGAACTGTTCCGACACTTCCAACTCGTGGGATTTGCCCTGCCCGTCCTTAAAGCTGATAAAATACCTTGTGCCGCTTTCCGTGGATTCCTCCCGAAGCGTGTATGCCTTAACCCTGTATGCCATCCTGTTGTCCTCCTGCAAAAAATGAGTGAGGGGATTTCCATCCCTCACCCAGTAGCCCGCAGGATGGCAGGCTGTTTTAGAAGCTATAAAATTTTCCGCAGCTTCTTCCGCAGATGGTCTAACCTCGCATAGATGGCACCAGTCGTCAAATGCACAAGCGGGGCAATCTCCTTTGTGGAATACCCCTGCATTTTCAGCAGGACGATTTTCAAGGTACGCCCGTCCACCGTGACTAATACTTGATAGAGATTTTCGCTCTCAATCTCGTCCAGTAACTCCGCAACTGTATTCACCTCCGCTTGCCGCTCCCTGTCTGCCATGTCCTCAAGGTATTCCGCAACGTCATTCGTCCATCGGTAAAACCGCCTGTTGGAATTGAAGTCTGCCCTGTCCGCTATGCGTATCTGCTCAATGGTCGCTTCATCAACGCCGCACTCACGCAGCAGCTTTTCCTCCGCTTCTTTCCAGATACGCCATTTCCTGTCCTCCCGTCCGTGGTTGTATGCCATTCTTTCTTCCTCCAATCAGAATTGATTGAGAGGGCAGAGAAAAGCCCCCTCATTTTCCCAAAGGAAAAAACAAGGGGGCTGAACGCCTTAAATTTTAATTTTCTATTATCTTTCTTAGTTTTCTTAGGATTCTGGCTTTGCGTTTGTTCACAACGCTCTGGGTTATGCCTAACCTCGCCCCGACTTCACGCTCGGAAAGTCCGTCAAAAAAGATTGCCTGTATCAACTCCTGCTCACTATCCGACAACAAAGGCAGGGCGGCTTTCAGCCTGTCCACCATAACAGCATTGACAACGGTTTCCGCAATGTCCGCCGCTTCATCAGCGATAAAGTCCAGAGGATTCCCCTCGCTGTCCGTAAATCCGTCCAGAGATAGCAGGCTGTTCCTCGCATCTAATTTTTGCAGGTAACGCCACCGCTCCCTGTCACGGTAGAAGTCCGCATATTGCTCCCTTACGACTTCAAGCAGACAACCTTGGACGGGGATAAACAGCTTGTCCATATATCCCTTGTCGGCTTGCCTGCGGCGGCAGAAATCCGTATAGGACAGTTCCACATAGCCGCCGCTTTCTTTGATATATACTTTTCTTGGTGCGTATTTCACCGCTAATACCTCCAATCTGAATTTTTGAAATGTAAAAATCCAGATGGAGAGGCGGGGAGCGGCAACGCACACCAGAAACAGCCCTGCGGCACTTTCCAACAAAAAACGACAAAAGAAAAACCGCAAAGGCTCTGTGACCTTCACGGTTATGGGAAATACAAATTCTGTTGTATGGAGATTGTACTTCCACTTTCAAGGTGAGAAGTACCGCTGCACTGGCAGAAATTTTTTTAACTGGTTTCCTGCCATTCTCTGATATGCTATGTATTGATAAATTTTACTTCGTATGAGCAGATGAATAACCGCCCGAAAAAAGAACATAAAAAAATCCCTCCAAATTTAAAAACAAATTCAGAGGGTAATTTAGGGTATAACAAAATAACCCACCCGAATATCGTTTTTTTTATTTGGTGAGTTTGTTCTTTCAAATACGAAACAAAAAGAGCCGATGATTCGTGAATTGTTCCACAATTTCATCGGCTCTGCGTCTTAAGCGTCTGGCTCTTTGATGACAGTTATCTTCAAGTTGTCAACTTTAATCAAGCTTTCTTGTCTGCATTTTGGACAATAAAGGGGATAATTCTCCAAAACAGTGTCCTTCCTAATTTTATTACGGGTTTTGCTCCCACAAACAGGACACAATATCCATTCGCATTTCATCATAATTAGTCTCTAATCCTTTCAAATCTCATTTTATATGACTTTTGCAAGCTGTTAAGCTAACTTGTGGAACATATGCCGAACCTTATCTATACGGCTATTCGGGCGGCGGGGTTGGCAAATAAATTTACCAATAGCTGGCTGGTATCCTTTTAACTCTGTCAAGCAGACTCCCTGCCCATTTGTGAAATAAGTTAAATCGTTCCTGTATTCTTGAATACATCTGGCAGGGATTTCTCCTTTCAGAATGACCTCGTCATTCTTTACCTGAGTACTTACAATATCTGCACAATACCTTGGGGCATCATGATACGCCCGTGAGAGATATTCCTGCGGTGCATAAATTTCAAAGTGGAGATATGGCTCTAATAGTTCTGTCCCTGCTTTTTTTAAAGCCTGCTCCAATACGATAGGGGAAAGCAGCCGAAAGTCTGCGGGGGTACTTACAGGACTATAATACAATCCATATTCAAAACAGATTTTACAGTCTGTCACTTTCCATCCATACAGCCCCTGCTCGCAGCCATAAAGAACCCCCTCCATAACCGCATTTTGGAACGATTGATTTAAATATCCAAGTGAAACTCTGCTTTCATACTGCACTCCGCTTCCAATAGGGAGCGGCTCTATGGACAACCCGACAGAAGCCCAGAAAGGATTTGGCGGGACTTCTATGTGGATGGTATATTCTGCTTTTCTAAGCGGTCTTTCCATGTATATAACAGTAGGTTCTTTTATTTCTGCCTCTACATGATACTTTTCCTCAAGAATGGCACAAATAACTTCCATCTGTACCTTCCCCAAAAAGGAAAGTATAATTTCATGCGTTGTAGTATCCACGTAATACTTTAAAAGAGGATCGCCATCTGAGATTTCTGTAAGTGCCTCAAGCAACACTTCCCGCTGTTCGGATTTCTTTACTTCAATTGTTGTTTGGAGCATAGGGAGCGGATTTTCAATAAATTTTCTCTGCGGCAACAGTATTTCGTTCCCCAAAATACTGTTTAGCTGCAAAACATCATTTGGTAAAATTACAATATCACCAGAGTAAGCCGTATCTGCTAAACACAATTCACCGTTTGTAGGAATACTCATCTCTGTAATTTTTATTTTCTCTTTTTCTGATATTCTGACAACGTCCCTCGAATGCAATGCGCCGCTGTACAGACGCACATAAGCCAAACGCCTCCTTTTTTCTGAATATTCAATCTTAAAAACCTGCCCGCATAGTTCAGATTGACCTTCAGGCGTTGATGAATAAAACTTACTGGCAATCACTTCTATAAGCTGCCGAATCCCCAGATTGTTTTTAGCACTTCCGTGATAAACGGGAAATAACGTTCCGTTTTGGAATCTCCTGTTTTCTTCCTGTTCCAGTTCTGACATTTTAAACGGTTTCCCTGACATATATTTCTCTAATAGTTCATCGTTTCCCATAATTACCGCATCCCACTGTTCCATATCGTCATTGTCCGTTACATTTATATGGGGATGCTGCCCAACCTTTTGCTTCACTATAATTTCCGAAGAAAGCTTTGCTTTCATTTCTTGATATACCATTGGCAAATCAATTCCCTCTTGGTCAATTTTATTGATAAAAAAGATTGTTGGAATCTTCATTGTCTGTAATGCATGAAACAGTATACGGGTCTGTGCCTGTATGCCATCCTTTGCAGAAACTAATAATACTGCTCCGTCTAATACGGATAAAGAACGGTATACTTCCGCCAAAAAATCCATATGGCCTGGCGTATCTATAATGTTGACTTTTACATCCTCCCACTGAAAAGATGTCACTGCCGTCTGTATGGTAATTCCTCTTTGACGCTCCAAATTCATTGTATCTGTTCTTGTTGTTCCTTTATCCACGCTCCCTAATTCCGCAATCGCACCACTGGTATACAATAAACTCTCCGTTAATGTTGTCTTTCCTGCGTCAACGTGAGCCAGAATGCCTAAGTTAATTATTTTCATGTGATTTTCCTCCTATCAACACCCAAAAAAGGGCATAAAAATACCCAGTGATAAATACTCCTATCACTGGGTAAATAACTCCAATAGCCCCAAAACACTTATATGTTTTCGGGCATATAAAATTACATGATAAAAGTATTCTTAAACTGGGTACAAAAAACTAAGCCCCATATTAAAAGTGAAACGGGACTGCTACTTTTTGTTCCCACTATCAAATTGACAGTTTATTTAAAAATACCTTGCCGCATATTTATTAACTCCTTGTATAATACTGAATCTAATTATATTCCTTAACCCTTTATTTGTCAAGCTGACAAACTAAAGCAGAAAAAGCGGCAGGATTTCCCCCTGCCACTAATCATCTGTTTATGCAAAAATAATTTCCTTTTCCACAATCTCCCTCGCACAAGCCCTTATGTTATTGAGGCATCCTGTCCATTCTAAGGCGTTTTCTGCCTTTAGCTGTTCCGTTATGCCCTGTGCCTGTTTCATACCCTCTATGAGCCTTTCAAAGCGTTCCTGTGCCTGTCTGTTGATGTCGGCAAGGTAGGCGTTTAGCCTGCCGCTTGTAAGAAGATTGGTGTATGTAACTTTACGGTACTGTTTTAGATAATCTAAATGCCGTTGCCCCCAGATGCCTATTGCCTGTTCTTCTTCGGCGGGTACAGTTAAGCACGGTATTAAATAATCGCCTTGCCTTTCGTATTTGCCGCCCATTTCCTCAAAAATTGTCTTTGCCATTGTCTGTTACCTCAAAAGCCCTCTTTAAAGGGCTTTTATGCTTATTTTGAAAAAGAGATAAAATCAATATATCCCTTTTCTCCGATTTTTACAACGGCATTGTAGGACTTTCTATCTTTCGTTTTGATTCCTTTTACCAGGGTTTCTTTTCCCTCTAGTAATTCTTTTACATTCGTTTTGGTTAGTTTTTTCTTTCTAAAATGTTCAGCTAAAGTAAACTTACATTCAGGATAATTTGAACAACCATAAAACGATTTTTTTAATACAATATTGTTGCCACACTTAGGACATTTTCCTACAAGGGGTCCCGAGCGCTTAGTGGGAATTTGTACCCCTTATCGATACAAATTCCCCGTAGGCGCTAGGGACCTCTTTAGCTTCTTGGAAGCTGTCAGTAGTATATCTAATAATTTATCTCCATTCCCTTTAGTAACGTGTAACTTTCCAAATTTAAAAAAGCGACTCATAGAATTATTTCCTCCCGTTAAATAATAGATAACTATTAAAAATAGACAATACTTGCTCATAAGTAACGGTACTTAAATTGTTTACTTTGGCGTGTTTCATTGCTTGATGAAACTGATTTTTAGTAAACAGTTGACGATATTCTCGATTGACCCATTTTGAAACAAAGTACGTATATAGCTTCCAATATTTATCTGGAACATCTGTGGTATGGCGGGTAAGTTTTATTAAGACACTGTTTACTTTTGGTTTAGGATGAAAGCATTCCGCTGGCAGCTTAAGCAATTGCTGAATCGAGACTTGAGTGTGCAAGAGCAACCCTAGTGTTCGGTGAATATCCAAGGTACGCTTGTAGAATCCTTCTTCAACAATCAGATAGATGTCAGACGCACGGCTTTCAAAAACCACTTTTTTAATAATTTGTGTGCTTAAATGGTAAGGAATATTCCCAACAATTTTATACCTCTGTTTGTTAGGGAATTGAAACTGTAGAATATCTTGGTGAATTAAAGTGACACGAGTGTTCAGTTTTAATTTTTCTGACGATAAGTTGAATAGATGACTGTCTAATTCAATAGACGTTACCTGTTTACTTATTTTAGCCAGTTTCGTCGTTAAATGCCCTTTACCTGTTCCAATTTCGTAAACGGTATCGGTTTCTTTTAAATTCAATTGTTTTATTATTTGGTTGAGTACTTTTTCACTCGTTAAAAAGTTTTGAGAATATTTTATATTTTTGTTCATGTAATCACTCCTGAAGTGATTACATCTATAAATAAATACAGAAGTTAAACGATTTGTTTGTAATTTTAGTTATCTGTTTAAAAAGTCATAAGATTAGTCACTGGTAGGAATTAATCTAACGTATTTATTTATCTACGTAATCACTGTTTTTAGTCTGTTTCAAAACAGTAGATGTTTTATCTACATTACGCATTTTGAATACCAACATGACGAATCCCTCCTTCTTAATTACAAATTTTTAGCATCTAATTTAACTTCAATTCCTATTATACAAAATTTTATGATATGGTGCAAGTCAGCACGAACACGAACCGTCTTATCTCCCATTATATCTTTTTTTGCACTGATTGGTGTATCATTTCGTTTTTCTTTTTGTGCGCCTAAATTTCCCACAATCACTCACTTCTTTCTATTTCTTCTTATTCTTATTTTATCATCAACAATCACAAATCACTTGTGATTTGTGATAAGTGATTTGTGATTAATATATCACATTCTTTTTTATTTTGAATGTCCGCAAAATCCGTCCTACATCAGACGGCCTCCAGGGAACGTCTAAATGGTGGACTGCTTTCATACGTGATTGGACGTTTAATCCTGTTCCCCCTTTTTCCGTAGAAGCCATGAGAATCCGCACTTCCCCACTATTGACCTTGCGTGACAGAGAGTTCTTTTTCTCATCAGTATTGGCATCATGCACAAAGGCAATTTCTTCTTTTGGTATCCCTCGATCGACAAGCAAGTCCTTAAGTTCATTGTAAACATCAAATCCTTCTTCCTTACTTTTAGGCGTTCCAATATCAGAGAAAATCATCTGAGTGGCTTTGTCTTCAGCTCCTTCACGGTAAATCCGCTCGACATTATCAACGACTTGAAGGATTTTCTCATTGTCTGATAAGGTATAAGCAGGGTCAATCAACCGCATATCAATGGCTAGTTTTCTAGCTTCCCCGGTTATCTTTAACATATTATCTCTACTTGGATCGACACTACCTGACTTGATAGCGTCTGAACGCTCTACCAGTTCTTCTAAATAGTATTTCTGAGCTTGCGTTAACTCGCTTTCCACCGCAATAATCTTAGCTTCAGGTACAGGTAAATCAAGCATATCAGAAGTCTGAATATCGGCGGTTTCCTTGTAGATTCGCATGAGTTCAGGCAAATTGACAAATTTCTTGAACCGTTTCTTAGGTTGGTATTTATCACCTGTCGGGGCTAGTTCCATAGAGTTTTCGATATTCCCAAAAGCCCCAACCCAGGAATCAAAATTGGATACCTGATATCGTTCCAAAACATCGGGCTGAATGTAATTCATCATGGTGAAAAGTTCACTAATGGAGTTTGAGACTGGTGTTCCTGTCGCAAAAACGACATTTCTATCACCATGCTCTGCCTGAACCTGTCTCACCTTCATCTCCATGTCTACGTTCTTTTTTGAAGTAGTATTGGTGATTCCCGCGACATTCCCAAGTCCAGTGATTGGTCGGATATTCTTGAAGTGATGAGCCTCATCCACAAAAAGAAAATCAATGCCAAGGTTTTCAAATTCGATAAAGGTATCTCGCTCCAGTTTTTGGAGTTCTTCCAACTGGTGTTCTAGTCCCTTAATCGAACGCTCTGCTTCTTTCACCGTATAATCACTATCACTTCCTAGCTTTATTTCTCGGAGTTGCTCGAGTTTGTCATTAATATAGGTGACTTGCTTCTCTCTACTCATCGGTATCTTCTCAAACTGGGAATCCCCAATGACAATGGCATCATAGTCCCCTGTAATAATCCGAGACACAAACTGCTTGCGTTTGGCTTTGGCAAAGTCTTTCTTAGTAGTCACATAGACTTTCTTGGTTGGGAAGAACTTCATAATTTCTTGACCAAACTGAGCAGTCAAACTAGAAGGAACCACATAAAGTGGTTTATGCACCATTCCTAATTCTTTCAACTTGAAGCCAGCTCCAAGCATGGTAAGTGTTTTACCTGAACCGACTTCATGAGCTAGTAGGGCTCGTTTTTCTTCCACAATCCGTTGAATGGCATTCTTTTGGTGAGGACGTAAGGAAATATTCTGAGCAAGTCCATCAATAGTTAAATGGCTACCGTCATAAACCTTAGATACTGTACGATTGTAAAGCCTATTATAGGTGTCTTCAATCATTTGTTGGACTTCTGGATATTTTGCTACAAAATCTTGAAAGAGTTCTTGTAGGTGTGTCTCCTTGGCACGCAGGACTGTTGTTTTCTCTACATCCGTTACATTCTTTTTCTTATCCCCTTCGACAATTTGTTTTGTGATGGTTGGTTGATTGGAATTCAGGAGATTTTCAAAAATTTTACGACCACTATCATAACGAGAACCTGGTACACCTAAACTCCTGTCTGTTGCATTGGAATAGGTGTAGGCAAACTTAGATTGGTAAGTGATAACCCCGTCAATGGGACTGACTTCAAGGACTGTTGCTACTTCTTGGTCTGACAGTTCATAGCCTTTCCCCATAAAGGTTTCTTGAGCAAATTTTCCGTAAATAGACAGAGGAATCCAGCGTGAACCGATTCGATAATCAATGTCTGCTAAAGTAATGCGTGCTGGTTTGACTGTTTCTAGAAGTCCTGCATAATGCGGCCAGTTAAAGTCTTGATTGTCTTGTTTGACGAATAGGTCCACCACTTCTAACTTAGTGACGACATCACCAGACAGAAAGTCTTGGCGAGAAACATAGGTCAATTCCCCATTCAAATACTTTTCAGGATCAGGCATAATGAGGTCGCCTAATTCCTCAATCAAGGTCATCTTCGATTCAACCTGATAGATAGACATCATATAAGCGAAATCAACACCTCGTCCGTCAGCCAAGCTGGAATTTAAGGCATCAAGGGCAGTATGTACCTTTTTAACCTCTTTTTCAGGACGCACTAGAGCCTTCTCAAAGACAAGGGACTTAGTATAGATAACAGACTTTCCACTTGGATCCAGACGTTCATCTTCCAAACTAGCAAGAAGCGAATATTTGTCATCACTATCAAAAAGATTGCGGTTCACTACACTGTTCAAATACCCATAGCGTTTGACAAAGCTATCATAGGTACGATTGAGTTTGCCTAACAAGTGGTTAAAGGTCTCCTTATCATAGTCATAATATCGTTGAATGGCAATGACCTCTTGGTAGGCATTGCGAATGTCCACCATTCCTTTGATTCGTGCCACTTCTTTCTCAGACAAGGGAGCTTCATAGAAAACTGTCTTTTTATAATATCCCTTAAACTGACCACGTTTTGCTGCATCATCAGTCACATAGACATCTAGAGCAGTGCTATCAGTCACTTCTAAGCTATTAAATCTATCAATCTGCTTTTGGGAATGTTTGGTGTCCCATGCTTTGAAGTTGCCTTCTTCATCGACATAGTAACTGATTTCTTCTGTCTTGGTCCCCACTCGAATGCCTTTGTTATCTCGATAGTAAACTGTAGACCCCTGATAACCAAAACTGTACTGACCTAGATTTTCCCTCATTTCAGCTGGAATGGAGGTATCATTGACTTGTTTGGTCAACACATCTGGGTTAATGATGACCTCATTTCTATCTATCTCTCTTGGAGATATTACTTGATTTAGAGCAGTTTGAACACTAGCGATGAGGTTGTCACTAGTCCCCTTAACAGAAAGTGTTCCACCGTTAAAGTTTCTAACTTCATAGGTTCCTAGCACTTGGCTATTGTATTCTCCATCAAAGTATGGATTGAGCCAAATGCGACTATCCTTTTCATAACGAATGGAACCTGAAAAGGCTAAATCATCTGTCACATATACCTTGTTCAGGTGTTTCTGGAAGAACAACATATCCGTTGTGACAGTGGTTCCTGCAATGGCCTTAAAGGCAGAGTCAGGCAGTCGAACCCCACCAAGAAACTCGGTTGTCTCACGAATATCTTGTAAGATATTTTCTGTTCGCTTATCCATGGTTCCTGTGGAAGAGATAATCGCTACTTGTCCACCATCATGGACTAAATCAAGCGACTTTTTGACAAAGTAATCATGAATCATGTAAGGCTTATCGTACCTGTTATCCGCAATTCGTATATTGGCAAACGGCACATTTGAAATCACCAAATCAAAACTATTGTCGTTAAAAGCCACCGTCTCAAAACCCTTAATTTCAATATGACTATTGGGGTGAAGGTGTTTGGCTATAGCTCCTGTAATGGTATCTAGCTCTACGCCATATAGCTCACTCTTTTCTCTTAAGTGTTTGGGCATAGCCGCAAAGAAATTCCCAGTTCCCATGGAAGGATCTAGGATTTTGCCACCCGTAAAGCCATCTCTTTCCAACTTATCCCACATCTGACGGATCAGGGTAGGGTCCGTGTAATAAGCCGTCAGAGAGGACTGCTTCATATCCGAAGACTCTTTATCTGTGACTAAGCTTTTCAGTTCTTCTCGTTCCTTAGAAAATTTTGGATTATAGTCATCAAAAAATTCATTGGCAAGTCCACCCCAGCCCACATACTTGGCAAGGAATTCTTGTTCACTTGGATTTGCCTGACGGCGTTCCGTTTCAAGTGTTTTAACCAAACGAATAGCCGCAATGTTTGTCTCAACCTTATCTCTAGCAGTCTTAGGATAAAAGTCCGTCATATCTTCTGGAAAATAAAAGTCCGTTACAGGAATCTCTGGAATTGTTCCGACTACTTCCTCAAAAGGAACTTGGTTGTTTGGTTGGTCAACAACATCATTGTTGGACTCCTCTACACCACTTGGTTCCAAGAGACCGACAGTCTGAATAGGGTGCTCAGTAGCAGATTCCTCTTCCAGAAATGAAAAAAGGTTTAATTCTTGGTCCGCCCCTTCTAACTCTATTTGTGGTTCTGCCTTTGGCTGATGAAGTGCCTGACTGACTTCTTCCCAGGTCCTCACATAAAGAACTGGATTTTGTTCAATGATATCCGAAAAGTCATTGACTAACTCAATCCGAATCAAACCGTTCAATCGAGCATCGCTGACCGACATGACCTCAAAGTCCTGTCCCTTATAGGAAACCAATGACCCCAGAGGATAAGTGTCCAATACTCTCTGAACCAGTGGATTTTCCGCGAATTCTTCATCAACTACTTCTTTTCCCTCAGCTTTCTCTAGCTTGCTTTTCCAATCTCTGAGAGTTAAATCTGGCTGATTGCCTTTATCTTTTTCAAATTGTTCCGCGTCTTCTCTGCTGAGTTCTTGGTGTAAAAAGGCGTAGGCAACTTGTCTCAGCTCTTCAATGGAAAGCTGACTGCCAAAGAAAAATTCAACTTTTTCATGAGTTAGCCCCATTTGGAGTAGTTCTGTCGCAAGGGCTAGTTGAGTTACCGTAGCTTTTGGATAACCACCTAATAAAGCAAGGTCCGAATTTTTCAAACGAAAACGACCTGCGGCATCCAATAAAATGCCGACTTGGTCTTGGTCAAACTGAGATAGCTCAATCCCCACTTGAGTCAATTTCTCTTGATTTTCTATCCTAATGGCTTGTCCAATTTTTTCTAATTCCTTTTCTTCGACTGTAGTCAGCGTTCGTTTCAGCTCATAGGGACTGCCATCAGCTTCGAGATAAGTAAGTAATTCCTCGCCATCAAAGACTGGTGTCATTTCCATCTCTGTGTCAAAATCACCTCGTCTAAAACTTGGGACTTTGGAACGTTCATTTCGAATTTGGTCAAAATATGTTAGAATCTCAAATTTACGTCGTAAGGATAACTCTTCATAAGCTGGCAGATGACTGTTTTTTCCTATTTGAACATCTAGTTGAGACAAATCTACATCCAAACTAGCAATAACCAGAGAGCCCTCTTCTCGAAAAGATATTGCTTGATGAACACTTGTTTTGTGCTCATCAACAGTTTCTTCATTTTCTAGAACAGTTTCATCAGCTCTAGTTTCAAGCTCAGGCTCGTAAGTTAAGAGAAACTGTTCAATATCTCGACTAATACGATCCGCTAAATTATTAGCCACACGATACACATTGACCAAATTAGCTCCCCTACTCTTTTGTAAGAGTGAATCCGGCGATATGGTTTGGTAGTGTCCATTGGAATCCAATAATTGAAAACGAGTGGCCAGATTGAACAAGGCCACTTCTATCACCAAGTTTTTTTCAGACGGCGATAGTTTATCTAGTTTTTGAAGACCACTTTGGCCGAAAACTTGAGTATAAGTCAACAGGTCATGAGCAGTATCATAAGGACTAGCCTGTACAAAAGCTGAAACGTCCGTCTCAAAATGAAGTACCTGAACAGGGCTTTGGACTTCCTTTCTATTCACAATAAATTCTTTGATAAGGCTATCCCAATCCTCATCAAAGTGGTTTGCTTGGTAATACAAAAATGCTTCAAGCATGGCTCTGTCACGAGGAATGGTAGCCCGCAACATCTGTAGTAAAACTTCTTGATTCATTCGTTCCTCCCATCAAAAAAGAGCTGAGATTCTATTCTCAGCCCTTCGTTTTAGTCTAGGACCAAGGCTCGTTGGTCTTTTTCTTGTGGAATACCTTCCATTACAGTCGCCACATAGTGTTGTAAGAAATGACTTTTCTGGTCTAGTAACTCTTTCTGCAAAGCTAGGTGAACCAAGTCGCCAAAATAATCCTGACTGGAAATGGCTAAGTCCTGTTGAATCATAGCATGTAAGGTTTCAAGACCGATTAAGGAATAGTCTTCACTATCCAAAATTTCATATTGATCCATCGTGTCAGAAAGACTATTCGAAGACATGACATCCATGATAAAACTAGTACCCTCGCCTGTGCCATACAATTTTTCAAGAATATCCGTAATATCTGCTTGCACCTCATCCTGGTAATCATCCACTTTGACTCTTAGTTCATCGCTAACCAAGGACAAGTCATCTTCATCCATATAATCTTGATAAACCTGATTAATAATTGTTCTATCAGAAATACTTAATTCCAATGAGAGAAAGGCTTTGATAAACTCTTGGTAATCATCCTTCTCCATTTCAGACAAAGCCTCTTTCATGGTGTCAAAGTTCCAAGCCATCACACAACTCCTTTTGTGGGACTAGTGGTGAATGTCCAGATTGTAGCTCTTCTAAATCAGCTTGACCATCACCATCTGTATCAATAGCATATGGATTGGTTCCTAAATCTAGTTCCTGAGCGTCTGTCAAACCATCATGGTCTGAATCCTTTTCATAAATGGTTTTCGGATTCATCTATTCTCCTCCTTTTTCTTCAGTCCATAAGCCGTACCAAGTAGAATACCAGCTCCAATCAAGCCCAAAAGTGATTCTTGTTCCCCTGTATTTGGCAAAACGCTTGCTGGAACAGGCGGTTCAATAGTCTCAATTGGTGGTTGAGGTGGTGTGGGTTGATTTGGACTTGGTTCTTGAGGTTGAGGTGTATATGTTACAACTGTATTTGAGCTAATGACATAGCTATTCACTGTATGGAGATAGGTATTCTCCACCTGACCAGCCGCAATCCGTTTCATCTGAAGGTAAACATCTGCCTGAAAGGCTGAATCATCAGAGATAGTCTCTAAGAAGGCTTTATCAAATGAAATTGACACGAGGCCATTTTCTGTATCTACCTGTTGTAAGGTATATTTCGTGACTTCCGTTCCTTCTTTTAAGACAGAACCGTCTTTGAGGGTGATATCCGTCATCAGATAGCTGCGATAAACACCATTGTACTCATCATGCTTTTCATCATAGTTATCTTCAAAACCATATTCAAATAAATCAGTCGCACGATTGCTTGGAATCATCGCTCCAACTAAGCGATAGTTAAAGATTTGATTCAAGGCCACTTCTTTCCCATCAAGGCTGTTATTTTTATGAGACAAGTCAATCACCACATCTTTTTGTGGGTCCAGTTTGGGAACATTATTGACCACTGTTTCCGTCACATAAGCCAAGCCAAAATCAATTTGATAGGCTGTATTTTCATACTGACCACCTGTTTTGGTCAGCTCATTTTTAACCGTCATCGGAAGGGTGACAACTAAGGTTTGACCAGTCTTCACATAGGTATCATAAAAGGTTTTGGGATCATCGCTACTAAGAACTTGAATGGCTCCTTTAGGTGTAAACTGACGTTTAGCCATGGCATCTTGAACAACTTTCGGAGCTTCTGACAAACTAGCGTAGGTGCTGACAGAGATACCAGATACACGATTGCCATCCTTATCCAAAACTTGAATGCCATCAGGATTTAGGGTAAGGGCTTCTTCTGGGTAATCGTCTACCATGTAAAATCCCTTGGCAAGAACATCATCCGTCACGACCATATCCTTGTATTGACTGTAATCCAAGACAATTTTGTAATAATTGACCGTATTCGGAAGGACAGTCTTTCCATCAATTAAAATGCCTTCTTGATTGGTATTAGACTTATGTGGAGTTACTTTAGGGACAAAATTGGTCACCGTATTAGTTTCATAAGCTTGTCCAAAATCCACCTGATAGGCCACGTTTTCATAAGACTTCCCTGAATTAATCATGGTTTCCAAAACCGTCATCGGAGTGACAATAGTAATATTCTCCCCCTTGGTCACATAAGAGTTATAGAAGGCTTGTGGGTCTTCAGGAATGAAAACTTGGAAAGCTCCTTTAGGCTGAATCTTTCGTTTAGAAAGGGCTGCTTGTAAGGAGTTAGGAGCTTCTGATAATTGAGAATAAGACTTCACCGTGATTCCTGAAACTGTTTTACCATCAGATGTGATAACCTGAATAGCTGTTTCATCTGGCAATAAAGCTTCTTCTGGATAATCATCCACAAAGTAAAAACCTTGTGCAATCTGAGAGTTGTCTGCTTTAATCCCTCGGTATTGGTCCAAGTCCCATGAGAGAGTATAGTGATTTTGAGTTCCCACTAGCATTGGCTTCCCATTGATGTCCACTTTGTCTTTATTGAGGTTTTGTTTCTTAGGTTCTGGAGTAACAAGGGTGTTGGACACTTCCTTGGTTTCATAGCCATTGCCGAAATCCACTTGGTAGGCCTTGTTTGTATAGGTCTTTGTCTGACCATAGAGACTATCTTTAACCGTCATTTTGATCAGTAAAGCTAAAGATGTACCTGTTTTGACATACTGGTCATAAAAGACTTGGTTGTCATCGGGCAAAAAGACTTGAAAGGCACCTGTTGGTGTAATCTTAGCACGAGCCAATTTATCTTGAAGGTCTTTAGGTGCTTCATTTAACGAAGCATAGGTTTTAACCGTTATTCCTGATACATTCTGACCATCAAGGGTTGTAACAGCCGTGCCATTTTCCACCACATCAAGCACTTCCTCTGGGTAATCGTCCACAAAGAAGAAGCCTCGTGCAATTGTCTCTTTAGCAGAACGATCTCCCTGATACTGGTCCAAATCCCAAGTCAATCGGTAGTGGTTGGTTGTACCAAGAGCTACGACCGTATCGTTAATGAGAACACCATTCGCATTTTCATTGTTCTTATCAGGTGTAATAGGTGTAGTTGTCTCCCCATCACCTGGTGTACGTACCGTCACAATATTTGAAGTGACTGTATAAGCATTTGTTGTGCCCTTGTTCAAAAGGAGTTTGTAACTATTGGAATAGGTTGCCCCATCATTTTGAACAGAACCATAGAGTTTTGGGGCGGTCAATTGATAAACCTTGGTTAAATCTTTATTCACCTCCTGCAACAAGTTTTCCTTTGCGGTCAAGGTCACAAAATTCTTAGTCTCATCAAAGCTAAGGACATAGTTTTCATTCTCTTTTTGTGTTGTTTCCTTATCAAACAGGTAACCAGCAGGCAAGTAGTCCTCAAAAATGAGACTAGTCGTTTGAGCACGATTGGACGATAAGGCATCAACTGTTAAGGGATAAATCACCGTTGAATCTTTCGCGACAGTTTTCTCATGAAGATTAGCTTGGTCACTATTGACCACTTCTTTCATAATCTCTGGAGTTGTCGTCAAACGGTACGCATGATAATGGACAGTCGGTACTTGTGGTGGCGTTGGAAGTTCTTTTGGAATAGGTTTGACAGGTAAGGTTACCTTGGTCAAAGTTAGACTAGGCTGCACTACTTCTTCCAAAGGCTTTGGCGTGAAGGTTACAGGCTTTTCTGGTGTAAATGTTTTTGGTGTATAGACATCTGGTGTTACCGTAATAGGTTCTGGAACGGGTTCAAGTTCCACCGTTACATGAGGTTTGGGACTATAAGGTGTTACTGTACGTGCCACTGGTAGGGTATTCAAGGCAAACCAGTAAGACAAGCCAACATTCTGAGGCATATCGCCTTGGCCAAAGGTGACTATATAGGTATTGTCTGATGTGACCGTTGAGACAATTGCTCCTTTATAAGCATAGCGACTAGAGGTCGTATCCCATTCTTCAGGTAAATTCAAATCGCTTGCACGGTTGGAACCCAAAGATCGTGCTAGACCTTCATTAGTCACCTGAACGGTTGAGCCATTAATCGGCACAAATTTCCCAGATGAATCTTTAACATATTCTAGACCAATGTCATTATGATTGAGGGAAGAATGCGTGAAGACACCTGGTTTTTCTTTAGAGAAGGTAACTTGCGATCCGTCTTCCAAGAAATACTTGGCAACTACACGAAACTCCATCTTGTCTGTTCGCCAGTCCCCATTTCCATCATTTCGATAGGCAATAAAGCCCTCGGTAGGATCGTTTGGTACAACCAATTTTACGGAATTGGTTCCAGCTGGTGACACAAGATTGGTAATATCGTAACTCACACGACTAATCTTTTTGCCATCAAATCGTGCATTTTGAAGATTTTGATAATTAAAACTGAGGGTCTCACCTGTTTTGAAGCTATCATAAACAAAGAATCCTGTTGAATCCAAAATTCTTGAGTAGCCCCCAAGCATAGCATCCCCAGTTGAAATAATCTGATCAGGATTTCGGGTAATGGCCCCATGTTGTGCTTGTGGTTCACCGTTATTGAGATTTAGAGCTTGAGCAAGGGCTTCAGAAATATAGCCTTCTTCGCCTTTTGAAATCTCGGCCAAGTCACGTTGATAGCGTTCCAATTCTTTCGCATTATAGGCATCAATCGCTTCATTTTCTTTTCTTGCGGCTTCTTCTTTTTCTTGATTGCGTTTGGTTATAGCTTCAATCTCAGCTGCTCGGTCTGAAGCTAATTTTTGTTTCTCTTGATTAGATTTATCTACCGCAGCTTGACCGGCTTGGTTTTCAGAATCTACAGCTGCTTGACCTGCCTGATTACGCCTTTCAATGGCTTCGTTATCTGCTTTTACCTTAGCAAGTCCAGCTTCATTTTCTTTTTGAATGACTTGGTTTTTCGCAACAATTTCATCTGCCTTGGTTTTCTTTGTTAGATAATCTGCCACAGCTTGTTCATTAGTTGATTGAATGGTTTCAACAGCCTTGCCATAGTTAGTATAGTCAAGGACAGATGTCCCATTTCCTGATGAAACTACTTGTTCTTTTACTGTCACATCAGCATCTGCATACTGGGATTTTAGGTCATTGACTTTGGCTTCAACCCAAGTATTTGTCTCTTTACCAATTAGATTGGCCCCTTCGTAGGCCTGTGTCAGCTCCTTATTTTCTTGTTCAATGCGAGCTTTTTCATCCACATAAGCTGCTTTGTCAGCTTTGTAGGATTCAGTAACTTCATTGATAGCCGCAACTTGGTTTTGGGCATCTGCTTCAGCTTTTGAAATTTGTTGGGTGGTCTCTGACGCTGAAGTTGTATTTCCCAAATCCATTGGACTATCTTCCACTGTAGAAACACCTTCAGCCTTTGCCTCTTCAACCGCTTGTGTTACCGTATCATGTGGTACGGTGACAGCAATCGCTCCATTGGATTGACCTGTTGAGACTAAACTTTCAGTTTGTTCAGAAACAGGGGTTGGTTGTGCTTCTGGTAAATTTGTGGCTGGATTCTCCGTTCGTTGAATGGTTGTATCAACTGATGGGGTAACTTCATCAGCATGTGCAACCGTGCCTCCCCAAGCAACAACAGCGGTTACCATGGTTCCAAGGGCAACCGAACATAACGTCCGATATTTTTTACTCTTACGAAAGACGTGTTTCTCGCCTTTTTCCTGATTGACAAGAAAGTGATGATTACATGTTTTGGTCATAAAGTGTCCTTCTTTTCTTTTTTCTGTAGCAACAAACTGTCACTCTTTATTAGATACGAGGGCGTTAAGCGAGCACGACAAAAATAGGAGTTTTGACGAAGAACTTTCCGTTCTAGGAGAAACTCTCTTTTTTGTACAGCTCGTAGCCCAAGTTCAATACAATCATAAAAAAGAAGGCTTGATTTTGTTATCACATTAAGTTCAGTGAAAAGAAAAAAGCCACCCATAAAAGTGGATGACTAAAATAATTGATGTCTAAAGTTTATGGATTTCTTTTTCTAAATTAGCGATAGTTGTTAACACCTCTTCAAATGATGGCACAGACCCATAAAACATTTCTTTCATCTGGTTGTAATCTGATTCAATTTCATTCAATCTGTAATCGTCTGGAAGTAATCTGATTCTTTCAATAGTTGCGTCTTCATAATTTGCCCATTTTCGAGGATAAAATTTTTCCTTAAATGAAACAACTTTCTCCAATAACTCTTGATTCATAAAGGCTCTATTCTTATAAATCGAATGGGCAAGACAGTAAATATCGTAATAATGTCGTGCATAGCGTATAGGGATTTTACTATCTGCTGGTCTATTTGCCTCATGATGTAAAATTGTAGCTTTTTCCCAAAAGGTTCTCTCAGGTAAAACAGTCCTAACTGAAATACTATCTCCCACAAATAACATCGGGTAAATCTTGTATAAATCAGGAGTAATCTCTACCATTTCAGAGGGTGTCCAGGCAGCTAGAGCACCAATTTCTAAGCGAATGACTTGCTTCACATACTCTGATCGGAAACTTGTCGGATACTCAAAAAGCACTGTTTGTGGGTCTTTTACATCTATACTAACTTGAAAATCATCTTCAATCAGTTTCGCAAAATCTAACCTCATCTGTGGAATTAACGAATTCACAAGAAAGTCTTCTGCTTTTAAATTTGATTCCTTATTGAACTTGTCCTGTTGCGTATTTGATCGGGAATGCCACGGTTCGTCTTTACCATATCCAATCACCTGCCAATCCAAGATTAAATCAATATCTTCTGAGAATCGCTTAATTAAATCATAGCACTTAGAAAGACTTGTCCCCCCTTTAAATGTAAAAGCCTCCTTCCATTCACTCTTTGTAAAGAGATAGTTGAGTACGAAACAAACCCAATAGTCTTTCTCAACGATCACTTCATTGATACCAAGTCTCTCCGCAGCATTTCTAATAATGGCTTGAAGGTCTTCTTTGGATATTTTTTTAAATTCTAGCATCTTTAGGATTCTCCTATTTTTTTCAAGATTTTATAAATCCATGCACTGGTAGTCTTGCCTTCCTCAAGAAGTTTCTCTTTATCACTTTTAGTTAACCTATTTTTAAGATAAAGAATCTGTTCTTTTGAAATATTATCTTTTCCAATAGCTTTGATGGCTTGAATAACTAGTGCAGTTAATTGTGACATATTTGAAATGGTACTATTTGTTGTTCGCTTGAACACTAGTTTCGTATTTCCAATTAAAAAATTTACATACCGTCCATCAGAAATATAAGTCCATTGAGCTGGAACTTGTGTTGACAACCCTAATAAATTTAGAGCTGTGTTCCCTGAGGGTGCAATTGTCCAATTGTATTTTCTAGCAATGGCAATAGCCACTTCATTTATTGAAGGAGACTCAAATTCCCCAATCAACTCAATAAACCTTGGTTTGTAATACACACCGTTTACAATACGCTGAATCGTTCCATCGTTAACAAATCGATTCAAGTTTTTTCTAATAGTCTCATAATCAGCGAGCTCTAAAAAATCATTTGAAATAAAGACTGCGCCGTCTGGTAAATTATCAATCTTACTATTAATTTTAGCCTTTATGTTACTCAATTTCTCACCACCTTGTCCCAAATATTATACAATATTTGGGACAAAACGACAACTATCTTTCTGGAGATTATTTCGTCGTATAAGCAAAACTCAAACTACTATCCACTCCAGATAATTTACGGAAGGTGTAGTTGGGATTGCCATTGTAGTTGGTTTCGGAGATAAGGAATGAGCCATCTGGGTAGACTTTTTCGACGAAAGCCACATGTCCATATTCTGCTGGTGTGCCATGTCCTCCACCCGCAAATGAGAGTATAGCTCCTGCTTGCGGACTTGTTCCAGTTTCACCACCGAGACTTGCGGCTGTACGCACCCAATCTTGGCCATTGCCCATGGTACTGATAATTGGAATCTTCTCACCATTTTTACCTTTGAGTTTTAGACCCAGTTGATTGATACGGGCTGCGACTCCCCAAGTACATTGGCCGTAAGCATAGCCCATACCGTCGCCACCTCCTGGAATAGAGTTTTCAAAGAGGTCTCCTCGTACAGCTTCAAGTGCTTTTGGATCACTTTGTGCTGTCCCACCGTTGGGTTGACTGAAGCCTTTTTCAATTTGGTAATACCACTCACTGGCTCGTGTCTGTCGTTCAAGCAGCTTATCACCACTATTTCCTTCCCAGTAAATGAGAAAGAGCTGGGCAAGACTAACTGGACTTCCTGAATTTTTGAAGAAGTCCTTTAACCAGTTGGTGTAATAAGGACTATCCCCATGCAACATGAAATCCAGTTGTAACCCTAAGTCATACCACTTTTGATGTTTTCCTTTGGCATATTCGAGCAATAAGGTATGTCTGCGTGACCCATCTGCAGTATCTGTCCATTGTCCTAAGCCTAAACCACGTTTAAGAATATTGGGGTAACGTCCATTGTATATTGTTGGACCATTGAGTGAGAGCCAGCCCTCATCATCCCACGAGCTGTCTGTTGCACCAATCGGGGGAGATAGATAGTCGCCCTCCGCACGCTTGGGGTTAATAGAGGATTCTACCGACCAATTTCCTAGAATGGCTGCGATAGCTTGATTGGTCGCACCTTTACTTTTGAAATAGTCATAAATCGCCTTGGCCCTCTCGAACTCATCGCCACCAAACTGACCAATAGTTGGAAGAATGGTGGTCTGAACCTGAATCACTTTTGGAAAGTAGAAAGCTGGATTGACATAGACCAACTTATCCGTGTCATCATCAACCATTTGATAGGTGACTTTTAGACCCGTTCCATCCTTGGTCTGACCAATAATGTCTCCTGCCAAGACTTGTTGATGTTCACTTACACGACCTGTATGAATGCCAAATAAGGTTAGTTTGGTCTTATTCACTCCCTTACCAGATGTCAGAATAACGTTCTCTCCATCAAGAGATACCTTGCCATCCATCGGAGCCACAATGACTTGACCTTCTTTTGCTTCTAAGATGATATGGTGATGAAGCGTTGGTTTCTCATCAATGACCTCATAACCATATCGGTAGGTCATGTTTAAGCTATCCTCATCGTTCTGTCCCTGAAAGGGATTGTCCAATTCTTGAAGGGCTAGATAGTTGCCTCCTTCTGTCAACTCCTTTAACTCTTCCTGGTCCTCATCAGACAGCTTGTAAGTAGGTTCTTTATATAAGTCAGACATGGATTTAATAGAATCTCCACCATTTAAGTCTGTCCACACTTGACTGAGAAACGCTTTGTAGGTCACACCACCTGCTTCCATGAAATAGTCAAGCTTGTAGTCTTGGTATTGATGATTCATGTAAACCATGACCTCATCAATCTTAGTGTAAAATGTAATTCCCTTTTCGTTGGTTCTTGTATGCTCCGCATCTTCCAACGTCATGTGGGTATAACTCTTACTCAATTCTATCTCATCTTGTTGAATGATACTGCTTCCTGAAACACTCATGAAAAAGCTCATCATCAAAAGGAGTATCAAGAGAAGGCCTGAGACAATCCAAGTCAAAGGATTTCCCGCAATTGCAGAAAAGAAGGTCAGACTTCCCTTAATGGCTTGGGCAATCCCCTTAACTCCTGCTAGACTGTGCTTTCTGGCATGCTTTAAAAAGGTTTGGTAGCGTCTTTGTGGTTTAAAATGTTTCTGGCGTGTGAATCCTTTTCCCTTTTTGAAGTTCTGGAATCGTTCCTTTCCATGAGCCACTTTCGTCTTTGTATAACGCACACCAGTCTGTCCACTTTTCACCGCCACTTTACCAGCTTGATAGGTAAACCTGCCATAGCGTCTGGCTTTCAAACTAGTATCCTTTAAGGTTCTAAAACCTTCTAAATCATCATCCTGTGCCACCAAGTCAAGCGATTCAGATGTAACTAAGCCTAATCCAACTTTGAACTTGGTGGAGATTTTCTTTGACTTTTGGACTTTCTTGAGTTGTTTGACTTCACGTTTGGCAGAACTCACTTCTTTTTCTGCACTGAGTCGATCAAATGATTTTTCTTGGTGAAACTGAAAGCGAGACTTCAGGGAAGGATTTTCTTTTTGAAAAGTAAACTTGGAATCAACTGCCTTTTGTTTCTCACTTAGTTTCACTTCTGACAAATGTTTTCTTGCCGTCCGCAAACGTTCTTGGGCATGTGGAAGTCGATAGTTCTTGATTTCCTTAACCTTCAACAATCTAGGAGACACATAGGTAATTTCCTTTAGGAACTTCTCTTCTGCTTCCTTTTGGCTTCCTAGCAAATTTTGTTTTAACTCTGTTTTCTTTTCCTGAAAAAGAGAATTTTTAGCTGGTTTTCGAAATCGTCCTTTATTAGGAACAGTCTGTTCTAAGGCTCTAACTTCTTTCCGATAATGCATACGAGCTGATTTTAAGTTGCTTCGAAAGTTTTTCCTGGCCTGTTTGACTACCTTTTTATCCTCTTTCATCTCATGTCCTCATTTTTTCAGGGTCTGTACTCATGATGTCAAAGAGCTTGGTGTGTTGTGGAATCTTATTCTTAAACGGGACAACGGTGGAACCGGCCTTAATTAAGCCTGCCCCTTTTTCAGGATTGACCAAGTATTTCTCCAGTTCCTTGGAAAGTCCAAGCATATGCACCAATTCTTCGCGATCGCTCTTAGCCTGTTTTAATAGAATCATAAACTCGCTATTGGCAATAATACGTCTGCCATTGGCATCCAAAAGAAGTGTCTCCACATTTTGAGTAATGCCAGTTGGTATCGCCCCATACTTACGGACACGACTCCAGAGTTTAAAGAAGAAATCAGAGGCATATTTGTCCAATAAAAGAAGCTGCATTTCATCAAAGTAAATCCAGGTCTTCTTCCCTAGTTTCTGGTTTTTCACCACCCGATTCCAAATTTGGTCAAAGATAACCATAAGGGCAATTTGTTTTAATTCATCGCCTAGCTTTTTGACATTGTAAATCAGGAAATGACTATCTGTCTTGATATTGGTCCGATGTGAGAAAATATCCAACGACCCTTCCACATAGAGTTCCATATCGAGTGCCAAGTCCTTAGCTTCCTGTTCAGGTTGTTGAGATAAGACAAAGACCCACTCGACCAAGGACGGTGTGTCAAAATGCTTATAGGTGAGTCGTGTCACACGGTCAATCAAGGACTTCTCACGACCATCCATTTTGCGGTCCAAGAGCTTTCCTATCCAAGACAAGAGAAATTCTGACTTGACCTTGACTGGATCCTCATCCATATTCTCATCGGATAGGTCTAAGACATTTAAGAAGGTAGTGGAATCTGGGGCAATATCAATACTCTCCCCACCAAAGGCTTGACCGATAATACTGTACTCATTTTCTGGGTCAACAATAATAATTTCAGTATCACTATCTGATTCCTTGAGCTTAGTAGAGATGATTTCATGTTTTGTCGCCATCCCTTTTCCAGCTCCAGAAGTCCCTAAAATCAAACCTGACGGAGTATTTAACTTGCCACGGTCAATACTGATGATATTACTTGAGATTTGATTGATGCCATAAAATTTCCCACCCTTGTCCTGAATATCAACGGAAGTCCAAGGTGCATTCACGGCAACGTTTGAAGTCAATAGAGACCGAGAAACACCTTCAAGATAGTTCTTCCCAAATGGCAAGAGACTATTAAAAGCAGCTTCTTGCATATAGGTCAAGTTATCGATAATCATATCATTAGACCCTGCCACTTGCTTGATAATATCAAGAGATTGTTTGAGTTGTTCTTCAGTATCCGCCAGCACGCCAATTAGAAATACGGTGTCAAACAGTTTATCTCCTGTTTGGGTCATGGTTTGAAGAAGAGCTTCTGCTTCATCGATGTTGTTTTCAAGAACATGGCCGACCTTCTCCAAATAGATGCCTGTCCGAGCCATCTTTTGTTGTTCCCCAATCTTTTGCGATTCCATCAAGGTCTTCTTGGTTCGTAGCTTGGTCATGGTTTCAGACTTGGTAGAGCCTTTAGCATGTAGGCTAATCATCACTTCCAAATCTGACTGCATGAGGTCACGAATAAATTTATCCCCTAGCTCCATACCATAGTCACGAACATAGACAATCTGTAATAATCGATCGTCCAATTCAATATGATTCTTGTGTTTAAAGGAAAGGTAGGTTGGAGCAATAAAGTGTTTGGTGGATTGACCTGACAGGGTTAAATCCTTGTAAGAGAATGGTAAATGATTTTCACCTCGTAACATATCCGCAAGGACATTCACTCGCTCTTCTCCACCAAGCAGACCAAGAGATACATCAATCTCTGAAAAGCCACTCTTGAAATATTCCCCAATTTGCGACAGAGAGCGATAGGCTAGTTTTGGACTCTGGTCGCTCTTGCCAAATGAAAGAAACTTGACAGCCGAAAAGTTGTTCTCACCCGCCTCTAAGTTGGCATCCATCATGCGATTCAATTCATCACGATAAGCATCAAACCCATCTTCCTGTAAGGGATAGAGAATACTCTTACGAAATTTTTCCAAATTGACCTTTTGATTGAAAATGGTCAGTTGGAAATTGGTCTTATCATCTAGTGAATTGATTAAATCGGAATATTTCTCAACAATAGCTCCTTTATCATCTAAGCCAACTGTTTGATAATTGACATCTCCTAAGAGATAGGTTTGTGAAAAATAGCTTGGACTGACCTGCATAAGGCCATTTTGAAAAAGTCCTTGATAGGCTAATGTATTTACGGTAGAAGGTCTGATCTCCTGCTTCTGTGTTTTCGTCTTTTGCTTTTTATCATTAGAAGAGGTCTTTGGTTTCATTGAGTGTTTTAATTTTTTCACGTTGGTCTCCTTTTCTTCCAGTAAATGTGCGGTCTGGCACCGTTAGTTCATAATGAAAACGGTACTTGAGATAGGTTTCAAATGGTAAGTCATTGGGTCTATAGACCCCAAATAACATGAGTGGAATGGTAAAGCTAAAAACAAAACCATAGACAAACCAATCCCCAAATTGCCAGTAAAATAGGTTCAAGCCAAATACCAAAATGGTTAGGGCGACGGCTGGAAATACAAAAATAACCTGTCTAGTTGTAAATCCTAACCATGCCCTGTGTTGAACCTTTGAAATGTCCTTAAAGACACGTGTGTTCATAAATGTTCTCCAATCTAAGTAAGCTATAAAAAGAGGAGGAGAGATAATGATTCCCTTCCTCCTACATCCCCAAAATACTTCGGGCGGTTCGTTGACTGCCAACTAAGGCAATGATTAACAAGATGGCCTGTACCAAGCCACCAAACATGATGGCGAGTGATTCCATAACTCCAGCTCCATTTGATACGGCAATCTTTCCAGCCGATTCAAACAAGGGAACAAGAGATACGATTAGAAAAATCAAAATACCTTGAACGGCATAGACCATGATGTTCTTAAGGTAGCCAATCCCAACACTTCTCCAGTCATCACTAAGGAAGGTCGGAATGGTAACAGGTGCAAAAGGAATCATCAGATAGAGTTGGATAAAGCGAATGGTAATCAAGATATTGACAACCATGATACTAACCATTCGCACCAACCAAATGAGAATCGCAAAAAAGCCAATAATCATTTTTCCTACAATTCCAGAGCCCTTGATGCCTGAGATGGTATCGTAATTAGCACCACCATTCGTGACAAGCCCTGCCACTTGTTCAATAACATAAGAGGCAATGGCAATAATGGCTTCCACAATAACCGTCGTATTGGTAATCACGACCGCGACCATAATGTAGCTGACAATCATAGGTGCCATGGCTTCAAAGGTCATCGCACCACCTGAGTTTGCGATTTTCTTGGCCATTTTTGAGAATTCGAGTACGAGAACAACCGCAAGAATAGCTACTCCCAAGGGCTGCATAATCCCCTTGGTAATGGCTGTCATGTAAGACCAAACTGTCGGGTTAAAGTCTGCCAGTGATTTAACCAAGTTAGCGGTTGATTCTAAATCGACCTGAAACCCTTCAAAAAGGCTATCGCTTGACACTTTTTCAGAGGCTAGAAATACAAAAGGTGACGTAAAATTCATCATCATGTCATGTTCTGACCTCCTCTAAATGGTAATCTGTGTCACAAAAGCACCTGCGGCTCCCACCATGACCCCACCAACAATTTCTAGAATGGCATTTCGGACACCTGGCCCACCATCTTTAATGTTGGTTGAAAGGTTGATAATGCCCATGACAACAAGAAAGGCTCCTACTGCAATCAAGCCTTTTTGTAATAGAGATATGGCTTGGGAGAACATGGAGCTGGCGTCCACTCCGTAAACAAAGCCTGTTAGTTTTTGATTCATATTTTTCCTCATTTCTATTAATGTAGTGACGTTTCTGTGCTTAAATCCCTTATTTTATGGCCTGACAAATCTAGCTCTTCCTCAGCAGTTAAGGGATTGATGCGATAATGCCACCAGCGTTCATCAGATTCCTTATCTGCAAGCCATTTCCAATTCTTATGTTTGAGTGGAAAATATTTCTTTGATCTAAATACAGGCACTCCAGCAATGCGTACGAGGCACTCATCTCGTTTCATATTCCCGACTTCATCAGCCGTCATCAAGTCACGAGCAATTTTCTGGTGAGAGGTAGAACTTGAGCCATTCTGCCCAAAAGAACGACTGGTACTTCTGACATCAATGGTTTGTTTACCTAGAAGACCACTCATGAATTTGAACGTTTCCTCGTCATTTCCACCCAAATAGAGGAGACTGTCACAATTCCCAAGAATAGTTTTCCAAGCCTCTTTTTCCTTATATAGTCCTTGAAGTTGGGCGATATTTTGTAAAATTGGTACTAGACTCATGTTCCTAGAGCGAACTGTTGAGGTTTGTTCGGCGAAGTCTGGGATTTCCCCACTATTCGCAAACTCATCCAGATAGCTTCGAACATGAATCGGCAATTGCCCTTTAAAGTCCACATCAGCCTGTCTGGTCAAGGTGGAAAAAACAGTGGAGAAAAAGAGGGCAGAGAGAAAGCGAAAGGTCGTATCATTGTCTGGAATAACAAGATAGACCATGGTCTTTTGAGTACCCCACGTTTTCAAATCCATAGTGTCTCTTTGCGTCAAATCAATCACTGATTGGATATTAAAGAGAGCAAATTTAGCTGTTGTAACCGCAATCACCGAATCCAACGTCTTATCCTTATAGTTTTGAAAATCTGCCCAGTTTCGCATGGTAAAGTTTTCGTGACCGTATTTTTTAGCATAATCTTCAAACAGGACTTCAAGAACACTTTTGTCCTGATTGTCTCCCTTTGATAAGAGTTTGAGGAGTTTCCCAATCTCTGAAAAGGCTGGATAACGGCCACGCTTACGTCTTGCTTCCTGCTCTTGCTTGGAACTTCCTGGAGGATTGTAAAAATCCACCAAGTAAGAAGTAATGGCTCGCACCAAGGTCATGGAAGCCTCGTCCCAAAAAGGATCACTGCGAGAACCAGACCCACGGGTATTGTTAAAATAGACCGTTAACATGCCGTTCAAATCATTCTCTGTTTCTACATAACGAAAGGGATTAAAACCGTCTGAATTGGTCATATTAACCAAGTCTAAATCCTTGACCTGATAACCGTTTTCTAAAAAGAGTTTACCTGTCTTCTCAGCCAATAGGTATAATTTAATAGAAATTAGAACCCCCCAAAAAAAACAAGCAACGGATAGTATCAGGAGGAGCATTCCTTAACTATTCGTTACTTGCTATAACTCGGGCACTATTAAACTCAATGATATCACTCAGTTAGAAGATGTATTTCAATCATCTAATTCGCCTAAAAAGTAAACTGCAATCCACAATGAAATTACAAATAAAACATTATATATTGAATTTAAATAATCAAATGCATTAGGCGTGAGCAATAAAGTCATTTGGTACGCAATTGCTGGTAAAAAAGGGAAAATAACAACTCTAAGTAGTTTAAACTTTTTCATTAGAAGTGCACACTTCCACTATAGTTAAATTTTCCATAGTAATTTGTACTAGTAGTTATTGATGAATTAACAGTAAATGATTCCCCTAAACCAACTTGCCCACCTCTTGTTATACTTGTAGTTGTATTTCTATATAGTGTTCCACTAAAATCATACATAATTTGGTTTGGATCTGCTAAAGTATAATTAAATTGTCCACTAAAACCAAGAGATCCATTTATTGTAAAACCACCGTATCTAATATTATGTATTCCTCTTTTCCATCCTCCGCTACTTACTTCACAAGCAAAATAAACAGTTCCATTAGGATGACTACCTGTCAAACGAGTTACATAAGTTGTTGCTGCTCTTAACATGACGTACTCAGGCTCATCTACTACCACTGCACTCCTGGCAGCTCTTAGTGCCCCCTGTTGTTCTGGAAATACTATTTGTTCAGCTTCTTCATAAGATACATTATTCATATCGGCATAAAAATCAATAACTTCTGTTCGTGTCATCGATTCAACTTGAACATTATTCAAATCAAGAACGTCAGCTTTAGCCTTATGTCCATCGAACAAAAAGAACGAACAAATAAGTGTTAAAAATACTATTAGCTTTTTCATAATATTTTCCTTTCTAAATAAATGAACACTGCCATGACAACCTTAATAATAATATAGCTTGATTTATTTTAACTCCTTTCTAACAAGCTATAAATTTGTTTTAATAACTTCAGAAGCACTTCTTATAATGTAAGTATACCATATATTGTCAGCGTTTTCAAATAATATGTGGTAACTTTAGACGATGACAGAAATAGCCAAAGGCGAGACCCAAAAGTCCAAAGACAAATGCTTTTTGCCTGGAATACATTACAAGGTCACCTCCTTGGTCTTGACTGCCGAAGGTTCTGTCACTCTAATTTTCTCTTTAGCCAGTTCTATCTCTTGGTCCAAGGTTTTATCAAAGGTTAAACCTTCTAGCTTCTCTGGATTAGACATCAGTTTCTTCAACAATTCATCTAAGTGATGATCGAGTAAGGTCTTATCCTTGGCATAGAAGTAGAGATAGTCTTTTTGCCAACTAATTGCGATTGGCAGTTTTTCTGACTCCATTAGCTCCTTAAATTTCTCCACATCAATTGGCTTATCTAGGATGTCTTTACTAACATTAATCCCTTCAATGGCATAAGGGCTTTGAAGGAGTTCTTCCAGTTTTTGAACTCCGATCTTATAAGCTGAATCTTGGGCTAAGGCTTGCCTAGCCGACCATTCTAAGAGCTTTAAGAGGGTTCTGACTATCAATAAACTACTTCTTTCCACGTATTGCATCGCTTGACGTTCTTGTTGTTCAGATGACATGGTGACCTCCTCTTCTTTAAATTCCCTATCAAACATAAGGTGCTTCCATAATACGGAAGCACTCTTGATTTTAGTATCACAAGAAGGTCAAGATATAAACCAAACTATTCCAAAGCAAGTGTAAAGCGATTGCCATCTTACAATCTGTTTTCAATCGAACGACAGCCAAGGTCAACCCAAGACAGCTATACATAAGCCAACTCCCTAACTGATTGGGTCCATGGGATAGAATAAAGAGAAAACTGGTCACTCCTATTTGTACAAAGGGATACGTCAATTTTCCCCACAGCAATTGCCTATAAACAAGCTCTTCAAGGACACTTGCATTGACCAGAAACAATAAAAAGATAACATGTGGAACCTGCTTTCCTACTTGTACTAATACCGCTTGATTCCTAGTTAGAACTGGAAATAGAAAACTGATGAAGGCAGCAAAAGCAACCATAACCACAAAACCAAGAAGCAACCATCTTAGGCGATTTTGCAAGGTCATATTTTTTGCTTGAACAGTTTTATGACGGGCAATCTCTAAGCAAGTCACACTTAATAGGACCAATTGTAGCAAGACTAAGATCTTAATCGTCATATACTCTTGTAAGTATAAACTCACCAGAAGTCCGTTAAGCTGTATGGCTAGATAAAACAACACTATCCTTATCATTGTCACCTCTTGAATAAATCTTCATAATCAATATCTAAGACTAGAACGATTCGCTCAACCCATCTTGTCTGTGGCATTAGACGATTGGATTTGTAATGCCGCAATTTTTGATAGAGGCGATTAAACTCACTGGGATAGACATATTGACCTTTGAATACTTTGCGAGCTAGTTCTGCCCAAGTGAGGTCTTTTTCTGCCAGAATGATTTCTAAATTGTCCCAAAATCGTTCATTCATCTTCACACCTACCCTGTCACTTGTTTCATCAAGGTGGCCTGAAACAGCTCTTCTTTTACCTGTCTGGGAAGAAAGGTACGCACTTCGTCTAGCCCAATAGCTGGATAGACATGATTCTGACAGACAATGAGTGGCAGCCGAAGATTCTGGTCTGGCTTTTGGAGAATAAGCTGAATCATCTCATTCAAACTTATCGAATATTGACGCTTAAAGCGAAGAAATCGTGGCGACAGCAACTCAAAACAATCCGTGGTTTTGGCAAAGAGTGACAGTAAGATTTCACGGTTTACATCACACGCTTTTGTACAACGGTAAGTCACACCATAGGTCGTCAAAATGGTTAGTAAGTCTTGATTTGTATTGTCATTATTTCCTAGATATACCTCAAGCATAGGCTCCTCCTTATAGGGTTAGGCTATTGTCAACTGTTTGTTCAGGAGTTGAGAAATAGCGACTCATATCAACGGGCATCCGTCCTTCACCAAAGCACTTGACCGTCACCAGAGTCGTTAATATGCCATCCTTTCCCCTAGCAGTATAATTTTCACCAAAGGCACGAAAGGCCAGGTGATTGTCTTTCGTCAGTAGTGTATCTACACCATTTTTAATATCCCTAGTTTCCAAAAAATCCGAAATCCGATGAAGATTAGATTCGTAGAATAGGGGATCATTCATCTCTTTGTGGTAATCATCTTCAAAAGTCACCTCAAAGTCACAATCAAAATTGGGGAGTGATAGTATCCTTTCCAATAACTGATTGGTTTCAACTTGGTGAATACGTTCTTCTAATTCAGTACAATCTAGGATACTTTTCTTATGTAGTAGGTTCATGTTTTTCTTCCTCTTCTATTCTTCTAAATTCTCTGGCAATGGCTTCAATAACCGTCACCGTTACACTATTGCCTGCCTGTTTGTATAGTTGGCTCTTACTGGCAACACTCTCTGCTCTTTCATAAGCCCAATCAGGAAAGCCTTGAAGTCTGAAACATTCTCTTGGTGTCAGTCGTCTAATTCTTAGGCGATAGAGTTTTCCGTCTAAAACAATGCCTGTGACTTCATACCACTTATCCTGTCGATATTCCAGAGCAGCGACCACCACTCCCATATTATCTGAAGTCGTCAGGGTATTGGATAATCCCTTTCCCACTCGTCCCCTACGTTTGGTTGAGTCTGGATAAGCCAGATTGACAGAGTCTCCAAGAGTTGCCTTTGCGTACCCTCTTTTTGTGGCTTCCTTGATTTTCAGAAATGGCAGCTCCTCCCTCAGCAAAATCTTTGGCACCTTGTCTCCACCTTGCATGGTGGTCAAAGTCGGTGACAAGCCAGAAGTGTCGAATACTCTTCCAGTCTGGTCAAAGCTAGTCGGCAGATTTCCTGCGACAACAACTCCGTGTCTGTCTTGACTTGTCAAAGTAAACATAGGGTCTTGATTGTCCTTAAGTCGACGACCATGTTGCCGTTTTTCTAGTCTATCTGGTGTTAAGACTGGAATGGCGATTTTAGCTCCCTCTCCTTTACCTCTTGTTAGTGTAGGAGCAAGTCCACTCGTCAGATAGACTTCACCATTCAAACCACGTTTAGAGGGATTGATATTTCCTAGCCTTTCAAGATGAGCTGGGCTGTTTTCTCTTCTGAGAGGAAATATGAATCTGGGACGGTATCTTCTAGAATGTCCGATAATAAAGACCCGCTCTCTGTTTTGCGGGACTTGGAAGTCCTTACTGTTAAGCACCTGCCATTCGACATCATACCCCAATTCATCCAACGTGGAGAGGATTGTGGCGAACGTCCGTCCCTCGTCGTGATTGAGTAGGCCTTTGACGTTTTCCAAAAATAGAAAACGTGGTTGGATTTGTTTGGCCGCTCGAGCAATCTCAAAAAAGAGAGTCCCTCGAGTATCTTCAAATCCCAATCGTCTGCCTGCGAGTGAAAATGCTTGGCAAGGAAATCCCCCGCAGATGATGTCCACTTGCCCTCTAAATTGTCTAAAGTCATGGTCTGTGACCTCTTTAATGTCATGATATTCTATTTCCCCTTCTGTGTTAAACATGGCTTTATAAGATGTTCTAGCGAACTTATCAATTTCACAAAAGCCCAAACACTCATGGCCCTGTGATTCCATTCCTAGTCTAAAACCACCTATCCCAGCAAATAAATCTAAAAATTTCATTCTTCCTCTCTTTCCAAATAAAAAAGAGCCTTACATTTGTAAAACTCTTGCCTATATATGATCATCCATTTCAGGTGCACGGATGATTTCAACAATCAAAATGATGATAGAAATCAAATAGATTCCACCTAGTATCCACCAAATCATCTTAATCACCTCCCTTTTCTTCTTGTCGTCTCAGTTGCTTGGTCCATTCTGACAGCACACCATTAAACACGTATTCAGCTATCACTTCCGCTGACCGAGCAAACCGCATATGTTCCAATGCGTACTGATAACGTTCACTAAAATAGATCATGGCATAGTCACTAGCCGACTGAGATAGACCTGTCTGTCTTAATTGGTCATGAACCAAACCCAAAATATAGTCTCGATCGTACTTGGTCACGGCATCGACTTTTGAAGAATAGTTTTCTTCTTGTTTTTTATCTACTAGCTGCCTCTCCTCCTCGTCCTCAATAAGGAAATCACTCCCTTCAGTCTCACTATAATTAGTCTCACTTCCTTCAGTCTCACTAGGGGCTGAATTTAAGACCGGCCCCGTCTTTTTTTGAGACCCCCCTAGTGTTTTTTTAACACTAGCCCCGTTTGAATCTAAGACTGGGGTAGGTTCATGTTCTAATTCTCCCAAGTAAATCTTATTTGCCATTCGACCTTTTTCACTAGAGGACTGTTGGACTTCATCAATCAAGCCATATTCACGTAAGGTTTTCTTGATAGAGAGTAATTTTGACTTTGAACAACCTAAAAGTGCCATCAGATTTGAATTGGAATAAATCAAATAAATAGCCCCATCTTCATCAATCCAACCCTTACTCAAAGACAACTCCAACCGATCTTTTAAAACCGCGTAGGCTACCTTAACCTCCAGCTTCATATCCTTATACCGTTCACTCTCAAACAAAACTTTAGGGAGTTTATAATATCGCTCTGATGTCTGATATTGATTAGCGGTAATACGTTTCATGATTGTCCCTCCAAGACTAATATTCCAACATTTCCAAATTCATCAAATCGGATTAAACCTACTTGTTCCATTTCATCAATTAGCTGCGTTGCTTTCTCAAAATCAACTCCCAAGATAGTCACGAGATGACACATCACCATTTGACGTGATGATTGTTCCTTCTTTTGCATGAATTCCTCCTGAAATTAAAAAAGCGAGAACACTTATTAAAATGTTCTCGCTGAACTATTATATTTTATGACGTATCTATTTTTTGTCTACGCAGTCGACATCCAAACAGACGTTCACATCAATGTACTTTTTTTGAACCTTTTTTATGTCAAAATCACTCTTTTCAATAAAGACAAAATGTTTGAAAAAGTGCTTAAAATAAAGGATTTTTACCCTTTGCTTCGTTGTAGCAACACTACGCACTCCACGTGATGCGTATTCGGAAATAAATCCGTCGGCTGTACCTTCGTCAATTTGTACCCCAATTCCTCATAAAGTTTAATATCACGCGCCATCGTTGCCACATTACAGGAGATATAGACGATTTTCTCTGGTTTTACAGAAGTACTTGCTTTGATAAAACTTTCTGTCAAACCTTTTCTCGGAGGATCGACAAAGATCACTGTTGGTTTAATACCATCTGCCACCCATTTTTGCATAGCGGATTCTGCACTATCACAGACATAGGTAACATTATCAATCCCATTTCGAGCAGCATTTTTCTGGCTATCAAGGACAGCTTTTTCAACGACTTCTACACCATAAACATGCTTAACTTGTTTTGCAAAGGACAGACCAATTGTCCCAATGCCTGAATAAGCATCAATGACAACATCATCTTTCGACAATTCTGCGAAATCAATGGCGGTCTGATAGAGTTTTTCAGCCATTTCTGTGTTGACTTGATAGAAAGACGGTGCAGAAATTTCAAATTCATTGCCCAACATCGTGTCGACAATGGTCTCACTGCCATACAAAAGCCGGAATTCTTGTCCAAAAATCGCATTAGTATTCTGATCATTGATATTCTGGATGATAGAAACCAGATTCGGAAACTGGTTCGTCAAACGCTCAATAAGAGTTTCAACACGGAAAATCTTAGGTCTAGTTGTGACCAAAATCAGCATCAACTGGCCAGAATAATGACCACGACGAACGACGATATTTCGGATCAGTCCTGTCTGCTCTTTTTCATCATAAGGCTTGAGATCCAGTTTGCGTAGCTGGTCACGGGTAAAAGCGATGACCTGGTCAATCTCTGGGTGCTGGATATAAAAATCTTCAATCGGAACTAAATCATGTGAATTTTTTCGGAAGAATCCTGTTTCTAACTGCCCATTCACACGACGAACTGGAACAGCTGCCTTATTACGATAAGCAAGAGGATTGTCCATTCCCAACGTATCTGCTACTGCTATTTCTGAAATGCCTGCAATCTTACGTAGACTATTCTCAACTTGTTTTTTCTTAAAAGCTAGTTGGGCTGGATAAGTGAGATGCCCCAAGTCAGCAATACCTGTTCTTAGATAGGTCAAATCCAAGTCCTGATTACGATCTTGTGAGAAGCTCTGCCATTGCTCCACCTTACCAAAACCAATATTTTTCTTAAGTTTTAAGATGCGCATGGAAATTTTCTCGCCTGGAAGAGCATTGTCTACAAAGAAGACAAAACCATCAATTTTTGCCACACCCTGCCCCTCATGTGTCAAATCTACAACTTCTACTTCGACAATATCGTTTTTCTTTAACATAATTCTACTTTCTATTTTTGGACCACTAAAAAAGTGACCGAAGTCACTTCTAGTATACCATATTTCTTAACGCAGGCCTAACTCAGCCAAGCGCTGCTGGTATTTTTCAAAATCAACACGAAGAGCCATACCACCATACATATCATAGTCGTCAATCCAGTCTCCATATTCTGGGATTGTAACACGTTCGATACCATTTGCCGCATCCAATAGAAGGCCTGGTCCCTGTAGCCACATAAAGCTTTGTGGCACTGTTGTCGGAGTCATGGCCACAACCTTACCTATAGCTTCGGAGCCAGAGAATAGTTTCATTGGATTTTTAGCTTGTGTCATAACAGCAGATAACACTTCCTGTTGACGTCTCGTACGACCAAAATCACCTTCATCATCCGAACGATAGCGCGCGTAGTTTAGCAAGGTCTTACCATCCATCTGCTGTACACCGACCTGAATCGTTTGATAAGCAGGAGCATTTTCTTCCAGCTGTAAATCATTCGGCACTTCTACTGAGCTGACGACTTCACCATTAATAGTTGAAAACTGTGCATCAATCGTTACGCCCTCAGGGAAAAGTGTATCAATCGTTGTCGCAAAGGTTGCAAAATCCACCATCGCATAGTACTTGATATCAATGTCAAAATTTTCTTTCAATACTTGACGTACAGCCTCTGCTCCCTGCTGATTATCCTGTTCTCCCAAAGTATAGGCAGTATTGAGTTTATATTCATATCCCTCAATATCCACCAAGGTATCCCGCATAAAGCTAACAAGTTTGACTTTGTTATCCGTGTTATTCACGTTTAGAACCATGATGGTATCCGTTCGAGTTTCACCTGAACTTTCGCCAACACGACCGTCTGTTCCCAAAATTAAAATATTTGTCCCATTCGATGTATCTACGCCGTTGAAGACCTCAGCTACCGGCTTCTCGCTCACGCTATTCATACCTTTGAAGAAATTATAGCCCATCGCTACAATCACTAGCGCTATAGCAAGCAATACGAAGCCAATAAAGCGCTTGAAACCACCCTTTTTACGAGCTTTTTTAGGTTTAGGTACCTTCGCTTTGGGCTCGATACGAGGAGACTGAAACCGTTGAGGTTTGGCTTGTCTTGTTTTTTTAGATTTACGTTCAGGATAGCGAGGCAACAATTCCTCTTGCTCATCATCCTCTTCAAAATAATCTTCCTCGAAGCCATCTTCATAAGCCGTTGGTGTGAAGCTACGTAGAGATTGCCTTGGACTTCCATGCCGTTCTCTCAACTCTTTTTTATATAATAGATAATCCAACTCGCGACTTTCTTTGTCATTTAAGTAGTGGATATTTTTTTGCAAATAATCTAACCTCAATTGTTCATGATGGGTTAGGATATTATTGTTTTTATTCATCTGTCTTCATCCTAGCTGGTCATATAGACCAGGTAATTCCCTAGTACTTTATAGGTTATATCTAAACTAGTCAATTCTTTTTGAGAATAGGCTAATAATTCCTCAGACTGATTGTCCAGATCCAGTATGAAAAAATACTCACCCAAAGCCGTTTTCAGGGGTCGGCTTTCTATTTTTGTTAAGCTGATTCCTCTCCATGAGAAAACAGACATGGCCTTATACAAGGCTCCTGGCAGGTTATCTGGCAATGTCAGTGCAAGACTGACTTTTTTAGCTACTTGTTCCAGGGCAATAGACGGAGCCTTATCCCCCAAAATCCAAAAGCGTGTAAAATTCTCGCTGATTTCCTGGATGTCTTGCGCAATTACTTCTAGTCCATATTCAACTGCTGCCGCTTGCGGAGCAATTGCCGCGAATGGTTGTTCAGGGTGTTCTGCCACAAAGCGAGCAGCATAGGCTGTACTGGCTGTTATTTCAATACGAGCCTGAGGAAAATGTTCCTGAATATATTTCTTCCCCTGAGCAATTGCCTGCGGATGAGAATAGATAACCTCTACAGCCTTATCGGCACTCGTGGCTAACAGTTGTTGGGCAATCGGTTGAACAATCTCTGCAACCGCATGAATCTCCGCCTGATGAAAGAGATAGTCAATCGTTTCATGAACACTACCTTCAATCGAGTTCTCTACTGGAATAACGGAATAGGTAACTTCCCCCGTTTCGTAGGCCTTGATAACCTCTGTAATCGTCTCAAAAGCCTGCAAATCCGCAGTCGGAAAGGCCTGCTGGGCCACTTGATGTGTAAAAGAACCACGAGGTCCTAGATAGGCTACTTGCATAAAATTTTCCTTGCTACTTGTTCTGGATTCAGTTTATCTGTATCGATTACAGTATCAGCTAAACCTTGATAAAGTGCCATTCGTTCACGATAGAGGGCTTCAAACTCTTCCTTACTACACTGTAAAAAGAGAGGTCTTTGCGATTGGCTATCCTTACTAATTCTCTGATAGGAAACTTCAAAGGAGGCAGTAAGAAGTACATTGTTCTCCCTATTTGCCAACAGCAATTCCCTGTTTACTTCAGATTTAATCACCCCACCACCAGTTGACACGATACAATTACTAGGTAAGTCCAGCAATTCTTTCAGTACCTCTGTCTCCAGTTGTCTAAACGAAGTCTCTCCTTCAAGACTGAAATAGTCAGCAATAGGCATACCAATCCGTTCTTCAATGATATGGTCCATATCGTAAACGGGGAGATTTAACAAATGTGCTGTTGTTGTTTTTCCAACTCCCATAAATCCAAGTAAAACGATTGGCATACGTTCTCCTAATCCATCAAACTATTTAAGTGTTCAAAGAAGGCAGGATAGCTAGTATTGATAGCTTCTGCTCTTTCCAATACAACTTCTCCATCTTTGGCCAACAAGGCAGCAATGGCAGTCATCATACCGATACGGTGGTCACCAAATGTATTGATTTCAGCACCATGTAAAGCAGTTGGTCCGTGAATAATCATACCATCTTCTGTTGGTTCAATAGTTGCTCCCATACTATTTAGAGCATCTGCAACAACCTGAATACGATCCGTTTCTTTAACTTTCAACTCCTCAGCATCACGAATAATCGTTGTTCCATGTGCTTGAGTCGCTAGTAAGGTAATAATTGGCAACTCATCAATCAAACGAGGAATCAATTCGCCTGCAATCTCCGTAGCCTTCAATTCCGATGTTTCAACTGTAATGGTTGCTGATTTTGCAAGTTCATCTATGTTAGAAAGGGTCATTTTTCCGCCCATAGCTTTAATAACATCTAGAATACCAGTCCGAGTTTCATTGATTCCCACATTTTCAAGGACAATTTTTGAACCTGGTACGATTAAGCCAGCAACCAACCAAAAAGCAGCACTTGAAATATCTCCTGGAACTGTAATCTCTTGGGCAATAAACTGCTGACCACCTTGGATACGGATTTCCTTGCCATTGACTTCTAACTGTCCACCAAACTGGACAATCATATCTTCTGTATGGTTTCGAGTCAACTCTTTTTCTACGATGACCGACTCTCCCTCAGCCTGCAAGGCAGCAAAAATCAGAGCTGATTTTACTTGGGCAGAGGCTACAGGGAGTTGGTAGCGAATTGGTTTTAAATTCTTATTCCCTTTGATGGTCAACGGAGGTAGGTCACGTTCAGTTTGTCCAGAAATCTCTACTCCCATTTGACTGAGTGGAATAGTCACTCGGTCCATGGGACGTTTGGACAAGGAATCATCACCAAACATAGTCGCCTCAAAGTCTTGACCTGCCAAAACGCCTGAAATCAAACGAATCGAGGTTCCAGAATTTCCCATATCCAAATCATTTTTTGGTGCTTGAAGACCATCAAAGCCAACACCGTGTACTTCAACAATATCACCATTGTCTTCAATTTTTACACCCAAATCACGAAAGACCTGCATGGTTGACAAGACATCTTCCCCACGCAAAATATCGTGGACACGAGTAACACCTTTTGCAAGGGAACCAAAAATAATAGAACGATGACTGATTGATTTATCACCTGGGACACGAATTTTTCCTTGTAATTTTTCTACATTTGTTCTTAATTTCATAACTCATACCTCGAAATAGTGTTAGACCTATTCTATCATATTTATTGAATATTTTCAGATTTTTTTGGCAAATTATGTCTAAATTAAAGAAATACTCAAAATCTACAGAAATTAAAGAAAGAATTTTCAGAATTTACTGTAATTTTTACACAAAATCATGAATATTGGTTTTAAATTCTTAAAAATAATGGTATAATTGAGAAATCTATAAATGAAAGAGGAAGACCTATTGTTTACACCAATCAGCAAAAAAATTGATATTAATCAAGTACGAGAACATTCAAAACTTTCTCCAGAAACACTTGCTAAAAAACAAGCTCGTGACCGTGAACTTGAAGCCATCTTAAAAGGGGAAGATGATCGTCTTCTCCTAGTAATTGGGCCATGTTCTTCTGACAATGAAGAGGCTGTTTTAGATTATGCTCACCGCTTGGCCAAGCTCCAAGAAGAGGTCAAAGATAAAATTTTCATGGTCATGCGCGTCTATACTGCCAAGCCACGTACCAATGGTGATGGTTATAAAGGACTCATGCACCAACCAGATACAGATGCTGCACCAAGCCTCATCAACGGAATCAAAGCAGTTCGTAACCTCCACTATCGTGTCATTACGGAAACAGGTTTAACTACTGCTGACGAGATGCTCTACCCTGAAAATCTGCCTTTGGTTGATGACTTGGTTTCCTACATCGCTATCGGAGCTCGTTCGGTTGAAAATCAGCAGCACCGCTTTGTAGCGTCAGGCATCGATGTTCCAACAGGCTTGAAAAATCCAACATCTGGCAACCTCAAAGTCATGTTCAACGGTCTTTTTGCTGCTCAGAAGAAGCAATCCTTCCTCTTCAACAATACTGAAGTTGAAACATCTGGCAACCCACTTGCTCACGTTATTCTTCGTGGCGCAGTCAATGAAAATGGTAAATACCTACCAAACTATTACTACGACAATCTCTTGGAAACCATTGACCTCTACGATCAATTTGGCTTGAAAAATCCATTCATCATCATCGATACCAACCATGACAATTCTGGGAAAAATTATTTGGAACAAATCCGTATCGTCCGTCAAACCTTAATCAACCGTGACTGGAACGAATCCATTCGTAACTACGTTCGCGGATTCATGATAGAATCCTACATTGAAGACGGTCGCCAAGACAATCCAGATGTCTATGGAAAATCCATCACGGACCCTTGCTTAGGCTGGGAAAAAACACAAGAACTCATCCGAGAAATTTACAACAGATAGGAAGATATTATGGGAATTCACAAACGTAGCACCAGTTTAGACATCGATAAAGTAAAGGAACTTTCCAAGTTAGAAGGAGAATTTCTAGCTGCAAAAAATCAGCGCGATGAAGAACTGAAAAGAATTATCCGAGGCGAAGATGACCGTCTGCTCTTGGTTATAGGCCCTTGCTCATCAGATAATGAAGAGGCCGTTCTAGAATATGCACGTCGTCTCTCTAAGCTTCAAGAGGAAGTCAAAGATAAAATCTTCATGGTCATGCGGGTTTACACAGCTAAGCCACGTACCAATGGGGAAGGCTATAAAGGACTGGTTCATCAGCCAGATACTTCTAAATTACCAGACCTCATTAACGGAATCGCTGCCGTTCGTAATCTGCACTACCGTGTCATTACTGAGACCGGACTCACAACTGCTGATGAAATGCTCTACTCTGCCAACTACCCTCTTGTGGAAGACTTGGTGTCCTACCATGCTATCGGAGCGCGTTCTGTTGAAGACCAAGAACACCGTTTCGTTGCCTCTGGTATTGATATGCCGACGGGAATGAAAAACCCTACTTCAGGCAATTTAACTGCCATGTTCAACGCTATCTACGCTGCACAAAACAAACAGAACTTTATTTACCGTGATGCAGAAGTTGATACAGATGGCAACCCTCTAGCTCATGCTATCCTTCGTGGTGCCAATACTGAAAAGGGCGGTTATGAGCCAAACTACTACTATGATATTCTCTTGAAAACCATCAAACAGTATGAACAATTTGGTCTTAAAAATCCATTTATCGTAATTGATACCAACCACGACAATTCTGGTAAAAACTACCTGGAACAAATCCGTATCGTCCGTCAAACCCTCATCAACCGTGATTGGAACGAATCCATTCGCAAATATGTCCGTGGTTTCATGATTGAATCCTACTTAGAAGACGGCCGTCAAGATAGCCCTGAGGTATTCGGCAAATCCATTACCGACCCTTGCTTAGGCTGGGAAAAAACGGAAGCTCTGATTCGTGAAATTCATCAAACTGTCTAATTCTTCCCTTAATTTTTTATACGATAAATAATTTGGAGGTAAGCTATGAACATTGATGGTTACACTCGTCTTGCTGCCGTTGTTGCAAAGCCAATCAAACACTCCATTTCCCCCTTCATTCATAATCTGGCTTTTAAGGAAACAGGTGTAAATGGAGTATACGTCGCTTGGGAAATTCCAGAGGAAGACTTGGCAGTCACTCTTGAAAATATCAAACGATATGATATGTTTGGTATCAACTTATCCATGCCCTATAAGCAGGCTGTCATCCCTTATCTCGATAGCCTGACTGACTCTGCTCGCTTGATTGGCGCTGTCAATACCGTCATTCATCAGGATGGCTTACTAATCGGTCATAATACCGATGGTATTGGATTCTTCAAAAGTTTAGAAAAACTAAGAGGATTCCAAGTACGCAACAAGCGACTGACCATTCTAGGTGGTGGTGGTGCTTCTACTGCTATCATAGCTCAGGCTACATTGGATGGTGCAGAGGAAATTACCATTTTCTGCCGTCAACAAAGCTTGGAAAGAACACAGACGAGTCTTACACCTATTGCTCAAGCAACTGGAGTTCCCATACAGGTCCTAGCGCTTGATGATAGCCAATTACTACAGGAACATATCACCAACTCCGACTTACTAGTCAACGGAACCAGTGTAGGCATGGATGGGTATTCTCAACCTGTTCCTTCTACCATTCGCTTTCCCGAAAATCTTTTGGTTGCGGATGTGATTTATCAACCATTCGAAACACCTTTAATGAAGCATGCCCAGTCACAAGGCAACCCTACTATTAACGGTTTGGGCATGCTCCTTTTCCAAGCGGCTGAAGCATTCCAAGCCTGGACTGGTAAGGAAATGCCGACTGACTTGATTTGGAACCAATTAGTCCAGAAATACGACATCAAATAGAGAGGAAATCTGATGAAACTGACCGTCAATCTTCCCAACACTCCCTACGACATCCTTATCCAAAGAGGAAGTTTAGCACAGACAGGTACATGGGTCAAAGAACTTTGGAAACCTCAGAAAATCGCCATTATTACAGATGACCACGTTGGCACACTCTACCGCGAAACAGTTCAGTCAAGCTTAGAACAAGCTGGTTTTGAAACCATTGTCTTTGAATTTCCAGAAGGTGAAGCCTCAAAAAATCTTGATACCGTCAACCAGGCCTACGAATTTCTCGTAAAAAATGGTATGACACGAAGTGATGGAATCATTGCTCTCGGCGGGGGAGTCGTTGGCGATTTGGCAGGTTTTGTCGCTTCTACCTATATGCGTGGTATCCATTTCCTACAAATTCCAACCAGCCTAACTGCCCAAGTCGATTCTTCTATCGGGGGAAAAACTGGCGTGAACACCCCATTTGCCAAAAATATGGTGGGCACCTTCTGCCAGCCAGACGGCGTTCTCATTGACCCTGATACCCTAAAGACACTCGGCAAACGAGAATTGATTGAAGGAATGGGCGAGGTTGTCAAATATGGCTTAATAGATGATGTGGAGCTCTGGGAAACCCTAAACCAATTAGACGGCTCTATCGAGAGCATTCTGGAGCATGCTGACTATATTATCTACCACTCCTGTGAAGTCAAACGCAAGGTTGTTGTCGAAGATGAATTAGACAACGGTGTCAGACTCTACCTCAACTTCGGTCACACGATTGGACATGCTATTGAAGCGACCGCTGGCTACGGCCAGGTCATGCACGGTGAAGCTGTTGCCATCGGTATGGTACAAATCTCACGCGCAGCTGAGAAAAAAGGACTGATGCCAGTTGGTATGACAGAAAAGATTATCGCCATGTGTGAAAAATTCGGCTTGCCGACTACACACCAGCCTTGGAATGTAGATGAATTATACGCCGCCCTGACACGAGATAAAAAGGCGCGAGGCAAGTCAATCAAACTTGTCATCGTACCACAATTAGGACAGGCAGTCATCCATCAAATCCCAATGGAAGAAATGCTAGAATTTCTACAACTATAAGAAAAAGACTACTGATTTCATGCAAGTCAGTAGTCTTTTTTCTTTATGTTGAAAATAAAAAAACTCTCAGAAACGCCGAAATATCAATGTTTCTAAGAGTTTAATGACTTGCTATCTTTCGCAAATCATCTTCAATTTTTTATATTTTTAGGAGTTTGTCTACGTTCTGAACCACCAGCTATGCTGGTGGCTGCCAAGGCTTTGAGTTTCCATTTCGTTTTCCTGTTATAATCTAATTGTTCAGGTTAGATAAAGGTGGACTAGTTTAGCATGGCTAAAACCAGTTACAGTTTATCACATACCAAATGGATGTGCTTTATCACATAGTTTTCACACCTAAGTACCGTAGAAAATCCATTTACTACAAAATAAGGCAGGACTTCATTGCTATTTTCCGTCATCTATATCGATACAAAGGCGTGGAAATCATTGAGGGACACATGATGCCAGACCATGTTCATATGCTTGTCTTGATATTCCCAAAACTTTCGATTTCCGATTTTATGGGATATTTGAAAAGTAAAAGTGCTCTAATGATATTTGATAAACACGCTAATTTGAAATATAAGTACGGGAATCGAAAGTTTTGGGCTAGAGGCTACTATGTTAGTACGGTTGGGCTGAACGAAAAGACAGTTGCGAAATACATTCGCGAGTAAACAACTAATCTGGGAGATTAGTTGTTCAATGACATTGTACTTGATAAATTGAGTGTCAAAGAGTATGAAGCTCCATTTTCAGATGGCAGTTTTAGAACAAGATAAAAGGGAGTGGGCAAGTAATTATAGCACTAACCTGAACGAAGTTCAGCGAACGTCTTTAGATGTCGCTGGAGAGACACGGCTTATAGCCGGTGTACAAGCCACCCGTTTTCACGGGTGGTTATGACTTTTTATAAATGTGAATAAATATCAACATCTTAATAATTGAAAATAAATAATCGTAGTGATATAATTTGGGGTATAAGAATAGACTTTATTTAGAGTAGGGGAATCAATATGGGTAAATTATTAGCAACTCGAATGCGTAGTCGGAGAAAAGAGTTAGGCTTATCTCAGGTTGAGTTGGCTTCCGGAATTTGTGAGCAGGGACAGATTAGTAAAATCGAACGTGACATAGACTATAGTCCTGGAGCTGATGTGGTATATGCCCTAGCTAAAAAGTTGAATGTAACAATGGATTACTTTTTTGATGAGGAAATTCATGTTGAGTCAGACTTTTTGACTCAATTTCGTAGCGTGTCTAAAAAGTTTTTAGAGAGACGAGATTTTGAGTCGTTAAAATATATCTATGAGTTGGAAACTGCAAAGATGGTGAAACTACCGCTCTCAGATCATTTATATCTTCAATGGATTAAAGCTATTGTTCTGTTTAATTATGATCACAAGCAGGATGAAGCCATAAAAAAACTTGAAACTATCTTGTCGAAATACAGTGAATATGATTGGGAATACTTGAATATTTCAAATAGTTTGTTGCATTTCTACTTCAAAACAGCCAATAACTCAAAATTTGAAGAAGTTTATAGTCATATGACTTCACTTTTTAAAAGTGTTAAGGCCCGAACGATTGAGCAGTTAGAGATATTGATTAAATGTCGGTATAACTTTTGTCGATACCTATGGTTAAACAAACAAGCAGATAAAGCGATAAGTGAAACACTTGAAACAATTGATATTTGTCTCAAGAACAATAGTTTCTATTGTTTAGCTAATCTTTACTGCTTACTTGGAAATGTTAGTGAAGGTTTTTCAAGGACTGATAAAGTAAAAGAATACTTTGTGACCGCTCAAAATATATATCAACTTGAGAGAAATGATAAGATGGCTTTAGAAATTGAACGATTCATTAGTGAGACCTTTCAATGATATATAAAATAAAATTGTCTAAGCAACTCAGTGTTCAACGGGTTGCTTTTCCTGTACAGTCATTATAGGGTAATACCTTTCAATTTAATCATATTTTATTCGTTTAAAAATAAAATCAAAAAAATACAAAAATATTTATATAAATAGTTGACAAATAATATATTCAAATGATAAAATATAATCAAGAAAAAGGAAAGGGGTTGCAGATTATGAAAAAGGCAACTAAAAAGTTTATTGTCGCAGTTTTATTGGTGGGTTTATTGGTTATTGTTGGTAAACCATCTGGTAATACCACTCCAGCCCCTTTAGGCTTTAATCCAGGTGAATTATATTACTGTAGATATTTAAAATAAGGATTGTACAAATTTAAATAAAGTCGACAAATACTGTCGTTGAAAGAAAGGAGAGATTCTAATGTACTAATCGAGATATTTTTGGATACTTTAAATTGTTATGTGGCTTTGTTAGAGAAATGAGGTAATCAAAATGGTTTTAAGTATTTTTGATAATATTTTATTATACTTGTCTGATAAGTATAATAAAATAGTTCGTAATCATGCACTTATTTGGATTTTTGTCCTTTTGATCGTCCTATACTTTGCATATGCATATTACTGCACTAGTCGAGGCTATACATTCTCTGGAATGGCTAACTTCTTTAATGGTGGTGTTAGTATCGGTTGCTATAAATAAATCTTGATGTTTGATTTTCTAGATTGTAGTTTAATTAGACAGTGAGGCGGATAAACTAAGTTCTAGAGAAGAATATAGTTTATCCGCTTTTAACTTTTAGAGAGTCCATTTCTAATTCTTCAAATTGTTAGTCATCATTTTTGGAGGTAGTATGCTTGAAGTAAAAGAATTATGTAAATCATTTGGTAGCCATTGTGTTTTAGATAGCCTATCGATAACTTTTGGCAAAACAGGCATCACAGTTATTGTAGGTTTAAATGGCTCTGGAAAGACTGTTTTTCTAAATTCGGTATCAGGAATTATTCAGTACGATAGTGGTGAGGTGTTATTGGATGGTTATTCTAATGGAAGTGATACTTTCAAAAAGAACATTTTTTACATTCCTTCTGACTCCTATCTACCAGAATATTTAACTGGCAATGAATATGCAGATTTTGTCCAGTCACGATATGAAAACTCAAGTAAGTCCATCTTTTCTGAGATATCTTGCCTTTTAGATATGACTGAAGCGTTGGAAAAAGCAATAGAGTCTTACTCATTTGGTATGAAAAAGAAACTTCAAATTGCTTTGGGACTTTCATTGAATGTGGGGTATCTTCTTGCTGATGAAGTTTTTAGTGGACTAGATTTAGAAACAGTTATTCTTACCCAAGAGTTATTTGGACTGTATGCTAAGAAACACAAGGTCTTGCTCGTTTCTCATGAGCGGAATATTATAAACCAATTTTCCAATGATATCTTATTAATGAGGAAAGGGAAACTAACGGAGTTTAAGGGTACAGCAGATGAACTTTCTGAATACATCTATCAGCAAGGGAAAATTGCTGAGAAACTTCAAAAAATTAAAGAACTCATTTGATCTGGTGTCATTTTATTATAATGATGCTTTAAAAGGTTTTTTGAACAGGCCATTTTTCAAAAAAAAGAGAAATCAATTCCTCGTAGCCATTATTGGTTTTGTCCTATATTTTTGGTATTTCTTATCTAATGTCCGTGAGATTGGACGTTTAGGTGAGGGTGCTAGAGGGTTGGATTTAGAAACGTTTACAGAACTAACTCGTATAACAATTATGAGTTATGTCAATATGTGCATCATTCTATCAGTTGCTCTGTTTGTTTTTGTAAATTCAATCATAACATTAACCAAAAGCTCAGTCTATATAACGAATATACTCCCTTACAGTAGAAGAGAGATATTAGTTGCTCAAAAATTATTCAAAATGGGAGTAGCACTAGTAGGTTATGAGTCGATTTTGCTCTTAGTATTCCCACTATTTGGACAATTACCTATTATCAAAGTAAGTGATCAATTGATGTTGCTGTTATTGTTTCATAGTATTTTTGTAGCTATTTTTTCAATAATGGATGCATTGTATGCTATTTTTGCAAAGGTAGCGACAAAATTCGCTAAATTTTCAGTTACTTCAGTGTTATTTGTTTTAGACATATTTTTCACCTTATTTTGTGCAACATATCTGGTATATTTCAAAATAGGTATAGACACATATGTAGGAAGAATCTCAATTGCCCTTACAGATCTAATTGTGATCATGCTTTTAATAGCTCTTATTATTCTCATCATTGTGATGTTTTTGAGTTATAAATTTACTTTAAATATTCAAGAGTATAAGAAGTTGTCCTATGGTTTGATTAGATTGCCAATGATTAAACTTAATTTGAGTACAACTTTTCCAGCTATTTATCGACATAAAAGTTTTATTCATTCATTAACATTAATCACAATTTTTTCACTTATTACTACTTACCAATTAGGTTTAAGAAGCGGATTAGAGACACTCGCTAATTTAAATTCCCTTCTGGTATTCTCTGCTATAAGCTATGCGGATGCAACAGCTAGAATTAGAAAATACTATGATTTTTATAGGGTTAGTCTGATTGAAGAAGTAATTTCATTGGTGTTGGGAGGAATAATACTATCTGCGGCGCCTTTAGTTATCGCAGTTTACCTGAAAGGATCGATGTTACCATTTTTCATGTCCATGGCAATTTATTTATGCGCTTTGATAGCGGGGCTTCTTTTTCCAACTACTCAGGGTAATCTTAATGAGACAGCATCAACAACTACTACAGTCTTTCTATCTATAGTACTCTATCTTGTTTTAAGGAATGATAATGTTTATCTTTCATCGGCTATATTAGTAGTGTTATTACTCATACTGAGTGTATTTCTAGCAAAAGAAAAAAGGTATTGAAATGAGCAAAAAATTACTCAATTACTTCAAATGGGGAAATATCGCTTATCTATTTTTAGTGGCTATTGATTTAATTGTAGAACTTTTTCAAATTAATGAAAGTGGAACAGTTTTGACACTTTTTGGAGTAAAAATTATTAGTAGAATTACTCCAAGTGAATTAAATACGACTTTTTTACTACACCATAGATTGATTATCTCCTATATTGTGACTATGGCAGTATTCTTACTAACAGGCTATCTCTTAAATAAAAGAAAATTAAGCGAGAATCCAGTATGACAGTTTGGGAAATCATAGTACAACTTCCACTAGTTTTACTAACCGTGGTCGTTCATGAGCTATTACACTACTTGACTGCGTATTTCCTTGGATACAATCCTAAATTTGAATTTGAAAAATTTCTTGTTCCCTCAGTGAAGTTTTTAAATAAGGGCAGAGATATTGATAATTTTATGATAGCATTAGTTGCTCCTGTTGGTATGGTACTGATTGGACTTCTAATACCAGATAATAATGCTTTTTTGGCTTTAGTAAAAATAGTTTGTTTCTTGAATGTTTTACACATTTTTCCGTTTTGTACGGATGGGCAAGTTATTCTATTATCATTACTGAATATAGTGAGAAAAGGAGGAAAGGCATGAAGAGATTCTTTAAAATTATGCTAGTTGGTGTTGCAGTGTTAGTGTGCTTCATAGTAGGATATCAATGGGCTATAGGTGCTGATAAAGCTCCTGAATATAATACGAATACAGCACAATTTATTCATGAAGAACCAGAGAGTGTAATCAATAAAATCGAAGATGGAGAAGAAGGGATTTATTACTTTGGTTTTGCAGCATGTCCTTGGTGCGTAGAATTAATTCCGATTCTAGATGATGCGTTGGTGACAACTAATCGGAAGGCTTATGTTGTAGATACAAGAAGTAAAGGTTTCACAGATACTCTTCGTAGTCAATTGAAAAAAGTATATGAGAAACATCATGATGATGAACTATCTGTCCCATTTTTAGTAGTTATTGCAGAGGATGGTTCAGTTCAAACACACGTAGGAACAGTAGAAAACCATGATGCTCACAAGGAAAAACTAACGGACGGGCAGAAAAAAGAGTTAAAACAATTACTAGTGGGTATGCTTCAATGAATGTATATTTGATTATCATGTTGCAATTGTTAATTTTAGTATAAAATGAAATGAAGACTTTGTTATGACGAAAAGCATTAAAAAGATTACTGGAATTGTAGGAAAGCGCCTATGATATACAAAACCATCCATTTCATAAGAAAACTGTCCCTATCCCGCATTGTTTTAAAGACGAGACGGTGACGTGGCATTAGTTAGAATTTCAGGATTTTAGAACTTGTCTGACTCAGTGATTCAGCATGGAGTTCACTAAAATATAAGAAAAAATACATTGAGGTCATGCTCGATGTATTTTTTAGACTACTGACTTGAATAAATCAGTAGTCTTATTTTTTGTATAGTCTTTCAGTTTGCTTTTAGTACTAGGCAACGAGTTGAAGACAGTACTGGAGTACGGCAAAACGAGTTAACGACGTAATAAAAGATAAACTGAACGACT
>NZ_WCJE01000039.1 GCF_016743335.1 Streptococcus suis | reverse complement strand
TATAGCCTAATTGGCAATTCTCTTGTGTAAGTTGTTATCAATCTTGCGTCATTTAGCGACTGTGCTTTTGCCCACATATAGATGTCGGCTCGCTGGTTGTAGATTTCGGCTGGCTCTGCCAAGTTAGTTGGCGAACTTCCAGCTGTTCGTCGAGACACGAGATTTTGCGCAATGATAGGACCGTTTATTCGCAACTGTTCACCACAGGTGCTTTGGCTCACGCGTCCATCAGCAACACTACAGGTTCGGATTGTGCCGCCAGAGATCAACCAAGCATCGATTCTTCTGACATTAGGCGAGATAGTGATGTTGCCCTTCGCGATAATGATGGTTTGCTGGAATGATCCAAGTTGGAATACTCCAAGTTGGTTTGCGCTAGGATCTCGAGACGTGATATCTCCGCTGATAGTTAGGTTGTTGGCATAAATGATATGCGTATTACCTGCTGCTTTATTAGCTCCATTGATTCCAGGAATGTTGCGGTTCGCCTCGTTAAATTTTTGGACAAACACAGCTTGAGTTGCAGCACCGCTATTTCTTCGAGGATACCTTGCTTCAAACCTTCGAACAATATCCGTGGTATTGGTTCGTCCATTCCAATTTCCCCAGTTTCCAACCCCAGAACCAGTTCCAATTCCATTTCGGAATGTCATTCGGTTTTGGTCGTGTGTAGATTCCGAGGTGAAGTTCCTTACAGCTCCGTTTGTGATAGCTTCAAACTCAACCCAAGAGCCAAACTTTCCTCTACTGGATGTAGTTTTAGATGTTCGAATACCACTTCTCGAATAAATACCATTTCCCCAGATTTGGAATTTTGGTTTTTTGGTCACGAGAACACATATTGGAGCAGAGTGTCGCCATTCCCGACCGATTTTGGCGTCTTGTGTGCTTTTATCTTCGTTGTTACTCATTCTGTAGGCAGAAACAGAAAGTGCCACACAATACCTTGAGCCAAGTTCGGCGTCGGTTGGGATTGGAGGGATAACTCGTTCCAGATTGGTTGTATTTGGCGGGAAAGACCTTGTGCCAGTTTCTGAACGGCAGTTTCTTAGCTGAGTTCCAGTATATTGCGAACCGTAGTGGGAGCAAGGATTGCCATTACTATTGTCTGTTCTTGAACCTGGTGTTGGAACTCTTTCGCCAGACCCTGGAATATCCCAAGTTGTAATTTTGTACTGTGTTCCTGGTGGAGTTGGTGAACCTCCATTACTGATATTCGGAGTCACAGGAACGCTTGCGCCTGGCTCTACGGGAACATCTGAACCACCACATCTGTAGCCATCGGCATCTACACAAGGGGTTAGCTCGAAGTCATATGGGACGTATACGCAGGCTCGGGTTGAAGAGCTCGAAGTTGAATCTGTTCTAACATATTCTTTTTCGTAAGCCTGTTTTCCATCTTTAACTACACCTTTTTTCTTGTATTGAATATTTTCGATGGTGGCACTGATACTATCGCAGATGATTTTTCCAGCATCGGATGGTACAATAGTACGTCCCGATTCGGTTCTAGTATACGCCAAACCTCTTTGCGGCAAACTTAAGCCCTTAACACCTCTCTGACCTGCGTCCGTATTCCAAGAGAGAGTTGCAGTATCCCACTCGCTACCACCATAAACATCACCGTACACTTCGTGCTTAAAACGAACTGTTGAATTGATTGGTGCGATATGCCCTTCGCCGTATTTCCAGCTACCATTATTTACGTTGACTTGTGTGTTGGTTCGGCTGCCGAGATTAGGGGTGTATGTTATGTCTGGGGGTGCTAACTCTTCGATCACAATATCTTTATCAGGGTATTGTATCTCATCATTCTCGCTCCAAGGAACACGGATCCAAGGTGTCTCTTTCACAACGTACCTATCCTTATATCTGGAATTGATAGTTACCGTAAGGTAAGACCTAGTATCATGAGTATCCCCGCCCATAGAGCAGTTATATACAGACCGCACCGTACCAGAAGCGTCGTTGTCGTCATCAGATTGGGCTGCACAAGTAGCATATGGACCCCATTTGGGTTCCTGCCTACCAGTAGCATGAACGACACCAGCAGTAGATAAGTAGCCTGTCTTTCCCTTTACTCTGATTTTATGCTTAAACAAAACATTATGAGCGACTCCCCCCTGCTTACAATATTTATTCACATCGTGATACCTACCATCACCCCCTATGCCACCATGACCAATAATTTTAAAGCTCAATCCATCTATGGTGCCATAAGAATACCAATTCTTATCCTTATGTGCATATGTTTCTTTATCATAAAAACTTACAGTGCCTTCTTTATGATATCTAAGAAAATCATTCCAATCACTAAAATCGCCAGATACAGATTCTAGCCTGATTATAGATATTTCACCATTTTGACCAACAATAACACCCTTAGTTTCGCCTACAGTATTCATCGAATCAACAAGAGCATTCATCGATATTGCTTCGAGAGTATAGCCACCATATTCCTTCTTATTTATATCATTATAGATAGCGGTTTTTTCTCCACCCTCATCTTCTGTCCATCTCATCAAACTCGAGAACGTTGGAGTTGAAAAGTTGTAGTCAAACTCTTCTATATATTTTTCGCCTCGTGTCTTATAGCTAACATTGACACTTTTGTCAATTTCCTCACGAGAAATTCCTTTTTTGAATTTATCCATAAAACCATCTTCAAGCTTTCTCTTTGCTGCTTGAATCTTTTCATCAAATTCAGCCTGAGACTTAGAATCCAAGAAATACAGAGAGTCAAAAATTATAGAGACACTATAAAACTCTTTCACTTTAATAATGCAGGAGTGGAGTGTTTTTTTCATTGTCTCATTTTCTACCCTAATTCGCTCAAAATCACCTTTACCAGAGAAGCTCTTATCAACTATAGACTTAGCCTGTTCTTCCGAAACCTCATCAGTATAATTGAGTGATTTATATAAATCTTTGTTAGAAAATGTCTTATTATTACATTTCCGTTTGGAATATTCTTTAAGTGCAGCATTGAGAATTAAATCATCTCTTACAATTTGTTCGAGACTACCATCACCATAAGACATATCTGGATTATCTTTAAGATACTGAGCCAGCCCACGTGCATTTTCGTCAATATTTTTTTTAGATATTACAGTATCGCCAATCTTAATATCAGCATTCTCCTTATTTATCTTAAGCAGATACTGAACACCCCAATAAGCCCCAACTGCAGCAACAATCGCAACAATCACAACTACAATTCGAAAAATTAACTTTTTTGGCTTAAATTTTTGCGAGCTTTTTGAGCTATCGCCCGCATTAAAATCCCTTTCCATAAAACCTCCGTATTTATGTATCTATTTAAGCACAGGCGTAATGATTTTTCAAGAGCTAGAATAAAAATGAAAAAGCTCTCAAAATGAGAGCTTTAACTGTTGATAGACGTTTTATGGATTATTTCTTTTTTCGTGGAGTTGCAAGCCCAACACCTACAATTCCTGTAATAAAACCACCCAAAATAGACAAAACCGACACTGAATCGCCTGTGTTTGGCAATGTCTTTGTAGTAGGTTTTGACACTTCTTTAGGTTTGACAGTATTGGCAGATGGAGTTGAGCTATTTACAACTTTTACTTCTTCTGGAACTGCCGTTGGTTTAACTACAGTTTTATCAGCTGGCTGTTCAACTGGCTTCTCAACTGGTTGTTCAACTGGGGTTTCAGTTGGGGTTTCAGCTGGCTGTTCAACTGGCTTCTCAACTGGTTGTTCAACTGGGGTTTCAGTTGGGGTTTCAGTTGGGGTTTCAGCTGGTTGCGAAACGCCACCTTTACGAACCCAATAATATTTAAGAACACCGCCAGTCGCTATAATTTCTTCCTTTGTGCTACGCCAAGGATCCGCAATAGAACTAGACACAAGCTCAATCTCATCGATATTCGGGAAAGATAAATCGTCAGGAACAGCCTTAACATATGGCCAACCTCTCCTATATCCGTAATTTACCATTCCCCAGAGTTGACCATCAAGGTAATATTCAACAGTATAAGGGGTCACATCCTCCGCATAAACGACTGCAGAGGTGGTTACCAAATTGCCATCCACAGGAGCAATTACACCGCCCAAAACAAGAGCAGAAGTAAGGGCAACGCCCCATTTAACCAATTTTTTTGCATTCATCATATTTTCCTAAGGTCTTGATTGACCTTTCCTTTCTTTTTTGTATATAAAGAAAAACTCCTATCAAGCCCATTAAAGGAAGACATTATGAAACCATAAATCGTCTTCAACTTTTAATGTACCTGATAGAAGTTTTGAGTAATATTTTAACAGTCTATCAACATTGTCATCATGGTATCATATTTTAGGTGGTTTGTCAATATATATTTTTGTTTTTTGAATAATTCCCTGCTACAATAGGGTTTGAGTGTGTTTTAGTTAACGGTCGTTAACTAAAACAATGAAAAATCAAAAAATGCCGACTTGGCAAGGCTTCAAAAACCCCGTCAAATCAGCATTTCTAATATTTTTTATTGATAACTTTGATTGTTTTAACAAACGACCGTCTGCTAAAACAAATGTATTCGCTTATAGTTTATCAATTTGTTTTTCATTTGTCAAAGAATTATGTGCTTTTTGACTACGAAATGTGATATCATTTCGTTTTAAGACCTGATAGATGGTGGCTGTTGAAATATTCAGCTGGTTGGCTATTTTACGAACAGTTGTTTCTTCTTCCAGATAACTTATAATAATTTGCTTTTCTTTCGATTTTGATATGCCTTTATTGCCTAATTTCACACCGCGTTCTTTGGCTTTACGCAGTCCGTCTTTGGTGCGTGCCGAAATGGCTTGAAGCTCCCACTCAGCCACATAGCCCAGCATAAGACAGAAGAACTTACCAGTGAGTGAATCCGTTTCGATTTGTTCATGGATGGATTGAAGACGGATACTATAGCTGGTTAGTTCCGATATGATAGCGGACAGGTGGAGCATTTTTCGGGTTAAGCGGTCTAGTTTATACACCACAAAGCTGGTTTTAATGCCACTTTCAGCACATTCTTTGGCGAGCTTGAGAGCTTTTTGAAGTTGTGGTCGCTCTTGGTTGCTTCCTGATTCTTTTTCGATATAGAGCTTGTCGCAGAAGTTTAGGGCTTCTTTTTGAACTTCTAGCCCCAGTTCTTGGCGATTGTCTGTTGAGCTAACACGGGCGTAGCCAATGATGACAGAGCCTTTTTCTTGGTATTTTTTGATGATTTTCTTCACATTTTCCTCCTTGCTTTACTATTGTAGCAGGGTGGTTTTATTTTAGAAGAAAAACATTAAAAAATGGTATCACCGAAGCGGATTGCTTATAGTTTTTTTACCACAGGTTTCCATTCGCACCGCCCTTCGCTTCGCGTTGAATTGTTTCTGTATAAAATCGCCGTTTCTGAGGTGTTTCGTCAGGCGACTTATTATCTCATTAGGGTTATTTTTCGAGGGGATAGTCCATGTAACATCTATTGGTTGTATTTTTGAGGACAGCAAATTTGATTTTTAAAATCACAATGATATAATAATCTTAACTAGAGTAGTCTTTCTTGAGCCAACAAGAGGGGTACTACTATGAAGTTTAATCTTAAATCATACTTGAGTGAATTACTTCATAACCCTGAACTTGTGATTGCCTTAATTCAATTATTCTACGACGGAAATAATGTCGTTACAATTGGAATTATCTCAATCTTAAAATCTTTTGAAAATATCATAAAAACTACTATAACAGCAATTGTTATAATTTGTGTTATGATTACGATATTAATCGTAACATTATTTCTGGGGATAGACAAGAAGGAAAGAATTAGTTTACTCAATAAAATTTTGAATAAGTTAAAATGAAAAACCCTCAGCCATCTACTGAGGGGGTGTGCCAGTGCCCAAATCATTACGCCAACCTATTTAAATTGAGGTTGGGATACTCTATCAACGTAATAATTAACTAAATTGGGCAGACTACTCTAGATATACGGAGTTTCAGGATTACTTGGGGCTCCGTTTTGATTTCACTGTGAAACCTGTATGAATAATACTATAAAGGAAGGGTATTGTCAATAATTTTCGGAAAATTAGAACAATTTCCCCTTTCCCTTTACTTATATGTCAGCGAGTTCAGAAATAAAGCCGGCATTATCATCCCTTAAAATTTACACCACCCAGTTTTAAAATCTCAATTGTTTCAAGAGGCATTGCGATTAATAGACTTTTAAAATAAAATACACCACCTCTAATAATCCACGCCCCGGTAAGTCATTTCCTGCCCTTATAACGTACCTTTTAACATTAAGATACTCTCCCAGATCTGATTTTGAAATCCATTTTCAGATTGTAAATATTACATCAAAATAGACTGGACTTCCTCAATAAAGAGAGTTATCATTGTCCAGTAATAATAGATAACAGATAAGGAAATTATGAACGACTACAAAGCCAGGCAAGAATTAATAGCACTTGGAGAGGAAATACGCCAACATACACTTTGGGGCTTGATGCCAGAAACGGCAAAGTGGGATTGTACCGAACTTGGAGCCTATTTGCCAGCTATAAGCTTGCCAGCGTTTATTTCTAGCCTAACTGTAAAAAATGGTGTTATGAGCTACGCTATAACGAGTTTCGAACAATTTACCAAACATACCGAAATCTACGAAATTAACGCCACAATTGGGGAATTTATGGTAAAACTTCAAGCGGTCATAGATAGTCAAAACGAAAAAGAATTTTGTCAAAACTTGCTTGAAATCCTACGAACCGAGGTGTATTTCGTGAAGGAATGGAAAATTTAACGTATAGTCTGATGGTAGATACGTTATTAGAAATGGTTCTTACACCCCCTCGTATCACTAAACATTTTTTCAAAAATATACTTGGTTTTGTGATTAAAATTGAGTGCATATCACCTAGCTCAAATTTTATTAAGTTTTAATGAGGAAAAATCGTTGAGAGAGTTGGTGAAGAATATGCTAATCAAATTCAAAAAGAAACAATAAATAAAGTGGCGACAACCGAAGTTGATATTTTAGCTAAATCGAAAAATGATACAAAAATTCAGAGAGCATAGCAGAGTGGTTTTAAAACAAGAATAAGTTCAACTAAAGCGTTATATTTTTATTCAACTTGACCAATATTAGCCAAATTGGGAAGAAAATCAATTGAAACACTGGGCTCAATATTGGCGAAATGAAGAAATTAGTCCAAATGCAGATTCTGAAATATTCGATACAGTCAGCATCATTAATGAAGAAGTTTGGAGCGAGATGGTACAAAAAATGGTTGATTTGGGATTCAGATTCGTCAAATATGAAAAATTTCGGCTAGAGGCAGCCGAAATTCCAGGATAAATTTCATTTGCCTTATCGCTAATAAAAAATGGGCTCCTTACAGTAGCTCAAGCTAGTCAGCAATTAGGAAAAACTAAGGCAGGAATCCAGTCGCTTCTCAGCTAAAAAATAATTCTCAATCCATCTAAATACACTTTTAATCCCCGTGGAAACCTTGGGGATTTTTTATATATTAATCTCCTCGCAACTGAAAGAATTTCAATACAACCTTTCGTTTATATTCATAAAAAAGACCCACAAATTAATGTGAGTCTGAAATCGTTATTTATGTCCAGATACTACTTCTCTCGAAAGCAAATCCGCTTGCTCTATTGTGAGCCCAAAAATCTCAGCTATAGCAATTGTCGGATATACATCAGAACATAATAGTTCTGGATTTTTCTTATTTTCGATTAATACACTCATAGTTCGTATGAGCTTCTCGACTTTAATAAATAAGTCATCATTCATCTTTTTGAGCTTACGAACTGTATTTATGTCTAGCATTGTGATTTCTGAAATTATCTCAAAATCAAAATCATAACACAGTAATCTTCTAGCAATAGTTTCGCTGGTGAAGGGTGAGTTTGCAGTATCCGACCAGACCAAAGCCTTGTATCTATTCATTATAATTTACCTCCTAAAAGAACGATACTACTCACCCTATATATTAGGTGGGTAGTACCAACCTAATATATGTAATATGCCTATGAGGACTCTTATATTTAAGCACACTTATTTAAATTTGTCAAATGTACCTTCTGCGTGTGCCTGTTTTATCAATTCTTCATAAATCCTCAAATCGCCACTTTCTTTAAAAATAGGCTTATAATCAATCAGCATGGACACGACATAACCTTCTCTAATAACACTATTCTCTCGCGAGTCCACCACTATCCTAACACTTTTTTGACTAGCTATTTCTTTTAATTGAGAAATAGCTAACTTTAAATCTCTAGGCGTATCTTTTAGAGAATCTCTTTTTAATGGAAGAGAAATTATGATAAATATGGTAGTCATTAAACTGTTTAGCGACGCATTTAAGTCCTTAAATAAATCCTCTAAACGAGCAAACCAACCGTAAGCAAACAATATCTCACCTTCAAGATTATCAATAAAATATTTCTTTATTACTTCCACATTCTTAAAATCAATTTCATTATCATTCCTTAGGAATAAGTCTCGTATAAAACTCAATTCAACTATATTTCCGTAGGGGTTAAACATAAATACCGCGGGCATATCCCACAAACCAGCAAAGCTAACTACTAAATCGGAATATTTTTTCACTTTCTCAAAATGACCACTATCAATTAAGTAAACTCCAGTAAATCTATTTAAAAAAGGCAAAATAATATTCCAAGTATAGCGTTTTCGCTTAAAGTCAATACTCAAGTTTCGGGTATATATATCATAAAGGCGCAAGTCAGATATATCATTTCCTGCTACCATAAATATATAATCCCGAAAATGTACCTGTATGTAATTCATAATCTCCTGAACACCAGGCATATTAGAAATTGACTCCTCAGAAACTATAGATAAGTCAGCGTATTTAGGACTATTGGGGATTAACTTAATTAAATAAACTAACAGTTTAGCGAAAAATACATATTTATCATCCTCAACAACTAAAGACTCATACTGTTCATTACTAATCTGTTTTTTGAGATAGTAAGCACCTTGAACTACAGTATGCAGTTCTGTGAATAAATCATCAAAATCAAAATCAAAACCTACAGCAATTTCAGATAATTTCATAAATGCTTCAGATATTCTAATGATATCATCCTGAATATTTAAATTAATAATCGAGGGAGCATAAGCTTCTTTTATTTCGGAAGTACTATTAAATATCCTATTGGCAGTAGCATCACTTGTTATAGATTGTACATACCTTTCACTATTCTTATATCTCAATATGGGCTCTATGACATCATTAAGAAAAACGAGTTGTTTGCAAGGAGTACCGGTAATTTCCTTAGACTTAAACTTTCTGCAAAACCAACCAAATGTAATAATTTCCATCTTAGCTCCTATTTCATAATTAACGAAATTGACTGAAAAATTCCTATACAGAATTGAAATCCGAAAAATATAGTCTGAAATTATATTCCGTCATATAATTAAATCATCAAGAGAATATAAAATCTCTTGTTTTACTAGCTATATAGCAAACTTTTTAAATTACTACGGGGTATTTCAAACCTAGTAATATTCTACCATATCTCGAGAATAGGAAAAATTAGAAAGGAGCATCTATGTAATATTTTTTAGAAAGGAGACCGCAGATGGTAAAAATCCTACTTTTTACTCCATATTTCTTAGTCTGTGCCTTTGGATTCTACCAGCTTCATAAGATCAACAAACGCTAACCCAGCACTTCGAGGCGGAGGATGCTTCGCCTCCATTCTATAAAAAGGAGACCTACTATGTCACATTTACCACAAAAATCTCAAACACCTCAAGCCCTACCAGCTTCTGCGTTTAGTCCACAGAAAATGGCAATCGCTCGTAATTTATCGCAAGATATGGCGGTTGTTCAAGCCAATGAATTGTTAGCGCAAGATATCCTGAATAAAGTTGCCAGTCTTTCAGAATTGGAGCGTCAGATTTTATCCAATAACCCACAAGCCCAGCAACGGACTGATTTTATCATCAAGGCGTTTACATATGCTTCTATAAAAAAATTTAAATAAGGGGTCTGAATATGGATAACTTGGAAAATTTTATATTGTTCCTGATGGGAGTAGCGTCTTTACTAGCTCTAACTGCCCTTTGGTTGGTCTTAAAGGAAGAGGAATTTGAAGATTCCCCAATCATTCTCCAAGAAGATACTCATTGGACAGAATTTCTTGAAACTCGTCAAGCTATCAACGAGGACTTTCTGGTAGCTCAGAAGAAGCTATTAGAAAATCTCAATCATGAAAGGAGGAAATTTTAAAACAATCTGTTGTATTTCTCACAACAGCGAACAAGTCGGGCGGATTTGTTCCGTCTGACCTCTGTTTTTAGATTTCGCATCGCTCCATAACCTTATCTTACTTATGGTTTGAAGAAATCATATTTTAAGGTAAATTCAGATCGTCTGACGTAGACAGAAAGGATTTTCAAAATGACAAAATATCAAGACACAATCAACCAACATCTGCCTAAAAAGTTCAAGACTATCCTCGCTGACCCGCCTTGGGATGTGGCGCAAAAAGGCAAACTTGGCGCAATCCGACATTATAACTTAATGACGATTGAAGAAATCAAGAAAATGCCCATCGCAAGCCTCGCTGAAGACGACGCCCACCTCTGGCTCTGGACATATCCAGCTGTCCTCGAACAATCTTTCGAAGTCGTGCGAGCGTGGGGCTTCGAGCCAAAATCCATCTTCACTTGGGTAAAACCCCGTCTTGGGCTTGGCAATTATCTTCGAAACTGCACCGAACAAGTGATTTTCGCCACACGAGGCAAAGCTCCTATCAAATTCAAAGGACAGATGAACTGGGGAATGTTTCCAGTCCAAGACCACAGTCATAAACCTGAAGAACTCTATTCCATTATTGAACGCTGTTCAGAGGGCGACTACTTAGAACTCTTCGCTCGTCGTCCAGTGCCTTCAGACAAAAACTGGTATGTTTGGGGCAATGAAATCACGAGCGACATCATCATTCCGAATTATCCAGTTCCCAAATACTCGAAAGATGTCCGAGATTTTCGAAAGGTAGGACAAGATGAATGAAAAAGCTAACAGGCTATATTGTCAGCTTCTGTCTTTTGGCGATACTGGTCAACTACTCCGTTCGGCTTCTAGTCGATATTTGGCTGGAGTTGGTGGTTGGCTCTATAATGTCTTTAGGCTTTTACGTCGCCATAAAACTCATCAAACATCATCAGGATTGGAGGTAGTATGAAAAGACCAAAACATCTGTCGTGGCAAAGTATGGAGTGGACGAGACCATTCGAATTTGAAACAGTCTGTAATTTTACGACACAACTCAATGGTTATTCTCGTCGCCAGCCCTTCATCTGGGAAATTCGTTTAACGCCAGAAAAAGTCAGCCATCTTATCGGAGCCGACTCAATCGACTTGCGATTTTTGAAAGAAATGATGACCTCGTATAACGCTGTTCGTTTTGAGAAAACCAAGCGAACAAAAGTGACCTCAGCCTACAGCATCACTCTTTCAAAAAATCACTATGCCCTAAAAACCAAAGAAGTAGACAATCTGGTTCGGAGTTTCCTGTCGCAATCTGGTACTTTGAAAAAATCTGAAGAAATCGTGCTCCAGCTAGTTGTTGGTAAATCTTCTTCCCCAAAACCAATTCTCAAAGACCTTGGCAACCCAGACGCAACTCTTTGGCAGAAGCTAACAGGTAATATCCCGCCGCTCTCGTCAGATTCTAAGACCCTGATGCGAGAAAAACTCCACCACAGTCTATTTCAAATTAGTTTGCGTCTTGGCATTCGAACAGACAATAAAGCTCGAGAAATTCAACTTCTAAAGAGTATTCTGGCTTCGCTTCGAATTTTAGAGCGAGCTGGTGCTATATTTTCTGCCAAGCCAACTTCAATCGAAAAAATAAACCACGGAAAAATTCCATGGCACTTCCAAACAATTGTTTCAAGCATTGAACTCGCCAGCCTCTTCTTACTGCCAGCTGGCGATGCTCAATATATAGGCGTATCATCACTATCGCCCAGAACTATTTTACCACCAATCGGCTTTTCACAAAATACCAAACGTCTCTTTGGATATAGTTTGGAGAAATCTCCGAGATTTATCGGTATTCCAGCGCGAGAGGGATTATCACATACTTGGCTTTTGGGCGGCACTGGGAGTGGAAAATCCACCGCTATGCTTAACTTGATTTTAGCTGACGCTCGGGAAAACCGCTCCGCTGTGATCATCGACCCCAAGGCGGCATTGGTTTCAGATATTTTGGAACGACTGCCTAAAGAACGGGATGAGGATGTGGTCATTTTAGACCCTAGTCAAACTGGGCAATCCGTTTCGATAAATCCTTTTGACTTGGTAAAATTTGGTGTGCCAGCAGAATTGGTTGCGGATATGCTTCTCGGTGTCTTTCAGGAAATTTTCGAAGAATCTTGGGGGATTTACACGCAGGATATTCTTAGTCACTGTTTTCACACTTTAGCAAAAATAGATGATTCAACACTTATTGACCTACCAAAACTCTTAACCAACAAAGCCTTTCGGCACGACCTTTTGAAAACTATTTCAAACCCATTCTTGCTGGATTTTTGGCAAGGTTATGACACCTTGAGCGATTCTGCTCGCCAAACCATGATTGCTCCAGTCCTTAACAAATTTCGGAGCGTCTTGCTTCGTCCAGCCTTGAGAGCAGTATTAGGACAATCTTCGGGCAAATTCTCACTGAAAGACATTTTCGACAAGCCAAGATTCTTACTTGTTCCGCTAAACAAAGGCTTAATTGGTGCAGAAAATGCTAAATTCATCGGAGCGATTTTGTTGGGCTGTTTGTACCAATTGACGCTTCTGAGAGCCAAGGAAACCATTCGAAAGCCTGTCTTCATCTACATTGATGAGGTTGCGGATTATCTCAAACTGCCAGTTCCTCTAGAAGATGCATTATCCATGTCTCGAAGTTTAGGTGTTGGCTATGTTTTAGCAAATCAATTTTCAAAGCAATTACCCAAACAGCTTCGAGAGTCTATTTACGCTAACTGCCATAACCAGATTATCTTTGGGCTTTCTATGAACGAAGCCAAGGAACTGGCTGGGCTTGTCCCTGAACTTTCCGCAGAGGATTTCTACAAACTACCTCCATTTCAGGTTTATGCCAGAGTGCCAATCGTGAAAAATACATTCAAATGGTTGTCCGTCAAAACGTTACCAGCTCCACCTGCCTTTCGCAAGAAAGATGAGATTTATGGTGAGAGTGTCAAGCGATACGGATCGAAGCCAACAGAAGACATTCCCTTCGAAACAACCAAGAAACCAATCTCTGGAATTGGGCGAAAGAAAAAGGAGCTTTCAGATGAATCTAACTAAGCAAGATTACGAAGTTTTAAGCCTACTTAACCGCTGTCGCTACGCTACAACCAAACAGTTGGTGGAACTTTATTTCAGAGAAAATAAACCTAAAACCGCCACAAGACGAGCCAATCTCCTCACTAAAAAACTATCCAACCTTGGGCTTATTCATCATCTTGAACGCCGAATTGGTGGCGTGCGAGCTGGGAGTGGTTCCTACATTTGGCATATCACACACAAAGGCATTAAGGTTCTGCGCGAGATTGAGTCAAGTGTGAAACTTAAATTGAAAAATCGTTATGAACCAACACGCAACCATCTCAAACACCAGCTGTCCGTGACACAGTTGTTTGTGGAACTTTACAAACTTCACAGTGAAAGAAAGCTATTTCTGGAGGATTTTTCCTTCGAACCAAAATGTTGGCGGAGCTTTGCGACCCTGTTTTCACATTTTACGCTTAAGCCAGATGCCTTTACAAAACTAAGCATTGGCGACTTCGAAGATGCCTACTTCTTAGAGGCAGACAACGCCACAGAACATATTGGTAGAGTGATTGCCAAATGCAAGCAATACATTGCCTACTTCAATACGGGTATCGAGCAACGAGAAAACGAGGTCTTTCCATTGGTAGTTTGGATTGTGCCAGATGAAAAACGTAAGTTAGGCATTTTGAATCGAATTAGAGAAGATTTAGACGCTTACTGGGAGCTTTTTGAAGTGGTAACACTGGACGAATTTTCAGAGTTTATACAAGGAGGACGAGATGACGCAAGAACGGAAACGTAAAATTGGCAAAGCAACTTTTGTGATTGTGCGGAAGTTTACTGGAAAAGAGTCTCTTGAAAAGAAAATCAGACGGTTGATTTTGGAGAGATGAGTAATAATTGACAAAACATTCGCATTGTGCTATAATTTATATATACTTAAACGAAGTAGAACATTGCGAACGCCTGTTTACAACTGTTCTACTTCGTTTTTCTTATTTTTAGGAGGAAAAACGGATGCGACTATTGAAAAAATTAACCCATATTTTTATTGAAAAGATAGATGCTATCAAAACTCACTACAAACTAAAAACTGAAGCCCAAGAAAAATATATGGATGAGGTCATTAAGGAATTTAGTGAACTTTACAATAGAGGATGTAATGGAGAAATCCAACTTCCTGATGAGCCTTTGGTGAAATTCGCCAAAGCCAAAAACATCAAGCAGGTCGAGAAATTAATCCGTCAAATCAAAGAATTGAACGGTTTGTGAGTCCTGTTTAGGGCTCATTTTTCGAGCATATCAATATCAGTATCTACAGTCACCTCAGCCCCTTGAAACTCTAAAATTGGGTGAACTGCAACAATTAAATCTTCTTCCAGAGACATCCGAATATTGTTAGCTAATTTCAGGACAAATTCTTTACAACTAGTATCTTCAATCAGATGATAAACTTGTTGACCAAATCTTGTTAGAGGATAACTCTCAAATTTAAACACCATTTCATCTGATAGGGTTTCAGAGTAAAAACGTACAAACAAATCTCCATTATAAAATCCGTTGCACGAATCTACATCTAACTCAATATCGTGGTTTTGAGTCACACCCATATTAATAAGTCCGCACTCCTCCATGAGTAAGAAATCGAAATCAGTAATTCCATAACTCTCATATATTTCTAGTTGAGAGTCTGACGGAGCATAAACATACAAGTTTCCGTCAGGTTCTGTAAGAACTAATTTTGATAGTTTTGCGAATGTTTTTGCCTCGCTTTGACTAAGAAGTTTCATAGATTCAATAAACCTAAACGAGTATTTTCCCTTATCGTCAGCCTCATCGCTAAGAATTTTTGCCCAAATAGTTTGCATATCCTTATCTGATACCATTGAAGCAGAATCAAAGAAACGAGTAAACCATTCGGGAGAAAATTCAACATGGCTTGTTCGTGAAGATTCACCTAAGCTATCAGCTATTTGAGCGATTTCTTTAATATTTCTACATCGAGCAATATCAACGGCAGGAATAGTGCTATTAGAATTGCTGATTCTTTCTGCAATTAGGTCCTGCTTAATTTTATTAAACTGAAGTCTCTCTCCATAATAATATCCTAAAAAATTGATGGCAGCGGTCGTTACGGAGCTTCCAGCAATACTTACTATTGGTTCTTGAGCTAAAAAACTAAGGTCAAACACATCATCACCTCACAGATTTTACTAACTTCATTCTATCATAAAATATAAACTTTATCCGCCAAAATTCGTTAATTGACTGGACTTCCCGCCCACTTCGAGCTATCATGTCAGTGGGTTATAGGTGAATCGAAAGGAGCACACTATGAACAAAAGCACATTGACATTTGAAGAAATCAAAACGCAGAATTTAGGAAATCTACCAGATAGAATAACCGCTCTGTATTGTCGCTTATCCGCTGAAGACGCCAACGAAGGCGAGAGTAACTCAATTTCTAATCAGAAACAGATTCTCGCCCAAGTGGCTATGCGTGAAAACTTGCCAAATCCATTCTTCTTCGTCGACGATGGCTTCTCAGGTTCGAACGCCCAGCGACCAGATTTTCAGAGGATGATGAGCTTAGTGGAAGCTGGAAAAATTCAAGCGGTTGTTGTAAAAGATTTAAGTCGCCTCAGCCGAGATTATCTCCTAACTGGGCAACTGACCGAAATTACTTTTCCGTCAAAAAATATCCGCTTCATCTCCTTGAACGAAAATCTGGACAGTAACAAACGCAACAGCCAAGATGCCTACCTCGCACCTCTGGTGTCCTTGTTTAACAACTGGTATTCGCTTCAGTGTAGTGAAAAAATCAAGTTGTCTAAGCACACTAAGGCAAAAACTGGTGAGAAAATCGGCTGGATTGCACCGTACGGTTATCTCAAAAATCCAGAAAATCCCAAGGAATGGCTGATTGACGATTATGCCAGTCAAATCGTGAAACGAATTTTCAAGGAGTATCTCTCTGGAAAACCTATCTCTTCTATTGCGAATAACCTTCGAAAGGACAAGGTTCTAACACCCGCCAATTACAAGAAAAAGCTGGGCATTTCGAATTATCGAGTTCTCGAAAGTGACCCATTCCACTGGAAAAGCCAGATGATTTGCCAGATGCTCGAGAAAGAGGAATATACTGGAGCAACAATCAATCTCAAGACTGCAAAAATTTCCTACAAACAACGAGGATGCAAATTGCGACCTCGAGAAGATTGGCTGATTTTTCCAAATACACACGAAGCGATTATTTCACAGAAGGATTTCGAAATGGCACGCAAAATGCTTGGTCATAAGCGAGTAAAACGCAAGAACCACTGGAAAGATATCGCTGGACACGAAAATCTGTTCGCTGGATTAGTCTTCTGTGAGAATGGACATAAACTCAGTTTTTGCCCACAACAAAAAGACAACACAAACCTTGACCACTACAAGTGTTACCATTATCGTCGAGCTGGCGATACTTGTTCTGGCTCGCATTACCTTCGCAAGGAAACTCTGGTGGAATTAGTGTTAGGCGACCTTCAGCAACTAATTTCTTCTATTCAATTTAACGAGGAAGAATTGCTTGCAAAACTGAAGTCTCGCTTCGACATTCGAGAGAGTAAAAAGCAGGATAGCTTGCGCAAACAGTTAAATAAAGCCAAAAAACGGTCGCTGGAGCTGGACACTATTATCCAAAGGCTCTATGAAAAGCAACTGCTAAGCGAGATTAGCGATGAAAGATTTAGAAAATTGGTGGACAGTTACGAGAGTGAGCAAGCTGAACTCAACCAACAAATTCAGGAATTTCAAGAGGTTCTGGTTAGCCAGACCGAATCTGCGGAAAACATTGACAAGTTTATGCGAACTATTCGCCAACACACAAAACTTGAAAACTTGACAACACAGCTAGTGAATGAACTGATTGATAAAATCGTCATCCACCAACCAACTGGACGTGGCAAAAACCGTCAAGTCACTATTGAACTACATTACCGATTTGTCGGAGAGCTATAAAACGAGCGAACTAAAACTCGCTCGCAAAATAATAACTAACGGACTGCTCGGTGAGGTGTGGATATTATACCAAAAGATTCTATTTGGTACATAGCAATATCCTTGTGTTTTAGAAAAATCAGGAATTTATCTCCCTTTTTTGTTATAATGAAACTATGATAGAAAAAGTATTTCGCGATCCAGTTCATAACTATGTACATGTTGATCATGAGCTGATTTATAAACTTATCAATACAAAAGAATTTCAGCGACTACGCCGCATCAAGCAACTAGGGACTACTTCCTATACCTTCCATGGTGGCGAGCATAGCCGCTTTTCGCACTGCCTTGGCGCCTACGAAATCGCCAGACGGATTACTCAAAAATTTGAAGACAAGTATCCACAAATCTGGGATACAAATGAGTCCCTACTGACCATGGTTGCTGCGCTACTCCATGATGTCGGACACGGAGCCTATTCTCATACCTTCGAGCGTCTATTTGATACAGACCATGAGGAAATGACCTGTGCTATTATTACTAGTCCAGAAACGGAAATCAATGCTCTGTTGAAACAAGTTTCACCTGAGTTTCCAGACAAGGTTGCTAGTGTTATCAAACACACCTATCCAAATAAACAGGTCGTTCAACTCATTTCGAGTCAGATTGATGTTGACCGAATGGATTATCTATTGCGAGATTCCTACTTCACAGGTGCGAACTATGGTGAATTTGACCTAACTAGGATATTACGTGTCATTCGCCCGACAGAAAATGGAATTGCCTTCAAAGAATCTGGTATGCATGCAGTAGAAGACTACGTTCTCAGCCGCTACCAGATGTACATGCAAGTCTATTTTCATCCAGCAAGCCGCTCTATGGAAGTCCTATTGCAGAATTTACTCAATCGTGCCAAACTACTATATACTAGTGAACAGGAGTTTTTTGCACGAACTTCACCTCGGCTATTACCCTTTTTTGAGCATCGTATCCGTCTAACCGACTACCTCAGCCTGGATGATGGAGTTATGAATACTTACTTTCAATCATGGATAGATGGACCAGATCGTATTTTATCTGACTTAGCCCAGCGCTATATCAATAGGAAAGTACTCAAATCCATCACTTTCAAGGCCGAAGAAGAGGAAGCTTTGGACCGCCTGCGTAGCCTGGTCGCAGACGTCGGGTTTGACCCAGAATACTATACTGCTATTCACCACAACTTTGATTTGCCGTATGACATTTACCGACCGAATGCAGAAAAGAAACGGACTCAAATTGAGATTTATCGCAAAGATGAAACCTTGGTAGAACTATCCTCTCTATCACCAATTGTCCATTCCTTATCAGGCACAATCCATGGCGATAGCCGCTTCTATTTCCCAAAAGAAATGTTAGAAGAAACAGGAATTTTCGCACCTCAAATAGCTGATTTTAACAACCACATACATAACGATCATTTTATAATTGGAGAATCAAATGAGCATTAAACTTGTCGCCATCGATATTGATGGTACACTACTAAATAGTCAACACCAAATTACAGCTGAAGTACACTCAGCAATCCAAGAAGCAAAAAAAGCAGGCGTTAAAATTGTTATTGCTACTGGTCGCCCCATTTCCGGTGTTCAAGCAATTTTAGAAGAACTCAATCTTACAGAAGCAGGTGACTACGTCATCACTTTTAACGGCGGCTTAGTCCAAGATGCAGCAACTGGTGAGGATATTGTCAAAGATACCTTGACTTATGAGGATTATCTCGACATCGAATCTGCTGCCCGTAAACTCAAGCTCCCAATGCATGCCAGCACCAAGGAAGGCATCTATACTGCTAACCGTAACATCGGTAAATACACCATTTACGAATCCACACTAGTAAGTGCACCCATTTTCTATCGCACTCCTGAAGAAATGGCTGACAAGGAAATCATCAAAACAATGATGGTTGATGAGCCAGAAATTCTTGATGCTGCTATTCCACTTCTACCGACCAGCTTGACTGAGAAGTACAACGTAGCAAAATCAGCACCATTTTATTTGGAAATCACCCCTAAAACTGTTAACAAGGGACAAGCTATCATTCATCTAGCTGAGAAGCTTGGACTAACTATGGATCAAACCATGGCCATCGGTGACCAAGAAAATGACCGTCCAATGTTGGAAGTTGTTGGTAATCCTGTTGTCATGGAAAACGGAAATCCTGAACTGAAGAAAATCGCCAAATACATTACGAAGTCAAATGATGAGAGCGGTGTAGCCCACGCTCTTAGAGAGTGGGTACTGAAATAGCCTCTTAAAAT
>NZ_WCJE01000038.1 GCF_016743335.1 Streptococcus suis | reverse complement strand
TGAAACTTTTTTCGTTCCTCTGTTAACTAGCCCCTCAAGAGACAACTCATTTATTCTATCACGACTTATATACTTTGTCAACCGATTTTTTGGGATTTTTTAGATTTTTTTATGAAATTTGGCGAAAAACTGAGAGGCATACTAATCGGAGATTGTATATTTTCTTCGTATGCCTCCAGTATATCAAAATTTTACCGGTCTTTATGTTTTTTGTGAAAATCTATGGCTACCTATTCATATTTTAGTGGACTGTCACAATACCCCGGAGTCATCAATTAATGAATTGTACAGTGGAGTTAAATATTTTTCTTCACTGTATCCTCTCAAAAGGAGGGCTTCATGTGCACAATCTAATAATGTCTTAGAAAAGTCTTTCACCATTCTTTGTTCTAAATCAGAAAGTTTTTTTCTCGAAAATTGTCTACGTAACTTTGAATAATTTCTGCCAAATTCTTTAAAGAACTCCGTACTTTCTAGAATTTCTTCCAATTTCACGAGATTGGCGAACAGACCTAAATGAAAGGCTATGGGAGCAAATGTTGTTTCAAATGGTTGTGTACATGTACTTCGAAATTCAATAGTTCCTCGTTTGGTAAGCTCTTGATAGTGGTATGAGCGATGGTTTTTGAAATCATCTGCTTTCGGAACAAAGTAACATATCTCACCAGTTTCTGAATACGCTGCAAATTTTTCTTGCTCAAAAAAAGATTTGACAGTAATCGGTTTAAAATAATAATAGCAGTTATCCCTGATGACATAAAACATTGCGGACTCTTCTTGGTATTGACAATATTCTGCCTCAGTACGAAATTCCTCTGAGTAGATACCAACGTTATTCTTTAAGAGGCCATGCATTGAATATTCCCAAAAATAATCCCTAGTAAGGGCCATATCATCTATCTGGTCGAATGGTGAATTTGCAAACAAAAACGCCTTCGCTGCTTCAATTTTATTAAACGCATTAATGACTCGTAAAAAGGATTTTCGACTCACATCAAACTGCACTTGATTTCCGCAAATAAAGCCAGCATATTCAGTATAGGGATGCATATTAGGTTTGCCTTCTCCTAGCTTGAGATAGTTCATCAACATCCTATATCGGCCCGTATCTACCGGTCTATTGTCATTATTTTCCCAATTGGGATTTATCCCTAACCCCTGCAATTCGTGTCCATTTTGACGCAAATAATATTGAATATTCTCTAGATATTCTTTATGACGCTCTTCTACACTACCAATATTTTTTGCTTTTGCGAATGCAAATTCTAGTGTATTATACGTGACTTCAAATAGTATGAGGTCTCCCGATTCGTGCTGGAGTTCTATCGGATTTCCTCTATCATCTCTTTTGACGATGGTAAACCCATTTTGATTAGAAATATGTCGCATCATATCTGTAGCCACTTGGATAGAAGTTGCTTTCCCTGAGATATTAACTATCGGATATTCTAATTCTACACCTATAAACAATTCTGGCTTTTCTTTAATGTTAGCAAAATAGTATTCTTCAAAACAATTGCCTAGGGATGTCATGTCTTCTCTATTCATTTTATAAGTATATCAAAATTTTTGAGTAAAACAAAAACGCCTGCTTACGAAATTATTCTATCTTAGAGTAATTTCGTAAACAAGCGTCCAATCAACATGATGAGTGTTACCGCTGAGACAAGCTCAGCGGTAGACCAGAGCTAGACTAAGAATCAGAATAGGATTCCATCATCATAACACTCAACAAAATTGATGATCTTATACAAGTTCGATAATTGCCATTGGTGCAGCATCACCACGACGTGGTTCAGTTTTGAGGATACGAGTATATCCACCATTACGTTCTGCATAACGAGGTGCAATTTCAGAGAACAATTTTTGAAGTGCTGTAGTAGAAGTGTACTTATCAGTTGCTTCATCATAGTTTTCAGATGCAATTTCGTTACGAACAAATGCTGCTGCTTGACGACGTGCGTGCAAATCACCACGTTTACCAAGTGTGATCATTTTTTCAACTGTTTTACGGATTTCTTTAGCACGAGCTTCAGTTGTAACGATTGATTCGTTGATCAAAAGGTCAGTTGTCAAATCGCGCAACATTGCTTTACGTTGTGAGCTAGTGCGTCCTAGTTTACGGTATGCCATGATTTCCTCCTATATTATTTATCTTTTTTCAATCCTAGACCAAGATCAGCCAATTTAACTTTAACTTCTTCAAGACTCTTGCGACCAAGATTGCGCACTTTCATCATTTCTGGCTCAGTTTTCTCTGTCAAGTCGAATACAGTGTTAATGCCTGCACGTTTCAGACAGTTATATGAGCGAACAGATAGATCCAATTCTTCAATCGTACGATCAAGCATACGATCATCTGAAGCCACTTCAGCTTCTTTCATCACTTCTGCAGATTTTGCAACTTCAGTCAAGTCAGTGAAGAGACCTAAGTGCTCCATCAAAATGCGTGCAGAAAGACCTAAAGCATCTTCTGGAATAATGGTGCCATTTGTGTTGATTTCAAGTGTTAATTTGTCAAAACCATCGTTGCTACCAACACGAGCTGGTTCAACTTGATAATTGACTTTCTTCACTGGCGTATAGATAGAATCTACAGCAAGTGTTCCCACTGGTGCATCATCTTTCTTATTACCCTCAGCTGGTACATAACCACGACCTGAATTGACAGTCAAAACAGCTTTAAAAGTGGCACCATCAGCAATGGTAAAGAGATAATGGTCAGGGTTTACAATTTCAATGTCACTATCTGTAAGAATGTCTCCTGCTGTTACTTCAGCTGGACCTACTACATCAAGTTCAATTTTCTTTTCGTCTTCGACATAAGATTTTACAGCAATGCCTTTGATGTTAAGAATAATTTGCATAACATCTTCACGAACACCTGGAACTGTGTCGAATTCGTGGAGTACACCATCAATTTTAATTGATGTTACTGCAGCACCTGGAAGTGAGGCAAGAAGTACACGACGAAGAGAGTTACCAAGAGTTGTACCGTAACCACGTTCTAATGGTTCGATCACAAATCTGCCGTAATCTTTATTTTCATCAATTTTTGTTATTGTTGGTTTTTCAAACTCAATCATTTCTTACTCCCTCTTAAACGAAAAGCTGTGTATGGAATGTATGATTATACACGGCGACGTTTTGGAGGACGAGCACCATTGTGTGGTACAGGAGTCACATCACGAATTGCTGTTACTTCAAGACCAGCGGCAGCAAGAGCGCGGATAGCAGACTCACGACCTGAACCTGGGCCTTTAACGGTAACTTCAACTGTTTTAAGACCGTGTTCTTGTGCAGATTTAGCAGCTGCTTCTGAAGCCATTTGGGCTGCGAATGGTGTAGATTTACGAGAACCTTTGAAACCAAGAGCACCAGCTGATGACCAAGCAATAGCGTTACCATGCACATCAGTAATCATAACAATAGTGTTATTAAATGTAGCGTGAATATGAGCAATACCAGATTCGATATTCTTTTTCACACGACGTTTACGTGTTGGTTTAGCCAATTTTTCTACCTCCTATATTATTTTTTCTTACCTGCAATCGCAACAGCTTTACCTTTACGAGTGCGGGCATTGTTTTTAGTGTTTTGTCCACGGACAGGAAGTCCACGACGGTGACGGATACCACGGTATGAACCGATTTCCATCAAACGTTTGATGTTCAAGTTAACTTCACGACGGAGGTCACCTTCAACTTTGATTGCATCAACTTCACGACGAATAGCATCTTCTTGATCTGATGTCAAATCTTTCACGCGTACATCTTCTGAAATACCTGCAGCTGCAAGAATTTTTTTAGATGTTGCAAGACCGATACCATAAACATAAGTTAATGAAATAACTACACGTTTGTCATTTGGAATGTCAACTCCAGCAATACGAGCCATGTTTTCTCCTTTCTATTTCTTAACCTTGACGTTGCTTGTGTTTAGGGTTTGCTGGGCAAATCACCATAACACGACCATTACGACGAATAACTTTGCAGTATTCGCAAATTGGTTTGACCGATGGTCTTACTTTCATGTTTAATCCCTCCAAGTATTTCGACTATTTAAAGCGGTATGTGATACGTCCACGTGTCAAGTCGTATGGACTAAGCTCAACAGTTACGCGGTCACCGACCAAAATACGAATGTAGTTTTTACGGATTTTACCTGAAACAGTTGCAAGGACTTGGTGTCCGTTCTCCAACTCAACAGTAAACATAGCATTTGGCATTGTATCGACTACTTTGCCTTCAATTTCAATCACATCTTCTTTTGCCATGCAAAAGTAACCCCTCTCTAAATATCGATTTGATGTCCTCTGAACACAGAGGTAACAATTATAAGTCAGACTAGGCTATTTTATCATCTTTGTATAAAAAATGCAAGCCAAATCTATTAGTTTATTGCAATTTTGATAGTACTGTATCAATTGCTTGGAAAACAAGGTCAATGTCTTGGTCACCTTCAATATCATGGACCAGCCCTTTTGCACGATAATGATCAATGATTGGCTGTCCTTGTGCGATATTGACCTCTAAACGACGTTTGACAGATTCTGGCTTGTCATCTTCACGTTGATAGAAGTCTTCCTCTTTGTAGTCTCCAACAGGTGGATTGAATACTTTGTGGAAAGTCTCTCCGGTTTCTTTATGAATAATACGACCGCTGAGACGCTCTACCAATTTTGAAGGATCAATCTCAATATTGATAACACCTTGCAACTCAATTCCTAAGTCAGCCAAATTTTCATCCAAGGCATGAGCTTGTTCAATCGTACGAGGATAGCCATCTAGTAAAAAGCCTTTTTCCTTGATGTCATCCTGAACCAAACGTTCTTTGACAATGCCATTAGTAACTTCATCGGGAACGAGGTCACCCTTATCAATGTACGACTTGGCAAGAATACCCATTTCAGTCTGATTGGCCATTGCTGCACGGAACATATCTCCTGTTGAGATATGAGCAACATTGAATTTCTCAACAATCTTGGCCGCTTGTGTCCCTTTACCAGCACCTGGTAAACCCATAATTAAAAGATTCATGACAAACTCCTTATTTTGTTTTCACATAAATTTGCCATTATTGACAAACTTATCTAAAAACAAAATAGAAGGTTGACTAGGTCAACCTATATTCTATTCTGTAATTTCTAAGAAACCTACATATTTTCTCTTAAGAAGGTAGCCTTCTAATTGCTTGATGCCTTCGATACTTGTAGAGATTACGATAATCAAACTTGTACCAAGGAACGCAATGCTTGAAGAAAGCCCAAAGAGATTTTGCGCAAGGATAGGCAACAAAGCTACAAAACTCAAGAAGAGCGCACCGATTACTGCCAATCTTGTCAATAATTTTGACAAAAACTGTTCAGTGCCATTACCAGGACGAACTCCATGGATATAGGCTGCACTTTTCTGAAGGCTTTCTGCAGTCTTCTCAGGATTTACTTGAACAAAGGTGTAGAAGAATGTAAAGGCAATAATTAAACCTGCATATACAATCATACCTTTAGCAGTTGAATAATCAAAGTATTCCTGAACTGTCAATAACCACCCGGCACTCTTATTTTGACTTGCGAAATATTGAATCAAAGAAGTTGGAACTGCAGTGATTGAGCCTGCAAAGATTACGGGAATAACTCCTGCTGGATTCAATTTCAACGGTAAATATGAGCTAGAAGGTGCTCCTTGTGCACGTTTTGTATATTGAATTGGTAATTTATATTCTGCTTGTTGTACAAAAGTTGTAAAATACACAACAAAGAATATTAATACGACGAGTGCAGCAACAAAGATTGCTGACTCCCCCAAACGACTTGATTCAATATTAACAAAGCGATCAATGTAAATCTCGTGAAAAGTTCCTGGTAGTGATGAAATGATACCCGCGAAGATAATCATTGATGTACCATTACCATAGCCCTTTTCAGAAATTTGTTCCCCCAACCAGGTTACAATAATCGAACCTGTTGTCAAAATTGATCCAATCAACAAATATGTTTGCCAATTTAGTGGCATATTGGTCAATTTTGCACCAGACAAGGCATTAAAGCCTGCTGTAATACCAATAGATTGAACAAATGCCAGTACCAAAGAAATGTAGCGTGTTGCCTGATTCAGTTTACGACGACCAACTTCACCTTGCTTACCCCATTCAACAAATTTAGGTAAAATATCCATTTGCAAAAGTTGAACAATGATGGAAGCTGTAATATAAGGACTAACCCCTAGTGCGAAAACTGAGAAATTACGCATAGCATTTCCCGAAACCAAGCTCAACATGTTCAAAAATGGAACATTTGACAAGGCTTCAAGACTCTTTGCGTTTACTCCTGGTACTGTAATGTGGGTTCCTACGCGGAAGACAAAAAGGATAAAGATAGTAAATAGAATTTTACTACGTACCAATTTTACCTTTAAGGCATCTTTTAAAAGTTTAAAAAACATAGGCTGTCACCTCTTAGATGACTTCTACTGAGCCACCTTTAGAAGTGATTGCTTCTTCAGCTGATTTAGAGAATTTAGCAGCTTTAACTGTCAATTTCTTCGTCAATTCACCGTTACCAAGAATTTTAATTCCTGATTTTTCAGCTTTAACGATTCCAGCTTCGATAAGCACAACTGGTGTTACTTCTGCACCATCTTCAAAAGCGTTCAATTGATCAAGGTTAACGATTGCGTACTCTTTAGCGTTGATATTTGTAAATCCACGTTTTGGAAGACGACGGAACAATGGAGTTTGTCCACCTTCAAAACCTGGGCGAACACCGCCACCGCTACGAGCTTTTTGACCTTTTTGACCACGGCCAGATGTTTTACCGTTACCTGATGATGTACCACGACCTACACGGTTGCGGACTTTACGAGAACCTGTAGCAGGTTGTAATTCATGAAGTTTCATTATTATTTCTCCTCTTTTATATGCTAGCGCCTGTGAAGTACAAGAGTCTTCCTCCACAAACTCGCTATATGTAAATATGTAAAATGGACTAGAAGTCGCAAAGATTTCTCTATGCGACTTAGTCTATTTGTTAGATTATTTAACTTCTTCTACAGTTACCAAGTGAGAGATAGCGTTAACCATTCCAAGAATAGCTGGGTTATCTTCTTTAACAACTGAAGAGTTCAATTTACCAAGTCCAAGTGCAACAACTGTTTTACGTTGTTCTGGTTTGCGACCGATTGGAGACTTAGTCAAAGTGATTTTAATTTGAGCCATGAGTATCTCCTTTCTTATGCTAAATCAGAAACTGAGATGCCACGAAGTGCAGCCACTTCTTCAGCACGTTTCAATTGTTTCAAACCTTCAACTGTTGCGCGAACGATGTTGATTGGTGTGTTTGAACCAAGTGACTTAGAAGTCACATCTGCAATACCTGCCAATTCGATTACGGCACGAGTTGCACCACCGGCAGCAACCCCAGAACCTTCTGAAGCAGGTTTCAACAATACACGAGCGCCGCCAAATTCTGAGCGAACTTCGTGAGGGATTGTTGTACCAACCATTGGTACTTCAATCATGTTTTTCTTAGCAGATTCAACTGCTTTACGGATAGCTTCTGGTACTTCTTGAGCTTTACCAGTACCGAAACCTACGCGACCGTTACGGTCACCAACAACCACAAGAGCTGCAAAACGAAGACGACGTCCACCTTTAACAACTTTTGTAACACGGTTGATGGCTACTACGCGTTCTTCAATTTCAACTGCGTTATCTTTGAATGCCATTTCTTAGTGTCCTCCCTATTAGAATTTCAATCCGTTTTCACGAGCTGATTCAGCCAAAGCTTTCACACGTCCGTGATAGAGATATCCACCGCGGTCAAAGACCACTTCAGAAATACCTTTAGCTACCGCGCGTTCAGCAACGAGTTTACCTACAACAACAGCTTGTTCTGTCTTAGTACCTTTTGAAACTTCTTTATCAAGAGTAGAAGCGCTTGCGAGCGTTACACCCGCTACGTCATCAATCACTTGAGCGTAGATGCCTGTATTAGAACGGAAAATGTTCAAACGTGGGCGAGCAGCAGTTCCAGAGATTTTACCGCGAACGCGACGGTGGCGTTTTTGGCGGATTTTGTTTTTATCTGGTTTTGAAATCACAATATTCACCTCTTAATGTATGATTCTGTTTCTTACGAAACAATTTGAGAAATAGTCAGCCAGGTGGCTAAGCCACCTCAGCAAGCTATTATTTACCTGTTTTACCTTCTTTACGGCGAACGAATTCACCAACGTAGCGGATACCTTTACCTTTATATGGCTCAGGAGCGCGAAGGCTACGGATGTAAGCTGCTGTTTGACCAACAACTTCTTTGTTGATACCAGACACGACGATTTGTGTTGGTGTTGGAACTTCAAATGTGATACCTTCTGGTGCAACCACTTCATCTGGATGTGATTTACCAACAGCAAGTGTCAATTTGTTACCAATCAATTGAGCACGGTAACCGACACCACGCATTTCAAGTTCTTTTTTGAAGCCTTCAGAAACACCAACAACCATGTTGTTGAGGTTAGCACGGCTAGTACCGTGAATAGTCTTCATTTCTTTTGAATCGTTTGGACGGTGAAGAGTAACTTCTGTACCTTCCACACGGATTTCAATAGCAGTTGGGAATTCACGAGTCAATTCCCCTTTAGGTCCTTTTACAGTCACCACACCGTTGTTTTGAGCAAGCTCAACACCAGCAGGCAATGTAATTACTTTATTACCAATACGTGACATATTTTTTAATTCTCCTGTTAAATTATCAAGCCGTCAAGCGACTAGTTTTCACGGGGTGAACAAGATACAAAGCCGTTAAGCAACTCGAAGAAAAATAGGAAACTCGACTGCTGATGCTTGAACATCTAAGGAGAGTTTATCTTTTTTCAAAGAGTTGTAGGCGTGTTCAATTAGTGAATCTTGTTCTAGTTTGGTTTTATGATACCTTCAAATCAGATTATTAGATTTGAACCCGAGCTGTGACCTGTGTGAAAAAGATAAATCAAACTTGAATGCAAGTATTCTTCGTTTGATTTCCTACTTTCACTTGGGTCACTACGCTCTTGGTATCATCCAATTACCAAACGTATGCGATAACCTCACCACCAACGTTCTTTTGACGAGCTTGTTTGTCAGTCAAAAGACCTTCTGATGTTGAGATGATTGCGATACCAAGTCCGTTAAGAACTTTTGGAATATCTTCACGTTTTGAGTAAACACGAAGACCTGGTTTTGAAACGCGTTTCAAGTTAGTGATAACTTTCTCACCGTTTGGTCCGTATTTCAAGAATACACGGATGATGCCTTGTTTGTCATCTTCGATGAATTCAACGTTTTTCACAAAACCTTCGTTTTTAAGGATTGTAGCAATACCTTTTTTGATGTTTGATGCAGGTACTTCAAGCACTTCGTGTTTTGCTTGGTTAGCGTTACGAATACGTGTCAAAAAATCTGCAATTGGGTCAGTCATAACCATTTGTTGTTTCTCCTCTTACTAGCAGTTTGATTGGATCACTTGCTAGTTAATGATGTCCTTGCGGACAAGTAGTAAGTGTGTATATAGAATAAGTTGCTAGTCCTAAGCAAGTCTAGAAAGCACTTCGCAGGCAATACTGAGGTATGTCCAGAAGTGCTGACGACGAATTGCAACGGAATAGCAAGTTATTCTTACCAAGAAGCTTTTGTTACGCCAGGAATTTGTCCAAGGTAAGCCAAGTCGCGGAAGCATACACGGCACAATTTGAATTTGCGGTAAACTGAGTGTGGACGTCCACATTTTTCACAGCGTGTGTAAGCTTGTGTAGAGAACTTAGCTGGGCGTTTGTTCTTAGCGATCATTGATTTTTTAGCCATTTATTCTCTCCCTCTTATTTTGCAAACGGCATACCAAGGCCAGTAAGCAATGCACGTGATTCTTCGTCAGTGTTAGCAGTTGTAACGATAACGATATCCATACCGCGAGTCTTATCAACATCGTCGAAGTTGATTTCTGGGAAGATCAATTGCTCTTTCACACCAAGTGTGTAGTTACCACGTCCGTCGAATGACTTAGTTGGTACACCGTGGAAGTCACGTACACGTGGAAGTGAAACTGTAACCAATTTGTCCAAGAACTCATACATACGTTCGCCACGAAGAGTTACTTTCGCACCGATCGCAACACCCTCACGAAGACGGAAGCCGGCGATTGATTTCTTAGCTTTAGTGATAAGTGGTTTTTGACCTGAGATCAAAGCCAATTCTTGAGCAGCTTTCTCAAGGTTTTTAGCGTTAGAAACAGCGTCACCAACACCCATGTTCAAAACGATCTTATCAACTTTTGGCACAGCCATAACTGAAGAATAGTTAAATTGTTCAGTCAAAGCAGGAACTACTTCATTAAGATATTTTTCTTTTAAACGATTTGCCATTATACTTCTCCTTTCCTTCGTGATTAATCAAGCACTTCGCCTGATTTTTTGTTGTAGCGAACTTTTTTGCCGTCTACAAACTTGTAACCAACGCGTCCTGCAACACCATTTTTGTCAAGAACTTGAACGTTTGACACATGGATTGGAGCTTCTTTTTCAACGATAGCGCCTTGAGGGTTTTCGCTATTTGGTTTTTGGTGTTTCTTAACGATGTTAACACCTTCAACAATAACTTTGTTTACTTTTGGAAGTGCTGTTACGACAACTGCTTCAACGCCTTTGTCTTTACCAGCGATTACGCGAACTTTATCGCCTTTTTTTACAAACATTTGATTTCTCCTATAATTTCTTACGCCCTAATGGGCACCCTGTTACTCTGGTGAGATAACAGGGGACTTAGTTTGTTAGATTAAAGTACTTCTGGTGCCAATGAAACGATTTTCATGAAACCGCCATCACGCAATTCGCGTGCCACTGGGCCAAAGATACGAGTTCCGCGAGGGTTTTTGTCTTCACGGATGATAACTGCAGCATTCTCATCGAATTTGATGTATGAACCATCAGCACGACGAGCACCTGTCTTAGTACGAACGATAACGGCTTTAACAACGTCACCTTTTTTAACCGCACCACCAGGAGTAGCTTGTTTTACTGAAGCAACGATGATGTCGCCGATGTTCGCGAATTTACGTCCTGAACCACCAAGAACTTTGATTGTCAAGATTTCACGTGCGCCACTGTTGTCAGCAACTTTCAAACGAGTTTCTGTTTGAATCATGTCAATTTTCTCCTTTCAGGTTGATTAAATGATAACTGCCTCTTCCACAACTTCTACAAGACGGAAACGTTTTGTAGCTGAAAGTGGGCGAGTTTCCATGATACGAACGATATCGCCTTCTTTAGCAACATTGTTTTCATCATGAGCTTTGTACTTTTTAGAGTAGTTAATACGTTTACCATAGACTGGGTGGTTACGTTTAGTTTCAACTACAACTGTGATTGTTTTGTCCATTTTGTCAGATACTACGCGTCCAACAAGAACTTTACGATTATTGCGTTCCATTGAAATTCTCCTTTCCCAATCTATTATTTAGTTTCAGATTGCACAGTTTTGATACGTGCAATTTGTTTCTTCACTTCGTTCAAACGAGCAGTTTGCTCAAGTTGACCAGCAGCAGCTTGGAAACGAAGCTCGAAGAGTTCTTTCTTCAATTCGTTTTCTTTCTTAGCAAGTTCTTCTTGAGAAAGGCCACGAAGTTCTTTTACAAAATCTTTAATTTCTTGAAGTTTCATGTCTTCTCCTTATTCTGCTTCACGTTTTACGAATTTAACTTTAACTGGCAATTTGTGACCAGCAAGGCGGAATGCTTCACGTGCGATTTCTTCAGAAACGCCAGCTACTTCAAACATAACCTTACCGCGTTTAACTGGAGCTACCCAACCTTCAGGAGCACCTTTACCAGAACCCATACGTACACCGATAGCTTTAGCAGTGTATGATTTGTGTGGGAAGATCTTGATCCAAACTTTACCACCACGTTTCATGTAACGCGTCATAGCGATACGGGCAGCTTCGATTTGGCGGTTTGTAATCCATGAGCTAGTAGTTGCTTGAAGACCGTATTGACCAAAGTCTACTTGTTTTCCACCTTTAGCTTCACCGCGCATTTTTCCACGGAATTCACGACGGTGTTTTACACGTTTAGGTACTAACATTTGTTATTTACCTCCTTTAGTGTTTTTACGAGCTGGAAGAACTTCACCACGGTAGATCCATACTTTAACACCAAGTTTACCGTAAGTTGTCAAAGCTTCTTCCCAAGCGTAGTCGATATCCGCACGAAGTGTATGAAGAGGAACAGTTCCTTCTGAGTAGCCTTCTGCACGGGCAATATCAGCACCGTTCAAACGACCAGAAACTTGTGTTTTGATACCTTTTGCACCAGCGCGCATTGCACGTTGGATAGCTTGTTTTTGAGCACGACGGAATGCCACACGTTGCTCCAATTGACGAGCGATTGACTCACCAACAAGGTGTGCATCCAAATCAGGTTGTTTGATTTCGATGATGTTGATGTGTACTTGCTTACCAGTCAATTTGTTCAATTGAGCACGAAGTGCATCAACGTTGCTACCAGCTTTACCGATAACCATACCTGGTTTAGCAGTGTGGATAGAAACGATTACTTTATTTACAGCACGTTCGATTTCGATTGTTGATGTTGACGCATCAGCCAATTCTTTTTTGATAAAGTTGCGGATTGCAAGATCTTCATGAAGGTAATCCGCGTATTCTTTTTCAGCATACCATTTAGCATCCCAATCACGGATGATGCCAACACGCATACCAATTGGATGTACTTTTTGACCCACGTTTTTACCTCCTTATTTCTCTGCCACAACTACAGTGATGTGAGCTGTGCGTTTGTTGATTGGTGAAGCAGAACCTTTCGCACGTGGACGGAAACGTTTCAATGTTGGTCCTTCGTTTGCGAATGCTTCGCTGACTACCAAGTTAGCTTTTTCCAAACCAAAGTTGTTTTCAGCGTTAGCGATTGCTGAGTTCAAAACTCCCTCGATAATGCCTGCAGCTTTGTTTGGTGTGAATTTCAAGATTGCGATTGCGTCTGCTACGCTTTTGCCACGGATATTATCCAAGACAAGACGTGATTTACGAGGTGAAACACGTACTGTGCGAGCAGTTGCTTTAGCTGAAGTAATTTCTGCCATTGTGTTTTCCTCCTAAATTATTTACGACGAGTTTTCTTGTCGTCAGCAGCATGACCTTTGTAAGTACGAGTTGGTGCAAATTCACCAAGTTTGTGACCTACCATGTCTTCTTGAATGTATACAGGTACGTGTTTACGTCCATCGTAAACTGCGATTGTATAACCGATGAAACTTGGGAAGATCGTTGAACGACGTGACCAAGTTTTAATTACTTTTTTCTTTTCGTCGTTTGCTTGAGCTTCAACTTTTTTCATCAAATGCTCATCGACGAAAGGTCCTTTTTTAAGACTACGTCCCATTTTAGTGTTTTCTCCTTTAAAATATGTACCACAGCGGCTTGGGAGCTGGACAGAACCCCCAGTTCCCGTGTTCGTTGTCCTGCCCCCGCACAGTTGATTAGAAGTTTCGACGTAGCTAAGCTACTAGAAACTGCAATCAACTACTGCGTCAAACTGGCATTTCAATCAAACTGAGGTGCTGGAATAATCAGTCCATAACAAACCCTACCGAGTTGGCGGATGATATAGAATGCTAGGCAACTAAGAATATATTATTTTTGGTTGCGACGACGAACGATAAGTTTGTCAGATTTAGCTTTCTTGTTACGAGTTTTCAAACCAAGAGCTGGTTTACCCCATGGTGTAGATGGTGCTTTACGACCAACTGGTGCTTTACCTTCACCACCACCGTGTGGGTGATCGTTAGGGTTCATTACAGAACCGCGAACTGTTGGACGGATACCTTTCCAACGGCTACGACCTGCTTTACCAAGGTTAACAAGGCCATGTTGTTCGTTACCTACCACACCAACAGTAGCACGGCAAGTACCAAGGATCATACGAACTTCACCTGATTGAAGACGAACAAGAACGTATTTACCTTCTTGACCAAGAACCTGTGCAGATGCACCGGCAGCACGAACCAACTCACCACCGCGACCTGGTTTCAACTCGATGTTGTGAACAACAGTACCGACTGGGATGTTTGCAAGTGGAAGTGCGTTACCAACTTTGATATCTGCTTCTGGACCTGAAACGATGCGTTGACCAACTTCAAGACCTTTAGGAGCAATGATGTAAGCTTTAACACCGTCTGTGTAGTGTACAAGAGCGATGTTTGCTGAACGGTTTGGATCGTACTCGATAGTTTTAACGATTGCTTCAACGCCATCTTTGTTACGTTTGAAGTCTACCAAACGGTAGAAACGTTTGTGACCGCCACCTTGGTGACGAACAGTGATGCGACCATTGTTGTTACGACCAGCTTTGTTTTTCAATGCAACAAGCAAGCTTTTTTCTGGAGTGCTTGTTGTGATTTCAGCGAAGTCCAAAGAAGTCATGTTACGACGGCCATTTGTCGTTGGTTTATAAACTTTAATACCCACGTTAATTCCTCCTTTGATTATTCAGCGTCAGCTGTAGCGAACAATTCGATCGCTTTTGAATCAGCAGCCAATGTGATGATTGCTTTTTTCACTTTGTTTGTGCGACCTACATAACGACCTACGCGTTTTGTTTTAGGTTTCACGTTGATTGTGTTAACATTTGCAACTTTAACACCCTCGAATGCAGCTTCAACAGCTTGCTTGATCAAGAGTTTGTGTGCACGAGTGTCAACTTCAAATACATACTTGCCTGCTTCGAGTTGGCCCATTGAGCTTTCTGTGATGACAGGTTTTTTGATAACATCATACAAATTCATTATGCAAGAACCTCCTCAATTTTAGAGATAGCTGCTTGAGTTACAAGAAGTTTGTCTGCATTTGCGATGTCAAGTACGCTTGCAGTTGTTGCAGTTGCAACTTTAACTCCTGGGATGTTACGAGCAGAAAGAGCTGCGAATTCGTTGCCTTCTTCAAGAATAACAAGGACTTTAGAATCAATGCTCAATGCTGCAAGTACTTTTGCAAATTCAGCAGTTTTTGGAGCTGTGAATTCAAGTGAGTTAACAGCTACAAATTTGTTTTCAGCAACTTTTTCTGAGTAAACAGATTTAAGTGCCAAGCGACGAACTTTTTGTGGAAGTTTGTACGCGTATGAACGTGGAGTTGGTCCGAAAACTACGCCACCGCCACGCCATTGTGGTGAGCGGATAGAACCTTGACGAGCACGTCCAGTTCCTTTTTGACGCCATGGTTTGCGTCCGCCACCTGAGACTGCTGAACGGTTTTTAACTGCGTGAGTACCTTGACGAAGGCTAGCACGTTGGCTGATGATTACATCAAATACAACTGCTTGGTTTGGCTCGATACCAAAGATCGCATCGTTAAGAACTACTTCACCAGCTTGTTTACCAGTTTGGTCAAATAATGTTACGTTTGCCATTTCGACTGATTTCCCCTTTCCTTATTATTTACCAGCTTTAACTGCTGACTTGATAGTGATAAGAGATTTCTTAGCACCTGGTACGTTACCTTTGATAAGGATAACGTTCTTTTCTGGAACAACTTGTACAACTTCAAGGTTTTGAATTGTTACACGGTTGCCGCCCATGCGACCTGCAAGGTTTTTACCTTTGAATACACGGTTAGGTGCAACAGGACCCATAGAACCTGGACGACGGTGGTAACGAGAACCGTGAGCCATAGGACCACGTGATTGACCATGGCGTTTGATAACACCTTGGAAACCTTTACCTTTAGATGTACCAGTTACATCAACAACATCACCAGCTGCGAAAGTTTCAACTGTAATTTCTTGTCCAACTTCCAAGCCTTCAATGTTTTTGAATTCACGAATGAAGCGCTTAGGAGCTGTGTTAGCTTTAGCTACATGGCCTTTGGCAGGTTTGTTGCTCAATACTTCACGTTTGTCATCAAAACCAACTTGAACTGCTGCATAACCGTCAGTTTCAACTGTTTTCACTTGAAGAACAACGTTTGGAGTTGCTTCGATGACAGTAACAGGGATAAATTCACCAGATTCAGTGAAGATTTGAGTCATTCCCACTTTTTTCCCTAAGATTCCTTTTGTCATGAGAAAAATATTCCTTTTCTTATTTTATAGTTAAAAAGTTTTTAACGAGCGTTTTTCATGCTCAAACCAAGATACAAAGGGCGTCAAACTCAAAGTGAAAATAGGAAACTTGACGAAGAAACTTCTGTTTCTAGGAAAGTTTATCTTTTTCACACGGAGTTTAGCCCGTGTTCAATTATGAACACTTGCTTTTCTACCTTGCTACTTGATTACAATTTAATTTCTACGTTTACACCACTTGGAAGATCCAATTTCATCAAAGCATCAACTGTTTTTTGAGTTGGGTTGATGATGTCGATCAAACGTTTGTGTGTACGCATTTCGAACTGCTCACGAGAGTCTTTGTACTTGTGAGTCGCACGGATGATTGTGTAGAGGCTACGTTCTGTTGGAAGCGGAACTGGACCAGCTACTTGAGCACCTGTACGAGTTGCAGTTTCAACGATTTTTGCAGCTGCTGTATCAAGTGTACGGTGTTCGTACGCTTTCAAGCGGATGCGGATTTTTTTGTTTGCCATCTTTTTCTCCTTTTCGTCTATTTAAGATAATAGGCTAGCTCCACAAGAAAACCAACACGTGTTGCGTGGCAATGCAACCGAGCGTGTCGCAACCTCTTGCATCAAAGCTACAGCCGTAATTTTTACGGCACTAGAACATTCTATCAAATTATATTGTACATTGCAAGAGTTTTTACTCGAAATTCAAAAAAATCTTAAAACACTTGTTCTAAGATTTTTTGAACCTCCTCTATTTCCTTTTTATAGAAGAGTATTAGCGAAAGTCTTTTAAATAGATTTGTAAATCGCGAATCATTTCACGGCGACCACGGAAACATTGGCCACTAATTAGTTTTTCATAATTTTCAAGCTGGTCATTGCTTAGTTTTTTTCGATAATCTCTCAAGGCCCCTCTCAACATTAACAGCTCGTCATTGACTAAACCTGGCGATTGTATAACGTGAGATAAATCATGAATGTCTTCATGTGGCATGCGGTCAAACTTACGCTTCTGACTTTCTTGTCTGCGTACACGGTCTTTGACCCGATTTCTAAATTTCACTTTAAAATAGCAATACAACTGTTCTTGCTCATCAGCTAACCACGGTTGATCTTCCAACAATTCAAATAAGGTCATCATGCCCTCTTGATCCCAATCTTCCCTGTCCCAGAGCTTAATATAAAACTCTTTTCGAGCCTTGTTGACAATCCCTTTTACGCTATCATAGACCTTTTCAAATTTCATCATCCCATCCCCTTTGTTTGATGGTTTAAGTTTATCGAAAAGGCACGATTTCCAACAGGACATTTTTGTCTACTAATTAGTAAATATGGTTTATCATTCGTATTTTATAGTTATTACAGGCCATTGTTCTTTCCAGTTTTTCTTTTTTATTCTTTTCTCATATAAATCCATACGTTTAGAATTACCAATAAAATGAGGAGTTGGTCGTACCAAATATTTATAAATATCAGTCAATCCATAAGGCGCAAATAGTTCTATATTCCCTTTCTCTGTCTGACGAACACCAATTGCGGTACACCTTTCAGGAAATTTTTCCATCGAATCTCTCGACGATTGATAGGGAAGAGTGTCTGGGCTATGAATGTGCATAAATACTTGATTCTTAACTTCCCATTGATATTCCGGATATCTTTGATGCAAATTTGCTTCTAATTCTTTCGTTTCTTGATGCGATATTTTCTCATCGTAAAAGATAAAATCAACATCCGTATTTTTATCAAAACGATAGTGATTCCAGATAAAATTTCGAATTGTTCCCGCACAAATCCATGAATCCGCTAAGTCTAAATCCTTTACAATCTCCAAAATCCTATTGATATCAGGGGCTTGCGATAAATATTTTCCCAACTCTTCTTTCATACAATCCTCTACCTTCAAGTTGTTCATTGATTTTAGTTATTTTTTCTAGCTTCCTTAAGAAATATCATTCTAACGACAGGGAGCAAATCAAAATATTCACCGGACCTTAATTCGTTCTTTGATTTGCAAACTCATGATAAAAAGGTCCACCGGACCTAGTTTGGCCCTCTTGTTTTCAAGCAAAAGATAAAAAGGTCCACTGGACCTTAATTCGCTTTCTTGTTTTCAGGCTCATGATAAAAAGGTCCACTGGACCTTAATTCGCTTTCTTGTTTTCAGGCTCATGATAAAAAGGTCCACTGGACCTTTTTATTCCTCCATAAAGCTGTTGAAGACTTCTTCAATCATATCCCATTCTGCTGTTGCGTCTTCTGGGATAGGTTGGAGGTCGCCTTCTGTGCCGTTCTCATTTTCGATGTATGAGTAGGCTTGGATTTCAACTTCTCCGTTCTCATCTTCTTCTGCACTTGCAGGAATCAAGAGAACATAGTTCTTACCAAACTCTTCTTGACCGTCAATCGTCAATAAGATTTCAAAAAGTGTTTCGTTACCTTGGTCGTCTACCAAAGTAATCAATTCACGCTCGTCGTGATTGTGGTCGTGTTCATGGTCATGATGATGTGCCATTAGAATCTCCTTTAAAATGTTCTATCTAAATAATTTTGTAAAATCAGCTGAGCTGCTAATTTATCGATAACTTTCTTGCGTTTTCCTCGGCTGATATCCGCTTGCTCAATCAACATGCGTTCTGCCGCAACGGTCGTCAAACGTTCATCCTGGTAATCAACCGGTAGTTTGAATTGCTCAATCAATAAATTTCCATAGGCTTGACTAGCCTCAACACGAGGTCCGCTAGTATTGTTCATGTTCTTAGGTAAACCGACAACAAATTTATCAACCTTGTACTGTTCTACAAGTTCGGTCAAACGCTCCAGACCGAATTCGCCCTTTTCTTCATCGATTGGGATGATTTCCAACCCTTGGGCCGTGAAACCTAACGGATCTGAAATAGCTACACCAACTGTCTTAGAACCGACGTCTAATCCCATTATTCTCATTAGAGGTCAATCCCATTCCCTTTCAAATAGTAGCGCACCAATTCTTCAATGATTTCATCTCGTTCATGCTTACGAATCTGATTGCGGGCATCATTATAGCGAGGAATATAAGCAGGGTCCCCACTTAATACATAGCCAATGATTTGGTTAATCGGATTATAGCCCTTTTCCTCTAGCGAACGATAAACACCAGTCAATGTCTTGCTGATTTCTTGTTTATCTGTGTCATCCAGACGAAAACGAACTGTTTCTTCCGTGAATCCCATACTTACACCTTCTTTCAATTTTTATTCATTTTCATTATATCATATTTCTAGAACAAGCACAAAGAAAGTGCAAAAAGAACTCCATAAATAGAGTTCTTCCTACTCTTTATAGGGCTGCTCGCATACGAGCTTGGGCATTTTCAACATTTCGAACCGCTCGCGGTAAGAAGGCGCGAATGTCATCTTCCTTGTATCCAACCTGCAATCGTTTCTCGTCAATCAGAATTGGACTTTTCAAAATACGTGGATTAGAAGCAATCAAGTCGATCACTTCATTGACACTTAAATCTTCTATATCAAAATCCAAACTCTTAGCATAGCGATTTTTTGACGATACAATACTTGCAATGCCATTTTCCGTCTTGGTTAAAATATTTAAAATTTCTTCCTTGGTGATTGCCTCTTTAGCCAGATTATGTTCGTTATAGGACAATTGATGGGCATTCAGCCAGTTCTTTGCTTTCTTACAAGAAGTACAACTAGATACTGTATAAATTTTAATCATGTAGTCACTCCTTTGCTACATCTTAGTAAGCACATTATAGTCTATTATACCACATATTCCATCCGTCTGTAGACCTATTTTTAAAAAACTTTAAATTTTTGGGGGAAAATTCGGGTTTTGGTAAGAAAAAAGTTTGGTCTCCCCAAACTT
>NZ_WCJE01000037.1 GCF_016743335.1 Streptococcus suis | reverse complement strand
ACATTGAACAATTTTCAAAAATCTAGCCTCAATTCATTACACATGTGGAATAATACTTGTATCTAGAAAATGAAAGGAATTCTATATGTTACCTCAAAATAATTCTCCTCTTCTGTTAAATAGACAACAAGCAGCGGAACTACTTGGAATAGATCCTAAATCATTTGATAAGTACATCAGAAGTCACCCAGACTTTCAATGCTTTATGGTAGGAAAACAAAAGCGCTATTTGAAGTCAAAACTGGTTAAATTTATTGAAAGCCACTGCGATTGACGGATAATGATTGATAAAATTAGATTTTTCATATATCCTATATGTGACTAGTCTATTTTATCAATCATTTTTTATAGAAAGGCTGATAAAATGGCAACTATTACGAAACGTGGAAAGTCTTTCCGTGCAACTGTATCACTCTACAAGAAAGGGGAATACAAGCGAGAAACTAAAACGTTCAGCAACAAAAAAGATGCTGAACTTTGGACTTTAGAAATGGAGCTTGAAAAAGGACGTGGGAAAAACATTGCTGAACGTTCTACACTATTTACAGATTTTTACCGTAACTGGGTAGAAACTGTAAAGAAAAATGATGTCCGTGAAGCAACCTTCATCAATTACAAGAGAACTCTCGTAGTTGTGGAAAGTCTTTTTGATGGGATTCAGCTCAAACATCTTGATGATATTATCATGCAGAAAAAGATTGATAAATATTCTGAATCTCACTCAAAGAAGACTGTAAAAGAGCTAGTTTTAAAGATACGAGGTTCATTAAAATATGCTTATGCTCGTGGTTTAATTACAAATGACTTTGGTCATCTCTTAAAATCAAAAGGGAAAGAGCTACCAAAACGGAATATTCCTCTATCTGTTACAGAATTTAAAAAATTAAGGCAGTATTGCTTAAATCATGCAGAAGAAGATGAATTTAATGTATTAGTAGCTCTAGCCCTTGAAACTGGTGCTAGACGTGGCGAACTACTTGGTCTCAAAAAAGAAGATATTTTTGAGTACGGTATTAAAGTTAGGCGCTCTATTAGCCCAACTAATGACGATACACAACTAAAAACCAAACACTCTAAGCGTGATATTTCTATCAATAAAGACATTTATCAAATCCTAGTAAATCTAGCTAATACTAAAACAGATTACGTTTTTGATTGGAATGGATTTAGACAAGCTGGGCAACTTCAACGCTTACTGAAACAACTTGACCTAACTAAAACAACATTTCACGGTTTACGTGATACCCACGCTTCTTTTCTATTTTCAAAAGATATTAGTCTGGATTATATTTCAAGACGTTTGGGACACAATTCAATTTTGACAACTCAGCAATACTATCTTGAATTAATGCCAGAAAAAAAGCACCAGCAGGATGCCGATGCTTTAAGTCTCTTAAACGACTTATCACTATAATTAACACCAACTGACACCAAAAAGTGCCTGCAAACGTTGGTATAATAAGGTTTTGATTAACGTTTAGAGAATTGTGAAGCTTTACGTGCTTTCTTAAGACCTGGTTTTAAAAACTTTTGTTGGAATTAATTTCAAAAGCTTTTAATATCAACGTTTTCACGGGTTTTCAAACCTCAAAATTTCATCCAATTTCAACTAATTTCATCAAAATAAGGTAAATTTTCAAGTAAAATAAGCAAAATCGAACCAGAAAATACAAAAGTTTACCTTATTCTTGATTCTAGAAAATGAGAACAGCTAGAAGTATTCACTTTTAATTTTCATACATACCATGTATAATATAGTTGCAAAATTGGGAGGCGTAGCTAATGAATTTTCGACTGAATATCAGTACTAAGCAAGTTTTTAAAGGGGAACTTAATAAAGAAACCAGCATTCTCAAAGCTGAGCCAACTTTTGACTTTGACATAGAGTTAAAAAGTGCTATGAATCAATACGATGAATTATTAAAAGAATTGGCAGATAGATAAAATGTTCCCACTAAACGCATTTGACATATTCACAGCCGATTCTTGAAATAGAGTCAATAGTGAAAAAAAGTGGTTATCAACCTGTTTGTTGATAGCCACTTTTCAATATTTACTAAGTTCTGTTCCACAGTATACGACTACTTATCTTCTGAATGTATTAAAACATATAGAATTGTATCTTGATACTTTAATGAGTTTCAATCATTCGATCTGTTAACCGTTATTTTTTGGATCTAAACTTAATAACATAGCATTAATGGCGACGATGACTGTTGACACAGACATTAGGATTCCTCCTAATGCAGGGCTTAATGTGATACCAATAGGAGCCAAAATTCCTGCAGCTAGAGGGATAGCTATAAAGTTATAACCGGCTCCCCAAAAGAGATTTTGTTTCATTTTACGAGTTGTTTTGTGTGCTAATTCAATGAATGATTCAATATCTCCTGGATCGGATTGAGTCAATATGACATCAGCTGAATCCAATGCAACTTGAGTTCCAGCACCTACAGCTATACCAACATCTGCTAAGGCAAGAGAAGGAGCATCATTTACACCATCACCTACCATGATAACTTTCTTTCCTTCATCTTTAAGTGTTTTAACTAACTCATATTTGTCTTGTGGAGATTGATTTGATCTATACTCAATCCCTAAAACTTCTGCCGCGCCTTGAGCCGCTTTTTCATTATCACCTGTTGCCATAATTGGTTGAATATTGTTCTTTTTAAGAGCTTTAATTAACTCTTTACTCGTTGGTTTTAATTCGTCCCCTAAAGCTACAGCACCAATGGCATCATCGTTTTCTACTAAGACACTAAGAGTTGCTCCTTTTGGAATATCCATATCAAGATTACGTCCATAGGCTTTTTGACTGATTAATTGGTAACGGTGCCCACCTGCTTTACCCTCTACTCCAGAACCGGAAATCACATCAATCGAATCAAAAGATGCTGGACGTATATCTTGCTGCTCGGCGAACCTTATAATTGATTGAGCAATCGGGTGGCTAGAGCCTCCTTCAATACCTGCCAGTAAGGCAATGATTTCCTCTTTATTATATTTGTTATTAAAAAGTTTAACGTCTAATACTTTAAACTCACCAGTTGTTAAAGTACCTGTTTTATCTAAAATCATCACATCTGCATCTGGAGCTATTTCTAAGGCTTGGCGGTCTTTTACTAGTAAGCCACGGCTAGCCCCTAAGCTTGTGCTTCGGGCGGTTACCAATGGAATAGCCAGACCCAATGCGTGCGGACAAGCAATAACTAATGTAGTAATAGTAAATATAACTGCCGTTGGGATATCTCCAATAATCATCCACACTACAAAAGCAATTAGCGCGACAATAACAGCAATATAGAAGAGCCACCCTGCAACCTTTTGCGCAATATTTTCTGCCCTGGAAGGCTGACTTTGAGCTTTGCTAATTAAAGTCTGTACTTGAGAGATAAAGGATTGATCACCTGTCTCATTCACTTTAATATAAAGAACCCCTTCTCCATTTGTTGAGCCTCCGATTACTTCATCGCCAGGACCTTTTTTAACTGCTTTTGATTCTCCAGTCAAAAGAGCTTCATTTACACGTGATTCGCCACGCTCGATAGTTCCGTCTGCTGGCACATTTTCTCCGGCTTGAACACGAATTAAATCGCCTACCTGTAAGTCAGCAACTGGACGTATTTCAATTGAATCATCTTCTAACACAACGTGAGCATCTTTTGGTACCAACTTAGCCAATGCTGCTTGTGCGTCTCCTGCTTCTCCAATAGCTTTCATCTCAATCCAGTGACCTAATAACATGATTAATAATAATGAAGCAAATTCAAAGAAAAAGTCCATCACGTGTCCACCCGTTACGTAGGTAATGATAACAGCATAAATACTGTATAAATATGAAACACTTATACCTAAAGAAACTAGAGCCATCATTCCAGGTTCTTTTTGTTTAAATTCGTCAACTGCGCCTTGATAGAATGGACGTCCACCATAAATAATTAATATAGTAGATAAAATAGCTACTACAATATCAGAATATGGAAAAGTAAACTGGAATGGTAGGTCAAACCCAGCCATAGGGGATAAGAGCATAATAATGATTCCTAGTGGCAATGATTTTAAGAAAAGTTCCTTAAAGTTACCGTGATGATGGTGTTCATGCCCTCCGTGATGCCCACTGTGGTCATGCCCACTGTGCCCGCTGTGATCATGCTCAGCATGATGTTCTTGATGTTGATTCTTATGGTCTCCATGTTCTTCCGTGCTTACGTACTCATGTTTTGAATGATCCATGTCGCCATGATTATGGTGACAGTGGGATAAATGTTTGTTATTATTGTTCATTTTAAATTCCTCCTTATTCTTAATGATGATGTAAATGACACTCGCATTGTCTTTCTGGACAATTGCAATCCACTTCTTCTACTGCGAAAGATTTTTTTATCTCTAATATTTTTTCTAGTCGATCTATATCATCGAAGCTTAAGACATGATCTTCAATATTATTTATTATTCTACTTTAATTTGTCCCATCATACCTGCTTCTTCATGTTCAAGAATGTGACAGTGGTACATATAAGTACCCTTCTTATTAAACTTAACTATAAGTCTTACTTTTTCGTTAGGCTCAATATATACAGTATCTTTCCATCCGCTCTCCTCTGGAGAAGGCGCATTACCGTTTCTTGATAGAATTTGAACCTGTGTGCCATGAATATGGAATGGGTGCCCCATTTCATGCATCATAGATCCTGGGTTTGTAATTTCCCAAATCTCTGTATCTCCAAGCTTCACTGTTTCATCAATTCTATTCATATCAAACTTTATACCGTTTATTGATACCATTTGACCCATACCTTGAAGCTCAAAGCTTCTTATCTTAGTAGCTTGTGCTTCTGACATTCTTTCTATATTCGTTAAAGTGCTAGGTACTTCAGTATCATCTTTCCCATCGCCTTTAACATTAAAGGTCATAATGGCTTCCTTATTACTCATAAGTGATAGCTGCGTTCCCTTTTCATACTTTGAAAAGTCCACTATTATCTCTGCTCTTTCCCCAGGTGATAACATAATATTTCTCTGGCTAACCGGTTTTTCTAAAAATCCACCATCAGATGCTATTTGATAGAATCCATCTCTATTATCTAACTTCAAATTAAAGTTACTTGCATTAGCACCATTAACTATTCTAAATCTCATCTTGACTCTATTAACCTCTAAATTAGGTTTAATAGCTCCGTTAACTATGATAGTATCCCCTGTTGCTCCATCCATCATATTTGTATTATAAATAAAACTGCCGTCCTTGCCAAAGCTTCTATCTTGAATTACTAAAGGTATATCATTTACTCCATATTCCTTAGGAATATTTAAGCTTTTTGATACTTCATCATCCACATAGAATAGTCCTGCTAAACCTTTATAAACTTGGGTAGCAGTATTTCCTCCAAAGTGCGGATGATACCACAATGTTGCAGCCTGTTGATTTACTGTAAAACTAGGCTCCCAAGTTGTTCCTGGTTCAATTCCTTGATGAGGGCCCCCATCCTTTTCTCCTTCTACCTCTAGTCCATGCCAGTGAACTGTAGTTGCTTCTTTTAGCTTGTTATTTACGTGCACATTTACTTGCTCACCTTTACTTACTCTGATGACAGGGCCTAAGAAACTTCCGTTGTACCCCATAGTTCGTGTCTTGGTATTTGGTAAAAATGAAGTTTCTCTTTCTTGAGGTTCTAAAGTAAAATCCGCAATATTAGGATCTGGATTTTTATCCTCTAATAGTGGTGGTATAGGAAGTGTACTTTTTGTTTTACTTGTTTGAATATCTATATTAACTGCACTCTGGTTTATTTTAAAATAACTAATCATTGGTTCTAAAAGTGTAATATATCCAACTGCAGTTAATACGACTGTAAGTCCAATACCTAATAACATATGTTTATTCTTACTCATTTTTATTCCTCCTTATGTTAATGATGATGTAAATGACACTCGCATTGTCCTTCTGGACAATTGCAAGCCACTTCTTCTACTGCGAAAGATTTTTTTATCTCTAATATTTTCTCTAGTCGATCTATATCATCGAAGCTTAAGACATGATTTTCAATGATGCTTCCTATTACATTTCCAACTTTCTTATTGCAAATACGGTTAAAAATATCTTCTGCATAATCCCTTACGGCTTCTTTCTCTACAATATTGGCAGTGTAAATAAACTTTCTACCTTCTTGCTCTGTATTTAGTACGCCTTTTTCAACTAATCGACCTAAGATCGTTTTGATAGTGGATTCTGTCCAGTCCATTTTTTCTTTCAATACAGAGATGACTATTTTACTAGTTACTCGATCATTTGCCCAAACTACACGCATTACTTCCCATTCAGCATCTGTGATAGAAGTATTAAGTTCTATTGTGCTCATTTTCCTTTCCTCCTTGTCATTTACAAATGTAAACGAATATGTTCAAAATAAGTCTACTATTGTAAACGAAATTTGTCAAGTCTTTTTATTAAATTCTCACTTTTTGGGGTCAGTCCCTTAAAACTGAAAGTTTTAAAATGAAATTAGCCATCTACCTATACTGTGAGATGAAGGCTACGACTCATTCTGATAAGTCATCGATTTCATTTGATGACAGGTTTGGAGCTGTTAGGCAAATTTGCCAAGGCTAATCATAGCCTTGCTTTAGCCCAAAAAAGACATCCAAGAGATTTCTCTTGAATGTCTGTAAACGCTGATATAATCGTAGGTCACTTTGCTTTAAATTATACTTTCTTCTTAAATATTTGATACGAGTAGGTATTTCTTGTGAGTAATTTTCATCAAAAAAATTCATAGATAAGCCCCTATAAACATGGAAAAGTAGTAAAAATAGTTGTTATCCTAGTTGATTAAAAAAATCTCTGATTTCCTCATCTTTTATAAAATAATATATAATTTTCCCCTCTCTTCTAGTGTCCAAGATGTTTTGATTGGCTAGTTTACGAAGATGGTGGGAGGCAGATGCCATACTGAGATTTAGTAAACAGGCTATATCGCAGACACAGAGTTCTTCAACAGCAAGGAGATAAAAGATGATATTTATCTGTTTATTATCGGTAAACTTTGATAAAATGCGAAGTGATTTTTGAACTTTTTCCTTTTCAAGGTAGTTCGTTGCGGTTGTAACATTTTGTTGATTTATAACATCCACTTGACAGATACTATCTTTTTTCAAAATATTTTCTCCTAGCCTAACACAGTCCATAGCATGTCAAAGCTGTTGTTTTCAATCAGGATATATATCCCCAATCCTAAATAAACAACGGCAATAAACCATCTGCTATATTTTTCCAAAGTTTCTCCAACAGAAGGAACTTGTGCCAATTTTTGGGCAGAGAAAACCAAGAGATAAATCATGACTAGAAAGGTAAGTAAAGCCACTATCAAATTCGCTAAATTTAAGGTAGTAAAATATGGGACAAAGACACCAATATTGTCAGCACCACAACTTGCAAAAGTAATCATAGCGACTAGAAAAATCAGGTTTTTATTATCTTTGCTCAAACCTTCTTTGGCAATAGCTTCTCCATCAGAATCTCCTAAAAGCAAAACTTTGAGGCCTAGGAAAATTGGAATCAAACCGAGCAAACCTAAAATCTCTTTACTAGGAATATAATCTAAGACAAATGCAAAAAGCAAACTTAGCAATATTAGACTAACAGAGCCTAGAAATTGTCCTAAATAGATGTTAATGATGTCTTTTCTGCTTTTTCTTTTGGCAAAAAATAACATTAGGATAATAAGTAAGTCTACGGCTGTCCCAGAATACAGGATTATTGAAGTAACAATATTTTGAATCATAAAACACCTCATTCAAATATATTTTTGAATGTATTTTAACATTAAACTTTGTAGATGTCAAAGAGGTCATACTGAATAATTATTTTTTGTTCTTCATCTACTACGACTGTTGGGTAATCAATTAGCACCATATGGTTACAGTTATGGCAGGTAAATTTAAAGAAATCCCAGTCCAAAATAGCAGAAACAATCTCAGGGGGCTTCACCGCATAAACCCTATCAAATCTTTCAAAAGTACTTTGTTTTCCGCAATTAGTGCAGTTTGTTTTTATTAAAAAAATTGTTGTCATTCTACTTTTCCTCTTCATCATTATTAAGTAAGCAACTTGCTCTCACTTATTATCTTTGCAATGCTAAATAAATTTGGGAATTTTTTTCAAAAAAAGTTAAATTGTATCAATTACAGAACTCACACTTCAATCGCCCATTCAGGCGATATTAGAGGCGGGTACGTTTCTATTCCCACAAACTCCTTGTCAATGGAAACAAACACGTACCCACAGGGTAAATGGAAATAGATTTTGATAATTTCTTGCTATCACTTCTACTCCCTCCAAAAATTTTCTCACTCTGATACTACTCCACCGCAAGCTAAAAAGCCTTGTCTCCAAGGCTTTTCACTATCCCTTTCGTTCCAATGTTTCTAGGCTTTTACGAGCAGAGCAACACACTCGATGTGATGTGTAGTTGGTAAATAACTCCAAAATTTAAAGGTAGAATGCTTTCAAATGAATATTTTTTATGAATGTAGCCATAGACTTTTACTCTTACAAAGACTACTAAACTCTTGTATATTGAGCTTAACTATTTCTTATTATTAGTCTGTAATGAATCGTTGATTGAATTTTGAATTAATGGAATTGTAAGACAGAAAAAGTGCGAATATATAAAAAATTAAAAGTAGTCATCACCCAAAACTGAGCAATTACCACATTTTTCTTTATTAAATTACAGGTTTGACTTTTAGAAATACATAATAGCATCTGGGCCAGTAGAGTAATCATCAAATCCATGTTTTTGAACAGCATCAAGTAGTGAACTATTTTTTGCATCATACAAAAATGTTTTCCATTTACCTAACATGAGCTGTTTCATCAAAATTTCAATTTGAATTTCAATATCTTCTTTATCCAAGTGTGTTTCAATCTTCTCAACTAACTGGTTTTCTACACTCACATGGCATTCTTGATTTTCAATTCGGATTGTCAATTTATCATTATTTCTTGAAAAACTAATTGTAGCAAATTCTTCTTCAGTGTAATAATAATCACTGATTACATCAATACAAAATCCTTTTAATAACAGGAATTTCTTACACATCATTTCGACATCAACAATAATTGATACTATCTCTTCGATTAGAACTTCATCAATCATAACACCTTACTCCTTTCATTTATATTTAGTTTTAAATAATAGAAAGTATTTATTCCATAGACTCACCTCCTCTCTCTTTCAAAGATTAGTATGCCACTTTTTTCAAAATATAAAAAACGTGTGGGAATTTTTGCTATTTAGCAAATGATATTTACACGTTTTTTATTTTTTTGAAAAAGCGACATAATACTATTGAACATATTGAAGTAAATAGAGAAGGGAGTGATCACACTATATTTTTTTGAAAATATACACTGGGCTCGGTGTAAATTATATTTTCAATTGATATGGATATCTCTTGTTAGGTGTCATTGACTGATAAGAGAATGAAAAAGAATGAAATAAATGGTTATTCTACGGAATGGAATGACGTACAGAATAACCATTTATCAAGAAAAATAGTACAAAAATAAGTGTTTAGTAGTAGTAAAAAGTAATAAGTAAATTTGAAAAATAACCAATCCAATAACAAAGAAAAATACATTAGATAAGAAAACGGTGACTACTGAATCTTACTTAAAACGTTAGTCCTAACAGGCAGCCTCAACGTGTATTTTTCCGAGCATACCCAGCTCTTTATTAAAAAGGGTGGGAGGCAGTTTAACAGTAATATGCATTAAATAGAAAGGAGAAAGAAAATGCCACGAAAGAAAAATTCATTAAAACACGATATCTTTGTAAAAGCAACAAAAAATGTTACAAACAATACATCTCGTACATCTTACAAACGATCTGCAACTCGATTCTCAAAATGGGCAAAAGAAAATAACATCAAGAAAATCTCAGAAATCACAGAAGAAGTTCTTCAAAAATATCACGACGATTTACAAAATGATCCGAAAGAATATACTGCCGCAACAATTCACACATACTTAGCACCGATAGCCAAAGCAGTCGGAATCAATTTAAACCGAATTAGAAAGCAAAAACGCACAAGCGATAAAATAATTAGAGGACGAAAACATGAAGCGAATGAACAAGGGAAAAAGCAAGAATTGAACTCTCGCTTCTCTCGACTTATGGAATTTCAACAAGTTGTTGGGATTCGTCGCAATGAGCTTAAAGCCCTGACTGGGAAAGACTTAAAAATTGATGAATATGGCAATTGTTATGTTTATGTGAAACGCGGAAAGGGTGGGAAGAAACAAATGCAATACATCTTGCCCAAAGACATCGAGTTGGTGAAACAGACTTTTGCTGGGGTAGGAGAAAATGAACCTGTCTTCTCTGACAAAGAAATGAACAATCAGATTAATTTACATGCATTACGTGCACAGCATTCAAGAGATAGCTACTTCTATTACCTTGAGAAAATTCAGGAAAATCCACAAATGCGACAAGCATTTTCAAATTTATTAATAAAAAAATGGGAGGAGGGACATCAGAAATTGAAAAACGAATCAACTAAGCAATACGAAAGACAGCGTAGAAATTTTATTTTTGATTTAAGAGATGAAGCATATATTTTACGTGGCTCAAATAAAGTTAAAGCATTATCGGCAGGAATGCCAATCGCTTATAACCGCCTTGCTCTCATGGCAGTATCCGTTTTAAACTTGTCTCATTGGCGGTTATCTGTTACTGTAACGAATTACATTCTGTAGTGATTTTTTGATTTGTATTATCAGGCATAATAATTCTGTAGAAATTGATGTAATGGAGGAAAGTAAAATGAGGAATCAAAATAATCTACGAAACAAAGAACAGAATGTAATTTTTGCAAGAGGAAAAATTATTGAAATAAATAATGTTGATAATAAACCATCGTTCATTCTGTTTATTAGAAATGGTGCAGGTCGTAAGCACACATATTTGAAATGTTATTTTAATCGCGAAAAATTTCAATTGAAAAAGGGAATGGTGGTATCGATATCAGGCCATATCGAAAACATTAACACAAAAAATTGCTACGAAATTATTATAGATACCATCCAAGAAGAGCAGACTGAACTGGCGGTATTCTTCAATAAAAAGCCTAGCTTCGGTTTTGCATATCCAAACCATTTCGCAAAGATGTTTGTTTTTGGAAAGATTATTGATAAACATTTAAAACCAAATTCGAATTGGATCGAAATGATTATCGAAGATAATTATAAAAATAGAATAAAAGTACAATACAGCACAAAAATGCGTGTCAATGAAACACGTGTTGAAATCGGAGATAATGTGTATCTATCAGCTTTACCAATTTCAATTCAAAAGACCTTTCAGGAGGAAACATTTAATTTCGAGAACTATATTCTTGAAGATATTGTCATAAAAAGAAAATAGAAGAATTAGAGATAAATTTCTTTTTGGAATTTATCTCTTTTTTGTCATTTTTTGTTCTGAAAACATTATGTATCTGGCATAATTCATTTCGAGAAATGAAAGAGGAAAAAATGGTCTCAAAAATTACAAGAGGTATGTCCGAAGAGGAAAAACAAAAAATCTACGATGAGAATGCAAAGGAAATGGAAAGTTGTTTTTCTGTAACAAATGCCTACTGGGGCATCGACAAGGTCGTTCTTAATGTAAAAGGACAGATTCACATTAATAACCAGAAATTCGAGCTAGCTAATTATGAAAATAACAATTTTACTATCGAGAAGCAATATGACAGTTCAGGTACTGTCTCCGAATTATTTGTCAAATCATCTACTTTTGGTTCATTCTTTATGGGAAAAAATCCATTTGACAGCAGTTATTTTTATCGTATTGAATTGATCCACTGTGGTTTAAACATATCCACAGATTCAATCGAAGGTATCTATCAAAGATTAAATAGAGCATTGTCATTGTTGGAACTTGAAATAGGAATTTCATGTACAATATATCATTGCGAATTCCACGAAATTGAACTTGCATTTACAATGGCAATACATTCAGCTTTCCATTTGCAAACAAGAGCATTACTTCTACGTTGTCTGACACATAAGAAAGTGAATTTTGCTTCCTCTTCAAAAAGTATCAAAGACAAAGATTATGATCGTTTGACGACCAATGCCTATAAAAACAATCAGCAAGTTCTTTACAATAAAACTAAGAAAGCCAAAAAGCTTGGACAACTTGATAAAGCAAAAACAGAAGATTTTGAAGTGTATCGTTTCGAGACCGTTTTGCAAAAAGATAAGATTAAATCCTTTCTTCGTACCTGTGTTCTAGCAGAAATTGATGATCTGAAAATCATTCAATACTTAGAAGAATTAGTTTCTAGTGGAGTCTTCAATTTCATAAAAGAAATCGAACAATCAGTAATAAATACTGACAGAGAATTATCCAAAATTTTCAAAGCAAAACCACGTGCGACATTCGAAGAATTGTTGAAAAAACAGATTAACGTGTCACATTCAACAAACACTCCGCTAGTTTTAGATGAAGAAATACTTAGTCTTATAAATGCTAAATTTGTTTCGAAAGAAAATAGATCGCGTTATAGAAAAAATTTGATTGCCAAAAGTCAGAAAGAATTAAATATTAATTCTGAAGCTTTTTATTTATCAGAGATGGTAACATGGGATGTATTGATCATTCTACGATTAATGTTTGATGCTCTTGATTTCGCAAGAAACAATGGTTTGGGTTGTCATAAAAATTCCAACACGAATGAACTACATATTATTCACATTCCAAAATTTCCAAAAGAATTCAGAAATAAAATCTATTCATTGAACAATAAATTACGTAGAAAACATCATTATAAAATTGATTTATATAAATTAATTTTAAATCGATTGTTGAATTTAAAAGAATTATTTAACGGTTTTTAATATGATTTTACAACTTTATAAAATCTCAAAAACGTTGATATTACAGCATTTCGTAAAAAAATTGTCTTCCGAAACAGAAGACAAAACAGACGATTAATCTATACATTTCTAAAAATCATCCGTTTTGAGTCCGCAATGTGGCATAATGACTAATGGTAAATTCAATTATAAATATCAATAGGAAGAGGTTATAAATGCAAGTTATCTTACCAGACGATCAAATCAAGCAAATTCAGACATTAATTTCAAGTTTAATTACATCAGAAATTGAAAAGCAAATTCATCATCGAAATATAGACAATTCATACTTAAATAAAAAACAAGCATGTGACTACCTTGGAATTTCAAATAACACGTTGGATGAATGGATTCGCAAAGGGCTTCCAATGATCAAAATTGGAAAAACAGTTCGTTTCAACAAACAATCCATTGATGCATGGCTACTTGCACAAAACTAGAAATATCTGTATTTTTATCTTATAATTAGCATGGTGTTTTCTGGTTCGACAAAAAGGAGAATATCATGACTATCACAAAAACAAAAAATGGAACATATCGCTTAAAGGTATATATTCCAACTGAAGTACGAATGCCTCTCGGAATCGTGAACAATAATTACTTTGATAAGCGTTTTAAGACAAAAAAGGAGGCAAGGCAAGCAGAGATAGACCTTCTAACAAAAATCAATCAGATTGAGAATAACGAATTTACAGGGTTAGGCAAGGGAGAAATTCTATTCAAAGATTTTTACGAAAATGTCTGGTGGGAGTATTATAAAGCAGGACAGACAACTTCAACTACAAAGCCCCCAAGCAGGTCAACTATATCCAATACAAAAACTTGTTTTGAAAAACATATTTTACCAATGCTAGGAAACTATACCATTCAGTTTCTCAACCAAAATAAACAAGTCATCCAAAATTTAATGACAGCAAAATCCAGTGAATATGCGAATTTCAAAACCTTACGTAGTTACGTTATATCCATCTTTAATTGGGCGGAGGAATTAGAATATATAGAATCAAATAAAGTTGCTAAAACTTTGCGTCGTATCAAAGCAACCAAGAAAATCCAATTAGCGGAAGCTAGAAAAGATGAAGACCTCTACCTTACACAGGAGCAACTACAAGAGTGGTTCTCAGCCTTCCAAGATGATTTGGCTAGTGGAAAAATTTCGCTTAAAGACTATGTTCTGTTTTATCTTACCTTCTTTTTGGGAGACCGAAAATCTGAATCTTATGCATTACAATGGAAACACATTGACTTTGAAAAATCTCAAATTCAGTTAATACAGGCACTAGATAGATATGGTGATACGAAAACAACCAAAGGAAACAAGAAAACAACCTTTGCTATTTCAGCTGACTTACTTCAACTTCTCCAGAATTGGAAAAAACAACAAAGGCAAGAACTTGCAAAGTTTGGAATCATTACAAATCTTGAACAGTTCATCTTCACTTATATAGATACCAAAGGAAACATCAATAAACCTCTGCACCCAGATTATCTTAACAATAAGATGCGAACAGTTAAAAATCGTCACCCATATTTAACTCACGCTACACCTCATAAACTCCGACATACAGGTGCTACGCTTGCCAGACAGGCAGGCATGAGTTTAGACGCTATTTCAGAGGCTCTGACCCATAGCGATACTGCTACAACTCAAATTTATGTCAATACTTCAAATGTCATTCCCATGGCAGTCGGAGAATTTGCCTTAAACTCTCTGAAACAATAAGGTAAAAATAAGGTAAATTTTGAGGTGAACTTTTCAAAAAAACACGAAAAAAGCACCCATGAGGTAAACTCTTGAGTGCTTTGAAACGTTGATTTCTCGCGGATAATTAACGTTTTGAGAACTGGCTAGCTTTACGAGCTTTCTTAAGACCTGGTTTCTTACGTTCAACCATACGAGCGTCACGTGTAAGAAGGCCTGCGCGTTTCAATGAATCGCGGAAGTCTGGGTCTACTTGAAGCAATGCACGCGCGATACCGTGACGGATCGCACCTGATTGACCACCGTAACCACCACCGTTCACGTTAACGAAAACGTCGTATGAACCTTGTGTTGAAGTTACTGCGAATGGTTGGTTGATAACCAAACGAAGATCAGCGTGTGGGATGTACTCTTCTACATCTTTTTTGTTAACTGTGATTTTACCAGTACCTGGGACCAAACGTACGCGTGCAACCGCGTTTTTACGACGACCAGTACCTGTGTATTGTGCTTGTGCCATTTAGATTACGTCCTTTCCCTTAGATAAGACCTGAAATATCAAGTACTTCTGGTTGTTGTGCTGCGTGAGTGTGCTCGCTACCTACAAACACTTTCAACTTCATGCCTTGTGCACGACCAAGTGTGTTGTGTGGAAGCATACCTTTAACTGATTTTTCAATCAAACGAACAGCGTTTTTAGAACGCAATTCACCAGCTGAGATTGATTTCAATCCACCTGGGTGGTTTGAGTGAGTGTAGTAGATCTTATCAGTTGCTTTTTTACCAGTCAATTTCACTTTCTCAGCGTTGATAACGATAACGAAGTCACCTGTATCAGTGTGAGGTGTGAATGTTGGTTTGTTTTTTCCGCGAAGTACGCTAGCAACTACTGCAGAAAGACGTCCAAGAGGCACATCAGTAGCGTCTACTACATACCATTTACGTTCAACTTGGCCTGGTTTAGCCATAAATGTTGTTTTGTTCATGATTTCTCCTATACGAATCGTTTTTGTTTACTGGGCGGATGTTCCGGTCCGCGGGTATTTGGAAGGTTCCGGGGCCTTTCAAATGGGGTAAACAATACCGTCTACCATTCTATCAAAACTACTGGGCCTCGTCAAGTTATTTTACTTTACTTTTTTTATTTTTTCTTCAACCTAAAGCAAGGATAGAAAAAACGAGCTTTAATAGCAGAAAAATGACGCCAAATCCCTATCTCCTCACTGACTGCCCCATTTTAAAATAGGTGTGCCGCTTGCCTCTGACCGCCAAGGACAGAGCCAAGATATTTTCAGGGTCTGGCATCCGACCGTAACCTCCATCTCCGATATGGTGAATGTCCGAACCTACCCGCTTGTTGCTGAGCCCAAACTCCCGCACCGTCTGGCTGTCCGCACTCTCCTGACTAGTCCCGATAGTCGAAATAACCAGACCACCACGCGCCTTGACCTGACTGACAATCGGTGCCACGATTTCCTCCCGCACACCCGGCACCGTTCCGACCGCAGGAATGAGGACACCGTCTGCCCCCAGCTCCACAAAGTCCAGCAAGGCTTGGCTATCCACGACCGACTCTCCCAGACCTGCACCGTGCATTTTCCCCGCAAAGATGAGACCCTCAAAGTGTTCTTTGGCAAGGCCAATAGCAGAGCGGATTGCAGCCATGGACACACCCGTAGCAGGATTGCCTGTCAGCATGATAAAATCTACGCCAAGGGCTTGGGCCTGTCGCAGACTTTCTGGACTGACTTGACGACCTGGTTTTAAAAAGACCTGCTGGTCTTGAACTTCCTGACTAGTATCCACAGGCTCCAAGTTTATCCCGACCAATCGACCTGTCAACCGCTTGATTTCAGCGATAGGATTGTCGCAGTCGTAAAAGTCAACAATCTCCGGATGAAACACATCTAATTCGTTGAGCACCAAAAAATCGCAACCAAAGGCAGCCATCATCTCCGCATTGGTCACCCCCGCAATCAAGGGAGCCGCCGTAACCACTGTTTCTCCCATGATAATCCGACCTTCGCTGGATAAAATGGACTGCTTGAGCTCCTCCTTGGTCGCTCCCACCATATCACTGGCATAGCATGACAATAAGCGTTTCATAAGAACCTCCAAATGGATATGTTTTGTTATTCGTAACCGTTTTCTTTTTGTGTGAATAAAGAAAAGAGATTATCTCTCTTTCTTATTGATGGATAGGATAGCTAGTACCCCTGTTCCTGTATGAGTGGCAATGATCGGACCCAACTCAATCAAAAGAACATCGCTGACACGGCTGTCTTCCAACAAGGTCGCCTTAATCACTTCAGCCGCCTCAATATCACCTGTATAGGCCACCATGACCGTAGAATGATCCAAGTTGTCCAAGGTCAGGTTCAGCATTTCCTTGATTCCTTTTTTACGGCCACGAATTTTGGCAATGGCTTCTAACTTCCCTTCCGCATTGAGTGCAAGGAGAGGTTTGATATTGACCAATCCACCGATGAGGGCTGCCGATTTAGACAAGCGTCCACCTCGCACCAAATGATTAAGGTCATCGACCAATAGGTAGGTCCGTAAGCGCGGCACCAAATCTTCTACGATTGCCTTGGTTTCTGCCAGAGTCTTACCTGCAGCACGTGCCTCAACGGCTTTCATGACTAAGTAGCCTTCTCCAATGGTCGCCGCCTTTGTATCAACGATGGTGATGACAGCATCAGGATAAGCATCCAAAACCATGTCTCGTGCAATGACTGCACTCTGGTAGGTCCCTGAAAGAGCAGCTGAGAAAGCGAGATAAAGCACCTCTTTGCTTTCCTTAGCTGCCGCTTCAAAAATTTCTTCAAACTGACCAACATTGACTTGACTGGTTGTCGGAAGACCACCTGTTTCCATCTTTTCAAGTAAATCCGCAGAAGTCAAGCGGTTTTCACCGACTGTTTCATAGGTCACACCATCTAGGTTAATGGTCAAACCAAGCACGGTCACATCGTTTTCTTGGACCCAGCTGATTGGCAAGTCCGATGTCGAATCGGTTACAATTGTAAATGTCACTCTTTCATTTCCTCCATCATTTCTTTTAAGGCTTGAAAATTCCCATCTGACCAGGGATTGAGCCGTGGGGTGTAGAGCTCTACCTGGTCCACAAACTTGTCCAAATCCTTCTTGATAACCCTGGTTCTCTCCTCTAACTCACGCGCCGAAACCCGTAAAGCGCCTTGGGAGAAGACTACCCATTGTTCGTTGAGGTCGCTGGTTGCGACGGAAACCTGCTTGTGACGGTCACTATTGAGCTGGGCGCTGAGCCGTTCGATATAACTATCTGCCGTCTCTTCCTCCTCTGTAAAAATGACCGATACCTTGAATTCATCATATTGCTGGCGAAGACCTGGCACATGGTGGGCATCAAAGACACAAATCACCTCAATCTGTTCAAAGGCTGCGTAGTGAGACAAGGTGCGAAGCAAGGTTGTTCTGGCCGCATCCAAGTCTCCCTTTTTAAAATCTTGCTTGGTCGAGGCTGGGCAAAAAGCCCAACCTCGCTTCTCAGGGTTCGTGTCAACATCTCAGCGCAGTGGTTGATTGGCAGATTTGTTCGTGTTTTATACTCCAAATCTGACCTAATCAACTGTGCGGGGGCGGGAAGACGAACTCTTTTTTTGACCAGTCGAGTTCTTTCCCGCTCCCATATTGTAGCCATCTACAATGAGAACTTTTTCTTTCATTTAGATTTTCTTCCGAAATACTTCGTACATCAGCACAGCGGCTGCTACGCTGGCGTTGAGAGATTGGACATGGCCCTTCATAGGAATAGTGATCATCTCATCCACCTGCTTTTTGATATTGCTGGAGATGCCCTTGCCTTCGTTGCCGATAATAAGGGCTAGCTTGCCAGTCGTATTCCACTTGTGGCTTGGGGTTCCGTTCATATCCGTACCAAATACCCAGAAACCAGCCTCCTTGAGCTTATCAAGGGTTTGGCTGAGATTGGTCACTCGGGCGATTGGGACATGGGCCACCGCACCTGTTGAGGTCTTGGCCACAACGGGCGTCACGCCAACTGCTCGGTGCTTGGGAATGATGATGCCAGCTACCTGAGTGGCATCTGCGGTCCGTAAAATCGAGCCAAAGTTGTGGGGGTCTGTCAGACCGTCCAAGATGAGAATGAGGGGATTGTCTTCCTGCTCTGCCTTTTCCAAAATCACCGACAGGTCCGCATAGGCGAACTCAGAGACCCGCAAGACAAAGCCTTGGTGAACTGCCCCTTCTGTCATGTCAGACAATGTCTTTTTTGGAGTCCAGGAAATCGAGACCTTCTTCTCTGCCGCGAGGGCCTTGATTTTTTCTACATTTTTTCCGCGTAAATCATCCTGGATGTAGAGTTTGTTGCCGGTGTTGGCCTCCAAACTCTCCACCGCAGCATGTACGCCATATACGATATCATTTTGTTCCATGGTTTTATTATAGCATATTTTTGAAAAGGAAAAAGCCGAGAATTTCTCAGCTTTCTTAGTTCACACTGTTTTCCAGATAATAATGTTGGGCAACATACCAGTTGACACCCCCTTGTTCCGGATCTGTATCATACTCACTAGCTTCCAACTCCCCACGACTATTGATCCGATAACTCCAATCTCGTGGTTCAAAATTAGGGTCTGATGGTACAGTTACATCTGCATATACTAGACCATCTTCAGCCATACGAACACTTATGACAACCTGGTCTTTTCGATACTTTTCAATCATGACGCTACGGCTAAATAAATCATCCATGACCCAAGCTTTTACCTGATCTGTCGTTAAGTTTTTGGTATCAACCTGCGGTACAGGATTATGCAAATCTGTCAACGAAATCCAACCCTGTCCTGACTTTAATCTGCCCCAACTATGTCCTTCCTTTTGAGTCGTCTCAACTATCGTGTACGTTCCAGGTTCTATATTGGTCACAACTTCTCCAGATAAACTAGGTTCCTGACGAATAACCAGTCCTTGTTTTTTAATATCCACAGTAAACGATTGAACGGCGCTACCTACCTGAGACTGGCTAGAAGCTTGCAAACTTCCAGCAGTCTTACTAGTGGCTACCTCACTAGTCGAACCATCCTCAACTACGGCAGTATCCTTTCCATCTACATTTTTAGCAATAATTAAGTTAACCGCACTTCCCCGCTTTACCTTCTTCCCACTACTTGGAGAAGATACACTAACCATCCCAGGCTGAACTGACTGTCCACCAACTTCTGTTATTGTACCAACTTTTAACCCCTCTTCATACAGTAAATCCTTAGCTTCAGATAGCTCAATACCATATAATTCAGGAACTGTAACTTGAGAACTATCTTGGTATACAAAATATAAGCCAGCCATTCCTAACACAGCCACAACACTTGAAATGATTAGCCATATCTTTCGTCTTTTTGCGTCTGCCAAACGTTTCTCAGCTTGCTCTCTTTGATAATTCTCATAATCTTCCTCAGCTTCGCTAAGCATTTGCTGGATGACAAATCGTTGACTCTCATCCGTAACCTGTGCTAAGTGCAATCGTAATTGAAAAATTCTATCCTTAAACTCTTTTTCAATTTGACGCTCATGCTCTTTTTGCAAAATGTTATTTTGTTTTTGAAGTGCTATTGCTTGAGAGTTCATAGCAGAGGTTTGAGCATCCATTTTTTGCTTCAATTCATCATGTCTCTGCCGCTCTTCAAAATCTCGCATCCATTGATCCATAATAATCATCTCCTCATAAAATGTTGGTTATTATCTATAAATGAAGTCTATTTTATTTTAGTATAGCATAACACCTTAATTTGTCAATCCTCATTTTCACCCCGTTTCAATCTAAATTTGACAAATAGTAAAGCCTATGATATTCTAATGCCTATTACTTGTCCGTACAAGCGGACACATAAAGGAGAACTTATGACACTTGTATTTGGAATCGTAGCAGGTCTGATTACCTTTGCCATCGGTGGTTTGTGGTATGGTTTGATTTTCCGCGATGCTTGGATCAAGGCTTCAGGCATTGACATAGCTAAGGTAGAAGCAGATCGTCAGGCTGGAAAAAATGGGCAGAAGGAAATGGTAATTTCCCTTATCATTGAAGTACTGACTGCCATCATTACTATTTTCTTCATCAAGACCCTCAGCGTTTCACCACTCCACGCAGCTGGTGGCATGGGCGTGATTGCAGTCCTTGCTTCATTGAAAAACTACGTCTTTGAGCAACGTCCTATCAACCTTATCCTTATCAACGAAAGCTACAAGCTGGTCTGCTACCTAGTAGTTGGTATTCTGGCTCTGTTTGCATAAGATCAACCCTCCTAGCTTTAGGAGGGTTTTGTGGTACAATAGAAACAGATTAAGACCAAAGGAGTTCCCATGTCCCTCTCCCTCCGTACTATCAAACTCATCTTGGCCACCGTCCTAGCTATTTACCTAGCGACAGCACTAGGCTTGTCTTATGCAACAGCTGCCGGCATCATCGCCATTCTCAGCGTCCTCGATACCCGCAAGTCCAGCTTCAAAATGGCCCGCAACCGCCTCTTCTCTACCCTCCTGGCCCTGACCATAGCCGTCCTGACCTTCGCCCTCTTTGGCTTTGGCATCTGGACCCTGGGCATCTACCTAGCACTCTACGTCCCCCTGGCCTACCGTTTCAACTGGGAGGCTGGCATCGCCCCATCGACCGTCCTCGTCACCCACCTCATGCTGGAGCAGGATATTTCGCTGATTTTTTTGGGAAATGAGCTGACGCTTTTTCTGATTGGGGCAGGACTGGCACTCTTGTTTAACCTCTATATGCCCTCGCAAGAAAAGAAAATCGAGGTCTATCACGACCAAGTCGAAGACCTGCTCAAGCAGATTCTGCTCCGCTTTGAAGCCTTTCTGCTCAACGGCGACGGACGAAACGAGGCAGAATTGATTACGCAGCTGGATAAGACCTTGGATGAGGCCCTGAAAGTCGTCTATCTAGACCGCCACAACCAGCTCTTCCAGCAGACCAATTACCAGGTCCATTACTTTGAAATGCGGGCAGCACAAAACAAAATCCTGCGAACCATGGCAGGAAATATCAACAAATGTTTACTGGAAAGCAGAGAAAATGTCATCCTGTCCAGCCTCTTCGAACGAACAGCCCAGCAACTAAGCCGAGAAAATTCTGCCAAAGAACTGCTCCTGGACATCGAACTCTTCCATGCCACCTTCCGCGAGCGACCTCTGCCGCAAACCAGAGAAGAATTTGAAACTCGGGCCACCCTCTTCCAACTCCTACACGACATGGAAGCCTTTATTCGCCTCAAGGTTGATTTTTATGAAGTCTATAAAGACCAAGAACCGTCAGTTTAAACCGACGGTTCTTCTATTTTTCCATGAAATTCATCTGATACTTGGTTGTGCAAATGCACGAAAGATAGGCCCATCATGACCGCATTCCCTGCAACTGCAATCATAAATTCTTCCTTGGAAGATACCTTTCCTAGCCAAATGGAGAGGATTAAAATGAGATTATAAAGCAAAATATAAAGAGCCGTTATACGAATTTTTCTCAGTAATGTCTTCATAAGGGGACCTCCTGTAAGTGTTTTCTATATTTATTATATAGAATTTAATAAAAAAAAAAGTATTTATGCGTTCTCAACCCAAAAAACCGCCAGATTTTCA
>NZ_WCJE01000036.1 GCF_016743335.1 Streptococcus suis | reverse complement strand
GTGGTTTATTTGTCACATAAAAAAGAACGACTATCAGTCGTTCTTCAATAACATACGGAAGACATGGGATTCGAACCCACGCACGCTGTTACACGCCTACCGCGTTTCCAACACGGCCTCTTGAGCCTCTTGAGTAATCTTCCATATATGGAGCTGGTGGGAGTCGAACCCACGTCCAAACACCTGCTAACTTATTCGTCTACAACCATAGGTTATGTCTTGCTTTAACTTGGGCTCGATACATAACTCAAACCTAGCACAAGCGAGTCAGTTCATCTCTTTTGGAACAGCCTGACTCAATCCCAACGTAGCTTGCTATTTTAAGACCAATCAGCAAACACAAGCAATTCGCGAATGGTCACGCAGGCAGGTTATTAAGCTGCTAATGCGTAAGTGTTTGTATTTTTTGCAGTTATATTTAACTGGCATTTTTACATCTGCCGATGAGTTGCAGAACAAGCCTCATAATGCCTGTCGAATCCGTAACAACCCCGTAGGATTTGATACAGGAATTATTATAGCAGAATTTTTTATAAATAGCAAAATTATTTTACATTTTCCTTACAATTTAAAAAATTTTTGAAATATGGTAAAATGAAAGTATGTATAAATTTTGGCAAAAAACCATTCAAGTATTAAGTATTTTGACCCTTATCGGGACTGCTATTTTTCTGTTTTGGCTCTATAAGATTGGCATTTTGAACGACCAAAATGTCTTAAGCGATTTAATCAAAAGCCAAGGTGCTTTAGGTAGCCTCTCCTTTTTAGCTATTCAGATTATTCAAGTTGTATTTCCGATTATTCCAGGCGGTGTTACGACTGTTGTAGGTTTCCTCGTATTTCATTTTTGGTGGGGATTCTTTCTGAATTATGTTGGAATTTCAATCGGTAGTATCATCCTTTTCTGGTTGGCTCGTCGCTATGGAAAGAAATTTTGTCTCCTCTTCATGTCTGAAGATACGTTTTACAAATATGAAAGCAAAATTGATAATAAACGTAGTTATGAAATTTTCTTTGTTCTTTGTATGCTTTCTCCCATTTCTCCAGCTGACATAGTGGTGATGATTACTGGATTAACAAGCATGAGCTATCGGAAATTTATTATGATTACTTTACTTTGTCGCCCTTTCTCAGTTGTGGCCTATAGCTTCTTTTGGATCTATGGCAGCCAATTTTTACAACAATTCTTACAATGAAAATATCCTCATCTATGCGTTTAGATGAGGATTTTTTAGTGATGACCTTAGTTATAAAAGGTTCCATTTTTTGCGTATACTCTGTAAATTCCATCTTTTTGTCGAACAAATCGAAAATCTACTAAAGATTGCTTTGAACCCGAGCCATTTTTGTAAAAAATTTGAAGCTGTTTTTTTTCTTCATAAAAACCTCCACCATAAGCAGACACAGTAGCTTCATAAGGAAGCCCTCCCAAAGCAATCACTTCTTCATAGCTCATCCCGCCTTGTCCTGTATTGCTATCTCCCACGATGACTTGCTGAAACACATCATTGGTCCACAAATTCGTATTTGTATCTGCTTCCTTCGTTGGGAATTTCTCGTCTGGTAAGTAGTAGACTTCCTTACTTGATAAATAGTATTCTGAACCATTTTTAGAGAAGGCTAATTCAAGCCTTCGCTGGTCTGCATGAATATCATAGTCCAAAGGAGCATAAGTTAAGAATAAATATTCTTCTGAATATTCGTCGAATCTAGCTGATGAAGGTTTCCCATATTTCTCAATGATATTCGACAAACTGTCCCCTGTAGCATCCTCTTTCATCCCAATTACCAAGCTATCATAGTCTTTCAGTGTCCAATTAAAGCTAAACTCTTCTTTTGTAGCAGTCAATCCGCGCGTAAAGTCTGTCACTCCTTTGTCACTAGATTCTGTCCAAGTTTGACTGATAGTTGATGATAACTGTTGATCCGTACTCTCAGAACTTGGAGAATAGGTGGCAACTTCTTCTTTTGCAGGTTGTTGGGCAGTCCACACTAACCCTGCTAATACCAACAATACGAACGCTATCAAAAGATAATAAGTAGCCTTCTGCTTTTTCTTGAGCGATTCTTGGTACTCTCTTTCAAACTCTGCTTTCACTGCTTCTGATAGTTTGGTATAGGTATCCTGTTTTACACTCTTTTTTTGCTTGTTCTTCAATCTCTAAAGACTCCTTCCTTAGATTTTAATCTATACTCTCCTTGATCATTTTGCATAAAAACTAAATGAATGGAATTTATAGTAGATTCTGGATCATTATCTTCCTGATACATCATCCCTAATTGACGATAGTCTTGCATCCCATTTTGTCGAGCATAGGTCGGCAATCCATATTGTTCCATGATTTCTTCAGGACTTTGATCCAAGGCTAGTGCGTCAATTGTGGCTTGATCCCACTTAAATACAAAATTTTCATCCGTTGCTTCTGGATAGTTTTCATCCACTAAATTATAGAAACTTTTTTGATAAATTCGATAAGCTCCATTTGACATGTTGAACCAAAAAGTAACGTCTTGACCAAAATCTTCACTGTGGTAGGTAGCTGTAACAACTGAACTACCATCACTTATCGTGGTAGACTCCTCATAACTATCCGCCAGTCCAAACTCTTGTGTGAATTCTGCCAACGTCATAGAGTTCTCTACTTCTGCATCAATTTTCACAGCATCATATTTCCCAACGGTCCAATCAAATGGCTTAGCTGACTTTGCTCCTTCAATCTCATCTAGGTAAGAATGCGTTCGTGAAACAGATTCCATAACCTGATCCTCAACCTGATTATTTTGGTTCCTGGTTGCAGTCGATTTCCCAATCAATAGATAGAGAATGGCTGCACTAATCAATACAAGCGGTAGTCCAAATTCAACCCATCTCATCCACTGATTACTGGCTGACTGATCTACCGTATCCTTACTTACCCGCTCCAATTCTTCTTCTATTTTCTTTAATCTCGTATTCTTTGCCATTCACTTTTACCAATTTCTGACCTCTTTGTGTTTTTGAGACAATTGATATTCCCCTTCCCCATCTTTTGTAAAATCAAGAAAAATGTTATCACTTGTTTCATGGTTTAGATACTGAATCCTGATAGTCCAATAATCAACAGTACCGAAACTTTCCGCTGCATAAACAGGACCATATGTAGAAAGTACTTCATCCAGCGAGACACCTCCCTCACCATTGCTTGCACCGACACGCAAGTTATTAAACTCCTGACTCGTCCAGTCATGACTATTCTCCCCAACTATATCTTCGTAAGGTTCAGGAAAAAGATTACTGCTCATTTTTGTAGCTAAAGTCAATTGTCCACCAAAATCAACAAAAAGCAATTCTACCTGACGACGAGGCTGTTCCGTTTGGTATAGTAATCTCAGCGATTCATATTCACTGGAGTATATAGAAGTTTCAAGCGATGTCGGAGCCCCATATTTTTTGATAATGTCCTCAACTCTTGTTTTTGAAGCTGCAGAATGTTGTGCGTCAAGTGCTTCAAATTCCTCGTAGGTCCAAGAAAATGGTTTCGCTTCTACCTGTCTGATACTTTCAACATAGCTTGTTAAATCTTTATAAGTCTCTACAGGTGTATCGAGACTCTTTTTATAGAGAAATCCACTAATCACTAGAACAAGGAAACCAATCATCAAAAACAAGTAGCTGGACTTACTTTTCTTATCATCTAGCTCTTTTCTTTCTAGATATTTCCCAAGTTCACCTTCTAAATGCTGAAAATTATTTTCATTCTTTCTATCTTTAGACATTCCAATCTCCTTCAATTATCATTATTATAGCATATTTTCAATTGTTAGACTATGGTCCTAAAATAATCAAGTCTTGTATCATTTCTTATATTCGATAAAAAACACTTGTCATAAGGATAGTTTATAGGATACAATGGAATATATCTACACCCTCTAGAAAGGAAAATCCATGGCTAAGAAACTTCCCACGATTCGCCACCACGAAACCAATCAAAAACAGACTCAGACAAATAACAATCTATTTGTTGGCCTCGGTCTACTCGGTGGAATTTCCATCCTAAGTGGCCAGGCTCACTTTTTGTTTCCTATACTAGTACTTTCAGCCCTGGCTTATGGTACGTTTTTTCTTATCCATCGTAACACTGCCAAGTCTACAAAGAATACAGCTCTTCGATTGCAAAATCTTAAGGAGAGCATTTCACATATCGAGCAGGAATTGAAACAACTGAACAACTATTTAAAATCAAAAAATTATAGTCAGTATGCGCTTCTTGCCCTAGAGTTGCTACCTCAGTTAACAATGATTAGAGAGGAAACATCGGAACTTAAATATCAGTTGGATACCGATATTTCTTCGGCGATTATCCAACAAACCATTCAAGAAGAGGAAAAAATTTTAAAGCAGTTAAAACTACTTGATCTGATAGCTCCTTCTTCCTTCATCTTAGAAGAAACGAAAAAAATCCTAAGTATTGCACCTGAATTAGCTACTACCTATCAGAATGTCCAAAATGATCATATTGAAATTCTTGAACAATTGAAGAATCTCGAAAATGCGGAAGAATTGAGAGTCATCCACGAGATTAATATGAAACATTATAACGATATTCTCGGTGGCTATCTCAAAATAAAGGAGAATCCCAAAAATTTCTACTCGGCCGAGGAACGCTTGGCTCAATCAAAGCTTGCACTTGAAAAATTCGATGCTGATTTAGATGAAACTTTACGAAAATTCAATGAACGGCAGTTGAATGAATTTGAGATTAGTCTAAGAATGATGGGAAAAGATGCGAACGGTGAAGACCTTTTAGCAGAGAAATACTAATAAGTTAATAGGCAAGACCTGAATAAAAGGTTTTGCCTATTTTCTATAAGATTTAACGTAACCGCCCAATAACAAGGTATCTATCCAATCACTCATTCCTCCGGTATACTGATATAAAAAGAAAGAGAGAACGACGTTCGTCCCCTCTAGGTGTTAGCTTTTCGTCTACCAACTACAGTTGACAAAGAGCCACTATTTTCTAGTTACATGCATTTTTTCAAAATATAGTCGAATGAATTAGCTTTCAGACAAGGAACTGAGGCGCAGGCTATACTAAAGTATGGCAAGACGAAAGTGACGATGTATCAAAGATAATTCAAATGACTATATTTCCATAAAACTTACACTTTAACAGGGGTAATCCCTCATTTTCAAAGCTATTATATCAAAAACTGATGTTTATATTGAAAATATGATTTCTGAAAACGAATTTTTTTCATGCGTTTGGCGTGGGGATAAGCCCTGATAATGCAAACTAGTACTTCTTTATTCAGAATTCAATTCAGAAGGTACAAAGTCCTATAGTTCATCCTCACGTCTTCCTTTTTTATACCACAAACCTGCACTTGCCCATAATATACTGATACCAATAATCGGCAAGAAATTCGAGTTTTGTGAACTTGTATTAGGTAATACTTCTTTGTTACCGCTTTTCACATCATTTTTATCAACAACTACATTTCTAGTTACTTTTCTTCCACTAGAAGCCATATCATTTGATGATGTTGTATTATTATCAGCAGTAATATGACCGTCCTCGAAGCTCCAAGTACCTACGACTTCTACATCCTGATCAGATACTGTCGAACTGGTTGGGGTAGACCAAGTCAAGTGATAAGTACCCTCTGGACGTTGAACTGTCCGATTAGTCGGAACAGTTACCGCATCACCTGTATAAAGACCTGTCACTGAACTTGGGGCTGTTTCGCCACTTGGAACGCTACCTTCATACTTGTAACGAATAGTATAGGTTGGCTTAGCGGTCGATGTCCATGTTCCTACAACTTCTACATCCTGATCGACAATCGTTGATGAGGTCGGGGTTGACCAAGTCAAGCGATAAACACTTTCTCTTGTCTCAACTGTTTTTGATTTCGGTACTGGAATTTGATCACCTGCATACAAGTTCGAAACTGTTGCTGGTGCTGTCTCGCCATTTGGAATATCACCTGCATAACGATAGGTAACTTTATACGAAGCGTCCTCTTGGAAAGTCCAGAGACCTATAAACAGAAGAGAAGTATTTTCTACTACTTTTGTAGCGGCATCCCAGCCGATAAATACCCACTGACCTGGTTTGCCAGATACCCTATCCGATTGAGAAGAGAAGCTTGACGGTGTAGCTGTTACGACACTTCCACTCTTAGCTGTGCTACTTGTTGGGAGAAGAGAGGTGACGATGCCTGGTAAAACGAATCCAGATGTCGTGTTAAATTCATAGTTTACCGCAAGGTCCTTCACTTCGTAAACATAGTTAACCGTAACATCGCTACCTGATACAGTACCTGTCGCATTCGCCGGTGCTGTCTTCAAGGTATAAGTAACACCCTTAACCGTCAACTCATTCTGAGCACTTGTTGTATAAGATTTAGTATCTTCAATATTTTGGACATCCGCTGTGGCTAAGTCTTTACCATCCATCGTTTTATAGGTGGCAGTTACTTTATAGGTCTTAGCAGTCACTGGAGTAAAGCTCCAAGTACCTACGACTTCTACGTCCTGATCAGATACTGTCGAACTGGTTGGGGTAGACCAAGTCAAGTGATAAGTACCCTCTGGACGTTGAACTGTCCGATTAGTCGGAACAGTTACCGCATCACCTGTATAAAGACCTGTCACTGAACTTGGGGCTGTTTCGCCACTTGGAACGCTACCTTCATACTTGTAACGAATAGTATAGGTTGGCTTAGCGGTCGATGTCCATGTTCCTACAACTTCTACATCCTGATCGACAATCGTTGATGAGGTCGGGGTTGACCAAGTCAAGCGATAAACACTTTCTCTTGTCTCAACTGTTTTTGATTTCGGTACTGGAATTTGATCACCTGCATACAAGTTCGAAACTGTTGCTGGTGCTGTCTCGCCATTTGGAATATCACCTGCATAACGATAGGTAACTTTATACGAAGCGTCCTCTTGGAAAGTCCAGAGACCTATAAACAGAAGAGAAGTATTTTCTACTACTTTTGTAGCGGCATCCCAGCCGATAAATACCCACTGACCTGGTTTGCCAGATACCCTATCCGATTGAGAAGAGAAGCTTGACGGTGTAGCTGTTACGACACTTCCACTCTTAGCTGTGCTACTTGTTGGGAGAAGAGAGGTGACGATGCCTGGTAAAACGAATCCAGATGTCGTGTTAAATTCATAGTTTACCGCAAGGTCCTTCACTTCGTAAACATAGTTAACCGTAACATCGCTACCTGATACAGTACCTGTCGCATTCGCCGGTGCTGTCTTCAAGGTATAAGTAACACCCTTAACCGTCAACTCATTCTGAGCACTTGTTGTATAAGATTTAGTATCTTCAATATTTTGGACATCCGCTGTGGCTAAGTCTTTACCATCCATCGTTTTATAGGTGGCAGTTACTTTATAGGTCTTAGCAGTCACTGGAGTAAAGCTCCAAGTACCTACGACTTCTACGTCCTGATCAGATACTGTCGAACTGGTTGGGGTAGACCAAGTCAAGTGATAAGTACCCTCTGGACGTTGAACTGTCCGATTAGTCGGAACAGTTACCGCATCACCTGTATAAAGACCTGTCACTGAACTTGGGGCTGTTTCGCCACTTGGAACGCTACCTTCATACTTGTAACGAATAGTATAGGTTGGCTTAGCGGTCGATGTCCATGTTCCTACAATATTGACATCTCGATCAGAAACGACCGTTATCGTTTTATCCCATGACAATGAATAGATAGTTGTACGGTCAGAAACTTCCTTGCCTTCTTCTGGAAACTCAATCGCCTCACCAGATTTTAACTGAACAGCAGCTGGAGGTACCTCACTACTTGGAGCACCAACATAACTATATGAAACTGTATATTTTTTTTCACCTGGATCAGGTGCGGGAGAAACAGCTGGATCTTGAATAATATTGAAATCCGATAAATTTACCGTAGCCGTTGAACCGTCATCATCAAATACTATAGTCAGTGTCCCATTATCATTAAAAATGAGCTTAGATGTAGATGCCCATCCACTATAAAAAACCTCTAAGTCTTCAAGTGCTAGACGGATATTTTTCTTATCATCTGGAGTCAATGTACCATTTAAATTACTTACTTTTACAGGAGTAACTAATTTTTCTGACAATAAGCCTTGGTCCCTTACTTGTTTTGCGGCTGAAGGAGCAAGATTACCTTTTGCGCTATTTAATTTGGACTCTATTGACTGCAAAGTTGTTGTACTAACTGTATCTGCATATGCTTTTATCGTTGGATATACTTCAGTAAACATATTCAAGATTTGCTCATAAGCAGCCGTTCTCTCTGCAACAGTCGGACCAACCTCACCGATATCTCCGTCCAGCGCCCATTCACTTCTACCATCACTTGTCATATGTGCACTACGAATACTTACCGCAGTATCTGCGTACTGTTGAACCTTTCCAGAATCACGCAAAGCGACCATTGCATCGTAAATTGACTTCAAATTGTCATATTGACTCTTTGCTTCAATAGCTACATTTTCATAATTTTCAAATGAACCTGCTTCGTAATCACTTTTGTTGACTCTCTCGCTCTCATATTCAGAAATCAAGTCTGAAATCGTTGCAAGGTGTGAACTCACTGTATCGTAAGATGGTGTCGGATTTGCGATTTGTATTGCCAAATTCTGAAGCGTGTTTGTCGTATTGACAATGTATGAGGCTTTTTGTGGTTCACCAATTGTATCTGCATACGTAATTACCTGCAAAACAGATGACGTAATAGGCGAAATACCAATCAAAATAGAAGCTGCGCCTACTGTTAATTTTCGAATTGAAAATTTCCTAGTTCTTTCCCAAAACTCTCTACTCATTTACGTTCCTTTCTTATTAACTTCATACCAATATTAGAATAGGTCTTATTCACTAACCATCAATAAGACCTATTCATTATTATATCCTTACCTAAAAACAAGTATCTGTTCTTTCATGATAAAGTATTATTTATCTTCTTTGCGTTTTCGAGCGATACTTCCAGCAGCTAATAGGGTAGCCCATCCAACTAATGGGAGGAAGCTAGAATCCTGTCCACCAGTATTTGGCAAACTTGCCACCGTAGCTTTCGAAACAGTAGTTTGTTGACCTATAGTAGTTGAAGATAAGGCTGTCGGAGATGAAATCGTTGGGCGATTCTCATCTGTATTAGTGTTACCACCTGTATTAGCATTGTCACCTGTATTAGTGTTATCACCTATATTAGTGTTATCACCTGTATTAGTGTTACCACCTGTATTAGTGTCACCACCTGTATTAGTGTTATCACCTGTATTAGTGTTATCACCTGTATTAGTGTTACCACCTGTATTAGTGTTACCACCTGTATTAGTGTTACCACCTGTATTAGTGTTACCACCTGTATTAGTGTTACCACCGTTTTCATTTATTGATGATTTCCAGATTACCGTACCGTCTACAGAAGAAGATGGTTCTTTTCCAACCTCAGTCTGTGTTGTAAAGATGTTCTCACCACGTACAAGTGAATGCTGAGTTGAAACAGTCCACTTACCATCAGGGTTAACAACTGTTGTTACACTTGAACCATCTTGGAACGTTACGATAATCGTTGAAGAAGGAATACCTCGACCAGTAATTGTAGTGTCGCCTTCGTACATAGTATCGATAGTTGGATTGGCTGATAGACTGACTGATTTGCCGTCTTGTCCATCGCGACCGTCTTGACCCGAATCTCCTTTATCACCTTTAGAGATAATCATTTGGTAATCTTTTTCACCATCGGTAAGGGTAATAACGGTATTACCTGCTCCATCTGTTGTAATATCTTTAACGGAGACTGATTTACCATCCTGACCATCGCGACCATTGGTTATCGTTGCGATTTCTACGCTAGAACCTGTTGTTGGATCAGTTTGAATAATTTTCACACTGCCATCTGGTTGTGCAATAGCAGAAACTGACTTACCGTCTAAACCATCCTGACCATCACGACCGTTAGTAATAGTGGCAATCTCTGTTGTGACTCCTGTCGCTGGGTTCGTTTCATAAATCTTCACACTACCATCTGGTTGTGCAATAGCAGAAACAGACTTACCGTCTAAACCATCCTGACCATCACGACCGTTAGTAATAGTGGCAATTTCTGTTGTGATACCTGTCGCTGGGTTCGTTTCATAAATCTTCACACTGCCATCTGGTTGTGTGACAGCTGTGACTGATTTACCATCTTGACCGTCACGTCCATCTTGACCATCACGTCCATCTTGACCATCACGTCCATCTTGACCATTTAAACCATTAGCTACGACGGCGGTTGACGTGCCTCCTTTGCCGTCTGTGATGGTTATCAACTGACCATTAACGCCACCTTGAACGCTTGGTGTGACTGTAACGCTTGGTGTGACTGTAACGCTTGGTGTTGCTCCATCTAAACCATTTGAAACGAAGGTTTCACTAGTTGGAGTAGTCGAAATTACACCATTTGAATCTACGACATAAGTACGGATGTATACACCTTGTTTGCCATCTTTCGTACCTGTTTCTATTTTAACGACTGTACCAACACCATTTGTTCCGTCCTGACCATCGCGACCATTGGTTATCGTTGCGATTTCTACGCTAGAACCTGTTGTTGGATCAGTTTGAATGATTTTCACACTGCCATCTGGTTGTGCAATAGCAGAAACAGACTTACCGTCTAAACCATTCTGACCATCCTGACCGGCTTGTCCATCACGACCGTCTGGAATAAACGCTGTACTAATTGGTTGATCCGACTTAACTCCCTGTTCATTGATAGAATAAATCTTCACAAGAGTTCCAGTACGCCCTGAGCCATTTGGATCTGTCGTACTTTCAGTCTCAACAACAGTCCCTACACCATTGTCTCCTTTGGTAATCTGTGGAACTGCTGTACCAGTGATAGTAGCGCTTGGGGCTTTACCTGATTCTGTCTGTGTGACAATGACATTTTGACCTTTTGTAAACGCAGGCACATTCTCAATTGTCCAAGTTCCATCCACAACTAAGGCTGTCTTCACACTACCATCAGGAAGCGTTACTGTGATGGTTGCACCATCAACACCTGTACCTGTGATGGTTGTTGTTCCTTCGATAACTGGATCTACTACTGGAAGTGCTGATGGACTTAAACTATCTGCCACTGCCACTGAGCCACTGATGTTATCACTAACTGACTTGTGATTTTCTTGCTGGCGAGCAGAAATATTTTGACCTTTAACAAAAGGCTTATCTGAAGTAACTGACCAGACACCGTCTACAACCTGAGCTGTTTTCTCTGTTCCATCAGGAAGCGTTACTGTGATGGTTGCACCATCAACACCTGTACCTGTGATGGTTGTTGTTCCTTCGATAACTGGATCTACTACTGGAAGTGCTGATGGACTTAAACTATCTGCCACTGCCACTGAGCCACTGATGTTATCACTAACTGACTTGTGATTTTCTTGCTGGCGAGCAGAAATATTTTGACCTTTAACAAAAGGCTTATCTGAAGTAACTGACCAGACACCGTCTACAACCTGAGCTGTTTTCTCTGTTCCATCAGGAAGCGTTACTGTGATGGTTGCACCATCAACACCTGTACCTGTGATGGTTGTTGTTCCTTCTACCGCTGCGGTAATGACTGGAATACGAGATTGGTCATTTACAATGGTCAATACGAAGGTTTCTTCGGCCGTATTGCTTCCAAGTTCAAATGAGTTGACAGATTTGAAGGTAAAGCGAATCTGACCTGTCTTAGTTGGAGTACCACTAATTGTATGAGTATTCGTATCATACACCAGACCGTACTGCCCAAGTAGGTACTGAGCAATCATTCTTTCAGTGATACCAGATGAATTATTCCCAACGGATTCAAGTATTGCATCCAAACCTCGGAGTTCTCCGTATTGGTTCGGAGTGACAACTGAGGCGGTCATTTCTGTACCAAGCTGGATAGTTTGATTGTTGTTTGAAATATCAATACTTGCTGGAAGAGCAGTCACATGGAAGGTAACCGTTTTTGTTAAGTCGTTGTTGCGAACACCTGTCGGTGCAACAGTAACTGTCACATTGTAAGTTCCGATGCGAGTCGGTGTGCCTTCAAATGTCTTCGTGTCAGCATTATAACGAACTCCCGGTGGAAGAGAACCTTCATCTACTGTGATAGTTGTATCTGCAGGCACTGTCAAGATTACTGGATCTATCGCAGACATAACAATTTTAGTTTGTTCTTGGTTTGCAATATCAAGACTCATAGGAATCTCGTTCACCACTAATGTGACATCCTTGTTGGCTGTACCACCACCGAGTTTACGTTCTAGTTCGGTAGACAGCTTGATGGTATGGGTACCAACTACCGTTGGAGTACCTGTAATCGTCTTCGCATCGTTGTCGTAATGTAAGCCAATCTCTGAAAGGCTGACCTGTCTACCGTCATTTAAGAGGACATATGGTTCTGCCATCGTTGAATAAGCATCCTTAGACACTTGAATCGTAGTAATAGCATCTTTTGCCGTTACAGTCTGGTGATCATTGGTTGCGTCAATGCTTGGTACTACAGCTGTTACATGAAGTTTGACAGTTTTGGTCACCACTTCACCACCAAGAGCATACGGCATACTTGCTGTCACAGTGATGGTGTAATCCCCTACACCATTTGTCGGACGACCGGAAATCGTCTTGGTTCCCTCATCATAACGAACTCCGTCAGGAAGGTTGGATACGTTAATGGTCGAACGAGCGTCATTTTCGAGCGTCACTGGTGTCATGTCTGTCACTGATGAGAATGTCTGCTCTTCGCTTGATACCGTCAGACTTGGGTGGAGAGGTGTCACATTTAAGGTAATATACTTCTCAATGTAACGATCGCTCCAGCTCAAATCTGAACTGTAATCATCTGGCATTTGTGTGTAGACACGAATACGATAATTTCCAACTTGATTTGGAGTTCCTGAAATGATACCAGTAGATGGATTATAGCTAACTCCTGATGGTAGACTATTGGTGTCTACGGTTAGATTTGAATAATCATCCTTGGTGATTTGGATATCTTGGATAGCTGTACCAACATCTAAAGTCTGTTCAGCATTGGTCACTTCAAGGCTAGGTTTGATCCCTTTTACTTTAATCGTCAGAGTTGCAGTGTCCGTCCGAACTAATCCGTTGCTGGCTACTTTTGAAACAGTGGCATTTACGTAATACGACCCTACTCTAGTAGGTACGCCAGTAATTTTTGTCTTATCATCACTCACTACAAAACCTGTATCACCACGTTCAATTTCGTAACTATAACCAGTATAGGTCACTTTTGAGCCATCTGGTAAGTCTTTAAACCCTAACACGGTATCTTTGTCTAAAACAGTGACTTCAATGGTCTCATCTGGTACTTCAAATGTCCCTGGAGTGACTACTAGATGGACAAAGGTTCCTTTTACAACCCCATCTTTTTCGACGATGATTGGAACATCATAGGTACCTTCATACCGTCCGATACCTGAAATAGTCTTGGTAGATGCATTGTAGCGTGTCCCTTTTGGTAGTTTGCTAGTATCAACTTTTAAAGTTGCACCCTCAGTATGAGTGATGACCATATCCAGCCATGTTCCACCTTCTACAACCGTTTGAACATCATTCGTAACCGATACCTGAAGATCATTATCTGGTGCTGGAAGCACTTCGTAGGTAAAGTCTGTAAAGGTTTCGGTAGTTGTTCCATCACCATTAAGGTACTTAACATAGACACGAGCTGTCTGGTTGCTAGTCGTCCGCTTGAGTCCGTAAATAGAGATAGTCGAATCTGCACTATTTCCCTCCAGATAAGCGTAGTCACCACCATTTTCAATCCGAATATCTGCAATGGTTGACCCCATTTCCATAGAAACTGGAATGGCATCTGGCTTGGTACCTTCTGTCCAGACTTGATGCGGAATTGGGTTAATGGCATCTGTCACCTCAAAAGTGAAGACACGGTTAGGGGCATTGTCCCCAAAGTGACCATCGACCGCCTTGACTTCAAAGGTATACTTCCCTGGATTGAGCTTGGTGCCTGCTTCTTTGACGACATTAGCTTCCAAGGCTCTTCCTTCACTATCGGTTTTTGTTGCTACCAGCTTGGTCCCAATAGGCAGGCTGACTGACTTAACCCAGGCATTTTCTTTGTTTAATACCACTGTTCCCAGGACTTGCTCATCATTGCTGATAGGGATTTGAACGGTATTGTTTGCCTCGTTTAAGTATGTTGACGAACCGGTAAATTTGACATCGGCATTCGAAAGAGCACCACCCAAGGAACTTTCGAATGTTGAAAACTCTACTTTAAAGAACTTCTCCAGTCCTAGGTTATCTACAATGCGAAACTTCACATAGAGATTATCAGCTTGCTGTGCTGGTAACTTAGTAAATTGAAGGTAATATGGTGTATTCTGAACATAATAACCCCCAGAATTAACCATTGTTGCATAAGAATAATTTGACTGGGTCGCATCCTTATAGTGCAAATAAGTACCAGTCAAATCCTTTGTACGAACATCCAGTAGACTCACTTCTACATCGGGAGAAGTTTCAATCACTTCAAAGTCGGCAATCGTTAGAGCTAGGCCTTGGTTATGAAATTCCTGGGAAAGATCTCTTGCGGAAATTGGAATAACATTGAGGTACTGTTCTGTGCTACTGGTTGCATTTGCTACCGTTTCACCCTGCCCTACTGTATAGCCAAAGGGGGTGGCTATCATATTTACTTTATAGCCTAGATAATGATAGGGAGTCCATACACCATCAACATCACGGGCAGTATTTTCTGGCCAACCATCCAAATTCTCAATATCTTCCCACGATTCACCCCGAGCATTTGCTCTATACCACTGAAAATCCTGTCCCTGAACTGGTTTTGTCCTTTGCCAATAGTTACTAAATAGTTCGGTTCCAGCAGTGTCCTCTAAAGTGAAACCTACATGGGGGTTAATTGTTATTGTTGCTACTGCTCTGACAGTTGGATTCGTCTTGGATTGGAAACCAATCTTATAGCTACCTACTTTAGAAGCATCTATCACTACGCTACCACGGATATAGCCTTCCGTCGTATCCAGTGTCATACCTAACTTCTGTGCATCTTCTGACAATTCCAAATCATCCGCTGCGATACGTGTGAAACCAATTTTATACACAAAGTCCACAGTATTACCGTTTGATTTCAGGGTAACATTATCGTTCCCTTTATAATTCTCTGTGTAGTTCTCAAGAGTCAGATAAGGATCAGTATCTCCATTATTGTAGTCTACCTTACGGGTATCGCGTTCCTTGCTGGCACCCTTGACTTCGAAAGTGACCTGATGACTTTGACCTTCCGTCAAGTTGAGGACTTGGGTGGCAGAGCTATCCGCTGAAAGCGCATAGCCTTGGAGCTCGGTGGCAGTCAGGTCTGGACTGACTACTACAGATGTACTGCCGACTGTATCATAGGTCTTAAAGGTATAGCTGCGTGTCTCACGGTAGACTTCGAGACCAGCTTCTGTATAGACTACATCATAGTTGACCGTCACATCTCGTTGAGGGGTACTAACAGTCTCCTTGCTTGGCTCTTCAAAACTAGAAACCGTATAACTGATGGTAGCAGTGCCACCGCGTGTGATAGTGGCCGTACGGGTCAGGCTTTCACCTGTCTCATCATAATAGTTGGCAAGAGCCTCATCATTAACCAACTCAATAGCATTTTCAGTCACGGTCACACTATCTTGACCCTCAGCGATGATAGCGGTCTTGATCACTTGATGTACGAGCTGACCAGATTGATCACGATACTCAACTGTATAGGTGACACTAGTAGCTGGTTTGCTATCTTCAGTACCCGACGTTTCAGAAGCCACAACTGGGGGCTCTTGGCTAGGAGCTTCTGAGATAGCTGGGGCTGCACCTTCTTCAACAAATTCCATAGTCTGTGCAGACTCAAGTGGATTTTCTACTACACTCTTGCTCTCTACCTCAGGATTTTTCGCTGTTGTCTTCAGTTCTTCTGCCTTTATAGCCTGGGGCGAGGTAAAAGTCAAACTGGCAACGGTTGCTGCTGCAAACGCTGCAGATTTGAGTTGCTGATGGCGAAGTTGTTTTTTACGTTTTTGTCTTCTAGTCATAATTTTCTTTCTAAGTATTTATAAGGTTATTCTTGGTTAACGAGAAATCGTTCTTCCATCTCATCGATAAATCGACGAATCACTCCACTACCGACTCGAATCAAATCGTAGATAAGAGAGACATTCGAGGGACGGATAGGAAGTACATAACGGGCAAAGATACTTCCGTCTTCTTTTAGACAGAAGTAATAGTGAATACCATATTCTAAGTTCATCTGATTGATAAATTCCAACCATTCTTCCCGACTGTGGTTCTGATCCTGAATACCAAGCTTATCAAAAACAATCTGCACGACTTCGGTATCCGGGGACTTGGGAATAAGAAGGCTAAAGTCTATCAAGCGGTCTGGTGCTATAGATAAGCGACCTAGATACTTATAGGCTTCTTCCTCTTCGATAATCTTCATGAGAAACCCGTCTTCTCTCATGAAAGTTTGAAAACATTCATTTAAGCGATCCATTCTTCCTCCTTATTGAAAAGAATAAACAGGAATGTCATCATCCACACCTAGAATCGCCACTTCATCATGGTCATCCTTTACCTTCGGCAGAAAGATAACCTGTTTGCTAGCTTTAACGATTTCTTCACTTTGTTGGATCGTATCCTCCATTGCTTCGTCAATTAATTGGAAATTTTGAGAATCTTCTTCATTTATGACACGCTTGTAGCGATCCAGTGTATCATTCAGTTCCTTGGTCAAGTCGTCTTTCTGAGCAAGAACCTTATCTTTCAAACCATTCAACGTCGTCATCGTCCGATCAAACTGATCAAACTGGTCGGTGATTTGCTTTTCTGCATCGTAGATAATCTCTGTAGCCTGCTCTTTAGCTTCCTGAACCAAGCGTTTAGAGAGATGTTTCGCATCTACGATAGCTTCTTTAATCAAATCTTCCTCCATCTTGGCGCGACGGAGTTGTTCCTTCAAGTCACTGATGAGTCCTTCTTGTTCTAAGCATTGGCGACGCAATTCACGAACTTCTTTTTCAAGCATTTCTACTTGCTGATCAACATCTCGCGAATGGTAACCAAATAGCGTTTTTCTCATTTAACACTCATCTCCTTTCATGTTTTTTTCATTCTACACTATCTGACCATTTTTGTCAATACATTTGTCGTTATTTTTACATTTTTTGTAATACTGTTCATTTGTTAATTTGTTCATTAATACTCAATAAAAATCAAAATCAGACTAGCTCCAAAGGTTCGGGGAACCTTTGGAGGTTGGAGATGTAGCGAACAAAGTTCGCAACACAAAGGTTTGGGAAGCTTTTGGAGGTTGGAGATAGAGTGAACGAAGTTCGCAACACAAAGGTTTGGGAAGCCTTTGGAGGTTGGAGATAGAGTGAACGAAGTTCGCTACAAAACTGTCTGGGGGACAGTTGGAGGTGGGAAATAGAGCGAACAAAGTTCGCAACAAAACTGTCTGGGGGACAGTTGGAGGTGGGAGATATAGCGAACAAAGTTCGCATCAGTCGTAGTGGTCAGATTTGGAGTGCAAAACACGAATTGCTGAGATTTACTTCGCAAATCCTATCTCCAACCTTCTTCCTCGCTTTCATGCTTCGAGGCTCAGGCTGAAACAGTTCCCCGAACTGTTTCACTCTACTGGAATGTTAAACCCAATCAACCACTGCGCTGAGATGTTGACACGAACCCTGAGAAGCGAGGTTGGTCTTTTTGCCCAGCCTCACTTATCAAATCAAGTCAACAAGATCTGATTTTGATTTCCGAAGAGTATAAGCAAAAAATATTAAAAAAAAAAAAGCTCATTTTAACCACTAGAAATTCAAAATGAATCTCTCAGTAAAAAGAGCTTGCTTTCAAGCATTTTTATTCTCATATTCAATGAAATAGCCCAGTTAATAAATTATTCTTTTAGACTTGCTGCTAATCTTATGAACTCAACAAAGTTCATTTTTTCCCCTTTTTCAATGAATGCGAAAAAGGGGAGTGGAAAAACTGTCCCCACCCCCCAGACTGTTAAAGCCATTCAACCACTGCACTGAGATGTTGACACGAACTTTGAGAAGTGGCTCTGTGCTTTTTGCCAAGCTTAAAATGAACGTCTTCAAACTGTTTGCTAGTAAGCTGAAATTCTCATTCTTCAATAACGCTTAGTTACTATGTAAATTTTTTTCATAAATATTTTCCAATCCGCTTACTTCCTTATCAAATAGATCTTGCCTCTTCTGACGAGAAAATTGAATAATATTCTGGAAGTTTCCTACTGCTTCTTCCGTACGTTGAAGTTCACTCTCAAGAAGGGTATTCTGCTCAGACCATTCTACTGAATTTTTGTCAATCGCATCTAAGTATCGATTTAGTGTTGCACGTAACTCTTCCTGCATCTTTTTTTCACTAACAAAATAGTGCTCTCTCAAACCTTTTATATGAGAAATTTTTTGTTCAATTCGATTGAAGTTATCTGCCATATCCGTTTCAACAGTAGACATTAGAGAGTCTGCTTCATTCCTTGCTTCTTCTATCAACTTTTTCGATAATGCACGAGCATCGATAATAGCTTCCTTAATTAGCACTTCTTCAGCCTTAGCTCGTTTGAGTTGATTACGTAACCGGTCAATTTCGAGGTCACGTTCAATGACAAGTTCTTCTAAAATATGTATTTTTTCTTTCATCCATTTAAAGACCTCATCCACACTTTTTTGGGTGTAGCCCAAAAATAAATATTTTTTAAAACGCATTTCTGTTTTTTCCTTTCATTTACGAGATGTGTCTAAGTATAAAAATCTGGATTTATAAGCAAAGTATTTCATGTTAAAATCATTTTTCACGAATAATAGCAATTTTTGATTGCATTTTAGAGAAAAACGACGATAGGTAGTTTCAACACGAACTTGAATGAATGCCCGTTCCAATGTACACATAATCAGTACTAAAAAACTATCGTTTCAGTAAACTCTCAAGATTATTGAATGTGGTGAATAGTGAATCTAAAATCATATTCAGGTTTTGATGGTTACAAAGATACATTAGACAACGAACTAGCTGTATTACCATCACCAATATCAACTGTTCAAAATAAGAAATAAAAATCTCTTGTAGAGTATTATATCACATTTTTAACATAATTAAAAGAGTTGATATTAATTCCAATATTTCTTGCGTATAAATATAATGCATGGTAACATACCATTTTTCTGTCAATATGCACTTATTTTATTGTCAAATTATGATATTGATAAAAACACTCATTTTCAAACTACTAAAAAGTCAAAATAGACTTTTTAGTAAGTGCTTGTTTTTAAGCGTTTTTCATGCTGGAAGTGTTGAACCGTGAATATATGTTCTAAAATCTGTAAGTCCACCAACCATTCTCTGGATGGAGTAAACGTCGTCTATTTCTCTTCTGGCACCTGTGGAATATCTAGAATAAACTCTGTACCAACACCTGGCTCACTTCTCACACTAACTTGTATGGAGTAAGCATCTGCTAACTTTTTCAAAATGGACAGACCAATACCGACTCCGGCTTGAGTATCCTTACTGGTCCGTGCTTTACTCGCACGATAAAAGCGATCGAATATGTGCTTGAGATCTTCTTGCGAAATACCTTGCCCATGATCACGTACCAGTACTTGAATCGTTTGTTTTTCTAAATTTTCTGTCGCACTAATTTCAATTTCTTTGTTTTCTGCAGAGTATTTGATAGCATTATCAATTAAAATAACTATCATTTGTTCAAAATGGACTTGATAAATTTGCGCTAGCGGTAAAAGTTCTCTATTCTCTGTGAAGACAAATTTAAAATCATTCCTAAGAACCTTGAAATTATCAACTACATCTAATATTGACTCCTCTACATCTGTCACGTCATCTAGATGGTCTGCAATGTTGCCCTGAATACGAATCATATCAAGCATGTCCTTAATCATAATTTCCATCCGTTGTGCCTCTTTCAAACTAGATTGAAGCGATTCTTCCAAAACAACCTCATCTTCGCGCCCCCACCTCAACAGCATATTTATATAACCTTTTAACACTGTTACTGGAGTACGTAACTCATGACTCACATCACTGATGAATTGAATTTGCTTTGCATTTTGCTCTTCCATATTGAGAATCAATTGATTATAATTATCAGCAATTTGTTGTATTTCTAAAATACCATCTTCATAGAGAATCTGCGATTTAGTTCCGAACGAGTCATCTATTATCTGGCGAAATGCCGTATTAAGCTTACGAATAGGATATACTTCATCACTCACTGTTCGATATACTGTGAAAAGAAAAGAAATAGCAAGTAGAAGAATACTAATCGAAATCACTACCAGAACAAACCATAATTGAATATGACCAGAGAAAAAACCACGATACTGCTGTAGGTATAGTTCTGTTCCGTCGTCTAATTGAATCAAACTGGTTAACCTATAGTAAGAGCGACTATCTTGTTTTACCGATTCAATTACTCCAAGTTCTCCTATAGAAATTCGGTCAAACGTTTGGTCACTGGCATACAGTAAATGTTCTTGCTTATCAAAAACAAGAACGATTAAATCGTCTCTAAAGGGCAATATGTCCAAATAACTGTTTAAGCCTTTTTGTATTTGAATATCATGTTTTAAGAAATCTTCCAATCGTTCTTGAGTCTGCTGCATAGCGGCTCTTTCCCTATTATTACTTGTTGAATATACTAAAGCCCATAACGATGCCAATAAGAAGAATGTTCCGATTATAGTTGTCAAAAACACTTTCTTGACAATCCGATTACGAAGCGACACAATTCCTAATTTTTTCTTTTCATCTGTCATTTGAATCCTCTATTCCTTACTCTCAATATAAACCTATATTCACAATTACGTACTTCCATCTAAAGCTAACTTTTAAACTCCTTATCGTTCGGTTGTCCAAACTACAAAGCGTTCCTCAAAAACTAGCTTGATTTACAAAAAATCCCTTATTCAAAGTACCTATCTTGTGAATATAAAATACACACTCTACATAAACAAAGTTGTTAGACCTTTACTATTGTAACAAAAAGTGTATATATTGCAAGATGATACTCTTCAAAAAAATTAAAATCAAACGTTATTGACTTAAATTGATGAGCTTCAGTTCTATCTGCATCTGCGTCGCTTAGCCTGATTTTGATTTTTATTGAGTATGAACTGACAAAATTTCACGCCGTGCGCATAAAGAAAATGCATGTTTCTATTTTCTAGCTACATGCATTTTTCAAAATATTTTTATAAAACTTACACATTAACGAGAATAATACGTCATTTTTAAAGCTATTATATCACACTTTTCTACTTTAGTTATTACACTTCTTTCCCAAAAATGTATCCGACACCACGAATCGTTCTAATGAGTGAGCGATCTAATTTTCTTCTTAAATAGCGGATGTAGACATCTACTATATTAGACCCTTGTCTTTCTTTCTTCCCAGCCCAGACATTGGCCATGATATCCGCACGTGTAACAATTTCATTTTGATGCTCAAGAAGGTAAGCCAATAGCTCTAGTTCTTTTGAGGACATTTGCACCACATGACCTTCGTAAGTAGCAGATTTAGAGGCTTTATCTATGATGATATTTAAAACATTGCCTTTTTCGGGTACTACTTGCTGTGTTACAGACTGTTGATTGGTAATTCTAGCCTGTTCAATTTCTTGTTTTCTGAAAAAAACTCTCATTCGTGCAAGCAACTCTTCTATTGCAAATGGTTTCGTAAGATAGTCGTCTGCACCACGATCCAACCCTGATACAATATCCATTACCGAATCTTTTGCTGTCATGATTATAATATGAACAGTTTGTTTAACCAAGCGCAATCGTCTTGTAACCTCTAACCCATCCATTTCAGGTAACATTAAATCTAACAAAATAATGTCATAAGTATTTTCCAAAGCCTCCATAAGACCAGCGCGACCATTTTCTTTCACAGTCACACGGTAACCTTCAAACTCCAGCTCCATCTTTAATATTCTGGATAAATCTTTCTCATCTTCAATAATTAATATACTTTTCATCTAATCTACCCTATTTTTCATACAATGATATTTCTTCTCATTCTAATATATCAGAACCAACTTGATTCGTCAATCTTTTTATTTTCACAACCACGTCATACGCATGAAAAATTTCTTCTCTCCTTTTGTCCCCGGAAATAACTGCTTTAAACTTAGTATCTACCTTTATACAAGCACCTTATCCTCGATGTCCAAATAATTGTGG
>NZ_WCJE01000035.1 GCF_016743335.1 Streptococcus suis | reverse complement strand
TATGACAGTCGAAGAAGAACAATCTTTTTTGAGTGAACAGTTAACTTCCGCTGCGAATGGAGAATTTGTAACTGTTGAATCCCTCTATAGAGCTTATCAAGATAAACTTGTCACGCGACGACTAAAGACGGTTTCTACCAACTATTGATTGGAAAAACACAAATAGTTCGGCTGGATTTCATCAGAAACAGCTCAATCTATCTGTGTTTTTTAGTTATTGGCTAATTTTTGCCCAGCCTCGTTGTTTGATTTTCATTGAGTATAAATTCGTTGGGTAATCATAATAAACTAAAAAGAGTCGCAATTGCCAATGTCATTAAGTTAACATTCGGCAGTACATATATTCTGTCTACTCCCAAGTATTTTTTCGATGTAATACTAGGGATTTTTGTATTCAGCCTGCACAAAAAGAGACTTTTCATCCTTATTTTTATTCTGTGGGTGAGGGCGGAGCCGTCATGGATATCTTTCCCACTACCTCCTATTTAAAAAAGAATTGAATAATTTGCAAGACAATCAAGCCGAGACTGATGAGAATCGAAATGGTGACAATTAGCTGAAAATTAAACCTTTTCTTTTCCTTCCTTTTTTTCGGAATAACATAGCGTTCTTCTTCGAGTCGCTGTTCGATGCTTTCTTTCAATGGATGCTCGTGTTTCATAGTCCCTCCTAGTTTATCACGCGCTGATAGTCAGCAACTGTGGTCAAGTTGGCTTCTTTTTCCTGACAGGATAGAAGGCGACTTTGTTCATCACTCTGTCCTGCCAACAAGGATTTGATCTTGGCAATCATGACCTCAACTTGCGAAGAAGCATAGCGATTTTCACGCGCAACGTAGGTTGACGCATGAAGGGTTTCTGCGAAACCTAAAATAAGCAAACGGTGCTCAAAAGCTGTCCGAACTGCTGATAAAATTTCGCTACCATGATTGATATCCAAGTAAAGACTAGTCTGCTGATACAATTGATGCACCAAATCCATGGCGATATTTGGATAGAGGGTCACATTTTCATGATTGCCAACAGCCATCAAGTGACTAGACATCTCTGTAATCGCTCCGATATGAAAATGCAGTTGCGGTAGACTCGTGACCAGATGTTCTAACTGTTCGATTTGATCAGAATTGGTCAGGATAAGAGCTTCTGGTTTAAACTCAGTTTGTTCTTTAAACGGATACAAGAAGCCAAGATAGGCAATATTTTTCTGTTGTTCTGGACTTGCCAGTGCCATCAGATTGTCATAGGCTTCCTTATCTTGTACCACAACCTTGGTCGGTCTTCTGCTCTGCTTATTGAGCAAAAGGAGCATATTTCCTGGAATACTATCGCGAATCGGTTCTTGCCAAAAGAGAATGTCTTCACCATCTTCATCCAAATAAAAAGCTGTCAAGAAGGGCTGACCTAAATGGTTATAAAAGATTCGGTCTAGATTGAATCCAGCTGTCTTCAGGTAATACGTATAAAAAGCATGTTTGTTTTTGAAGAAATGGACTTGGTTCTGATAGTTCAAAATCCAATCACCCGTACCGTGATTTTCAACTAAGACTTCCTGACCATCCGCCTTATAGTAACTGGTCTGCATAGCCTGTCCTTGTCTATCATAACTGGTTTGTGCAAATCGCATTCCCTTGTCATTGTAGCGATCGGTCACGACGATTTTCCCTGTTTCATCATACCAATCCACAGCCTTGACAAGTCGCTTATGGCTTGGCTGAGCGTAATGAATCTGCGCACGCTTGGTCGCATAATCATAGATTGCCGCCTGACTACCGTCTCCACGGATTTCCCAGAAAGCTGGTGTTTTTACCTGATTGAAATACAAAGCCTGACCTTTTACCGCATCATAATCTGTAAAAAAACGATAAGGCGATGTCACATCATGAGGCAAAAAACCATCATCATGTAACACAATCGTCGGATTATAATAGCCTGAACAAAGTAAGGAATAATGCAAATCCCAACTCGACTGTTGATACGTATCAAATAAATGGATCATCTTCCTACCATCTCCTCTACTAATTCTACCCATTTTTTCTCGATTTCATGGGTTAAGAATGCAGATGCCACTTGGTAAGAAGCTTCCTGCATTTCATGACGATCTTCACGACTAAAGAAGACACGAATCGCTTGACGATAGTGTGCGACAATCTCCTGCTCATCCTCTACTGTAGGGAAAGGCAAAAGATAACCGTTCTTACCTTCTTGAATAAAGGTCTGATTGCCGTATGGAGCATCAAAGCCGATAAGCGGCAAGCCTGCACCGATAGCTTCCAACAAAGTCAAGCCAAAGCCCTCACTTTTTGAAGCAGTCAGGTAGAGTTCGTAATCTTGATAAACCTCAGTCAAATCGTGATGCCCTTTCAGGTGAATATAGTCTTCTGCCTGATGTTCCTTGATAATAGCCTCAATTTTAGCATGCTCACCCCCGCTACCATAGATATCAAAAGTGAGTTCTGGCAGGTCTTTTTTGGCAGCAACCACAGCCTTGGTCAGCCAGTCCACATGTTTTTCTGTTGCTAGACGTGAAGCGGTGATAATGGAGTAAGGTCTTCTCTTTTCTGCACGTCTGACATAATCAATACTTCCAACTGGTATGTCCACGATTCGAGGAACCTTGCCAACATATTTTTTAAACTGCTCCTCTAGGACCTCTTTTTGTCGTTTGGTCGAGGTGATAAAGAAGTCAACACAATCAGCATGAACAAATTGGTAGTCATAATAGTTATTCCAGAGAATCGTCTGGTCGGTAACTTGATTGAGACTGTAATGTTCCGCGTGGATGACGACACCTAAACGAGCAGGACCTTTATTGGCAAAGACTGCTTGTCCAGTTCCTGTAGCTCGGTCCAAGATGACGATATCTTGGCTAGTCAAATGTAATTTTTTCATGAAGTAAGCAATCCACTCTTCCTTGGAAGATATGACGGCATCTGGCATACGGTAAATACTTTTATCCCCGTCAATTACTTCTTCATATGCAACAGAGCCATCTTCATTAAAGTAGCGTCTGAGGTAAAGGTGGGCCTTATTATCGCGTGGGGTATAGTACTCACTAAAACTTCTCATGTAGGTAAAGAAATCCTTGCGAATCAGATTCCCACTCGAAACATATTCAACACGATGAACAATATCTTTGTCTTCCTGACAAAGATAGGCTGTCAAAAAGAAATTCTGCTCTTCATAGAAGAAGCGAACAATCTTTCCATCACGTTCTTCTCGCGTTATCGTTCCTGCAACATCTTGTCTCAATTGGTCAAGGGTGTAGCTTGTTGGTGCCACCTTTTGATCTGTAAAGAAAGTATAGAGCCAGATGATTTCTTCATCTTTAAAACCGATATTTCGTGTCATGTCTGATATATTATCTTGTCCGAAAAAATCTGTAAAGATAAACTTGGTTTCGATTCCTTTTCGGCGTAATAATTGAGCACGATAGGCTTGAGCGTACTCAACACCACTACTGGCCCAACCTATCCCAAGATTGATATTGTAGATGGTCATGTTTTCCTCTTCTTCCTAAGCAAAATACACTTGCATCTTTCCCTTATCTGTATAAGACACATCGCTTAAAAGGATATTCTGTAAGATATTTCGCCTTATTTCTGCTTTCATTTTTTGATAGCCTTTATAGGCTTCTTGGTGGTATTCAAATACTGGGTTGCGTTGCGCTGCTTGTCTCGCTCCAGCAATGACGCGGAGTTGTTGTAGATAATCCACTTCTTCTACCCAACATTCATCAATAGCTTTCAAAACAGCGATTCGTTCGAATTGTGAGTAGTCTTTTGATAAAAATTCTTTCTTACGGTCAACTTCTTGTTTTATAATATTCAGCAAAAAGGCTTGAACTTGGCTATGATTTTGTAATTCTAAGTGTTCTGGAAAACTGTGAAAATCATAGGTGATGTGGTCCAAGATATAGCGCTCCAAATCATGGGCATCCAAGACAGGATGTTTTTCAAGATAGTGCGCGATATCTTCTTTTGCAAATTGTAGAATATCGAGCGCTTTGCTTGTTCCTTCGATAATGGCATTTCTTTCTTTATAGATGTAATCGCGTTGCAATTTGACACTTTCATCAAACTGTAAGGTCAGACTTCGAGACGAGCGACCAGAGCCATCACTCGCTTCTTGTGCATGTCGCAAGGCTTTTTTAAATCGTCTACCGGTCAATTCCTCAGGCTTCGTTGGGTCAATCTTATCTTTATTGTTTTCAAAATAAGTCTGAATCCACCTTCCACCATTTTCAATCAGGAGGTCATCCTCTAGGCAGGCAAAAAATTGGCTAAATCCTGGATCTCCCTGTCGCCCTGAACGTCCTCGCATTTGTAAGTCCATCCGTTGACTCTTCATCCGTTCCGTTCCGATAACAGCTAGACCACCCAATTCTTTTACACCTGGACCGAGTTTGATGTCTGTTCCTCTACCAGCCATATTGGTCGCAATAGTAACCGTTCCAAACTGTCCTGCCTCAGCAATTATTTGTGCTTCTTTAGCGGCATTATAGGCATTGAGAAGGCTGTGGGGAATCCCTTCTAACAAGAGAAGCTCTGAGTAGAGTTCAGACATATTGACCGAACCAGTCACCAGAAGAATGGGTTGTCCTGTTGCATGGATTTTTTTCACCAGGTCCAAAGAAGCTTGAATTTTTTCCGGCATGGTCGTGTAAATCTTATCAGGATAATCCTTACGGATAACTGGTTTGTTGGTTGGAATTTGAACAACTTCCATATTATAGGTCTCTATAAATTCTGACTCAGCTGTTTTACCAGTCCCTGTCATACCAGAAAGTTTATTGAACATTAAGAATAAATTTTGATAGGTGACTGAAGCAATCGAACGCATTTCCGGAGTTATCTTAACACCCTCTTTCTGTTCGATAGCCTGATGGACGCCACCTTGGAGTCGGGTCCCTGACAGAACACGACCGTCTGTCTTATCCAATAATTGAACCTTGTTGTCTTGAACGACATAGTTTTTCCCTAATGTGAAACATTTATGGGCTTGTAAGGCTAAAACAACATGGCGCACTAATTCTGCATGGTCGATGTCAAAAAATTCCTGAGCATTAAAATAACGCTCGGCTTCATCAATGCCTGCTTGTGTCAGCCACACTTCACCATTTTCTCGGTTGTAGTAGTATCCTTCTCCCTCTTTTAGACTGACAATGAACTGGTCTGCAATGGCATAGAGGTTTGACTGTACACGGGGAGAGCCTGAGACAATCAGTGGGGTTTGCGCAGTATCTAATAAGACAGCATCCGCTTCATCAATGATAGCATAATGAAAGGGACGTAAATATTTTCCACCCTTGCTTGTTGCTAAATTTTCAAAAAGATAATCAAAACCAAGAGCATTGTTGGTTGTATAGGTAATGTCTGCGTGATAGATAGCTTTTTTATCCAGAGAAATTGCTTTATCTTTTCCGTCTACTTCTCCAACTCCACAAGAAACTGTTAGTCCTAAAAATTTGTAGACTTCACCCATTTCTTCAGCATCTCGCTGTGCTAAATATCCGCTGGTGGTTATTAGCATCGCACCTTTTCCTTCGAGGGCATTGAGGTAAAGAGGCATCGTAGCTGTCAATGTTTTTCCTTCACCGGTCTTCATCTCAGCAATATTTCCTTCGTGGAGAACAATCGCTCCCATCACTTGGACCTTGTACGGAAACATTCCCAACACGCGCTTATCTGCTTCCCTGACCAATGCATAGGCCTCTACTAGAAGATCGTCGAGCGTGGAACCAGCTGCCAGTCTGTCCTTAAATTCCTGTGTTTTTTCTCGCATCTCATCATCTGTCAAACGAGCCATCTTCTCTTTCAAGCTATCAATCTCAGTGAAGATTTTATCCAATCGTTTTAAGCGATAATAATCCATGGAGAAAAACTGTTTCAGTCTCTTCATTTTTTACGACCATCCTTCTCTAAAAATTGTTGGACAAGCAGACGCAGGGGATGAACCAAGGAAGAAACGATTGCTAAATCACGGTTTGGAAGTTGATTCAAATGTTCTCTCGTATCCATTTTTATCAGTTCCTCAACATGGTTTACGCTCATTCCCTGATGGCTCAGGAGAGTATGATAAGTAGAGGCATCGTAAAACTCTTGACCTGAAAACACTTGACCTTGCTTCAGTTTTTCACAATAGTAGCGCGTCGCAAAATTCCCTTTTGGTCCATAAGAAAAGAAGTTTACCCCATCCTCACCTTGGTTATGAATCAAATCAAGAATAAACTTTTCTGTTTCTTGATTCAGCATGGATAATTCTCCACCTGTGTCCGCGATAAAAACAACATCGCCCAATCTGTTTATTACTTCGGAAAACATGGACTTCTCATAGATTAAATCGTCTGATTCTTCAACGAAAACAAGATTCACTTTAGCTTCAGAACTAGGATTTTGTTTTTCAGCTGATAGAGTGAACAAGTCTGCCGTATCATCTATCGATTTTAACACCATGGATTGAAACTCCAACTTCTCACATCCCGCATTCAATAAGGCAATATCATACGAATAAGCATCTTTGGGATAGGTAAACGTTGCATCCTTGGTTTTCAAGATTTTAAAGCCTACTTGCTTCCCAAAACGATTAAAAAATACGACACGAATATAAAAACTGTTTTCCGGATAAGATTCAGCATTTACAATCAGCCGATACTTCTCCCCTCTGTTCAGAATGGGCAGTGTTGGGGTTTGGCGTTTAGCCTGAAAATTCGTTCTAGAATACCATCGCTTGATTTCGAAACTTGGTGGCATCAAGGGGTTGTCAAAGGAAATAATCTGTTTCTGAAAATCCACTTTGCTACCATGGGAATACATTTCTTGAGCAAAATGCTTCCATTTTATTACTACTCGCACACTTTTTACTCCCTATTAAAATCTTTTTTGAGCATATCGCGGTACTGTTTTATGAACCAGCTCGATGTCACATCGCTTCCATCCAAGTGACGACCTGAATAGCCTCTTCCTAGAATCCGTGCCCCGGTCTCTCTACTCGTACGAACTAATTTTTCAAAGGCTGTTGAATCGTAATCATCTTCTTTCATATAGGCGACTGCAAATTTGGTCGATTCATAAACGTTTGGCTCCATCAAATCCCAAAAGCGATTATTTAATTTCTCAGCAGCTTCAGTATCCATTGAATGATAGTTCGAATGTAACAAATCAAGGGAGGTCGGGAAGCCACCTGGTCTATTTAAGTGTTCTGCAAGAGCCATATCGCCTAGACTTAGAAGGGGTTTGCTAACAACAATGCCATGTGGCTTCAGTTTGGCACCATAGTAGGAAGCCCCGAAAGTTCCCATAGACATTCCTGAAAGAATTAGTTGACTGGAATCAAATCCTAAAAAGTCCAATTTATCTTGTATTTTCTGTTGGATTTTATCTTCTAACTCCTTACTTCCTAAATAGAAAGCTCCACCATCTAATCTCGGATCACAGATGAGCATAAAAGGAGTTTTCATACTTTTCATCATCCAGAACCCCTCAAAACCTTCCGCAGTACGGAAACCCGAGAAGTAGACGCAAAGAGGCGGTTTAAAGTCAGCAGGTTCGAAATAAGTGAAAACTTCTTGTAGATTCTCATCTACAATACGCTCACCTCCTAAGATAAACTCCCCAAGCCCATTTCTAGAAAAGCGGTAATGAAGGTCTCCTATCTCTACTCGTCCACTCCCTTTTGCCAAAATGGAGATAAACAAGTAGCCACTTATTTCAGCATCAATCACAACTTGATTTCTTAGTTCCTCCCCTTCAATTTTCCATTCCTTCACAATGTGATCTGTAGCTCCATCAGGAATCAATCGGACTGACATCTGAAGGGAACATTCGGATGATGTTTCATGTTCTAAAAACAAGTTTAAGAATTGATTGGCATTATATTGAACATTAAAACGAAAGAAGGCTATCTGTCGATAGTCGGACTCAAACTCACCTTCCAAAATCAACTTTTTCCGCCCTTTCATTTCTATAGTCCCTGCAAAATTTGGAGAGACCTCTAAGTCATCTATATGGACTTTTGCTCCATACTGACCCACAAATAGACCTTGGGATAAGGTATGGGCAAATTCTGACTTCTTAGTCGCATCATAGGATTGAGCCATCCGTTTTCTTAGCTCTTCTTGTAACCAGCCTGTTGCATGCGAACCTTGAGGATAGAATATTTCATACACCTTAAACAAGTCCAAAATCGGCATGATACTTTCTGGATAGGTATCGTCTGATAGAACTAGGGCAGAAAATTTTAAACTAGTATCGATTTTTTTCTGCAGACGTTTGATTTCTTTTTCCAGTTCCTTAAAGGATTTACTCGTTCTCAAGAATTCCTCTAGTTCTACTTTTGCTTGTTCATCTAGCTCTTCATCAAACAAGGTCGTCAGGACTTCTTCTTTTTCCTGCCGTAATGTTTTTAACTGGATTTGTTCAGACTGAATCTGGTCAAGTTCTGATAGCAATTCCTCTATACGTTCAAAAGAATAATAGTGCCATTCCAACTTGTCTGACAGACTTTGTTCAGTCTGCCAATTCTGTCCACCAATCTGTAAAATAGGTATTTTTTTTGCCATTAATTTATTTTTTCTTTCACTTTTTCTACGAGGACGCCACTTGTGTATTCTGAAATTTTCTGAACAGAGTGAATGAGAGACTTATTCCAATTGGCTAGTCCAGATAAATAATAGTCTATCGCTTCTTCTAAGTCACTTTCTTTTGATAAAATAAAGCCATTTTTCAAATGCTCAACAAATTCAGATTCTATTCGGTTGATCTGAGGAATCCCTGAACTAATACCTGCTATTTGGGTATACAAATCAGGTTCATCTGCTAAATCAATAATTAAGCGAATACTTTCTAATGACTGAATAATCTCGTTTTCACTGTGGTAAAAAGACAAACTGACACGACTATCGTGTGTCTCCTTATCACCAAATTCAAACATCCGTGTATTTTCTTTTTCCAAGAATAGATATGGTTCTGGACGGGCATCCAATAGTTCATCAATCGTCTGTTTTAATGCATCAACTTGTTGGTGATTCGTCTGATAAGAAACGAGCGACAAATAGATATCTTCGTTCTGTTCCATCGCATTAAAAATAAATTCTAGATAGCTTGTCAGACTTTCAACCGAAAGACCATCTATTAAGAAATAAATATAGAGTTCCTGCAATCTCTGGCTCTTACCTAGTGCCAATCGAGTATCAAATAAGGACTGGTGTTGAACTGGAACGAGATCATAGGATGATAGTAAATCAGCTGTTTTTTTGCTATCCGTAATCACCAGATTTGCCGTCGCTAACATTGAGATATTTTGGGCAATAGTATCCAGAGGGTAGCGTTCTCTAAAGAACGACAAGACAACTTTTTGTTTCCCCTTAGACTGCATCACCAAGTCATGATGTTTGGGAGACGCTGTTAAAAAGATGGTGGCAGGCTCAATGTCGCTTTTTAAGTAATAACTCAATCTTTCCTGAACTAGCTCTTCCATATTTTCATATATTTGCTGTTCAGAAATCGATTTAGCCAGATGTTGATTTACTTCTACACGACCGTTATCAAAATATTCTCGCACCCTCCACTGCCCATCTAATCCCAGATAGTCTTGATGTAAAGACTGACCGTTTTCATAATATACGATACTAGAAATAAATCCACGGTCATCAAATACTAGTTTCTTGATTAGGGAACCTTGCTGAAAGAAATCGAACCAGATAACCTGACCAGATTCGCCAAATTCGATTTGGGCATACCGTTCTCCGTTTAAGAACGCCATGACCAAGAAAGGGCTGTTTACAAATTCGATTCCCTTTGGCCAATCGAAATCCAGATAATCAATCACCGAACCTTGGAAATCTCCTATTCCTTGCAACTGATCAAATACAGACCAGGTATCAACTTCAAATAGATCATAACGGTGTTTGTAGTAACGTAAATTCGGCATATAATTAAGAACCAATAATTGATTCTCCTCACCTGCAGTTTCAAACATCCTGAGTTGATTGATCGTATCATCAAAACGTGCCGTTGCCCACATGTTATACCAGTTATTAGTATTATCATACCAAGTCCGATGTTCTGGGTACCATGACGGAATAAAATAATGCTTCATACTTTCTCCTACTCAATTGTGAATAACGAACTATATCGCTTCTTCAATCTCGCTACTCTCACTTCTTTGATGGTTGTCAGTACAATACCAACCACCATCATGATAATCCCTGGAAGACCTGCAATCGGCTGAATATCTGGATTCCCAAGACTAGCCAACATCGGAATGCCAGCCATACACATTAGGAAAATCGCATTAATCGTAGCAATTCTGAGAACAATGGCTGTTAGGTAATCCTTGGTCGGTTGTCCTGGTCTTACAAAAGGAATATAGTCACCTGACTTCCGCATCTCCTTTGATTTGTCAGTTGGGTTTATTGTTGTAAAGGAAAATGCAACTGTCAAAAGCGTCAATATGGCAAGGAAAAATACAATTCCTTCCCACCTTGTCAGCACAAAATAACTTCCCAGCACTTGAAAGAAGGGACCGTATTTAGGAAACAAGAAGGACAAGAGTAGAAAGATATATTGAGGAAAGCCCAACAAAGTATAGGCATACATAAATGGCATACCCCCTGCAATATTTAGCTTGATTGGCATATAGGCTTCTTTCATCAAATCGCTTTTGATAGCGATTCGTTGGATCGGAATTCGATATTCTGCTTGATCCAAGACAACACTCAAGTAAAGAGAGAAAACAATCCACCCTAATAACAAAAAGCCAACTAAGGCTAGACCACTTTGAAACAATTTAAAAAACAACGGAAATGTCGTAAATTGACTAACAATAATGTTAATCAGGATGATCAGGGAGGTTCCTCCTAGTCCATATGCGGTATTCATATTCGCGAACCAACTAACAACATAGGCCCCCGCAATCATGACTAGGCTCACCAAAAAAATGTCATCTATAATGGAGGCCTTAACAGATTCTCCATAGTTTAAGGTAATCGCTACGCCCAATCCCTGTATCAGAGCCAACACAAACATTAAGCTATTCTTTCTCAATTCGCCGACTCGTGGCGAAACTGCAACCTGCTTACTTCCAATGGAAAATAAAGAAATCAATATCGTCGCATACATCCACGGACCTAGCCCCAGTGCAAAGATTGAAAACACGGTCAAGCTACTGGACGGAATTTGATACCAAGGAAGACTACTTAGGTTTATATCAGATAGGTGGGGTTCTAGTTCAACTAACGGAACCGGGATATAACGTCCAGCTAGCAGTATTAGAATAATCAAAAAAGTCACTGCGACCCGATTGGTGATTGGGTGTCTTAAAAAAAATCTCTTCATTATTTTGTCCTTCAAAAGGTTTCTATATTACTCGATTTTAGCACAATTTTCATATGAAGTAAAACAGCAATACTCACCCTCACTTTTTGCTAATATATCTATAGATTATTACCAGTAGAAATATTTGTAAAAAGGTGCACAAACAGTACCAATATGATAAAATAGTCTAGATACCTATACAATAAGGAGAAAATTTTGAATACCCCATTAATCAGTATTATTGTCCCTGTCTATAATGTCAAAAACTCCGTGACGTACTCCAAAACACCAAATATGAAATGGAAGTCAATCAGTGTAGCGACAGCTTAGAATACCTACGTGTTTTGAACAAATTGGAACTATTTAGTGAATAAGAACCTCCTAATCAGAAAGAAACAAGCAATTTCCTATGAATACACCAACTATCCCTATCCGAGTAAAACCTATTTCTCAAAGCCTAGATTATATTTTGGAACACTCCTGCTCTGTCGCACGATTTGGCGATGGAGAGATGGACATTATTGCAGGTCACAGCATTCCTTACCAAGACTATGACCCTCAGCTAGCCAGCGAATTAAAAGAGATACTGGGACTTGAAAGCAACCAGCACTTCATGGTCTGTTTATCAGATGTTTTCGAAAACAGAGAACGCTATACAGACGCCTGTAATCATTTTTGGGAAGGGCACTTACAGCACTACCAAGACTACTACCGCCAGATTTGTAAAGCTCCTTGGTATGGAAGTACCTTTATCTCCCGTCCCTATATGGACCTAGCCGATAAAAGTTTATCTGCTACCTATTTTCAAAACTTAAAGCAGATTTGGAAAGGATTAGATGAAAATGAGTAAAATAAATATTTCCTTTTGTATTAACGACAAGCATTGTCACTATGTATTTTTTACTATTTCCATGATAAAGAAATACACAACTAATCTGGATATATTTGTACTCCATACTGATTTATCCGACAAGTCAAAAGATAGGCTAAGAACATTGGAGACTGAATCTGTAAACATTCATTTTGTCACGATTGATAGAGATTTATTTTCCAATTTACCGCTAACACTAGATGGCATTACCATCGAAACTTATTACCGTTATTTATTGCCAGAAATTCTCGTAGATTGTGATAAAGTCATCTACTTGGATAGCGACCTCTTGATTCGATGTGATGTTAAAGAACTGTGGGATATTGACCTCAGTCAGCACTATTTGGCAGGTGTCAACGAAATTGACATAATCAACCGTTTTCCTGACCATAAATTAAAATTGGGATTTGATTTAGATGAACTCTTTATCAATGCAGGGGTCTTGGTCTGCAACTTGCAAAAAATGCGCCAAGATAAGATTACTCATCATTTATTTACGGAAACAGAGCGACTAAAAGACATCATTCTATTTCAAGACCAAGACGTCATCAATGTTGCTTTGAAAGGAAAAATAGCAGATCTTCCCCTAGCTTATAACTACACAGTTGAAGCAATGGAAAAAGACTTGTTAAGTCTTGATGAGATAAAGGTAATTCATTACAATTCACAGATTGCTAAGCCTTGGATCCCTAAAAATTATCAAAATAAGAAAATATCTAAATACCTAGAACTCTGGAAAAGCGAATTCGTAACCCATATGAAACAGATTCAACAAACAAAAGTAAGCCTGCTACTACCAGTTTACAATGAAACAAGTCTGACAACTATCGAAAAAATTTGTAAGCAGAGTTACAAGAATATCCAACTTATCTTACTAAATTACGACCCTGAGATGACTATTCAAATGGAGGATATTCGCTCCAAATCCTTACTTGATGCGGAAAATATAGTCATCCTAAAGATAGACTCCGAAACTAAGCTAGAACAAGACCTACTCAAGCTAGTCGAGGGGCAATACCTGCTCAGCCTCAATCATATCGATGACCTGGATGATAGATTATTAGAAAAAGCCATAGACAGTGCTGAAAAATACCAATCAGAGATTGTGTTAATGGAAAATTGTATTTTTGATGAAAATGATGGTAACTACTATTTCTACAACAAGCTATTTGATGAAGAAATCCTAAGAGCAGAAACGGTCAAAACGAAATTCCAAGATTCTCCTAGACATCAAAACTATTTAACGAACAACTATGCTAAGCTATTCAAAACAAGCTATGTAAAGGAAAATCATATCAATCTAACTCAAGATTTCACACCAGAAACTTACAATACCGATAAGATTTCATATGTGAAGGAAAATCTTTATGTCTATAAGAAAATCAAAGAAGAACTGGTAAGCGTTATAGTGCCCGTCTACAATGTTGAAAAGTATTTATCACAGTGTCTAGATAGTATTATCCATCAAACCTATAAAAACCTTGAAATCATCCTCGTTAACGATGGTTCAACAGATGGCTCAGGCAAGATTTGTGATGACTATGCAGCAAAAGATGGTCGAATAAAGGTCATTCATCAAGAAAATGGAGGACTGTCTGATGCTCGCAATAAAGGTCTCGACCTAATGACTGGTCAGTTTGTAACCTTTGTTGATAGTGATGATTATCTTGAAAACAATTGTATTCACACCCTCTATACATACGCTTGTACTTGCAAGACCGATATTTCAATTGGTAAATTTATAGAATTTGAAGAGAATACGTCACAATTTTTATTTCATAATCATCTCAACAATGGCAACAAAATAGAGTTTTTAACTGGGGACCAATGTCTAGAAAGACATCATAAGTATTTTTTAAGTATTTTTGTAACTGCTTGGGCAAAACTATACAGAACAAGCCTATTCAATGATAGTAATCCATGTAAAAAAATTAGATACCCTCTTGGAGTTTTACATGAAGACCAATACACAACGCACAAACTATTTTTTAAAAGCAATAAAATTGTTTTTGTCAACGACTACCTATATGTGTATAGGGTACGGGAAAACAGCATAACCAATACTCAGTTATCTGATAAACGAATAATGGATAATATCAGAGGCTTGGAAGAGAAAATAATAGATTTCTGCTTACTTAACAAAGATATGACACATCTGAGAGAGCACTATCTGTTTTACCTAAACAACTACAAAGCCTATCTAGAAAATAACCATAGACAAAACAGTGCTGTATATGAATTTATACAAAAAAGATTAGGCACTTATTCTAATTGGAAATAAGTACTTCCAGGATCTATTGACTTTTTACACTACATACATCACACACAAAATAATCAAACACCTGTACAGCCTTAGTATTAGTCTTTTCTCACATGATTGTTGATAATAAGGTAGATGGGAAACTATCATCAACCTTACTATTCATTTGTATAGAATATTTCAAAATTTTGATATGGAATGATACAAAAAGTCGTCTACTTCACATAACTAAACATACTCAGTATTTGTAACAATACCAAAAATTGATTTAAGGAAATAATCTTATGACAGTGTATATTTTTAATCTTTTGGTTGGGTTTAATTTTACAGGTGTCGACCATGCCCAAGGAAAAAGAGCACAATTACTTACAGAATTAGGCATAGACTATCAGTATATATTTTCTGAGATGCCAACTCGACGCGAACTTGAATTCTATAGCAGCATTGGTATTCCTGAAGAAAGACAAGTTTCTGTATATAGCTCTTTTACTGACAATACCAATACCCTCCCAACTATAAATCTGACTGATATGGAAGTCATTTTGAAAGAAAAGCTCGTCGATTATAGTGTGACAAAAGAAAACAATAACCTAATCTTCTATAAAGAAGGGTATAAAGTTATTGTTGAAACTAGTCATCTTTATAAGGATAAGGTCACTCAAATTTCGTGGTTCAACCATAATTATCTCCTAAAAATCGAACACTTTTCTAATACTCTACTCTATACAGATTATTATAGTCCAATTCAAAAAGAACACGGCCTCTTCGCAGAAATCTACAAAAGAACCTTTTATAACCTTGATGGTAGTGTTGCTTTTGATACAATTTACCGTTTAGAAGGTGAATACCATATTTTCCCTTCTGGTAAGATACTAAGCAAAGCAGAGTTGGTAAATGAGTTCATTGAAAATTTAAGCCTTTCTAGTAAGGATATTATCATCTTGGACCGTATCGTACATTCTTCATACGGCCAACCATTGTTAAAATCTACTAATGGCGCAAAAATAATTGCTGTACTCCATTCCGAACATTATTTTGAGAGATTAGTTGATGCTGATTACGGAGTGGGATTGAGCCATGAATACTACAATTATTTCAATAATTTAGATAGAATTGACACTTTTGTTGTTTCTACTATCGAGCAGGCAGAAAAATTACATCACTATATCAAACTCCACCATCATCGAACAGATATAGCTATAAAAGTCATTCCAGTTGGATATATAGAAAAAGTATTCTCCAATCAGAGAGAAAACGGAAAACAAATAGTGTCTATTTCCAGAATAACCCAACGAAAAAGGATTGATTGGTTAATAAAAGCAGTTATTGAGGCACGGAAAACTGTAGCAGATATTTCTTTAGACATCTATGGTGTGCCTGACTACGCTGCCTATTATAACTACCTATCAGAAATCATCCATTCTCATCAAGCTGAAGACTATATTCAATTTAAGGGCTATACAAGCAATAAAGAGATTTATAAGGAATATGACATACTTGTAAATGCTTCTGTTGGAGAATCTTTTGGCTTAGTATTTTTAGAAGCTGTTTCTTTCGGTTTACCAATTATTGGCTTCGATGTCCCTTATGGATCGAGAGAATTTATCAATGATGATAAAAATGGTGTTCTGGTCCCTTTTTCAGATAGTGACGAAGAGAATATTAAGAACTTGTCAAACAGCATTATTCATTTACTGACCAATCCAGAATTCTCCGCACTAAAAGAAGGCTCCTATGAAGTGGCTAATCGATTTTTAAAATCAAACATATTGAATAAGTGGAAAGAACTATTGGAGGTTGGAACATGATAGGATTATTTGATAATCAGCAGCTAGCAGAAAAATTTACTGCTAGCTATCCTGAATTAAACATTCTACATCATTCTTTTGATATTCAAGACTGTAAATTTATGACCCCTTATAAATTTATTTTAAAAAATTTCACATTTATCCAAGATACAAGCCCACTTTTCTTTGGAGATATTAAACTTTCCAATTTTGAAAGTATTAGCTTAAATGGTCACTATGGTGAAATTTTTGATATGGGAAATAAGAAAGCTAACGTAACTTTTTTTGAACCAAATCATTTAAAATATGTTTCAACTATTGAGCACCTTACCAACCAAGGACAAGTATTGGCTAGAGATTATTATAATTATTTTGGTGAGCATTATGCTAGAGAGAATTATAATATCAATCAAGAACCCGTATCTGCTACTTACTATGATAATCTTGGGCGAGAGGTGATAGTAAAGAACTACAACTTCAATAAAGAAATATTGTTTCATACAAACAACAGCATAAAAACCTTTAATTCCGAAAGAGATGTATTTACCTTTTGCTACAACAACATAGATGAAGATGCAAAAGATATCGTTTTAACGGATAATGAAAGAAACATTGAATTATTGTCAGGTAAAACGAAGTTCTTCTACATCGATTATGAGCAAAAGTTGGATTCCCAATATATAGACCATATTTTCGATATGGGCTTTTCAGGAATTATCTTGTATGACAATGTACAACTTTATAAAGAAATGTGCGAGAACAACAATAACAGCAATGTATTCCATTTTTCTGAAAAAATAGTGCTCAAAAAACCTGAGCGAAATAATCATGTCGCCATCATTACTAATTCTCAATATACAGAACAACTAGAACATTTTATTTCTACATTAACAAATTTCCACTTCCATATAGCAGCCCCCACAGTTATGGGTGAGTTATTAACAAATTTAGATGCATACGATAATGTTACACTTTATCAGAATGCTAGCGAATTGACAATTGATCATATTATTTCAACATGTTCGATCTACCTTGATGTCAATTATCACAATGAAGTTTATCATGCAATAAAAAAAGCATTTTACAATAATAGCTATATCCTAGGATTTGATTCGACAATAAAAAACAAGATGTATACTGATAAAGAAAATATCTTTGCCATTGATGATATTGATAACATGATTTATAGTATTCAAGCTTTTCTAATGGATGATGGTTTTTATGACCAGACTATTCAAAATAACTATAAACTTGCAAGTGAAATCAATCATCTTTCTCTGCAATTAAATCATTTACTCACATCGTAGTCGTTTATCAATCAGCTACTACTTCAACAAGCCAAGTAAAGGAAATAATCATGAAAGTTCATATCACCAACCTCTATGGTCAATCACCTCTGAGTGTTGCCCTCATGGCTCAAAACATGGTCGCAGATATTGCAAAAAAATTAGATATCAAGGAAATCGGAATTTACAGCTTCAATGCAGATGGTGAAAGCGTTGAAAATCTGGCTATTCGATTTGATGGCATGAACGCTGCTGTAGGAAATGGCGATGTTATCATCTTCCAAGCACCTAGCTGGAACGGTACCCACTTTGACCATGAATACCTCAAACGTCTGAGAATTTATTCTGGCATAAAAATTGTCATCTTTATCCACGATATTCCACCACTCATGTTCAGCTCCAACTTCTACCTGATGGAAAAGACCATTGAGATGTATAATATGGCTGACTTGATTATCGCTCCCTCACAAAAAATGTTGGATTTGCTCTACCAGCACGGTCTTCGGGTCACCAATACTCTTTTGCAAAATATGTGGGATCATAAAACGGATATTTGGCTTGAAAAACCTGCCTTTCACCGTGTTGTCAACTTCACTGGAAATCCTCAACGCTTCCATTTTGTTGATGACTGGCAGTTTGCAACACCGCTCAATCTCTTTGCGCCAGAATATTACCCAACCAAACCCAACAACGTTTCCTATAAAGGGTGGAAATACAGCTTGAGTTTACTAGAAGAATTAAATAAAAACGGTGGATTTGGTCTGGTCTGGTCACAGGGAGAAGATGCAGAATACTACAATCTCAACGTTTCCTATAAATTAAGCACCTACATCGCAGCAGGTCTACCTGTCATTGCACCGCGTAGCCTCTCCAATGCCCACTATATTTCCGAATACAAGCTGGGGTTCCTTGTCGATAGTCTGGAAGAAGCCAATGCCATCGTTTCCACTATCACTGAGGAAGAATACCGGTCTCTTCTCGACTCCCTCTGGAATTTCCGAGAACTGATTACAAAAGGCTACTTTGCTCAAAAGCTACTGACTGATGCTATTCATCAGGTTCTCCTGCCTAAATAGTAAGAGGTATTGATAGAACATAACCATCAGTCAGTTTTTTCTCAATTACATAACAATACCAACCAAAAATGATATTTTTTTCAGTCAAACTTTTGGGGTGCATTTTATATAGTTGAGACTGGAATCATAGCTTTGTCATTACCATCACAAAGCTATGATTCCTCGGTCCACGACAAGATCGATGAACGCAGGTTCGAAAGTATCGCTGAAGTGAAGGCTCAAACTATAACTTCTAGTGAAAATCTATATTTCTTTACTGTCCACTATATGGGGAGTATGTCAAATTAAGGAGATTTGATACGGCAGAATTTTATTTGGAATGCTATTTTAAAACTAAAAGACAATAAACAATTTTACAAATTGGGAAAAATACAAAGGATTTAGAGACGTGAATAAAGACATAAACGTTGTATTTAACGTTAATTCAGAATATGATAAGTATGTATCGGTGGTTATATTATCATTATTGGACAATATCGGATCATACAAATTAAATGTTTATATATTACATAGTGAAATAGATGTGTCTGACTGTTTTACTCTTAAAGAACTTGAAAATATATACGGTCAACTCGCCATAAATTATATATACGTTGATAATTCCGTATATAAAGGCTTGAAAACGAATGATTATATTACTGAACACACGTATTATAGAGGAAGTATTCCAGATTTATTACCTAAAAATATTTCAAAAGTATTATATTTGGATGCGGACATGCTGATACAAGGTAATATTATTGATTTATGGAATGAAGATATTCATGATTTTGCAATAGCTGGTGTTTGGGATGAATGGATTTATAATAACGATCCTGAATATGTACGCAACTATGCCAGTGATATTATAAATTATGTAAACACAGGTGTTTTATTAATGAATCTGGATTATCTGAGAAAAATTAATTTTACTAAACAATTTATAGATCTTGCGACAAGTCAGAAGAGTAACTTATATAAACATGCTGAGCAATGTATTATAAATGAAATATGCTACAATTCAATAAAGTTGTTGCCAGAAATCTATAATTTAGATAGTAGTGAAGCAATCATTCGGCACTATAAAGGTCCGATAAAACCTTGGTTTAATCTATCTTCGGATAAAAAATACATGTACTATTATCGGAAGTATAGTGAAGTAACGCTAGAAACAAAGGTTTCAGTGATCATTGAATACCATGGCATGGATTCCTATTTTGAATCAAATTTACAAACGGTTGCTAATCAAATTTATACGAACATAGAGTTGATTGTTTTAGACTATAAAAATGACGCAACATTAAATGAAGTGTATATTGATGATAGATTATTTATTGGTATACCGAATATAAAGATTATAAAGACACCTAGGGAGCAAGATATCCTAGAAAAAATCATGTCAAACGCTAATGGCACTTATATTACCTTTATTGGAAGATATGATTTGTTATCAACTGCCTATCTGAAGAAATTGATTAAGCACGCTATAGCGAATAACTCTGATATTGTTTTAACAGATAGTGTACTTTTTAATGAAGAGGATAATCTTTATTATTTTCATGACCCACTTTCTAATAAGAATAATCTGACAACGGAAGATATTCTTCATCTTTATGAACATTCTAATGAAAGACAAGCCTACCTAAAAGGCTGGGTAGGAAAGGTATTCCGAGCTAAATTTTTAGAAAGTTCTCCTCTACATTTTTTTAATAATGTAAATAAGCAAACATATGAAATAAGTAGCATTTCATATGTTAATAGCATTGAATATACTTTTAGAAAAATCAAACAACCTCAAGTATCACTGATTATTCCCACCTACAATAGGGAAAATAAAGCTGGTTTAGAGAGTGCATTACAGCAGACATACCAACAGCTGGAAATTATAGTAGTCCACCACACGAATGAAACAGAGTCTGGTATAGGAATAGAGCAGAACAGGGTAAAGTGTATCCATTCCACGATACCAGAAGAGGGTATGGAGCAGGCACTTCATGAGGCATCTGGGAAGTACATCTTTTATTTGGATGATAACCAAACGCTTGAAGCCAATTGCATCGAAACCTTAGTTGCGTCGGCAGAACAGTATAGCAGTGACCTGGTCTTGACGCATTTTTATACCTATAATGAAAATGATAACTTGTTCTATTTTCATGAATCAGGTCTGACCACAGGAGAGTTACATGCAAATGATATCATGACCTTATTGTCTAGCTCTTACCACAACAAGGACTACTTGGAACATGTCTTCGGGAAGCTATTTACCAAGGATTGGTTGGTGAAACAGCAAGTCTCCGTTTACAACAATTTCCTTGAAAAATATGGCTACGAAACCGCACGACTGAGCTATGTACACATGAATAATTTTCTCTATCGTGTGGAAAAACAGGAATTGATCAGCGTCATTGTTCCTGTTTATAATGTGGAGCTGTACCTAGAATATTGTCTAGACAGTATTGTAAACCAGACATACCCAAACCTAGAAATCCTCCTTATCAATGATGGTTCGACCGACCGTTCGGGGAAAATCTGTGAAGAGTATGCTCAGAAAGATGAGCGTATACGAGTGATTCATCAGAAAAATGCAGGTCTGTCTGCAGCCAGAAATACAGGTCTTGACCAGATGACAGGTGACTATGTCACTTTTGTAGATAGTGATGATGCCATTAACCAGAATTTTATTTTCGATTGCTATGTACAGATAAAAAAATATAATATAGACATCGTGATGACTAGTTACTACAGATTCATGCAAGATACTATGGAATTTTTATTCCATAGTACGGAAACTACTGAAAGGGTAAAATTTTTTAGCCAAGATGACGTCTTAAGAAAACTTAATAAGGAACCAATGACAGTTGTATCTTGGGCAAAATTATTTAAAGCATCAATCTTTTCAGACATTCGTTATCCTGTAGGAATAATTCATGAAGACGAGTATATTGCGCATAAACTCTATTTAAAAACAGATAAAGTGTTGTTATTGAATCATACTTACTACATGTATCGAATTAGAGAAGGAAGTATTACTACAAGCAATCAGGTTACTATTCCTAAATTGGTAAATCCGTTGAGTTGTTTTGAAGAACGGATCGTTGACCTACTGTTGGCAAATAAAGATGTGACGGAGCACCTGCGCAACTACAAAATTTGGTTGACAAAAGTCAAACATGAATTTGAAGTAAATCATCTATGCGATAGCAACGAATACTTAAGAATAGTTAATAAACTAAGCTTTTTAGATTAGGTTCCCTGCGAAACAAATCTGATATAGCTAATTGAATTCAATACAGGACATGTCTATGTTAATAAAATTGAGAATTCTAAAGCAATTTTGGTAACTGGTTACTGACACTGTCACTCAAACCTGTCCTTTTCCTAATTAATACTCTTCAAAAATCAAAATCAGACATTGTTGACTTGATTTGATGAGTGAAAGGCTCCAGTGGAGCCTCAGATTGAAGAAAAAGTCCATTTTGGACAATTTTCTTCAATCTTTTTTCTTAATGTTGAAAATTAAAAACTCTTAGAAACACCGAAATATCAACATTTCTAAGAGTTTAATGATTTGTTATCTTTCGCAAACTTTTTCTATTTTTTAGGATTTTTAGGAGTTTGTCTACGTTCTGAGGCTCCAGTGGAGCCTTTCAGCCTGTTACCTTGAAACAAAATAGTAACAGGGTTCTATCTGCTAAGTAGAAACGAACTACGTTCGCTCTATCTCCAACCTCCAAAGGTTCCCCAAACCTTTGGAGCTAGTCGATTTTCATTGAGTATAAAAACACTATACAATAAGCCTATGAATTATGAAACAAGTAAACAAATAACGAACGCCAGCTTCAAACGTCTTGTTGTATCCAACGCATTAGGTTTGAAGGTAACCGCCCAATAACAAGGTATATTGAAAAAGGCTCCAAAGTCCTGTCGACTCTGGAGCCTTTTTCTATTTACATGCTCTCATAATATTTTTATTTGCTTGTTATCAACATAGCATATGGCTATTTTTTACACCCTACTTAAGAATCTTCATGACTCTCTTACTCTTGCTTGTCATCACGTTTACGACGTTTAGCTAACAAGGCAATAGTTCCTAATAGTAGCGCTGAACCATAAGCGCTAGCTGATGAAGTAGCCTCACCAGTATTTGGTAAACGTTCACTGCTTCGACTAGACAGAGTGGTCAATCTAGATGCAGAGGTGCTTGGTGAACCAGACTCTGAAGTTGACGTACTTGTTGAAACTGATTCAGTTGTTGACACTGACTCTGAACTTGATACCGATTCAGATATTGAGACTGATTCTGAACTACTTACCGATTCAGATATTGAGACTGATTCTGAACTACTTACCGATTCAGAGCTTGAAACTGATTCGGATGTACTTGCGGTGCTTGAACCCGATTTCACTTCTTGGTAAACATAAGTAATTTCAGTTCTACCTGCCACAACGCTTCCTGTTTCGTTTCCGATTGTTCTAGATGGTACGAGAACATAGGTTACGCCATCTTCGGTTGTAATAGTCTCTGGCTTGTTATCTCTTGTATCATAACTTGTACCCACTGGAGCATTTTCTGTATCTGTGACTGGGAGCTTGATAGGCTTTCCATTCGTATCTACATAGTTTACGATAACCGAACCTGTCTTAGCAACTTCGGATTCAGACGTTGATGCGCTTGCTGATTCTGAAGCTGAGAGCGACTCTGATGTTGAAAGGGATGTGGATACAGATTCGGAAATACTTACCGACTCTGATAACGATTCAAACGCTGATGTTGATGCTGACTCAGATGCTGAGGTGCTTGCTGATTCAGATGCTGATGTGCTTGCTGATTCAGACGCTGATGTCGATGCTGATTCAGATGCTGACTCAGATGCTGATGTCGAGGCTGATTCAGACGCTGATGTTGATGCTGACTCAGATGCTGATGTGCTTGCTGATTCAGATGCTGATGTGCTTGCTGATTCAGACGCTGATGTCGAGGCTGACTCAGACGCTGATGTTGATGCTGACTCAGACGCTGACGTTGAAGCT
>NZ_WCJE01000034.1 GCF_016743335.1 Streptococcus suis | reverse complement strand
TCAAAAATACCCGATAGGTACAGTTTGAATGCTTTTAATTCGCTTAAATATAACTCTATTCTTCAAGACCAAGAATTTGATTGATTTCTTGGCTATACAGAATAGCCTTACCTCCGAAAATAGCCTGTATTCCTCCTTTTACATCCAAAACAGCCGTTGCACCTATAGACTGAATAACTCCCTTATCCACAAGACCACTCTTTCTGAGCGATACTCTTAATCGAGTCGCACAGGCAGTTACATTCTCAATATTATCTGCTCCACCAAGAGCATCGATGATAGCAATTGCATTATCACGAAGACTAGAGCCGTTTGATAAAACTTTTTCAGAATGTGATGCTTGATCACTACTTTCCATACCAGGAACTAGCACGTGAAATTTGGTTACTAAAAATTTGAAAACTAGATAATAAACTGCTGCCCAAAGCAAGCCAACAGGAATCACATAAATCCAATTGGTTTTGTCATTTCCTTGGAAAACACCAAAAATCAAGTAATCAATAAGCCCACCAGAAAATGAGTTCCCAATACGAATTTGCAGGAGATCCGCCACTAAGAATGATAGTCCATCTAAAAATGCGTGAACAACATATAGCCATGGAGCAACAAACAAGAAAGAAAACTCGATTGGCTCGGTAATTCCTGTCAATAGGGAAGTTAATGCACTACTTGAATAAAAACTGCCAACCTTCTTACGATTTTCCTTAGGAATTGCGTGATACATAGCCAAACAAGATGCTGGTAGACCAAAAATCATCGTTGCAAATCGACCAGCAAAAAATCGAGTTCCATAAGTAAATAAGCCTGTGTGATTCGCATCTGCTAATTGAGCAAAGAAAATATTTTGCGCACCTTGGATTGTCTCACCTGCTACCACTTCACTTCCACCTAATGAGGTATACCAAAACATTGGATAGATGGTATGGTGCAAGCCAAATGCACCTGTCAAACGTAATCCAAAACCATATAAGAAAGTTCCAAAACTTCCCATCTCTGCTATTGCCTTACCAAAATCAACTAATAAATTCTGAATCGGTGGCCAAATTATATAAAAAATGGAGCCAATCGCAATTGCTGCAAATGATGAAATAATTGGAATAAAGCGAGAGCCTCCGAAGAAACCAAGAAAGGCTGGTAATTCAATTTTTCGATATTTATTGTGTAAAGTTGCAACAGTGATACCAATCGCTAAAGCGCCCAAAACTCCAGTATCAATGCTTGCTCCCTTATCTGCAAAAAGAGTTAAAAATCCACTAATAGTAGCCGTATAAACCAAGTATGCAACCCCAGCAGATAGGCCAGCAGTCCCCTTATCAGCATCTGCCAAACCTACAGCAACACCAATTGCAAAAATCAATGCTAAATTCGCAAATACCGCACTACCTGCCGTACTCATGATAGTGAATACAGCTTGCAACCACGCTTGATCCAATACAGGAAATTGTGCTACAGCATTACTATTTGATAAGGCGCCTCCAATTCCCAGTAAGAGACCAGCAACAGGCAAAATTGAGATTGGCAGCATAAAGGCCTGCCCTAGCTGAGAAAACTTCTTAAAATTCATACTCCATTCCTTTCTATAACCTATTTATTATTTATGTAAAGCACTAATAAACCGCTCTGCGATTTCCTTTGGACGTGTGATCGCACCACCTACAACAATTCCTGCCACACCTAAATCATGAATAATTTTTACTTGGTCAGGATAGTGTATTTTTCCTTCCGCTATCACATCGATACCTGCTCGGCACAAGCGGTCAATCAATTCAATATCTGGTCCCTCCTCCTGCCTACTATAGGATGTATACCCCGAAAGTGTTGTCCCAATGAAATCGATGCCTGCTTCATAAGCAGTTAATCCTTCCTCAAAGGTTGAAATATCTGCCATAAAAAGTTGTTCGGGGTATTTTTCCTTGATTTGCTTAATGAAATCAACAATATCGAGTCCGTCATAACGCTCACGCTTGGTACAATCAAGAGCAATGACCTCAATATCTAGAGCTGCTAACTCGTCTACTTCTCGCATCGTAGCCGTAATAAAGGGCTCTTGTGGAGGATAGTCTCGCTTGATAATTCCGATAATTGGTAAAGTAGTTACTTCTTTTATCTCCTTAATATCTCGTACACTATTGGCCCGAATACCGACAGCACCTGCTTCTTGGGCAGCCTTGACTAGTAAAGGCATAATACCACCTTCTTCCCGATACAGAGGTTCGCCTGGCAAAGCCTGGCAAGAAACGATAATTCCATCTTTTATCTGTTCTTTTAGAGCTTCCTTACTGATCTTGCCCATTAATTTCTCCTTTCTATTCCTGGATACTGGATAGCGCTTACAATATTATTATATAGCACATTAACTTTTTTTCAATCCCAGTTCCTCATTTAAAATCTAATTTCTATTTTGAAAGAAAATAGTCTTCTTTTGAAACTAGTTTCAACATTTTATACCTCTTCTAAAACTAGTTTTAAAAAACAAAGGCCATCTCATACTCAATGAAAATCAAAAGTAGCCTAGGAAACGAAGCCGAAGATAGAACTGGAGTTCATCAAGGCAAGTTGACAACGGATAATTTTGATTTTCGAAGAGTATCAAATGTATATTAGGAAAATCACACTTGGTTAATTCAAAAAAACTAGTTAGGATAACGTAAACGTCCTAACTAGTTTGCGATACATATTCTGCTGGAACTCCTACAGAGCATAGGCCTGTAATTCTGGATTGATAGGAGTGTTGATGAGATTGTTGGCATAATTACAAAGAGTTGCAAGACTGACTCCTAACACCACATCCAAGGCATTTTCAGCCGTGTAGCCCTCTTGAAAAAATTCCTCTAGCAAGGGCTGCTCAACCTTGCCTTTTTCATGGATAACAGCCAGAGTAAATCGAGCGAGAGCATCCAATTTTGCATCCGTTTCGATGGGAGTTCCCTGGCGTAGAGCCTGTAGAATAACATCTGGCATCTTAACCTGCTTGATAGAAATAGCCGTATGACCTGCCACGCAAAATCCACAGCCATTGGCAACGGCAGCTGTAATTTGTACCACTTCACGCTCCGTAGGTTTCAGACTACTACGGCGATTGATACCACTAACAGTTTGGTAGGTTTCTAGGGCTGTAGGAGAATTGGCTAAAAGACCGATGAGATTAGGAATATAACCGCCATTATTTTTCTTGACAGTCGCAAGGTTTTCTCGTAATTCTGGACTAACAGTCTCTAGAGTATGGATAGGAAAGAAAGCTTGTGTCATAGGTAACTCCATTTCAAAAAATTTCATAGAGTAGGAATAAAAATCTGCTTGGATTCACACCTATACTTCTATGCTTAAATTTTATACTATCATAAAGACAGGTATTCTGCTAATATATTTTACCTATCACACCTATAAAAAATTGATAATCCCTTGCAGAAACCACTAGAAAGACTGGATAACTTCGACCAGTTCATCCCAATCTGTCACCACTTTATCTGCCTGATACGGAGCTATTGGCTCTATTCTCTTTCTATGATTAAACCAAATTGCCTTCCAATTCGCAGCTTTCGCTCCTACCACATCATTTTCAAACGAATCCCCTAGATAACAAATATCTTCACCTGACATCCCCAAACGTTCTTCCATTAGTTGAAAAATAGCAGGATTTGGCTTTGTGATACCAACTTGTCCAGAAATAAGGACATGTTCTAGCTCAAACCAATTAACTAACCCCATCGTGCGTATCTTTCTCAACTGATGTCTATAAGGTCCATTCGTAATAATCCCCATTGCAATTCCTTGCGCCTGGCACCACGAAAATATTTCTGGAAACACTGGACTGAGCTCTATCTGCCCTTGAAAATAATCATAATCTATTTGAATAGCTAAGGCTGTTGCATCAGACACCTGATACCCAAAATCTGCCAAAGCATGTTTCATCCGATAAATATGACTGTCTTTCAGACTCATCTTTCCAATTGCTGTTGCTTCAAATACTTCATCCGCATATCTGCGAAAGGAAAGGTAGAGTGGTTCAATTTGCTCCCTTGCTACTTCAATATGTCTTTCCAAAGCACGTTCAAACGGTTGAATCTGATCATAAAGCGTATCATCTACATCAAAAATTAAGGCTTTCATGAGTCAATTATAGCAAAAAATTCCAGCCAAAGCTTGGAATTTTTAACTGCTTATTACACCTTTGCTTGAATCTCATGCATTTGAGCATATACTCCACCACGTGCAACCAATTCTTCATGCTTCCCATGTTCAATAATTCGACCTTGATCTAAGACAAGAATCTGGTCTGCATTTTGAATGGTAGAAAGTCGGTGAGCAATAATAAAGGTTGTCCGACCTTCTTTTACCACTTCCATGGCATGTTGGATAATTTCTTCCGTCTCCGTATCAATATGAGAAGTTGCTTCATCCAATATCAGAATTTTAGGATCAGAGTAGAGTGTCCGCGCAAAGGCAATCAACTGACGTTCCCCACTTGAAAAGGCCGCCCCCTTCTCAACAACCGGTTCATCAATCCCTTTCTCTAAGCGAGATAGCATAGGCCTTGCACCAACTTTTTCTAGCGCCTGCATGATTCTTGTTCTATCTGCTTCCTCTTCATTCATGGAAACATTGCTGGCAATCGTCCCTGTAAAGAGATAGGGATCTTGCAAAACAATCCCCATGTGACTGCGCAGGCTTTCACGAGAATAATCACGGATATTTTTCCCATCAATCAGTACACGTCCCTCCTGTGGATCATAGAAACGATAGAGGAGGTTCATAATAGAAGACTTACCAGACCCAGTATGCCCAACCAGAGCAACTGTTTCTCCTTTTTCTGCCCGAATGGTAATATCTTTCAAAACTGGTCTGTTTTCTTCATAGCTAAAGTTCACGTGTTCAAACACGACTTGCCCTTGTTCAACTTCCAAAATACGATCACAGTCGTCCTCCACCTCTTCTTCTAGAAGGGCCATTAGACGCTTACCTGTTTCAAAAGAGCGAAGCATATTTGGGAACTGTTGAACCAGCGCTCCCAAAGCAATGAAGACTCCTTCGATATAGTTGACATAAACAAAGAGTTTCCCAGCTGTAACTCCATCCTGTCCCGCAAGAAACTGATAGCCGACTACCGTTAAAATCGCAGCAATGACTAAATTTTGCAGAAAACCACTCAGATTCCACGTGGCAAGAGACTGGGCCCAGATAATCTTATTATCTGCCCGACGCATCTTGTCAGCAGTCACTTCAAATTCTTTCATGATGCGCTCTTCTTGTCCAAAAAGTTGAATCAAACTTGCACCATTCATGGTCTCATTCACCTGCGTATTGACGTCACTCCTTGCATCATAAAAATCCTTCATCGGCTTGTCTGTCATTTTCTTGTAAGCAAATTGAATACCGATATAGAGTGGTATCAAGAGTAACATCAGCCAACCAAGACTCCTATTCATGTAAAATAGGACACCGTATGTAAAGAGCAAACGAACAATATTGTTAAAGGCATTAACTAAGGTCCCATAAAATTGTGTCCGCAGAGTTTCTGTATCATTGACAATTCTAGTTGCAATTTTTCCAGCGGGCTTATCATCAAAATAAGAAATAGGCAACCGTTGCATAACATCATAAGCTTGATTACGTAGATTTTCAGCAATACGATTGGCGCAATGCATGAGTAAACGCATAGATAGGTAGAAGCCAATAGCTCCCAGAATAATCATTCCCATGTATTGAGCTGACTGGTTTAAGAAAACAGCTTCATCAAAGGGCAAACCCTTGCTCAAATCCGTAATCGGCCCATCAATCGCCTGCTGAATCAGCAGAGGAGCCAATCGAACCATGGTCGAAGCCAATAGATAGAAGCCGACAGCTACTATAAATAGCCACTTAACACGACCGATTTGTTTTAATAAAAAACCTAAAATAGTCATTACTCTCCTCCTTCCTGGCTTTGTTGTCGTTGGTATTGTTCATAGTACCAACCTCTTTGGGCAAGCAAATCAGCTGGACGCCCTTCCTCAACGATACGCCCCTCATCCAAGACTAGTACCCAGTCTGCATGGTTGACAGCAGATAGACGATGGGTCACGATGACATTGGTTTTGCCTGCACGTTCTTTTTGAATATTTTGGATAATCTGGCGTTCTGTCCTAGCATCCACTGCCGACAAAGAATCATCTAGAATCAGCAAATCTGGCTCTCGCAGGAAAGCACGGGCAATGGAAATCCGTTGTTTCTGACCGCCAGAAATAGACACACCACGCTCACCAATCATGGTATCAAGACCATCAGTCATCCGTTTTAAATCTTGACTAAAAGCTGCTGTGGCAATGGCTTGTTCAATCTCCTCAGAGCTACTAGCTACTTTCCCAAGGGCAATATTTTCTCCAACAGACCTTGAAAACAAAATGTGTTCTTGGGGAACATAGCCAATTTTTTCCTCTATACTAGAACGTTTAAAGTCTAAAACAGATTGATGATTGATGAAAAAATTTCCCTGACCAATCGGATACTGGCGTAAGAATTGACGCACCAAGGTCGTTTTTCCCGAACCAGTTTTCCCAACGATACCTACAGTTTGCCCTGCTTTCAGTGTCCAATTGATGTCCTGTAGGCTGGCTCTTTCCGCCTGTGGATAACTAAAGCTATAATTTTTGAAGGAAATACTAGACAGCTCTGCAATTTCCTTAGAACCATCAGCCTCCAAATCATCACCCGTCTCAATCAGCTCTTGCAGTTTTTCAAAGGATGTCTTACCAGTCTGATAAACAAGGATGAAATCTGCTAGTGTCCAAAACGGCTCTAAAAGCGAACCGACATACAATTGAAGAGCAATTACTTGTCCCAAGGTCAGTTGCCCTGCTTTCACGGCTTGTGCCCCCATGAGAAGCACGAAAATAGTAGATAATCCCAAACAGACTGTGGCTAATGGATTATACAATGATTGCAAGGAAGTGATGCGATCCCCACCCTGAGCCAATTGCTTGGTACGAGCTTGAAATTGAGCCTTTTGAGTTGCTTTTTTACTATAAGCCCGAGTCACTCGAATGCCTTCGATGACCTCCAAAACTTCATTATTGAGCTGGGCTACAGCTTCCCTATTGGCATCAATCGCCTTATCTTGTTTTCTCCCGATAAAAAATATACATAGTGTCATGAACAGCATCGGTAGTAAAGCTACTAGCGAAATTTTCCAATCAATAAAGAACATCGTGGGAATGATAAAAGCCAACATACCACCTGCATAGACGACAATCATAAGACCGTAACCCACCATCTCCATCAGCCCATCCACATCCGTTGAAAAACGAGTCATGACATCTCCTGAGCGGAATTTTTCATAAAATGGAGTTCGCATGGTCACTAATTTTTTAAAGGCACGTTGCTGCATATCAAACTTGAAATTGACAGAGGCCTGAAATAATTTCAGGTGCCAAATGAAGGCTGTTGCATAGTTCAGCACTGTTACCAATAACAATAAGGTCATCTCCTGAACCAATATGGCCTGTGTTAATTCATTCTTGGTCAGTATATCGACCATCCGCTGTATGATTTGCGTTGGTAGCAAAAGTGTGGCGTCATAAATAATCAAGGTCACAGCAACCAATAGATAGAGCCACTTGTGTTGTTTGACGTAATCAAAAATCAATTTAAACATATTTCTCCTTTAAGTTAAAACCTGTATTCACTCAAAATACCCTCTCATTCTAAAAGTATTTTACTTGTGAAAAAGGTTATTAAAACGATTCCTTTCTAAGCACAAAAAAGCCTAGGTGTGTTTTAAACTCCACCTAGGCATGGATTTAAGTCCACAAAAATAGACCAACTCTAGAATAGCAAGGTTAAATCCTATCAAGGCATGACCACACATGCTTGATTGGCCCAACTTTCAGAGTACAGCCCACAAAGAACTAGAATAGTTCATCAATGAGCCCTGTTTTCCTGCTTAGAAAGGAGTGTATGATAAAAAATAGCTTGCTGAATGACAAGTTGCTTGTTCATTTGTTTTACTCCTTTCATATTTCTAAGCCCTATTCTACCATAATAAACATTCATGTCAAGGGATTTTTTGACAATAAGGGCGAATTTAGGACAAAAATAAGAAAAAACCTTGTCAAACAAGGCCTTTCGATAGTATTCGATGCTAGTTGCCGGGATTGAACCGGCGACCTCATCCTTACCATGGATGCGCTCTACCGACTGAGCTAAACCAGCAGTACTTGACTAGTATATCATATCTCTAAAAAAAGTCAATGGATTTTTTGGAAATATTGAGAAAAATAAAGAAAGCTAAATTCCCAAAGTAAGTTCTAGTCTGTCTTAAAAACTGGAAATTAGACTGAGACAAAGAAATAAGGTAGAACTTACTATGGGACAAGTTGGTAACTGACAATGAAAAACCAAAATAAAGAGAAAATAAGCTATTCCTAAAAATTATCTGACACTTTTAAGGAATTGTGCTATACTATTGTTATAAAAATCACAAAGGAAACGATATGAAACTACAAAACCTTCAAGTTGGACAATCTTATTTAGTCAAAGATTGTCTAACGCAAGATGATATTCGTAAACACTTAGCGCACTTGGGTTTAAAAGTCGGAGAAGAGATTCGCATCATTTCAAAAACCAAGACCAATGCAATTTTCCAAGTCAAGGCAAGCCGTCTAGCCCTAGACAGAGAAATTATCGAATCTCTGGTTTTAATAGAAAAGTCAGCTACGGAAATAATCAATCTATCCGAGGCACCTATTGGTAGCTCAGCTAAGGTTATGGACATCTATGCAACAGGTGCACTCCGTCGTCGCCTCATGGATATGGGACTTACAAAGAACACGCAGCTATTTCTCAAAAAAGTCGCTCCCCTGGGCGATCCAATCGAAATTACCTTGAGAGGATACGAGCTGACACTACGCAAATCCGAAGCGCAAATGATTGGTGTTCAAATCACAAGCGAGGTGAGGAAATGACAAAACACATCGCCCTTGCAGGAAATCCAAATAGCGGAAAAACAACTCTTTTCAACCTCCTAACAGGGACCAACCAACGTGTCGGTAACTGGCCTGGAGTCACCGTTGAAAGAAAATCTGGAACGATCAAAAAGCGAAAACATTTACTAATTCAAGATTTACCAGGTATCTACTCGCTGTCTCCCTACACACCAGAAGAACGGGTTGCCAGAGATTATTTGATAGCGGACCAACCAGCTGCTATCCTCAACGTCCTTGATGCAACAAACTTGGAGCGGAATCTCTATCTGACCTTGCAGTTATTAGAAATGGGTCTTCCTATTGTTATCGCCCTCAATATGACAGACGCCCTGAAAAGTCAAGGTCGCTCAATAAACAGCGACCAGCTCTCCTATCAACTGGGAGTTCCTGTACAGCCTATCAGTGCACTAAAAAAGCTAGGTATATCCCAGCTCCTCCATGAAGTAGAAAAAATTACCAATCAACAAGCCGAGCCAATCTATCCTCAGTATGACAAACAATTTGAAGCCGGTCTCGCCCAAGTTATTGACCTATTATCGGATTCCATCCCAAATCATCAAAAACGCTTCTACGCCATTAAGCTACTCGAACAAGATCAAGTCATTCTAGACCAATTGCAACTAAATGCACAAGACATGCTTGATTTGACCGAAATCATTGCCATTTTGGAAAAAATTTACGCAGACGATATGGAAGCCATTATCGTTAATCAACGCTACCAATTCATCGAGAAAATCACAGAACTGGTCACAAAAGACAGCGATAAGACTTTTAACCTGTCTGATAACATCGACCGACTTGTTACCAATCGTTTTCTTGCCCTCCCTATCTTTGCGGCAGTCATGTGGCTGACCTACTTCCTGTCTATTCAAACGGTTGGTACAATGGGGACTGACTGGGTGAATGATGTCCTCTTCGGAGAGCTTGTTCCAGGCCTTATTCAGGAAAATCTAGATCGATTTGAAATCGCTGGCTGGCTACAATCTCTGGTCCTTGATGGCATTATTGCAGGATGTGGAGCCATTCTCGGTTTTGTACCACAAATTTTCGTCCTCTTCGTCTGCTTGGGAATCTTGGAAGACATCGGCTATATGAGCCGAGTCGCCTTTGTCATGGATAGGATTTTTAGGCGTTTTGGTCTATCAGGCAAATCCTTTATTCCCATGTTGATTTCCACAGGCTGTGGCGTTCCTGGAGTCATGGCAAGCCGGACTATTGAAAATGAACAGGACCGAAAAATCACCATTATGACAGCAACCTTCATGCCCTGTTCTGCCAAACTTCCTATCATTTCGCTGGTATCCGGTGCTTTCTTTCCTGACAATCCTTGGATTGCTCCAAGCGCCTATTTTGTCGGTATGGCTGCCATCGTCCTATCCGGAATGGCACTAAAAAAGACCAAGCAACTTGGTGGAGTCGCAAGCCCCTTTATCATGGAATTACCATCTTATCACTTACCAAAACTCAGTACGGTTCTCCGATATGCATTCGATAAGGCACTTAGTTTTATCAAACGAGCTGGTACCATTATATTTGTGACCAACATCATTATTTGGTTCAGCAGTTCCTATAATTGGTCTTTACAAATGGTAGAAACAGATGAGAGTATCTTAGCCTCCATTGGACGCAGTTTTTCTCTCCTCTTTGCCCCACTTGGTTTCGGAAATTGGCGAGCAACTGTTGCTGCCATTACAGGTCTCTTAGCCAAGGAAACCGTCATTGCCACCTTTGGTATCCTCTATAAATTAGGAGAAACAACCGAAGAAAATCCCGAACTCTGGGGGCTTTTACAACAAGACTATACAGCATTGTCAGCTTACTCCTTCCTAGTCTTCAATCTCCTCTGTGCCCCTTGTTTTGCGGCTATTGGTGCTATTCACCGTGAAATGGGAGAAGCCAAGTGGACATGGATTGCTATCGGTTTCCAAACAGGTTTAGCCTATGCAAGTAGTTTGGTTATCTATCAGGTTGGTCTTGTACTTATCTACGGACAATTACCAACCATCTGGACATTTATCGCTATCTTTCTAATTATCACAGCCATCTACAGCCTAATGAAAAAACCAGCCAAAACTCTTCCAATCGTCACGCTAAAAACATTAGAAAAAGGAGAATATTAATGCCCACACTTATCCTCTTTCTCATCATCGTCATCTTATTTTCTCTTGCTATTCGCAGTCTCATCAAAGGAAAAGGATCCTGCGGAGATTGTTCCTGCGACTGTGCTATTAAGCAAGAGATGAACGAATCTTCTCACCATAGACATCCATAACAAAAAGGTCTGCCTCATTATTGTGCAGACCTTTTTACATGTAGCTTGTCTATTAAATTTTTAAGTAGCGGTTCATGGAAATGACTGATCCCAAGGAACCAATAATAATACCAATTACAAAAAGTGCGCCAATCATTCCTGGAACAAAGACATTCATACTAATCAGAGACAAATCTTGACTAGCAAGACTAGCATTTACTGAAGTATAGATCATCTTATAAAGAGAATAGACTAAAACAGAAGGCAAAATAGCTCCGAGGAGACCTACCCAGGCACCTTCCCAGAGGAATGGTCCACGGATATAACTGTTTTTAGCACCAACCAGACGCATAATCTGAATTTCACGGCTACGAGAAATAATGGTAATCCGAATAGTATTGGAAATCAAGAAAACAGCAGTAAACAGCAATAAGCCAGTTGCTGCCAATCCCCATGTACGAACTAGATTAGCTAATTTAAAAATACGTTCCGTTTCAACTTCCCCATCACGTACCTCTGTAACACCATCAATTTTAGCAATCTCTGCTGCAACAGTTTTTACATACTGCGGTTCAGTCGTATCAATGATATAAGCATCGTAAAGTGGATTGGCATCTCCTTGGAATAGGTTCCAAGTATCTCCCAAGGTAGCTGTTAATTTCTGCAACTGTTCATCCTTACTTGAATAAGTGACAGATTGTACATTTTCTAAGGCTGTAATCTGATTGTACACCTTTTGATAATCTGGATTAGCTACCGTCTCTCCTGCTTCGTTCACAATCGTCTCAGCTTGATCAGTTGAGTTCGCTCTCAAGTATACATTGATACGTACATTCTGTTCCAAATCCGAAGCGAGCTTTGCTGTGTTCAAAATAACTGAAGCAAATAGACCAACCAAGGTAAGGGTAATGGCTACAGATGAAATGGCTGCAATCGTCATCCAACCATTTCGCTTCAAACTCTTCAATGACTCAATAAAGTGTCTAAAAAATCGATTACTCATCGTATCCATATTCTCCTTCCGCTTCATCACGTACTACACGACCATCTTCAATCGCAATAACACGGTGACGAAGTGTATTTACAATCTGACTATTGTGTGTCGCCATCAAAATCGTTGTCCCCTGTAAGTTAATTCGCTCCAATAGATTCATGATTTCCCAAGAGTTTTCAGGGTCCAAGTTACCAGTTGGTTCATCAGCAATCAATACTTTAGGATTATTTACAATGGCACGGGCAATAGCAATCCGCTGTTGCTCACCACCTGAAAGTTCATTTGGGAAAGAGCGAATCTTGTGCTTCAAACCAACCAAATCTAAAACTTCCATTACACGTTTCTTGATATTCCGTGGTTTTTCACCGATAACTTCCATCGCATAAGCAATATTTTCAAAGACAGTCTTTTTAGGTAAGAGTTTGTAGTCTTGGAAAACCACTCCTACACTACGACGTAGAAGAGGAACATCTCTCTTTTTAATTTTTGCAAGGTCAAACTTACCAACCTTTAGACTCCCCTTATCGAGCTTTTCCTCCCGATACAAGAGTTTGATAAAGGTTGACTTACCTGCACCAGAAGGACCTACAATGTAGGCAAATTCTCCCGCTTCAACATTGACTGATACTCCGCGAAGGGCAGTCGTTCCGTTTCCATATTTCTTGGAAACGTCTTTCATTTCTATTATTCCCATAGGATTTCCTGTCTTAGACAGTCCTTTCTTTAGATTTGAGAACGTTTTTTTCAAAATACAGTCCGTATTCTTAAAAAAAACTTCCTTGATGAGCGAAAAACTATCTCTTATTTACAAGCACTTCACTTGTAAATACAGGTTCTTAGCTAATTCGCCATTTTAAATAAGCATCTATAAAGCCGTCCAAGTCTCCGTCCATAACCTTATCGACTTGAGCCACCTCATAACCAGTACGGTGGTCTTTTACCATTGTATAAGGTGTAAAGACATAAGAACGAATCTGACTTCCCCAAGTGATCTCTTTCTTGTCACCCTTGAGTGAGTCTACTTCTGCCGCTTTCTTCTCCTGCTCCAATTGATACAATTTAGCCTGCAAGAGTTTCATTGCACGATCACGGTTTCCATACTGAGTACGGTCAACTGTGGACTGAGTCACAATCCCTGTCGGAATGTGCGTCAATCGAACACCCGTTGAGACCTTGTTGACGTTCTGTCCACCAGCACCTCCTGAACGGAAGGTATCCATCTTCACTTCATCATCTCTGATTTCAATTTCAATGGTATCGTCCAACTCAGGCATTACCTCTACAGATGTAAAGGAAGTATGACGACGCTTAGCTGAGTCAAAAGGTGAGATGCGCACCAAACGATGAACACCCATTTCTGACTTGAGCAAGCCATAGGCGTTTGGCCCAGTAAAGCTTAGAGTCACGGACTTAATACCTGCCTCATCACCAGCTTGATAATCCAATGTTTCTACTGTAAAACCTTTGGCATTTCCATAACGCTGATACATCCGCAGGAGCATTTCTCCCCAGTCTTGTGCCTCGGTACCACCCGAACCTGGATGGATTTCCAAGATAGCGTTATTGTGATCATAGGGCTCTGACAAGAGCAGGGTCATCTCATAGGCAGTCATGGTTTTGTCCAAATCTGCTAACTTTTCAACCAACTCATCCCGAACAGACTCATCTTCTGCTAGAAAATCTAGCAAAATTTCGGATTCATCATATAAATCCAACATCTGATGGAAATTTCCGTAGGTGTTTTTTAATTCATTCAACTCCTGAGACGTCTTCTGGGCTGCCAAATTATCATTCCAGAAATCTGGCTCCGTCATCTTGTTCTCAAGAATGGCAATCTCTTCTTCCAGACCTTCTAAGTCAAAGAGACCCCCTAAAAGAAGTTAATTTTTTGCCAAGTTCTTCAATCTTTTGGCGAATTTCTGCTGTATCCATATACACCTCATTTTTATTCATAATATTTATTATATCACATTTGCAAGTCCTTGACCATGTTGAGAAAGGCCGTTTGCTCTGCTCTGACATCATCATTGTCTGATGAAATACCTGCGATAAAGGAAACCATCTCATCATTGGGCTGTTTGACCAATTGCCCCAAGGCCCAGATAGCCGTTGCCATGTGGACCGGATTTTGTTTCTTATCGATGATTTCTAAAAGTTTGGGAATGGCAGAGCGGTCATTGCTATTAGCTAAGGCGATGATGGCATTGCGCTGGAGAATATTTTTCCCTCGCCAAGAGCCAGCAATCAGGCCAAATTTCTCCTTGAATTGTCCATTTGACAAGTCCAAGAATGGAATCAGCTCAGGCTCAGCCAATTCTGGGTCAATCTCCACCACAGGTGGACTGGAAATTCCCTTGTTGTAAGGACAACAAATCTGGCAAATATCACAACCATAGATGACCGTCTTGATTTTCTTACGAAACTCCAAGTCCATCATACCCTTATCCTGGGTCTGAAAGGACAAGCAACGACGGGCATTCATAGTCGTATCCCCTAATAGACAAGACGTCGGACAGGCTGCAACACAGCGATTGCAATCACCACAATCATAATCTACTGGTTGATCTGGTTCGATGTCCAGGTTGGTCACTAATTCTCCTAGAAACATATAGGAACCAAATTCCTTAGAAATGACTAGCCCATTCTTACCGATAAAGCCAATTCCTGCACGACGAGCGACCGCTGTATCCACCAAAGCTCCTGTATCTACCATAGCCTTGTATTCCAAACCATCCGTCAGTCTCTCAATTCCCCGTGCCAAACGCTCCATCTTATCTTGCAAGATATAGTGGTAATCAAGCCCCCATGAACTAGGGGTAATCTTCCCACGTTTGTATTGGGTCTTCTGCGGTTTGACAGGCAAATGTCGAGGATAAGCTACCGCGATAGAAATGATGGTTTTGGCAGATTCTAACGACAGTTTGGGACGGATACGTTCTTCGATATTCTTGTGTTCAAATCCTGACGAACGCCCTTCTTCCTGACTAGCACGAAGTGATTTCTCCAAATAAGCAAAATCATCAGCCGTTGTAAAACCAATCTTCGAGATTCCGATTTCCTGAGATAATTTAATAATCTCTTCTTTGATATTCATTACATTCATTTTAGCAAACTTTGGATATATTTAGCAAGACCTACAAAGCTAAATAAGTTATTAATATAACAAAAAACGTTAGCGCAAAACAAAAAATATTCATACGAACATAGGCCTTCTCCCGCCAAATACTGGTCAAGACATACATGATATTAATGCCGATTGCTCCCCCTAAGCCGTTAGCCAGTAAATCAGTTATATCTGCAACCCCAAGTAAAAGAAGATATTGCAGAACCTCAAAACAGAGACTCACTAACATAATCAAACATAGATTAGCCACCCACGATGCCTTGCGAAATAGCATTTCCATATAAATACCAAAGGGAATAAAACTTACAATATTAAATAGAATTTCTGGAAAATCCAGCACTCCATCATAGACTGCTGTTCCTGCAAATGGAATTAAGTTTATACTAGCATAACCATAGCGTCCATATACGATGCTCAAGTCCATCTTAAAGACAATCATCCAAGTAAGTAAAAGGAGATAGGCAAAAAATAAAAACATACTCATTTTCTTTGTCTGCATAGAAATTCTCCTCTCAACTAGCATATTTTATCATTATATCATAAATGCTGTTCTATAAAATGTCACTTCTGTGACAAAGCTCGTTCCATATTACAAGTACTTTACAGCCTACTAAAAACAGAAAAGGAAGACACTACCAAGCCTCCCCTTATTCCCAAAAATATCTTATTAAAATGTCTGATTGCTATGCTGAAAAGCCTTATATTGATGGATTTGTAGCATCAAACGCTCAAAGTTCGCTTCCTTACATGCTCGCATGATTAAGAAGCAATCAATAAATTTCCACAAATAAAGTCCCAAAAATAACAAGAACCCAATCAAGATAAATAGCGTAACAAAAGATACTGCAAAAGCAATCAGCTTGGCAAATCCCAATTCTTTATTCCCGACATAAAAACGGTCGACACCAAATTCACCGAAGAAAATAGCCAAAATAAGAGCGACAAGAGGTTGACGCATCTCAACCATCATAAGAACGTTTAAAGCCTCATCATCTAAATCTTCTAGTTCTTTTTGCAGAATGAATAACTTATCAGATGGCAAATAACTGCTTTTACTTAAAATATAATTCTGAAGATAATTCATATAAACTCCTACCTCTTCAAAATTATAGCAGTTTCTTATTCTTCAAGCAAGCCTGTAAGGGAAAACAGTATCAGAAATCGTTTACATTTTTTTCTTTTTTGCTATAATGAAACTAGATTACAAGGAGGTTCATATGAGAGTTATTATTCATTATCCAAAACCTATCAAACAACTATCCTCCCAAAAACTTCCGCTCCTGGTAGATGGAAAAATTGCTGGGACAGTTACTCAAGGTAAAATTCTAAGCTTACCAATTACACAACCATCTGTTACACTAAGCATTCGAGGGGATAAAAAATCAAGCATTCAAGTTAAAGACGGCGATAGGGTCCAAATAGTGGAGAATAGCAAATACTTCACTCTCTACTATTTCAGCTTGGCTATCATACCAATCGCCTTACTGTTTAACTTACCAACTCTTGTCAAAACCATCCTCCTCATACTAGCACTAGCCATTACTTTGTTGGGACAAGCAATCTTCCCAAAATACATTATCAGTACAGAAAAAAGCTCAGACCACTAAATCTGAGCTTTTTCAAATGATATAGTCTTTAGTTTGCTTTTAGTACAAGGTATCGAGTTGCAGGCTGTACTGAAGTACGGCAAGTCGAAAGTGACGATGTATCAAAGCTAATTCAGATGACTATGGAAAGTAGCAGATACTTCACTCTCTACTATTTCAGCTTGGCTATCATACCAATCGCCTTACTGTTTAACTTACCAACTCTTGTCAAAACCATCCTCCTCATACTAGCACTAGCCATTACTTTGTTGGGACAAGCAATCTTCCCAAAATACATTATCAGTACAGAAAAAAGCTCAGACCACTGAATCTGAGCTTTTTCAAATGATATTCTTTTAGTACAAGGCAACGAGGCGCAGGAGGCTGGGCAAAAAGTCCAAAGCCACTTCTCAGAGTTCGTGTCAACATCTCAGCGCAGTGGTTGATTGGCAGATTTGTTCGTGTTTCACACTCTAAATCTGACCTAATCAACTGTGCGGGGGTGGGAAGACGAACTCTTTTTTGACTAGTTGAGTTCTTTCCCACTCCCAAGGCGAGTTAACGAAGTAATAAAAGATAAGCTGAATAACTATGATTAGATAGCTTTTTCATCCAATCCCAACTTACGTTGAACAAATTTAACAATTTCTACAACGACAACCATGAGACCTGAACCAATAATGGTTACCAACCACTGGGTTGGAGAGAGAACGGATACATGGAAGAAATTGCTAAATCCTGGAACAACGATTGTCGCCATTAACAAAAGGAAAGCAAATGGAATTGACCAGTTGAAGAGTTTATTTTTGAACAAACCAACTGTGAAAATGGACTGATAAACAGACTTAACATTGTATGCATGAACCAGTTGGATCAAACCTAATGTCACGTAAGCCATTGTCAAAGCATCTGCATGGATTTCTTCATAAATGCTGTGTTCTGGGTAAAGCAGGGCAAATCCATAGACACCCAATACCAAAGCGGTCTGTAGAATACCTTGATAGATGATAGAGCTAAGGACACCACCTGAGAAGAAGCTTGAATTGCGTCCACGAGGTTTGTGTGTCATAATACCTGGTTCAGCAGGCTCAACACCAAGAGCGATAGCTGGAAGAGTGTCTGTTACCAAGTTAATCCAAAGGAGATGAACTGGCTCCAATACGTCCCAACCAAAGAGGGTAGCAAGGAAGATACACAATACCTCAGCAGTATTAGCTGACAAGAGATACTGGATGGTTTTTTGGATGTTTGAGAAGACCTTACGTCCTTCTTCAACCGCAACGATAATAGTCGCAAAGTTGTCATCTGCAAGGACCATATCAGAGGCACCTTTCGAAACTTCCGTACCTGTGATACCCATACCGATACCGATGTCGGCTGTCTTAAGTGATGGTGCATCGTTCACACCGTCACCAGTCATGGCAACAACCTTACCATCATTTTGCCAAGCCTTAACGATACGAACCTTATGTTCTGGAGATACACGCGCATACACAGAGTATTGCTTGAAGACTTTCTGGAACTCTTCATCCGTCAATTCGCTGAGCTCTGCACCTGTAAATACATGGTCTTCTGTATCATTTGGATCGATGATACCAAGACGCTTGGCAATCGCCTCAGCTGTATCTTGGTGGTCACCCGTAATCATGATTGGACGGATACCAGCTTCCTTGGCAACACGCACAGCTTCTGCTGCTTCTGGACGCTCAGGGTCAATCATACCTACCAAACCTGAAAAGATAAGATCATTTTCAACAACGTCAGATTCCAACTCAGGAATAGCATCAACATACTTGTATGCCATCATCAAGACACGAAGGGCTTGCTTAGCCAAGTCCTTGTTAGTGGCAAGAATGGCTTGTTTATCCGCATCGGTAATCGGACGGATTGTACCATTTTCTTCAATTTGCGTTACACGTTTGAGCAATTGGTCCGGAGCACCTTTAACAGCAACAAAGAAGTTTCCAGCAGCTTGTTGGTGAACAGTTGACATCAATTTACGTGTTGAGTCAAATGGCAGTTCAGCCACACGAGGCTCAGAAACCAAGACTTCACGAACATCAAAGTTTTGGTCCAAACCAAATTGAACAAGTGCAGTTTCTGTTGGATCACCAATCAATTTACCAGAAGGATCTACCTTGGTATCGTTGGCAAAGTTCATAACACGAAGCGTTGTATTGCTTGCATCCAAAGCTTCTTTAGCATCCACCAATTGACCGTTTGTATAAACTTTTTCAACAGTCATCTGGTTCATAGTCAAAGTACCAGTCTTATCTGAAGCGATGATTTCTGTTGAACCAAGTGTTTCAACAGCAGGCAACTTACGGATGATAGAATTACGCTTAGCCAATACTTGAGTACCAAGTGAAAGGACAACCGTTACAATAGCTGGCAAACCTTCTGGAATGGCAGCAACCGCAAGAGCTACAGAAGTCATAAGAGCAGGCAAAATACCTTCTCCACGTACGAAGACTGAAACAGCCATCGTTACCGCAGCAATTACAAGAACTGCATAAGTCAAGACCTTAGACAATTGGTTGAGGTTTTGCTTCAAGGGAGTATCGGTTTCATCAGCATTGGCAAGCATACCTGCGATATGACCAACCTCTGTGTACATACCTGTGTTTGTAACCACACCAAGACCACGTCCGTAAGTAACGTTTGAGTTTTGGTAGGCCATGTTGACACGGTCACCGATCGGTGCATCTTCAGCCAAAACTGCTGACAAATCTTTATCAACTGGTACAGACTCACCTGTAAGAGCAGCTTCTTCGATTTTGAGGGAGTTAGCTTCCAACAAACGCATATCGGCAGGGACAACATCACCTGCTTCAAGCAAGACGATGTCACCTGGTACCAAGTCTTTAGAATCAACTTCGACTACATGATTGTCACGAAGCGCACGCGCAACTGGGCTTGACATGTTTTTTAGCGCCTCAATGGCTGCCTCAGCTTGACCCTCTTGATAAACACCAAAGGCAGCATTCAAGATAACTACGGCCAAGATGATAATGGCATCTGTCAAACCGTGTGAACCTTCTGTAATCACCGTCAAGATTGCTGCTGCAATCAAAATAATAATCATCAAGTCTTTGAACTGATCCAAGAATTTAGCTAAGAGTGTGCGTTTTTCACCCTCATCCAATTCATTACGACCATAGTCTGCCAGACGTTTGCTAGCTTCACTACTAGACAAACCGTCTAAAGAAGACTCCATGCTTGACAATACTTGCTCTTCGCTTTGTGTATAAAACAAATCGCGTTTTTGTTCTTTTGACAATTTCCTTCTCCTTCTCGGTCCCTTTTTTACCTAACAAATAAAAAAGAGACCTGTTTAATGAGAACCTCTCTTCACAGCTCGGCACTTCTATCTAGGGCTAGTTTTCTGTCACTCATCTTTATACTCTTCGAAAATCAAACTCAGGCGTTGTTGACTTGAATTGATGAACTTTAGTTCAATCTGCATCGGCGTCGCCTAGCCTGACTTTGATTTTCATTGAGTATTAGTTTTTTTGAAATACAGTCATTATTCCTTCAAAAAACTGCCTTGATAGACAAAAAACTATCTCTTATCTAAAAATACCTTACTTGCGAAGACAGGTTCTAAAACAAGTCTCGCTATTTAATATATTGCCGGAAACAAGTCGGATTGACGACAATATCACGGAATTTTCCGCTAGCTACTCCCTCGATTTGTTAACTATTATATCAAAAATCCCGAGAAATTCAAGAATATTTTTCTGGAAATAAGAGATTATTTCCACGAGATTTCCAAATCATAGGAAGCAAAAAGTTGCTGGTTCTCCAATCCCTTTAATTCATATTGCAACTGGACACTTTGATCCGAACGGTTTAATTGGTAACGTTTTGTATCGGTCACAAAATGCTGGATTCCTAACGGTGTAGGAATGGTCACAATAGCTTCTTTACCAGAAATGAATCGCATAATAGACTTTGGAGTGGAAAAACGTGTCATCACTAACTCTTCTTCGTCACATTTTATGACAACTTTTTCAGCTTCATCGTTACTATAAATGAGATAGAGATTCCCATCTTTTTCCTTAATTTCCACTTGAAATTGCTGATCCACTACCTCAATCTGCCCGTCCAGATCAATTTCATTTCGTAAATGAATATCCATAGTTCCTCCTACTATTTTTTAATCCTAGTAACAAAGGATGAACGAAGCAGAGTAAAGCCTGTATACGCTGCAACGAAGACAACTAAAATTTTCAAATTATTAATATCCAAATTTGATAGGAAGAAAGCAGCTGTCAAAACACCTAGCACCCCACCGACAATGATTCCTGGAACTCCTGGCCAGTTTACTCGTCCTGATTGGATAAACTGTTTGGCACCAGCAGTCATGATCATCGCAGCGTTCAGCATCATAACTGGAAGAGCGACCGCAGGACTGATCCCCATCAAGGAGAAGAAAATTAACTCAGGAGCATAGTTACCCAGTCCCATACTCATCAGCATTCCCACCATAAAATCAAAGGCAATACCAACAGCCAGTTTCCAACCAGTTAAGCCCTTTACTTCATTGGTAAGATCTGCGCCAGGGTTAGTAATCATGCGATAGACCATGAAACAGGCTGCAATAATTAGTAAAATCCCAAGAATTCGTTGAACTTTCTTTGTATCCCATTTTTGAGTTACCTTGGCACCAACAAAGGCACCCGTAAATGCCGCTGCTGCCATAGCAATCAGAGTGACCATATCAACCTCAACTATCGTAATAAACAATAGCGCCTCTACTAAGACTGGTATGATGTGCGCCGTTGTCATGGTCGCAGGAATTTTACGATCGTCTTCCACCAACTTTGTCAGTTTAAACATAGTGGTTGTCGTTGCAAAGGTTCCAATCCCCAAGGTGTCTAGCAAATCAGTAACATAACCGATACCAAACCCTGTCCAAAATTTCTCTTTTAGAGAAATATCATGCTTTTTAGCATAGGATAGAATTGTGTAAAGCATCCAAAGAATTAGGGCTACAATAAAGACCTGAATAGTTAATAAGATAATTTGATTATTCATCTCTTCATTATACCACAGCTCAGACAGCAGTCCAAAATTAAGATTAAACCTATACCCACAATTTATATACTGTCCTTATATTAGCATTGGAAATCAAATAAACACCCCTGTCAACAGTCATAAAGCAGAAAATAATACCCATAACCCAACCAGATAAGAGGTGGTATCACTAACTGCCTCTTATTTAGCTCATAAATTCTTCTTGGCGAAGTAATTAAAAAAGTTCTTATTAAAGTTTTTTTAAGGATTTTATTTTCTCCTTGACTCTTCTATACTAAATGAGTTATCATCAGAGCACAAAAAAATAATCAAAGGAGAATATAATGGAAAGATTCAACATTAATCCAACAAAAGAAAAGCAAGAGCTGAATACATCTATCCTAGAGGAGGAAATTCGAAAAATATTCAATACAGAATACGAAGCACCAGAAGTAGATGAAGTGCTAACACAAATAGCCAAACAAGTTGGTAAAATCCCCTCCCTAAAGCGTCAATATTCGGACAGCCAAGATTTTTATGATGTATCTGTTTGGCGTTTACGAGAATTATTGAGGGTGAGTTATGAATTAGGCAAAGTTCATAGCCAACATCAAGCAAAATCCCCTGATTTCGAAAAAGCACAGGACATATACGAAAAAACATATCTAAATCTAGAGATTGGAGATATTGTTGATTTTGGTAGCTTTACCGACTTTAGCTACCACTATGAAGATGTATTTAATGGCGGGAATTTTCAAGTTTGGCACGGATTAGTTGACAACAAAATGCTTGAATATACCTGCCAGTTTAAGGATTTTGAGACCGCTCGAAGTCTTTATGACCAATTAGACAACAAAGATGACAACTACTTCAATATATTAATGGGCAGCCTTAATAAACAAGAGGTGGAGATTTTAGGCAAGAATATAGTTTGCATGCCTCACAAATGCTAAATCTTGAATTTTTAAGACCAATATCATACAATATATATGAGAGGAAAAAACGATAAAATCGTTTTGCACGAATCCTTATATATCCTCTCATTTTAAAATCCTCCTTTTGGGAGGATTTTTTAGTCTCTATTATTTTTTAACAAGCACCAGAACTACCAAGATTGGTTCTGAAGTTTGTTACCCAGAAATCTTTGCAAAGCTGGTTGTCTCCGTCCACCTGAACGGCAAATTCAGGGATCGGGAAGTCCAAATCTTCGCTCTCAATTCGGCTCTCTACTCGTCGCATTCGGTCGTTGGCGCGACCAGTGCTGTCGACAATCGGCTGGACACCATTGAAGTTTACATATTCGCCATTGTTAAGCAGTCGAACCCTGAAGTTTGCTCCAGAATAGATTGGAGTTAATCGCAAGAATGCAATATTACCTTGAGCAACCGTATGTCCGAGATTCACGGTAGTTACACAAGCATAGCCTCCGCCAGCGATATTATTTCGGCATCGAACCGCAGTTAAATCGTTCGTACTCGAACCGTCTCCGGTTTTTCGAGATGTTGGCAAGGTGTCGGTTGTATTGCCAACGGTTGTAGGATAATAGATTCGCTCGTTCAAGCCGTTTCCATTTACTGCAAACACTCCGTCATCCAAAGCTGCCAAACCCCCACCCGTATAGCCCATAAACTGCGCTTTCATTACCGGTGGTCGATGAACCGCTCTACTCCATTCACTCTTTGATGGCAATGAATATCGGCCACCATCTGGTGCTGGAAGATTAACATTAGTGTTGTTTGGCTGAGTTAAATCTCGCTCCGAATACCAGCTAATTTCAACCTGATTAAAGCCACCCACAGCCCTTAGCGGAACGTTTTTCGAACTACCGTCAGCTATAACACCAAGGAAATCTGGAGTATTTGCTTGAATCCTGACACAAGTGTAGGCTTGGTCTAACGCCAAATCATTATTGATGCCAGTGCCACTGGTTGTTTGGATTCGAGTTTCACCAGTCTCTGCACCAATTCCAGCACTATTCAATGTATTACAGGTGTTTCTTTCTAAAGCCGCATCCATTCGAGCACACCGATCCGTGCCAGTATCGAAACCAGAACGACAATCGGTATTCCAAATACGAACAAAGCGCTTCGCGTCCTCTACGCCAGCCTGAGCTGAGTCATAGGCAGATTGCGACAAGTCCTGACGGCTTGCGTTCGAAAGGTCGCGATTGACCATTCGAACGAAGCTCGCTGTTAGAAGTGCCACTAAGACACAGGTGACAATGACGATAAACATCGAAACGCCACCTTTTTTGAAATTGTTTTGTTTCTTCATCGTTTCT
>NZ_WCJE01000033.1 GCF_016743335.1 Streptococcus suis | reverse complement strand
TAATCAAGTCTTTTCTTTTTGTTTGTATAGCACGAAATTAAACGCTTCCAATAGTGGTCTTTTCTTGACAAAAGCAGATAATAGGAGTATGCTATCTAGGTATTAAAATTTTAAAGGAGAATTCGTTATGAAGTTAGGCGCATTGGCCTTAGGTTTGGCCTGTCTTGGTGTTAGTATTGGTGAGGGTTTGTTGGTAGCTTCTTACCTTAGTTCAACTGCACGTCAACCTGAAATGCAAAGCAAGTTGATGGCTGGTGTATTCTTGGGTGTTGCCTTTATTGAAGGAACTTTCTTCGTTACTTTGGCGATGGCATTTGTATTGGGTTAGTATCTCAAAAGAGAAATAGAAAAGGGGTGTAACTCCATTGGAAGAACATTTAAGTCCAACACTTACCCTAGGTCCTATAACTTTTGATTTGACCATGGTACTGGTTTCTGTCATTACCATTTTAGTTATTTTTTCACTTGTTTTTTGGGCTAGTCGCAAGATGGAACTCAAACCAAAGGGCAAACAAAATGTCCTAGAGTACGTCTACGAATTAACCATCAATTTCACAAAAGGAAACTTAGGTGATGAAGATGCTAAAAGGTATGCCTTGTTTTTCTTCACTGTTTTTACCTTCCTATTAGTGGCAAACAACTTGGGTTTGATGACCAAATTGGAAACGTCGGACGGCCATAATTTATGGACTTCTCCAACAGCTAATATGGCTTATGATTTTGGTTTGGCAACAATTGCTACTGTGTTTTGTCATGTTGAAGGGATTCGCCGTAGAGGGTTTAAGCAATATCTAAAAGATTTTGTGACACCATGGGCAATGACACCAATGAACATTCTAGAAGAGGTTACAAACCTGGTTTCACTTGCTTTACGTTTGTATGGTAATATCTATGCTGGTGAGGTTTTGGTTTCACTTCTTCTTCAATTATCACAACAAAGTGCAGTGGCCTATCCAATCGCATTTGCTCTTAACATTGTTTGGACAGCTTTTTCTGTCTTCATTTCATGTTTGCAAGGCTATGTATTTGTCATGCTGGTATCCATGTACTTGAATAAAAAAATCCATGGTCATAGTGAGTAAGAAAGGGAAAGACAACTATGGTAACAACTATTACAATGCAATCTAGTACCATTCTTGGAAACTTTATCTTGGTAACAGCTTCCTTTGCAATATTGATTGGATTAATCCGACTGTTTGCTTGGAATCGTATCACAGGTATTTTTGAAGAACGTGCCAATAAGATTGCCAACGATATTGATGCAGCAGAAGAAAAGCTGACAGCTGCTTCAAATCTAGTTCAACAACGTGAGCAAGAGTTGGTTCAAGGTCGCGTTGAAGGACAGAAAATTATCCAAGATGCTGTTGAACGTGCTAAATTGGAGAAAAAACGCGTTCTAGAGCAAGCAGACGTTGAGATTCAAGCTTTGAAGCAAAAAGCTCAAATAGAAATTGAAGCTGTAAAACGTGAAGCTCAAGAAAACTTGCGTGTTCAAGTAGCAGAATTAGCGGTTGACTTGGCAGGTAAAATTATCATGGAAGATTTGGACCAACAGGCTCATAGTAACTTGATTGATCGTTATTTGGACAAACTAGGAGACAAATAGATGAACGCTAGAGAAAATGCCATCGTGCAAAAATATGCTCTATCATTTGTTGAAAAAGTTAGTGATCATGCAGAAATTTGGGATATGTATGACCAAATTTCTGAATTGATTTCTATTATCCATGATAGTAAGCTCAATCGTATCTTGCTGTCTGCTACGGTATCAAGAGAAGAAAAGGCTGCATTTGTAAGGACTGTTCGTCAATCAAGTTTCTGGCAAATTAATGATTTGATTGAGGATATTATTCGTGATGGTCATGCAGACTTGTTACTTGAAACACTAGAACGTGTCCGCCTACAGATCAGTAAATTTAAAAATGAATTTGAAGCCCATGTGGTTTCTGTTTACCCTTTGACTGAAGTACAAAAAGAGCGTCTTCGTCAAGTGGTTGAAGAACAATTTGCCCTACGTGTTCATAACATCTCTGAAGAATTGGACCCAACTTTACTTGGCGGATTTGTCGTTACTGTCAACCACAAGGTAATCGATGCAAGCGTTCGAACTCAGTTGAAGGACGTTAGAAAAAAACTTTAAGAAATAGAAAGTGGTGTTCTTTTGATTAATGCACAAGAAATTAGCGCTTTACTAAAACAACAAATTGAAGGCTTTCAGCCTGACTTTGACTATACAGAAACTGGTGTCCTAACCTATATCGGTGACGGTATCGCCCGTGCGCAAGGTCTTGACAATGCCATGAGTGGAGAGCTTTTGGTATTTGAAAATGGCACCATTGGTATGGCCCAAAACTTAGAAACCAACGATGTTGGTATTATTATTCTTGGTGAATTTAAGGATATTCGTGAGGGTTCAGTGGTACGACGTACTGGAAGAATCATGGAAGTACCTGTTGGTTCGGCCTTGATTGGTCGTGTTATCAACCCACTTGGTCAACCTGTAGATGGTCTTGGTGATATTCGTACTAGCAAGACACGTCCGATTGAATATCCTGCTCCAGGCGTTATGCAACGTAAGTCGGTAAATGAACCATTTCAAACAGGCCTTAAGGCGATTGACGCTTTAGTTCCAATCGGTCGTGGTCAGCGTGAATTGATTATCGGTGACCGTCAGACAGGGAAGACATCTGTAGCAATCGATGCTATTCTCAACCAAAAAGGTCAAGATATGATTTGTATCTATGTCGCTATTGGTCAGAAAGAATCAACAGTTCGTACCCAGGTGGAAACCCTTCGTCAATATGGTGCCTTGGATTACACCATCGTTGTAACGGCATCTGCATCACAGCCGTCTCCATTGCTTTTCTTGGCTCCTTATGCTGGAGTTGCGATGGCTGAAGAGTTCATGTATGAAGGCAAGCACGTTTTGATTGTTTATGATGATTTGTCAAAACAAGCAGTGGCTTACCGTGAATTGTCCCTCTTGCTTCGTCGTCCTCCAGGTCGTGAGGCTTATCCAGGGGATGTTTTCTACTTGCATAGCCGTCTGCTTGAGCGTTCAGCTAAGGTTTCAGATGAGTTGGGTGGAGGCTCGATTACAGCTCTGCCATTTATCGAAACACAGGCAGGTGATATTTCAGCCTACATCGCGACCAACGTGATTTCGATCACGGATGGACAAATCTTCTTGAAGGATGACTTGTTTAACTCAGGTATCCGTCCAGCCATTGATGCGGGTTCTTCTGTATCTCGTGTTGGTGGTTCGGCTCAAATTAAAGCTATGAAGAAGGTTGCTGGTACCCTTCGTATCGACTTAGCTTCTTATCGTGAGTTAGAAGCCTTTACGCAATTTGGTTCGGATTTGGATGCAGCTACGCAAGCCAAACTCAACCGCGGTCGTCGAACTGTGGAAGTCTTGAAACAGCCATTGCATAAGCCACTTCCGGTTGAAAAACAAGTTTTGATTTTGTATGCATTGACAAATGGTTATCTTGATTCAGTACCAATTGATGATATCTTGGCATTTGAAGAAGAGTTGTATGCTTATTTTGATTTACATTATGATAATCTTTTGGATGTCATTCGTACAACAAAAGATTTACCTGATACAGATGAGTTGAACGCTGCAATTCAAGCCTTCAAAGACCAGTCTGTCTTTAAGTAAAGGAGTGAATAATGGCAGGTTCTCTCAATGAAATCAAGTCAAAAATTGCATCAACTAAGAAAACCAGTCAAATCACCGGTGCCATGCAGATGGTTTCGGCATCTAAATTAGCCAAATCAGAGCAATTAGCACAATCGTTTCAAATCTATGCTAGTAAGGTTCGTCAGATTACGACGGATCTCTTGCGTGGAGAATTGATGGCATCCGATACGAGCAATCCAATGCTCATTCGCCGTCCAGTTCAAAAATCAGGTTATATTGTCATCACATCGGACAGTGGATTAAAGGGTTCTTATAATTCCAGTATTTTGAAGGCAGTGATGGGCATGATTGAACAGGACCATGACTCGAAAGACGAGTATGAGATTATTGCCATTGGTAGTATGGGAGCTGATTTCTTCCGTGCGCGTGGTATCAATCCTGTCTTTGAATTGCGCGGTTTAGCAGATAATCCAAGCTTTGAAGAGGTTCAAAAAATCATTTCCAAGTCTGTTGAAATGTATAAGAATGAACTGTTTGATGAGTTGTATGTTTGTTACAACCACCATGTCAATAGCTTGACCAGTCAGGTCCGTGTGCAACAGATGCTTCCTGTAGAAGATTTGGACCATAATGAAGCAGACGGTTATACAGCTACCTTTGAGTTGGAACCAAACCGTGAGGTTATTTTGGAACAACTCTTGACTCAATATGCAGAATCAACTATTTATGGAGCGATTTTGGATGCCAAAACTGCTGAAAATGCAGCTGGGATGACAGCTATGCAGACAGCAACAGATAATGCTAAGAATGTCATCAATGATTTGACAATTCAATACAATAGGGCTCGTCAGGCTGCTATCACTCAGGAAATCACTGAGATTGTAGCTGGTGCCTCTGCCCTTGAGTAATAGAAATAGAGGAAATAGAATGAGTTCAGGCAAAATTACTCAGGTTGTCGGACCCGTTGTAGACGTTGCGTTTGCAGCAGAAGATAAACTTCCTGAGATTAACAACGCACTCGTTGTATATAAAAATGATGATTCCAAGCAAAAAGTTGTGCTTGAAGTTGCTTTGGAACTTGGTGATGGCGTCGTTCGGACCATTGCTATGGAATCAACAGATGGACTGACGCGTGGAATGGAAGTTCTCGATACAGGTCGTCCTATCTCTGTTCCAGTTGGTAAGGAAACCTTAGGTCGTGTCTTCAACGTTTTAGGTGACACCATTGACCTTGAAGAAGCATTTCCAGAAGATTTTGAACGTGAGCCAATTCATAAGAAGGCACCAGCTTTTGATGAATTATCTACTTCAAGCGAAATTTTGGAAACAGGGATTAAGGTTATCGACCTCCTAGCACCTTATTTAAAAGGTGGTAAAGTTGGTCTCTTCGGTGGTGCCGGTGTTGGTAAAACCGTTCTTATCCAAGAATTGATTCACAATATTGCCCAAGAACACGGTGGTATCTCTGTATTTACCGGAGTTGGCGAGCGTACCCGTGAAGGAAATGACCTTTACTGGGAAATGAAAGAATCAGGTGTTATTGAAAAAACGGCCATGGTATTTGGTCAGATGAATGAGCCACCAGGAGCCCGTATGCGTGTTGCTCTTACTGGTTTGACCATTGCGGAATACTTCCGTGATGTGGAAGGGCAGGATGTTCTTCTGTTCATCGATAACATCTTCCGTTTCACGCAGGCTGGTTCAGAAGTATCAGCCCTCTTGGGTCGTATGCCGTCAGCCGTTGGTTATCAGCCGACACTTGCAACTGAGATGGGACAATTGCAGGAGCGTATTACCTCAACCAAGAAGGGTTCTGTTACATCTATTCAGGCTATTTACGTACCTGCGGATGACTATACAGACCCAGCTCCAGCGACAGCCTTCGCTCACTTGGATTCAACAACTAACTTGGAGCGTAAGTTGACTCAGCTTGGTATCTACCCTGCGGTGGATCCATTGGCTTCGTCTTCACGTGCACTTGCTCCACAAATTGTTGGTGAAGAGCACTATGCAGTAGCTATGGAAGTAAAACGTGTTCTTCAACGTTACCAAGAATTGCAAGATATTATTGCCATTCTCGGTATGGATGAATTGTCAGATGAAGAGAAGACCTTGGTTGGTCGCGCTCGTCGTATCCAATTCTTCCTCTCTCAAAACTTCAACGTTGCGGAGCAATTTACAGGTATGCCAGGTTCTTATGTGCCAGTAGCTGAAACGGTGAAAGGCTTTAAGGAAATCTTGGACGGCAAACACGACCATCTACCAGAAGATGCCTTCCGAAATGTTGGTTCAATTGAGGATGTGGTCGCTAAAGCTGCTAAAATGAAATTCTAGAGGTGGCTTATGGGACAAATGACTGTACAAATCGTAACACCAGACGGTATCAAATATGACCATCATGCAGCATTTGTTTTGGTCAAAACGGTTGATGGTGAGATGGGTGTCTATTCTGGACATGAAGAACTGATTGCAGTTTTGGAAATCGGTGAAATGAAAGTGCGTCGTGTTGATGATGAAAACCATGTAGACTGGATTGCGGTCAATGGTGGAATCATTGAAGTCAACAAGGATATTATTACGGTCATTTCGGATTCCGCTGAGCGGGAACGGGATATTGATATTAGTCGTGCAGAACGTGCCAAATTGCGCGCGGAACGTGAATTGGAAGAAGCACAGACTGCTCGTAATATTGATATGGAGATGCGTGCAACAGTCGCCCTCCAACGCGCGATAAATCGTATTCGTGTCGGGAAACATTAATATATATGGGATTGAACTTGGTTCAGTTCCATTTTTTAATTTCATGGTATAATGGAAACATGGTAATTTCAATTTTACAGTTTTTTAGTCATATATTGTTTATCTATCTGGCTCATCATCTCTTGGTTACAACAGTTGATTGGTCGCGGTGGTTGAAGGTGACTGGGGACAATCAGCGTAAAATCAATTTGCTGATTCTCTTTCTGGCAATAGCACTGGGGTACTTAGTCTCGACTTTCTTTTTAGAATTGTTGATGATGGGACGCTCTTTTGCAAATATGTGATTTAAGTAAGAAAAGGATAAGAAATGGATACAATTATTGTTACAGGTAGTAAAAACGGTTTGAAAGGACAGGTTGAGATTGAGGGTGCGAAGAATGCCGTTCTGCCTTTATTGGCAGCAACAGTTCTAGCAAGTCAAGGGCAAACCAAATTGACTCAGGTTCCTATTTTGTCTGATGTCTATACAATGAATAATGTTGTACGTGGTCTGGGAGTTCGTGTGAAATTTGACGAAGATAGCAAGACTATTGACATTGATGCGACAGGTCGTCTTGGCAATGAAACACCTTATAAGTATGTAAGCCAGATGCGCGCCTCTATTGTTATTCTTGGTCCGATTTTGGCACGTAATGGTTATGCTAAGGTTTCTATGCCAGGAGGTTGTACAATTGGTAGCCGTCCAATAGATTTGCACTTAAAAGGTTTGCAAGCTATGGGGGCTAAAATTAAGCAACGTGCGGGTTATATTGAAGCGAGTGCAGAGAACTTGCAGGGAGCTCATATCTATCTTGATTTCCCAAGTGTTGGGGCAACGCAAAACTTAATGATGGCTGCAACTCTGGCGCAAGGTACCACTGTTTTAGAAAATGCAGCGCGGGAACCAGAAATCGTTGACTTGGCTATTTTCCTAAACAAAATGGGGGCCAAAGTTAAGGGGGCAGGTACAGAGACGATTACGATTACTGGTGTAGAAGAATTGACTGGCGCAGAACATCAAGTGGTGCAAGATCGTATCGAAGCGGGTACCTTTATGGTGGCAGCGGCAATGACTGGTGGCGATGTCTTGGTCAAGGATGCTGTCTGGGAGCACAACCGTCCACTCATTTCTAAGATGTTGGAAATGGGAGTTGAGGTGACGGAAGAAGCTGAAGGGATTCGAGTTCGTTCGCAAGTGGATAAGCTTAAACCTGTAACAGTAAAAACTTTGCCCCACCCAGGCTTCCCAACGGATATGCAGGCTCAATTTACAGCTCTAATGGCAGTTGCAAAGGGTGAATCTACCATGATTGAAACGGTATTTGAGAATCGTTTCCAGCATTTGGAAGAAATGCGTCGGATGGATTTGCATTCGGAAATTTTGCGTGATACAGCTATCATCACGGGAGGACAAGCTCTGCAAGGTGCTCAAGTTATGTCTACTGATTTGCGAGCTAGTGCTGCATTGATTTTGGCAGGTTTGGTTGCTGAAGGTGAGACGATTGTAGGTAAATTAACGCACTTAGATCGAGGTTATTATCGTTTTCATGAGAAATTAGCTGCTTTAGGTGCAACGATTGAACGTGTGAGTGGAGAAGATGAAAATGGATAAGGATAATCTTAGCTATGTTGGTAAAAATTTAATCTTAGTAGCAGTTGTTTTGTTGATTGCTATTTTGGTGTTTGTTTTAGGATTAATGGTTGGTTACGGTGTCATAGGAGATGGAGACAATGTATTTGCGGTGTTGTCACCAGCTAAGTGGCAAGAACTAATCGGTAAATTTACAGGAAAGTAGGCTGGACCTGCTTTTTTGATGGAGAGAAAATGGCGAAGAAAAATGTAAAAAAACAAGCGATGAGTCTGCTCAGCTTATTGGCTACGATTGTTGCAGTAGCGGGTGGCTATCTTTTAAGTGATAACAAGAGCAGTAACGTTGCTGACTATTCCTATTATGTCAATCAGTCTAAGGCAAGCGAGAGCACACCTAGTCAGGAACTGGCTAGTTCGGTATTGACAGAAGATGTAAAAAAGCAACTGGGGAATTTGATTGAATGGAATGGTGCTGGAGCATTTATTATTAACGGAAATAAGACTGATTTAGATGCTTCAGTCTCTAGCAAGCCTTATGCGGATAATAAGATAAAGACTGTGCAGGGGGAAACGGTTCCAACAGTGGCAAATGCCCTTTTAGCCAAATCAACGCGACAGTATAAGAGTCGTGAAGAAACAGGAAATGGTTCGACTTCATGGACTCCGCCTGGCTGGCATCAGGTACAGGATTTGGATGGATCCTATGATCATGCGATTGATAGGGGGCATCTGCTGGGCTATGCCTTGATTGGCGGTTTAAAAGGCTTTGATGCTTCAACCAGCAATCCTAAGAATATTGCAGTTCAAACAGCTTGGTCCAATCAGGCAAGGGCTGAGGATTCGACGGGGCAAAACTATTTTGAGAGTCAAGTTCGTAAAGCTTTGGATAAGAACAAACGTGTTCGTTACCGCGTGACCTTGATTTATGCTGATGAGGATGAGTTGGTTCCAGTCGGAAGTCATCTAGAGGCAAAAGCAGCAGATGGTAGCCTAGAGTTCAATGTGTTCGTTCCAAATGTGCAGAGCGGTCTCAGTATCAACTATCATAGTGGGGAAATTGCAGTAAATGAGTAAAGAAATCAATTGCCAAACTTTCTTATTTTTGATAGAATATTCTTAATTGAATAGAAGTCTGTGAGACTAGTACACCTATGGAAACTGCCCAGGGAGTTGAGCCGTGACTGCAAGCTCAATCAGTGAAAGTTGGTCGAATTCACTCACGCAAGGACTTAGAACCTGTATTCACAGTTCAGCACTTCCATCTAAGGCTAGTTTTTCAGCTACTCATCGTTAGTTTTTTTAAAAATACAGTCAGTATTCCCTCAAAAAACTGCCTTGATTAGCGAAAAACCATCTCTTATGTGCAAGCACTTCACTTGTGAATATAGGTTCATAGAACTAAGGTCTGCTTAGCAGATGAAAACGGATGGTACCGCGTGACAACGCTCCGATACGAGTGGTGTCATGCGTTTTTTTATTGGAGGAATTATGTCAAACATTGAACAACAGTTGGCTGAATTAAGCCAAACCACGCTTGAAAAGTTAAAAGAAATCCAGCACCAAGGAGAAAAAGAACTACAAGACCTGCGTGTTGCGGTTTTGGGTAAAAAAGGGTCTTTGACGGACTTGTTGAAAGGCTTGAAAGACCTGTCTAACGAAATGAAACCAATCGTTGGTAAACAGGTCAATGAAGTGCGTGATGTGCTGACAGCTGCCTTTGAAGAGACAGCTCAGAAGGTTGCAGCCGCAAAAATTCAACAACAATTAGCATCCGAAACTATTGATGTGACCTTGCCAGGTCGTCAGGTCAAGGTCGGAAAACGCCATGTCTTGACCCAAACTTCTGAGGAAATCGAGGATATTTTCTTGGGCATGGGCTTCCAAATCGTTGACGGGTTTGAAGTGGAGAAAGACTACTACAACTTTGAACGCATGAATTTGCCAAAAGACCACCCAGCGCGTGATATGCAGGATACTTTCTACATCACAGAAGAAATCCTTATGCGGACCCATACGTCGCCTGTTCAGGCACGGACTATGGACCAGCATGATTTCTCAAAAGGCGCCTTGAAGATGATTTCGCCTGGACGTGTTTTCCGTCGTGATACGGATGATGCGACCCACAGCCACCAGTTCCACCAGATTGAAGGCTTGGTTGTCGGTGAAAATGTATCCATGGGTGACCTCAAGGGTACGCTTGAAATGATTATCAAGAAAATGTTTGGTGAAGAGCGTCAAATTCGTCTTCGTCCATCATACTTCCCGTTTACTGAGCCTTCTGTTGAGGTAGATGTTTCTTGTTTCAAGTGTGGTGGTGATGGTTGTAACGTATGTAAGAAAACAGGCTGGATTGAAATCCTTGGTGCCGGCATGGTCCACCCTCAAGTCTTGGAAATGAGTGGCATTGACTCAACCAAGTACTCTGGCTTTGCCTTCGGTCTTGGTCAGGAACGCATTGCCATGCTCCGTTACGGTATCAACGATATTCGTGGATTCTATCAAGGCGATGTACGATTCTCGGAGCAGTTTTGATGTGAGACCTGTTTCTGATACTGAAAGTATCTAGAAACAGGACGGTAGCCGCTCTAGCGGCCTACCTACTCCCCTCACTAGGTTCAAGGTTGAAAAAATATCGTTTTCAACCTTGAACCGTCGTAACTCCGCACGAGTAAGTGAACGGAAATCGCTATTGAGCGACTTTCCTAGCTACCTTACTAGGATTTCAAGCAAAAAATATCGTTTCGCTTGAAATACCGTCGTGATTTAGTAAGTTTGTCAGGTTGTTTAAGGTGAAAAACGGTAGTCGCTCTAGCGGTCTACCTACTCTCCTCACTAGGTTCAAGGTTGAAAAAAATGTTGTTTTCAACCTTGAACCGTCGGACTCCGATACTCATAAATGGTGCTGAAGCACCTATTTATGAGACGACAGTCGCTATGGCGAACTGTCTAATCGTCTCACTAGCTCTAAGGTTGAAAAAATGTCGTTTTCAACCTTAGAACGTCGTAACTCCGCACGAGTAAGTGAAGGGAAATCGCCATTAAGCGACTTTCCTAGCTACCTTACTAGGCTTTCAAGCTAAAAATATCGTTTCGCTTGAAATCCGTCGTAATCTGATAAAATTAGTAGATTGTTGATTGAGAGAAGCGGTAGTTGCTCTAGCAGCTTACTTAATCCAGTTAGAAATGAGAGGCAATGAAATGCAGATTGACCCTATACGTTTAGAGGAGGTTTCTGTTTTGCAGGAGCTGGCTAAGCAGACTTTTGCAGAGACCTTCGCTCACGATAATGACCCGAAGGAACTGGAGGCATTCTTTGAGGAGTCTTATTCCTTGGAGGTCTTGACTAGTGAGTTATCGGATCCCAACTGCCAGCACTATTTTCTAAGAATAGATTATCAAATAGCTGGTTATCTCAAGCTCAACCAAGGTTCTGCCCAGACGGAGCAGGAGTTGGAAAATGCCTTTGAAATCCAGCGTATCTATCTCTTACAGGCTTTTCAAGGTCGCGGTCTTGGGAAGGTCTTGTTTGAATTTGCTTTGGAAAAAGCAGAGCAGTCTAGTTGTGACTGGGTCTGGTTGGGAGTTTGGGAACATAATTACAAGGCTCAGAAATTCTATTCCAAATACGGATTTGAAAAATTTGGCCAGCATGAATTTGCGGTCGGTGATAAGATTGATGTGGATTGGCTACTGAAACGGCCTTTGCACCAGAAAGGATAATATGTTAGTAAGTTACAAATGGTTAAAAGAACTGGTTGACTTTGAAGCGACAAGTCATGACTTGTCTGAAAAAATGTCAACAACAGGAATTGAAGTAGAAGGGGTTGAGCAAAAGAGTGCTGGCCTTTCTAAGTTGGTTGTCGGGCAGGTTGTGTCTGCTGAGCCAATTCCAGATACTCACCTCAATATTTGTCAGGTAAATGTGGGTGAAGAAATCACGCAAATCGTTTGCGGTGCTCCGAATGTCAAGCCAGGCATCAAGGTAATCGTCGCTCTGCCCGGAGCTCGTATTGCTGGCAACTACAAGATCAAGAAAGGCAAAATCCGCGGAGTTGAGTCCTTGGGCATGCTCTGCTCATTGAGCGAAATCGGCGTGTCCGACTCAGTTGTGCCAAAAGTCTATGCGGACGGCATTTACCACTTGCCTGAAGATGCAGTCGTGGGTGAGCCAGTCTTTTCATACTTAGACCTCGACGACGAGATTATCGAGCTGTCCATCACACCAAACCGTGCCGACGCCCTCTCTATGCGTGGTGTGGCTCACGAAGTGGCTTCTATCTATGACAGCAAGGTCAACTTCAAGCCTGTTGTCTTGGAAGAAAGCGACAAGAAAGCCTGCGAAGTGATTGAAGTGGCCATTGAGTCAGACAAGGTGACTGCCTACACGGCCCGTGTTATTGAAAATGTGACCATCGCACCGAGCCCACAGTGGTTGCAAAACCTGCTTATGAACGCAGGTATTCGCCCGCTCAACAATGTGGTGGATATCACCAACTACATCTTGCTCTACTTCGGTCAGCCAATGCACGCCTTTGACTTTGCCAAGTTTGATGGCAAGAAAATCGTGGCTCGTCAGGCAAAAGAGGGTGAGAGCCTAGTGACCCTTGACGGTGAAGAACGTGACTTGATTGCCGATGACATCGTCATTTCCGTTGCGGACAAGGCGGTTGCCCTCGGTGGTGTCATGGGTGGTGCCAACACAGAGATTGACAACAACTCTAAAACCGTTGTGCTGGAAGCGGCCCTCTTTGACGGCAAGTCGATCCGCAAGACCTCAGGTCGCCTCAACCTTCGCTCTGAGTCCTCTTCTCGCTTTGAAAAGGGCATCAACGTAGCAACTTTGACGGAGGCTATGGACACAGCGGCTGCTATGATTGCGGAACTGGCTGGTGGTCAGGTCTTGTCTGGCATCGTTTCTGCGGGTAGCGTGGACACATCGGATGTCCCAGTCACAGCAACCATTGATTACGTTAACCGCTCGCTCGGGACCAACCTCGACTATGCACAAATCGCAGACATTTTCCGTCGTTTAGGTATGGAAACAACTGGCGATGCAAGTCAGTTCACAGTAGCAGTACCGCGTCGCCGTTGGGACATTCGCATTCCAGCAGACTTGGTAGAGGAAATCGCTCGTATTTATGGTTACAATAATCTGCCGACCACTCTTCCGAAAGAGGACGGAACAGCAGGTGAGCTGACCCTGACCCAGAACATCCGTCGCCAAGTTCGTAGCCTGGCAGAAGGTGCAGGTCTGACAGAAATCATTTCTTACGCTCTGACAACGCCTGAGAAGGCTGTGGAGTTTGCGGCTCGTCCAACCGCAGTCACCGAACTCATGTGGCCGATGACCGTTGATCGCTCTGCCCTTCGTCAGAACATGGTGTCTGGTATGCTAGACACAGTTGCCTACAACGTAGCGCGTAAGAACAAGAACTTGGCTCTTTACGAAATCGGTAAAATCTTTGAACAGTCTGGCAATCCAAAAGAGGACCTGCCACAAGAAATCAATAAGTTTGCCCTTGTCTTGACTGGTTTGGTAGCTGAGAAAGACTTCCAAACACCTGCTGTACCCGTTGATTTCTTCCATGCCAAAGGGATTTTGGAAGCTATCTTTGGTCATTACAAGTTGGCAGTTGACTTTGTAGCCACAAGTGAGATTGCGGCCTTGCACCCAGGTCGTACAGCTGAAATTCATTTGAATGGGGCGGTTATCGGCTTTGTCGGTCAGGTACACCCTCAAACGGCCAAGGATTACGGTATTCCTGAAACCTATGTGGCTGAAATCAATCTGGATGCGATTGAAGAAGCTCTCCAGCCTGCTCAGCCATTTACCGAAATCTCTAAATTCCCAGCGGTTAGCCGTGATATTGCCCTGCTTTTGAGCAGCGATGTCAAGCATCAGGATGTCCTGAATGCCATTGCTGGTGCTGGCGTGAAACGCTTGACTAAAGTGACCCTCTTTGATGTCTATGCGGGCAATAATATTGAGGCTGGTAAGAAGTCAATGGCTTACAACCTGACCTTCCAAAATCCTGCGGATAGCCTGACAGATGAGGAAGTGGCTAAGTATATGGAGAAAATTAGTAAGGCTTTGGTGGAGCTTGGTGCTGAAATTCGTTAAACTTTTGTCTTTCATTTTATCTTTTATTACTTAGACGTATGAGGAAACTCCGTTTCCTTATCTCCAACTTCAAATAATTTCAGATTATTTGAACTCGCTTTGTCGCACTCGACAGCTGTGACTTGCTATCGCAAGTAATATTTCCAGCCTTGCACAGACTGTTGGTCTGTGCAAGCTATCTGCAGCTTGAGATGCGAACTTTATTCGCTCTATTTCCGACCTCCAAAGGTTTCCCAAACCTTTGGAGCTAGTACAAAAGCAAACTGAAAGACTATACTACTAAATCCTAGTCAGCGGGCTAGGATTTTTTGGAGGGAAGTATGAACACTCAAGATATTCAAGAAAAATTTTTTCGAGATGGGAAGTTACTTGTCATTCCTAAAAAATTAAAAAGTAAGCAGGTCTTGTTTGCCTATTTACAAGAAGAGTTGGCTAAGAAAGGCTCGACCTTCACAGAAAAAGAAGTCAATGCCTTTCTAGCTGAAGTCTATGATGATTATGCTATATTGAGACGCTACTTGGTGGATTATGGCTACTTATCGCGTGATCAGTATGGTTTGGAATACAGAATAGAAGAAAAGAGATGATTGCGGTCATCTCTTTTGTCTTACAAAATAAAGGGTTCAATCTTCAACTCTATCTGGTTGCCATACTTGGCTAGTAAATCGTCTGCCAGGGGATGATAGAGTGTTCGTAGTTGTTCAATCTTGTCAGGGAATTGCTTGCCGATGTAGTCAAACTTGCACTCGATGGTTAAGAAAAGTTGGTGAAAGAGTTCGTTAATCTCATTCAAGCGGGTAATCATTTCTTCGTCTTCTTTGAGAAAATCAGGGATTTCTGAGCGATTGTTGACAAAACCGTCAATGAGTTTTACGGGGAAAGAGCCGTATTCTAGGACAAATTCGTACATGGGGTTCTCCTTGCCTTACTATTGATAGGACTATTGTAGCATAGATTAGAATGTGACAAAAGAATTTCAACTTTATTGTAGTTTAAGTTTTGTTTAATTTTATTTTCAGTTTCATTTAAAGCTTGGTCGGTAAACTATATCTTGTAAACAAGACAGGGACCTGTCAAAATTTAGGATAGAAGAGGCACAATAATGAAAACAAGAATCGTACAAAAACAGTTTAAGCGTAAAGAAACAAAATATATCGTTGATAAAGAAACTTTTGCCTTGCTAGAAAAAGATTTGCAGAAATATATGATTTCAGATGAGTTTGCAACTTCAACCATTACGAATATATATTTCGACAATGAAGATTTTGATATGATTCAAGATTCCATTGCTAAAAAGAATGGTCGAGAAAAAATTCGGATGCGTGTCTATGATGCGACACCATCTAAATCAAGTCAAGCTTTTCTTGAAATCAAGAAAAAAGAAAATAAAATTGGCTATAAATACCGTTTAACCTCAAACCCTGTTTCTGTAACAAACTATATCGAAAATGGAGTGATTGATTCCACAATTAAGGATGATAAGGTAACCTCAGAACTCGAAATGTTGAGAGAACGCTATGGTACTATTAAGCCGAAGATGTATATCTACTACGATCGCGTATCCTATAAAGGAATCGAAGACAAAAAAGTTCGTCTCACAATCGATAAGAACTTACTTTATCGAGATTACGATGTAGATGCCATGGAGGGCAAATTTGGTAAGGAGCTTTTGGATCCAACAAAAGTCATCATGGAAGTAAAAGTTCCAGAAGAACGACCAGACTGGTTGGTAGCCCTCCTCGAAAAATACCAAATCGAAAAACAATCATTTTCAAAGTATGGCAATGCCTATAAGCTTGCCCACAACATCACTGGAGAGGAAGTAAGCAAACATGCAGCTGTTTAATAGTATCTTTTCAACGGCCAATAGCAATATTACCTTAGCGCAGATGTCCATGGTTTTTGGAGTTAGTCTATCCATGGGGGTACTCTTAGCAGCTGTTTATAAATATAAATCCAATTATACAAAGGAATTTATCATCACACTAAGTTTAATGCCAGCTTTGATTGCTGTTATCATTGCATTAGTTAATGGTAACTTGGGAGCGGGTGTTGCGGTAGCAGGGACTTTCAGTCTTATTAAATTCCGCTCAGCGGCAGGTTCTTCAAAGGAGATGCTTGCAGTCCTCTTAGCGATGGCTATTGGTCTAGCGACAGGGATGGGCTTCCTAGGTTTGGCTGTCTTTATGACGGTCATCCTATCTGCTTGTATTTTGATTTTTGAAAATATCAGTTTTGCCCAAGTCAATCAAAATCGTCGACATCTCTTGGTAACAGTGCCAATGAATTTTGACTACGACCAATTTTTTGAAAATCAATTTGGTAAATCTTGCAAGCAAGCCGACTTAATTTCCCTCAAATACAAGAAGAAAAAAGAAGCGCTGATCTTAGAATATCAAGTTCTCCTTGATAAGAAGATTACAGACAAACGTTTGGTAGATACAGTATTGTCAGCCGGTCCCTTGGATGTCGTATTGAACAAGCAAATGCCGAAGAAGAAGTATTTGTAATATCAAAGAGGGAGTGGGAAAGAACTCGACCATTCATAGAAGAGTTCGTCAACAAGTCCTTATTTCCAATTGTTGAGCTGAAACAGTCTATCCCCAGACTGTTTCACTCCCACCCCCGCATAGCTCCAACAGTCAGAGTAGTGACTGTTGGAGGTTGGAGATAGAGCGAACAAGGTTCGTTACAAAAAGGTTCAGTGAACCTTTTGAGGTTGGAAATAGAGCGAACTTTGTTCGCAACAGTCGTAATGGTCAGATTTGGAGTGTAAAACACGAACAAATCTGCCAATTAACCACTGCGTTAAGATATTGACACTAACGTTGAGAAGCGGTGCTGGGCTTGAGCTCAGCCTTTTTCGTTTTTTATTAGCTTATTCTTCATAAAAATCAACGCTATAATCAAGCAGTTTGTCCCCGTCATAGCGGAAGCAAGCGGAAAAAAATGGTTTGTCCTCTAATAGCCATTCTTGAAAATGTCTGTCCCCTTCCCAGGTTGGTTTGGAGAGCACTTGGTCATAAGGAACCCATTCTAAATCGCCTTCGTTGCAATCAATAAGATTTCCTTCAAAACCCGTAATCTTAAAGACATAGGTGTACCAGTCTGTGTTTGGAGTAAAGTCTGGGAAGGTTATCACTCCTTTTAGAGCATGCTTTGTTACAGTAAGTCCAGTTTCCTCAAAGACCTCGCGAATGGCACAAGCTTGCGGTGTTTCACCAGGCTCTAGTTTACCACCAACTCCAATCCATTTTCCTTGATGGACATCGTTTTCTTTCTTGTTTCGATGAAGGAGAAGAAATTCCTTGCCATTATCAATGTAGCAAATCGTAGCCAGTTGGACAGGTTTCTTGGTCATAGTAGCTCCTTGTAGTTAGTTTGTTCCTATTATATCACAAAGGTGAGAGTGTCTGGCATTCTGAACGGGGACAGTTTGTTGTTTAGAATGTTGAAAGCCCTTTTCTGAAAACAGTTTTTGAGGTATAATAAGAACATCAAACTATTTAGGATGCACTATGTCAAAATAAGAACAAATCGAACAAACCATTTATCAATTATTGGAATTATTGGGTGAGGACCCGAATCGTGAAGGGCTCCTTAGATACGCCTAAGCGAGTAGCAAAGATGTATCTGGAGATGTTTAACGGCTTAGAAGAGGACCCAAAAGACCAATTTACTGCTGTCTTTTCAGAAGGTCATGAAGAGGTTGTTTTGGTCAAGGATATTCCTTTTCATTCTATGTGTGAACACCATTTGGTACCCTTTGATGGCATTGCCCATGTAGCCTATATTCCGAGTAAGGGGCGTGTGACAGGTCTTAGCAAATTGGCGCGTGCAGTGGAGGTAGCAAGTCGTCGCCCTCAATTGCAGGAGCGCTTAACTCATCAAGTTGCTCATGCACTTCAAGATGCCCTTGAACCAGAAGGCGTTTTTGTCATGGTCGAAGCAGAGCATATGTGATGGAGGCAAGTGGAGCCACGCAGACGATTGCCAATAGCATTTTGAAAGTAATGGGAAAGGATAGTCCCTATAAGGGCTTGTTAGCCATCACTTTGATTGCTTCCATTCTGACCTATGGTGGTGTCAGTATTTTTGTAGTTATTTTTACCTTGCTTCCCCTGTCACGACCACTTTTCAAAGAATTGAATATTAACTGGGCCCTTTTTCCAATTCCTGTCTTTTTGGGAGCCGGTACTTATACGATGACAACTCTTCCTGGGGCACCTTCCATCCAGAATGTTATTCCGACAAAAGTTTTGGGAACTAGCTTGACCGCGGCCCCCATTATCAGTTTGGCAGCCAGCTTGACGCTATTAGTATTTGGCTTGCTCTACATGGCCTACTGCCTCAAGAAAAGTCTAGCAAATGGAGAGACGTATACAGAAGAAGAGGATGAAACTGCAGTAGTGGTAGCTGATAAGACACCAAATCTATTTTTATCAGTCTTGCCTCTATTCAGTCTTATTGGGACGATTTTCCTAATGAGTAAAACTCCGAATGTACTAGCAATCGGTTTGCTTGTTTCAATTCTCATTTCAGCCTTGATTTTTTATCCATATTTGCCAAATCAAAAAGATATTTTGAATGCTGCGACAACGGCATCTATAGTGCCTGCTTTTGCAACTTCTAGTACAGTAGCATTTGGGACGGTGTTAACCTTGTCAGCAGGTTTTGCAGTCATTCAAGAATGGATTCAACAAATACCAGGAACACCGCTGATTAGTTTATCTGTTTCGACAGCATTGGTTAGTGGTATTATCGGTTCCTCTTCTGGTGCAGTAGGTATTGCTTCAAGTAATTTCCTTCCCGCCTATTTGGAAATGGGGATTAATCCAGAGTTGCTGCATCGTGTAGTAGTTGTTGCATCAGCTATCTTGACAGTTGTGCCTCAGTCTGGCGTGATGATTACCTTCCACAATCTTTCGAAATTAATACTCAATGAAAATCAAAAACAGACTAGGCGACGCAGATGCAGATAGAACTGAAGTTCATCAAATCAAGTCAACAACGTCTGATTTTGATTTTCGAAGAGTATAAGTATGAAACGTGGACTCAAGTATTCATTTATCCTAGTGACAGTTGGGCATTTGTTAGCCTTACTTGTGATTTTACTGTTGGCACCTTTGCTATATTAGGATTGATTAACAAACAAATAAAAGCCCTGCCGAATGGCGGGGCTTTTATGCACGAATAACAAGAAGTGGCTTAAGACCAAAACTTCTCTGCAATTTCTTGACCTTGTTTAATTTTTGCCCACTGTTGCGGGATGGCCAATTCATTACCTGAATCACATGAAGCGAATCCACATTGATGTGACAAGTAGAGACGCTCTTTTGGAATAATCTTGCTTGCTTCCTCGAGTAATTTGTAAACACGTTCTTCATCATCCAAATCAGAAGTTTTACTTGAAAGTAGACCAAGAACGACTTCGACATTCTTGTCACGCAGGCTTTCCAAAGCTTTTAAATCACCTGCACGTTCATCATCCCACTCAAGGAAGAATCGATCGTATTTTTGGTCACGCAGGAATTTTTCAGCAATAGCTTCGTAAGTTCCGCCAGCTGCAGAGCGACTTTCATAGTTACCACGGCAGTTGTGCGTCCAGACGGTCAAGCCAATTTCATGCCCGTAATCAATAACAGCATTATTGATAGCAACAAACTCGTCAGCCAAAGCAGCCAATGCTTCAGAATCGTCTTGTGGCAAGAAAGGTACAGGGTTAGCAGGGTCGAATAATTCCCAAAGGCAGTCATCAAATTGAACGATTTGTCCACCAGCTTCCTTGTACTGGTCTAAAAATTCCTTATAGGCAGCGATGAGTCCGGCTTTTAATTCATCACGAGTTTTGTAGACCTGATTTGGTCCAACTTGTCCATTGAAAATTGTCAATTCATTAAAGGCATGGGCTGGACCGAAAATAGTCTGTTTGGTTACAGTTTCTCCTGCTAATTCTTTCACTTGTTTGAAAATATCAATGAAATGGTGATTTTTTGCTGAAAGAGGACCTGTAATACGCAATCCAATATCCTTACGTGTTTCAAAAATCTGTCCATCATGGTCTTTAAATGGATAGCCATGTTCAGCAATGTAGCGTTCGATTCCCTCTAAGCCCCAGAGAAAATCTAGGTGCCACATTGAACGACCAAATTCTCCATCTGTCACAATATCCAAACCGTTTTCTTTTTGTTCTGCAACAATTTTTTGGATGAGTGAAGCTTCAGTTTCTTTGTAACCATCGAAGTCATCATAGAATGGGTATTTGATGTCCTCACGAGCTTCGATTTGTCGTTTAAATTCTCCTAAGTTTGCTGGTCGAAGAAGTGAACCGACTAATTGGAATCTTGAAGTTGTCATATATGTATCTCTCTTTCTTTCGTTTTAGTGATGAACCTATTCTAACTCATAAGCTATCATTTGAAAAATAGTTATTTTCATGGCAAATCCATAGTTAAAAACTATAACTAGAAAAAATAGACGGAAATAACTTTCTATCATTTGTCAACTATGGTATAATCGAAAGTGCTGAAATCCGAACATTAGGAGACTTAGGAGAAAAATGAAAAAACAATCACCCTTTATTATTGCAGGAATCGTCATGCTAGGGGTCGTGATGCGTGCCCCCTTTACAGCTTTGCCAGCTATTTTGACAGATGTGGCAGCAGGACTGGAAGTAGAAGTGAGTTCATTAGGAATTTTAACCTCTATTCCGCTCATCATGTTTGCTCTCTGTTCATCCTTAGCACCGCGTCTTGCGGCTAAGTTTGGCATGGAAAAACTAATGGCCCTAGTCTTACTGGTTATGGTACTGGGTTCAGGAATGCGAGTTCTCAACTTACCAGCCCTTTACATTGGTACAATGCTTGTCGGTGCTACAATAGCATTTATTAATGTTTTGCTACCAAGTTTGGTTGCGGCTAATTTTTCAAAGAAAATTGGTCTGTATACGACGATTTATATCACTCTCATGGGGGTGGCGGCAACAGTTGCATCTATGATTGCTGTTCCAATTGTATCCTCTAGTTCTTGGGAATTTTTTATTCTATTAATTACAGGATTGGTGTTTATGGCTTTCCTAATCTGGTTGCCTAATGTAAGAAATAACCATCGATTTGCAAGTGAGAACCAAGGAAACCAGAAATCATCTATCTGGAAAAATAAAGCAGCGATTGCCTTTTTGATATTTGGTGGGCTACAATCAGTCCTCTACTATACAGAGATTACCTGGTTGCCAACTATTTCTCAATCAGTTGGCTTTAGTAAGGCAGAAGCAGGTCTAATGGCTGGTTTCTTCAATATGACAGCTATTCCCATGTCTATGATTATCCCAGCTGTTCTTTCTCGTCAGACAAAAGAAATGCGTCGAAATATCATGCTGGCTATTTCATCTGTTACCTTGCTTGGTTTGGTCATGATGGCATTGATTCCGACCAATCTCATTCTTTGGTCAGCGCTTCACATTATTTTAAGTTTTTCAAATGCAGCCCTCTTCCCCTATATGATGTTGAGCTTTACTTTGAAAACAAGCAACAGCCAGGCTACTGCCCAGTTATCAGGAATGGTGCAGACAGGTGGCTATCTCATTGCAGCATTTGGACCAGGCCTTCTCGGTTATAGCTATCCAATCTTCGGAAACTGGATGCCATTGATTCTTGCTCTGGCTATCGTCACACTTGCCATGATGTGGACTATTGTTCTCATTGAAAGAGAAGATATTATCTTATAAAGTATAATCCCTTAAGAAGGCTGGCATTTTTCTGTGAAAATGGCAGAGCTTCTAAGGGATTTTTTGTCAAATAAAAAAAGCTGGACATTAGCCGAGCTGACACCTAGCGGTTCAGTTATTCGGGTTAATAGTAGCGAGTCAGTCCACCTGACTCGCTTTTTTGTTGTTTAGTTTTTCGATGAAATTGTAATAAATGCCTATCTGGATAATTCGGTTGCGTTTCGTGCCAGTTGGCTTGCGAATCACAATTTTGTCAAATTTGGACCGACAAATCTAGTTTAAGTTTTGCAGTATTTCATGTGATGGATTAGGCTTAAAAGTCTCATTTTACAGGATTAAAAGAATTTTCTTCATCTACACGATTCGAAGACCGACTAGAATACCTATTCACCAAGTATGGTGTCAAAGGCGGTGATATTTCAAGGCTGAAAGAATAACTTTTGAATACAGTGACTTCCACTTAACAAATACCGCCAAGGCTTTAATTGAGATTTTGGAGATTGAGACGGATGATGAGTTTTTGGGGAATTAACAGAGTCTTACAAGAAAAAATTGAATGTGGATAAGGTTACTATAGAGATTCATTCAGTAGAAGATTTGGAATAATTATCACTGTTTGATTCTCTTCAAAATCTCTTCTGTTGAATCAACCATACCTCTTTGATACCAGGCATTTGCCCAGCCAAGAAGTAGATAATTGACTGTGGCAACACTATAAGCTACTTCCAGTGGCAGTTGTGTTATATTGTCTGATTCAATTAATTCGAGTAATAAGACTTCTTTCTTACTCTTAAATAATACTGAGATTAGATCCTTGTTTTGATTGAAGAACTCGAACATAAATCCGATTGAAAACTCTGTATCTTTAGTGAGTTTTTGAGTTTCATAGCGTTTCTTCATTTCTTGTCGCAAGATATCTTCCTTGCTGTCAAAGTTTCTGTAAAAACTGATTCGTGTGACACCCGCTTTTTTTGCGATATCTGTGATGGTAATATCATCGTAATTTTTTGATTCGATTAACTTAAAAAGAGCTTGAACAATAAAATCTTTTGCACGTAAGTTTTGGGTCATGTTACACTTCCTCCTTGTTTGTTACATTTTGTCGTAGCAGCATTGACTCTAAGACATTTGCGTGATACACTTGTTACATGTTATAGCAAAACTACAATATTTGTCAAGATTATATATCAGTAGAAAAGGAGAAAGAAATGAGGAATGTCAATGGCTAATAAAAAAAGGATAATTATATTGCTACTGCTCGCCCTTGTGGGTTTTGTACTCGGTCGATTATTGATGAGATTTGTGATGAATACTCTACTAGGAGGGACCTTATTTGGAGGTAATTTCTTATGAGAAAAGTGAAGATGGGAAAGAAAATGTTTGTATTTATTAGCATTCTGACATTTGTCATTTCGTTGGCACTTGGTATTGTGTCTACATTTGCCATAAAACCAGCTTGGACCAAGGATTATAGCGTTACTTGGTCAGATGATATAGGAACAAGATATACTGACTTAGCCTATGGTGAAGGTGAAGCCAATAAATTTGACCTTTATCTTCCTAAAGATAATAGTAAAGAACATTATGGCTTAGTTATCTATCTTCATGCTGGTGGTTTTACTACTGGAGATAAATCCGATGATGAGGCCATGCTATCTTGGTTAACTTCTAAGGGATATGTCGCAGCTGGAATTAACTATACTTTACGAAATGAAACCAACACTGCGAGTGTGCTGAGTCAGTCTAACGAAATTAAGGAAGCTATTCCCAAAGTCATTGATGCAGCTAAAGAATATGGCTATAACATTGATGAAATGGCAGTAGCAGGTGGTAGTGCTGGACATGCTTTGGCGATGCTATACTCTTATCGTGACGGTGCAAATAGCCCTGTTCCAATTAAATTAACCTTTGGAGCTGTGGGTCCATCCAGTTTTTATGTAGAAGATTGGGGAATATTTGGTTTGGGTCAGGATACTGAAGAATCAAGAGAAGCAGGTGCAAATTTATTAAGCGTCATGAGTGGTGAAGAAATCACTGCGGAAATGATAGCAGATGGTAGCTATCTTGAAAAAGTCAAACCGATTGCTGCTTCTGAGTGGATTACGGAAAATTCACCAGCTACTGTTGTCGCTTATGGTACACATGACAAAATGCAACCATTCCAAGCATCACAGCGACTTTTACAGACTTTGGAAGAAAATAAAATTGATTACAAGTATTTTGAAATGCCACACTCCGGTCATGGATTACAAAATGATAGCAAACTTTACCAAGAATATATGGAGACTGTTGAAGAGTACTTGAATCTCTACATGCCTGTCAATAACTAATTCGGAGAATGAAGAGATGAAATTTTTGAAAGTAATAATCATTACGTTGTTAGTGATCATCGGTATCGTTTTGGTAGCAGTCTTGGCATTTGGTTTTCTAGCTAAGCAGAGAACTGACTCATATTACAAGTACTCCAATCCTGTTGGAGTGATCGAACAAACTTACGCCCCCATGGGGCCAAGTGAGGTTTCAGAGAAAGTATTTCCTTCCGATAATAAAAATATTGGTCAATTTATCATTCGTTATCCGAGTGAGCTTGAAAAAAATGACACTCATGCTCCAGTTGTCCTATGGGCAAACGGAACTGGGTCGAAATCAGGTACATATCAGTCGTTTCTGAATCATTTATCTTCTTGGGGATTCATTACGGTTGTAACTGATGATGAAAATTCAAGAACTGGGGAATCATTGAATGCTGCAATTGACTTGTTGATAAAAGAAAATGAAAATCCTGATAGTGTATTGTATCAGAAAGTGAATTTAGAAAAAATTGGTATTGGAGGACATTCTCAAGGTGGCGTAGCTGTCTTTAACATGGCAACAATCCAGCCACATGCAGACCTGATTAAAACAGTATATGCTGTGAGTGCGACCTCATCCTATCATTCCAATGTTTTTCAAGATGGTTGGCAATATGACATTTCAAAAGTGACAGTTCCAACCTTTCTAACTGCTGGTACAGGAGCTTTTGACGCAGGAACTGCAACATCAGCAAATCAGGAGTCTGATGAAAAGGCAGGAATCATGCAAGGGATCACACCCTTGTGGAGTTTGGAAGAAAATTTTAATCTTCTAACAAATGTTGATAAAGTTTATGTACGAAAAACGAATGTTGACCATGGTGACTCATACTTGCAGTTTGATGCCTATATGACAGCCTGGTTTAGGTATTATCTAATGAATGATAAAGAAGCTGGAAAAGTTTTCTTTGGTGAAAATCCAGAACTAGCCACAAACAAAAATTATCAAGATTTTAAATCATACTTGACAGAATGACTTTAGATTAACCTTTGTCCCATAATTGATTGGTTTTAATGAGTAAACGTTTAATTCATAAAACAATACAATAAAAAAACGGCAAATTGCCGTTT
>NZ_WCJE01000032.1 GCF_016743335.1 Streptococcus suis | reverse complement strand
CAATTAAGTTGTCTGACTTAAATTGTTATTTCTGGGAACTCAATCGAATTAAGCTTCGATTTCTGTAACCATACCTGAACCAACAGTACGTCCACCTTCACGGATAGAGAAAGTAGTACCTTGTTCAACGGCGATTGGGTGGATCAATTCAACGTCGATAGTAACGTTATCACCAGGCATTACCATTTCAGTACCTTCTGGCAATTTGATTGAACCAGTTACGTCAGTTGTACGGAAGTAGAACTGTGGACGGTAGTTGTCGAAGAATGGAGTGTGACGTCCACCTTCTTCTTTAGTAAGGATGTAAACTTCACCTTTGAATTTAGTGTGTGGGTTGATAGAACCTGGTTTAGAGATAACTTGACCACGTTCGATTTCATCACGTTGTACACCACGAAGAAGCACACCAACATTATCGCCGGCAAGACCTTCGTCAAGTTGTTTACGGAACATTTCAACACCAGTAACAACTGCTTTAGATTTTTCTTCTTGAAGACCAACGATTTCGATTTCGTCGTTGACACGAACAGTACCACGGTCGATACGTCCTGAAGCTACAGTACCACGACCAGTGATTGAGAATACGTCCTCGACTGGAAGCAACAATGGTTTGTCAGTGTCGCGTTCTGGTTCTGGAATGTACTCATCAACAGTGTTCATCAATTCCATAACGATGTCTTCGTACTTAGTATCACCTTCAAGGGCTTTAAGAGCTGAACCTTGGATAACTGGGAGATCATCACCTGGGAAATCGTATTCTGAAAGAAGGTCACGGATTTCCATTTCAACCAACTCAAGCAATTCTTCATCGTCAACCAAGTCAACTTTGTTCATGAAGACGATAAGGTGTTTAACACCAACCTGACGTGAAAGAAGGATGTGCTCACGAGTTTGTGGCATTGGACCGTCAGTTGAAGCTACTACAAGAATCGCACCGTCCATCTGAGCAGCACCAGTGATCATGTTTTTAACGTAGTCCGCGTGTCCTGGAGCGTCGATGTGAGCATAGTGACGTTTTTCAGTTTCGTACTCAACGTGTGCAGTGTTGATAGTGATACCGCGCTCGCGCTCTTCTGGAGCAGCATCGATAGACGCATAGTCTTTAGGTTGGTTAACTGATGAAGGCAAGCGACGTGCCAATACAGTTGTGATAGCTGCTGTCAAAGTAGTTTTACCGTGGTCAACGTGTCCAATTGTACCAATGTTAACGTGGGGTTTACTACGATCGTATTTTTCTTTTGCCATTTTGGTAAAAGCCTCCAATAAAATATATTTTATAGATAGACAGTAGGCAATACGGTCTAACTTTACCTTACTATTCTATCAAATTGTAGCAGAATTGCAAGCATTTTCTACCGTTTTTCTGATTTATTCCACATCTAGCTGATAATAGGGCTGATTTTGGACACTGGCTCCGATGCTGGAAGCGTAGATCCAGTCGGCATTTTCTAGCTCTACAAAGTCTTCTGCTCTGCCTGTGAGAATAATGCCTGCGAATTCTAATCTATCAATCTCTGCTTGCTGGGTGAAGTCGGTGTCGCCGAATTTGTCGACATAAGCTTGTACATCACCCTTGATTTCAGGAGAGAGGGCGTAATCGCCTTGGTAGTCCACCAATTCTTTCATCACAGTAAGAGGGCTTGTATAAGGAACAAGGTCATCTGTGGCTACTTCTGCTGTCACTGCTTGTAGTTGTTCGGAATCCATGCCGAATAGACTGACTAGGGATAAGTATTCTGTTCTCAGCTGAGATTTTTCCGTCCCAATCCAGTACCAATTCTGTTTGAGATTACTTGGGATCATATTCCCTATCTCTGCCAATCTGTACTTCTTATCAAATGTAATCGCAACTTCAACTATCTGCCCCTTCATCTCCTTGACATAGGGCAATTCCTGACTACCCGTAGTTGTTTTAGTATTGTAAAAAACAGGTAGCTTGCTGTTGCTGTCTTGGTGGTAGTAATATTCTTCAGAACCCTCTGGGAAATATTGAGCAAAATTGGCAAAAACACCATAGAAATTATATTCTACTTCCAGATGTCCAAATGCAAAAGGCACACCTGCCAAATCCTTTGACAAATTATAATCAACATAACCTGAAACAATTCCTATTTCATTAACATAGAATCGTTCCACATCTACATTTGGATAGGTTACCTGAAGGACACGATTAAAATGTTCCTGTGCCTGATGGCTCCGATAGTTAGAAAACAAACGGAGGGCATAGATACTGGATAATAGTAAAACAATTCCCACTATACTACTAAGCCCAACTGTCTTCCATAAATTCTTCCGCTTACTCTTTTTTGTCACTTCTTCAAAAGTCTTCATAGTCATATCCTCTCTCTTCTAGTGCTTTCCTCAACTGTTTGCGTCCTCGGTAAAGGCTGATTTTCACCCAACTTTGACCAGCACCTAAAATATGCGCAATCTCTTTGACACTCATATCTTGGAAGTAGTATAAGTCAATCACTTGCTGGTATTTTTCTGGCAGGTCTGCAACAGCTTGATAGAGTTCCTCATAATCTTCTTGGTCATAGACCAAAAAATTTTCAGGTGTAAAAAACTCCTTTTGTAAAATTTCATGGTAGCGCTTGTCTCGCCTGTATTTGTCAATGTAAGCCCGAACTGCAGATCGGTAAAGCCAAGCTCTTAGTTTTTCGAAAGGAAGGACAATATCAGATTCAAGCAATTTGACTAGAACATCTTGGGCAATATCCTGACTGTCAGCTGGGCCGGCTCCTGATTTTTGCAAATAGTAGGAAATCTCCTCTGCAATACCAATAATTTCTTTTTCATATTGATCTAGTTTGATACTTATCCCCTCCTTTCACTGATAAAACGAATGAAAATGTGTTTGGTTACGTTTTCTTATAATTATTATACCCGTTGTGCTAGTTAATTCTAGCCAAATAAATCATTTGTGACAGGAAGCCAAAATCTATTGAGTTGGCTTACTACTATACCATTTCATTCTCAGCTTACTTCGGCTTTACCTTCCTATTATCAATCTGTAACAGCACCAGCATAGCATAAGCCAACCATGTCGACCGTGGATAGGAAATGTATTTCGCTTCCCAGTCCGGTCTAAACTTTTCTTTATATTTCCTTAAGCCACTAAAGGAATAAAAGCGACTCGTAAACTGATAAATGAGGTACCCCACTTTTTCTTGCCAAAATGAATGGTCACGAGTTCCTACATTCGACAAAGGGGCCATACCAATATCAAAATAATCTTTACCCTCTTCTTTGAAATAGAGTGCTATCCTGATAAACAAGTATTCCATTACCCCATTTGGAGCTGTATCGCTATCATAGCGCATCAGATCAATCGTTCCAACCTTTTCCTGAAAGGACGGCATAATAGTAGCAAATGCAAGGACTTTATCATCCTTTCCTCTTACCAAAGCAATCGGCGCTAACTGTAAGTAGTCTCTATCAAAAAATCCTAGTGAGAAACCTTTTTCCTGACGATTACCAAGCCATTGATTGGAAATATACTCCAGACGGTCCAATGTTTCTTCCGAATATGGAGGATAAATCATGTCAAAATGGTAGCCATGATTTTCCAATTTATTCAAGCTAGTCCTAAATTTTTTACCCGATTTTCCCTCTGTACCAAATTCAGCCAAAGGGATTGTCGCACTTTCTCCAAACTTCAAAAAATCATATCCATGATCATGCAAAAGCAGGGTTGTCTCTTGCTTTATTTCATAGAAAATAACATCTACATTCTGCTCTTCAGCCTCTCTGAGAAAATATTCTATAGCTTGTGGGAAGTAGTTTTTATCCCCAATAGGTTCCCCCATGACGACACATTTCCCATCTAATTGAGCAAACTGAAAAGCAACTTTATCTTGTCCCTCTACCTGATACCAAAATAATCTCTTGTCTCGCAGAAAGGCCAGACCACTATCTGAATCTCCGCCGTAAGTCTTTAAAAATTTCGTAAATCGCTCCACTTCAAAGGCTTGACCAAATACAACTGGTCTCCCCCTGAAACATCTAAGAATCAGACGAATGATTAAATAAACCAATAGAACACATAAAAAGGTAACTCCCAATAATTGCAGTGTATGATCTAGTGGATTAAGATGATGAATCGGATAGATTTTCCAGAAAGAATGACCTCCCAGTATCAAAAAGATTAGAAACGAAAAGCTAGCAAAACTAATATCTACTGTTAAATCTTCCCACGTATAACTAAAGTACGATCGCGTTAATCGCTTCCGAAGGGCGATAAGGATAAGTAACAGTAAACAAAGAAATAAGGAAGTCCCAACTAAGATATCTGATGAATTGACATAAATCAGACTTATCGCGATGAGCAAGATACCAAATGAAAGAGCGGAATGAATTCTCCTTTGAATAAACCGAGCGAGGAGAATGAATAGCAAACCTAGAATAATACTTGGCAATTGCCAGATTAGTTCGCCCCTCATCGGATCAATCGCATTGAGCCAGATGAGACCAGTCGTCTTTTCTGGAATAAGTGCTGACAATATGAAGAAAAAACCAAAAGCACGGAAAGACCAAATCTCAGCGATATGCACAATATTAGACGCTATCTTCTCTGGAAGTCCAAAGAAGCGTTGGTTGAGACGATGACCCATCTGTTTTGAAAAAATAAAAATACCAATCAGAAACGGCAGAATATAATAGACCAGTCGGAACAACAACAACCAGACAACTGCGTCTGTAGAATGCAAACCAGCACTGGCAAGACCAGAAATCAACACTAAATCAAAGCTTCCGATTCCACCCGGAATCATTGAAATCATTCCCACACAGTGAGCAATGATAAAAATCGGAAAGAGATCAACAATTGGTACAGAATAACCAGCCAACCGACCGACAAGCAGAAATGAAAGAAAGAAGGCAGACCACTCCAAAAAAGAAATGAAAATGAGTTGCCCTGCAGTTCTTTTAGGTAATTGACCAAAAAACGCCCATTTCTTTTGACTGGAAATCAATAAAATAACCGGTAAGTAAGCCACAATCGCTACTAAAATTGGCCAATAACGAGAAGCTGAACTAGGGTTTGGCCAAAAATACAGTAATATCAAGGAAAGACCTGACAACAGAGACAAACCTGTCATAAAATAAGGAGTAACTTTGCTGATTTGCTGAACCCCATCCAACTCTTTTCCGTCTTCAATATAGAACGAATACCGCAAGCCGACATCCACAATCCCCAAAAAACCTACTAGGTTGTTCATGGTGTTGATTGCCCAACTGGTTTCAGCAATATATCGTTTTGAATGCTGACTATTGATTGTCCGATTGAAGATAAAGTCATAGCCTACCATGGGAAGAATAGCTAAGAGTCCGATGATAACCATCAGAAAAATATGAAACCAACTAATCTGACTAAGGCTAGAAATCACACCAGACCATGAAATGGTGCGTACCAATCTCCTCAATTCAACAAATACTAGTAGCGAAACTGCAATGAAGAATATTGACTTCATTTTTGTAGCATTTCGCTGTAAGAATAGACTAACCTTTTTCACCTTTTTTCCTCACGCTTTCTACAAATTGAATGATGATGTGATTAAACTCTTGGATTTTACGTCTTGCTGGATTATGACCCGTTCTCCTGATAATTTTTATCTCAGCCAATGGCAAATTCTTTACTATTTCTTGGCTATGAGAAGGCTTAATCAGGTCCCACTGCCCCAAAAGAATTAAACACGGACAAGAAATCTGAGCAAGAGAACTAAAAGAAAGAACATCCTGCAAAAGTAGTTGAGCAACACGCGCTCTGCGCTCTAAAGACGGAATTAAGTGAGCCAACAGTGAATACATTTTTTCCTCCAGCCAAACCCCAATTTGCGTTAGAAAAGAAAGACCATCAAAAGAAATATTCCCACCATTTGCAACTATCCCTTTGATACGATCTGGGTAAAGATAACTGTACAGCAGGGCCAGGTTGGCGCCATCACTATGACCAACAATGATACAAGAATCAATCTTTAAGTACTGAAGAAGATCTTCTAAATCTTCTGCCATCTGACGGAAAGAAACAGGCTTTCGACCTTGAGTAGACTGCCCCTGTTCCCTACTGTCAATGAGCAGCAATTGATAATGTTCTGCCAACTCCAATTGATTCAAAAAATAATCCATCGACAGATTGTTACCATGTAAAAAAACGATGGGAAAACCCGAACCACATAGTCTATAGTGTATCCTAGCACCATCAGATGTTGTAAAGGAACTGTCCATTGTACCCTCCCTCTTTTGATTTTATATAGTACAAAGTATTGTTTTGGATACTTTTTCTTATTTTATGAAGATTTCCCCCATTTGTCAATTTTGCTTATCTGATACCATCTATTTCCTAATAAGGAACAAAAAAAATTGAATCCTCTTCATATAGAATTCAATTCCTTTTATACTATCTATTCTATTTAATCCAAATTATCCAAAATCGTTTCAAAAACCATTAAAAAGGATTCCTGCTTTTCCTTCGGTAATTGTTTTAGCTTCATTGTCAATCGTCGGATACTCAATTTTGTATCTGGCTCAGTTTTACCCTCCAGGCTAGAGAAATCAAAAAACTCCTCTGGGGTCATCCCTAAAGCCTCAATCACTTTTTCCAAAGTCTGCAATCTGAGATTATAATTTTTATTTTCAATATTATTGACATACTTGAGTCCCAAACCAGCTTTCTCAGACAATTTTTCTTGGCTCAATCCTTGTTGGGTCCTGTGATATTTGACTTTTTTAGCAACGTATTTTTGGAGATAATTTGTTTCTGTCATAGTACCTATATCATACTGTTTTTTATGAGACAGAGTAACCTCTTGAATGATACTTGGTATTGTTTTCAATACCGTTCCATGCTATAATAGAGAATAAATCGAGCTAATACATATTGGCTTAGATTGTAAACTTTCGCCAGTCACTCAGTGACTATAACTTATTGATTTGGAGGACTCTATGAACGGACATCATATTTTAAACGACCCTTTTTTGAATAAAGGAACCGCATTTTCTCTTGAAGAACGTAAGGAGCTTGGACTAGTCGGGCTATTACCTCCTCATGTACAAACTATTGAAGAACAAGCTGCACAGGCTTATGCACACTACCAACGAAAAGATTCTAATATTGAGAAAAGACATTTCTTGATGGAAATTTTCAATACCAATCGAACACTTTTCTACTACCTTTTCAACCAACACATTGTAGAATTCAATCCAGTGGTTTATGACCCTGTCATTGCTGAGTCCATCGAACAATACAGTGATCTCTTTGTAGACCCTCAATATGCAGCCTTTTTGTCTGTTGAACATCCTGAGGATATTCGAGATAGTTTAAAAAATGCTGCAGGAGACCGTAAAGTCCGTCTGATTGTTGTCACTGACGCAGAAGGAATTCTAGGTATTGGCGATTGGGGCACACAAGGTGTTGACATTGCCATCGGCAAATTGATGATTTATACTGCTGCTGCAGGAATCGATCCTACTAGTGTTCTTCCAGTTGTCATTGATGCTGGTACCAATCGCACTGAGCTTTTGGAACATCCATTCTATCTTGGCAATCGACATGAGCGCATTCGTGGAGAGGCCTACTATAGCTTTATTGATCAATTTGTTGAAACTGCTTTGGAGCTCTTTCCTGACCTCTACCTGCATTGGGAAGATTTCGGTCGTGGTAATGCAGCAAATATCTTAAATAAATACAAAGACAAAATCCCTACATTTAACGACGATATTCAAGGTACAGGAATTATTACCTTAGCAGGTATCTACGGAGCACTTGATATTTCTGGTGAATCATTAACCGATCAACGTTACCTCTGCTTTGGTGGAGGTACTGCTGGTGCTGGCATTGCCCACCGTGTCCTCCTTGAAATGATCAACGAAGGTTTATCAGAAGAAGAGGCCTACGACCGTTTCTATATGGTTGATAAACAAGGTCTGTTATTCGATGACATGGATGACTTGACTCCGGAGCAACGACCATTTGCTCGCAAACGCTCTGAATTTGAAAATAGTGAGGAACTCACAAACCTCACTGCCGTTGTCAAGACTGTCAAACCAACTATCTTAGTAGGTACTTCGACACAACCAAATACCTTTACTCAAGAAATTGTTGAGGACATGTGTAAGTTTACCGAGCATCCTATTATTTTCCCTCTCAGCAATCCGACTAAGCTGGCCGAGGCAACTGCTGAGGACCTAATTAAGTGGTCAGACGGAAAGGCTTTTGTGGCAACCGGTATCCCGTCAGATGACATCAACTACAATGGAGTCACCTATCAAATTGGTCAAGCCAATAATGCCTTAATCTATCCAGGTCTTGGTCTTGGCGTCATGGCTTCTAAGGCAAAACTATTGACCGACCAAATGATTGGCGCTGCAGCACGCTCACTCAGTGGTTTGGTGGATAATGGCAAGCCCGGAGCTCCAGTGCTTCCTCCTGTTTCTCGCTTGACTGAATTCTCTATCAACGTGGCAAACGCTGTTGCCAAAAAAGCTCAAGAACAAGGTTTAGCACAAGTCGAAGGAGATATGGAAGAAGCTGTACAAAATCTTAAATGGTATCCAAAATATTAATCTAGGGGGTAAAAATGGTACAGATTCTCACTTCAATTGAAAATATTTTCCCTATTATCTTTATCATAGCCCTTGGCTTCTATCTCAACGAAAAGGGGTGGTTCGGTAAGGAATTTGGAGCAAATATTTCTCGTCTCGTCATGAACGTAGCACTTCCGGCATCTATCTTTATCTCCGTTTTAAAATATCTGACCTTGGATAAGCTGATAGAAGTAGCCCCAGGTCTACTCTTCACATTTGGCGGAGTTATTCTAGCCTATCTGGCTGGATACCTTGTCATCAAGATTTTTAAGGTTCCTGCAGGACGACGGGGAGTCCTGCTCAATATGTTTGCCAATGCCAATACCATATTTATCGGACTTCCTTTAAATATCGCCCTCTTTGGCGACAACTCGATTTCCTATTTCTTAGTGTATTATATTACCAATACCATTTCTACTTGGGCATTTGGTGCCTTGTTAATCGCACAAGATGCTAAAAATCTCGAAGATAGACAAAAAGGAAACTTCAATTGGAGAAAGTTACTGCCAGCTCCTCTTGTTGGCTTTCTCATCTCCTTGTTCTTTTTGTTCTTTAAGATTCCTGTCCCTACCTTTGTAGACAGTACTCTCAGCTATATTGGTAATATTGTAACCCCACTTTCTCTTATTTATATCGGTATCGTCCTATCGAAAGCAGGTCTATCCTCTATTCGCTTCGATAGAGACACAGTACTAGCACTCATAGGACGTTTCCTCCTATCCCCTATTTTAATGTATCTCATTTTAGCCTTGTGGGGAAGTCAGTTGCCTCGTATTGAATACAATACTTTCATGGTACAGGCTGCAGTTCCTGGACTGGCTGTCTTACCCATTTTGGCCAATGAAGGTAAAGGTGACGTACAGTATGCGACAAATGTAGTCACAACTTCCACCATCCTCTTTGTAGTCGTCATTCCAATTGTAGTTAGCCTGCTAGGATAGGATATTGACGATAATCAGCGATTTACTTCTGTTTTATATAGAAAGAGTTTGTACACTTTACCAGTACAAACTCTTTTTATACTACTTATCGTCTACCTAAGAAAATGAAAGGGAGTGGGAAAGAACTCGACCATTCATAGAAGAGTTCGTCAACAATTTTTCGTTTTAAGTTGTTGAGCTGAAACAGTCTATCCCCAGACTGTTTCACTCCCACCCCCGCATAGCTTCAACAGTCAGAGTAGTGACTGTTGAAGGTTGGAAATGAAGCGAACTCTGTTCGCATCAGTCGTAGAAATCAGATTTGGAGTGTAAAACACGAATTGCTGAGATTTGCTTCGCAAATCCTATCTCCAACCTTTAACAGTCCACTGGACTGTTAAACCCAATCAACCACTGCGCTGAGATGTTGACACTAACGTTGAGAAGCGGTGCTGGGCTTTTTGCCCAGCCTCTTACCATTACCATCTAAACTGGTAAATCGTTTGTGACAGGAAATCTTGCCCCTTTTCCAGCAAGATAGAGCCAAAACCATCTTGGTTGCAAGCATTTGGCAGAGACTGACATTCCAGACTGAATGCCCCGTGAAAAGTAGCCAATTCCTCCACAGGATAATTGTAGGTATAAATGACGACAGAAGGTTGATTGGTGCGGACACTGAGTTCGACTTTCCCATCTGGACTGACCACGCGCACAGGCACATCTACCTCATCCAAGAGCCACGGATGGTCATAGCCCTTGACCAAAACATTCTGGGCAAAATCACTATCAAATCCTTGAGCAAGTGTCCCTCCTGAACGGAAATCAAACGGTGTATCCGTCACATCTTCTAAGACACCCGTTGGCAGGTTATCCTCCCCAAGCGGAGCATAGTGATTGGCAGCAATTTTAATACGGTGCTCGGCAACTGACCGTTGAAAATCACCAGTCAAATTAAAATACACATGGTTGGTCGGATTGAAAATCGTATCCCGCTCCGAAACAGCCCGGTACTCAACCATGAGCTCATTGGCATCTGTCAGACGATAAATTGCCTTGACCATCACATCGCCTGGAAAACCATTAAAACCATCCTTTAAGGTAATACCAAAGGTAACTTGATTATTCTCCTGATCTACACTTGTCTCCCAGTATTGCTCATTTGCCGTGTCAACTCCACCATGCAAGGTCCGACCCGGCTCATTTTCTGTAAGACAGTACTTCACTCCATTTATTTCTGTTTGTGCCCCCGAAATACGACCTGCAACTGGAACAATTGTAGAACCAGGATACAAATCTGTTCGTCTATACTCCTCATCTGTTGAAGCAGAAAGGCTAACATTCCGAAACCCTCCATCTTCCTCAACAGGAAGAAGAACTTCAACGATACGAGCTCCAAAATTTGTCAAACCAACCTTCATACCATTAGCATTCGAAAGGAAGAAATGAAGGGCTTCCCCTTTTCCAAACTGACTTTGTTCAATCATACAAACTCCTATTTTTATTGATTTAATATATGAATAGTATATCATTAATAGACCATAATGAAAAGGAATCTACAAGAATTCCTTTTTCATTTTATACTAATTATTCTAGCGCTCTGCTTGGCGTTCTGCAAACTCCTCATCGGTCATCATCGAACCACCAAAGTTGGCCGAAGAAGCAAAACGTGTATAACGACGCAGCCAACCACTTGCTATTTTAGGCTTGAATGATTTTAAGAGACGACGACGTTCAGCAAGTACTTCATCATCCACAAGAACATCTATCGTACGATTGATCAAATCAATCGCAATCTCATCTCCATCCTCAATCAAAGCAATATTTCCACCAGCAGCTGCCTCTGGAGAGACGTGACCAATCGCAATCCCTCTAGTTGCACCAGAGAAACGACCATCCGTTATAAGTGCAACATCTTTCCCCAAACCTCGACCGACAATTTTTGAAGTAGGAGCTAACATTTCTGGCATTCCAGGTCCGCCTTGTGGCCCCTCGTAACGAATCACGACAACATGACCTTTCTGAACTGTACCATTATCAATTGCCTCAAGCGCTTCATCTTGAGAGTCAAAGCAAAGAGCCTCACCTTTAAATGTTTTTACAGAAGGGTCTACCCCACCTACCTTAATAACGGAACCATCTTGGGCAATATTCCCATAAAGAATGGATAAGCCACCAACTGGTGAGTATGGATGATCTAATGGATGAATAACCTCTTCATTCTTAATCTCACAACCTGAAACATTCTCTTTCAAAGTTCTACCTGTTACAGTTATGCGATCCCCTTTGATAGAACCATTCTTAATCAATTGATTGATAATCGCTGAAACCCCTCCCGCCTCATGTACATCATGCATAGTGTAAGCTGATGACGGAGATAATTTAGAAAGATAAGGTGTTTTTTCAGCGATTTCATTAATATCTTTCAAATCATAGGGAATCCCGGCTTCTCTGGCAATGGCTAGCGTGTGTAATACTGTATTCGTTGACCCTCCCATTGCCATATCCAAAGCAAACGCATCATCTATCGCTTCTTTCGTTACAATGTCTCTAGGTTTAATATTCTTTTTAACATTTTCCATTAAGTATTTGGCCGCTTGACGAACAAGTTCTCGTCGTTCATCCGACACTGCAAGAATTGTACCATTCCCTGGCAATGCAAGTCCCAATACCTCCATCAAACAATTCATTGAATTGGCTGTAAACATTCCCGAACAAGAACCGCAAGTTGGACAAGCATTTTTTTCTAGAAATTCAAACTCCTGTTCTGACATTTCCCCAGCTTGGTAGCTACCAACTGCCTCAAATAGACTAGAAAGGCTGGCATGATGCCCTGTCATATCGACACCACCCTTCATAGGTCCTCCAGAACAGAACACTGCTGGAACATTGGTTCGCATAGCTGCTAAAATCATTCCAGGAGTGATCTTATCGCAGTTTGGGATATAAAAAACTCCATCAAACCAATGCGCATTGATGACTGTTTCAGCCGCATCTGCTATCAATTCCCTTGAAGGTAAACTGTATCTCATTCCAATGTGTCCCATGGCAATACCGTCATCAACCCCAATGGTGTTAAACTCAAACGGAATCCCACCAGCTTCCCTTATCGCTTCTTTTGCCACATCCGCCAACTCTCTCAAATGAACATGTCCAGGTACAATATCGATGTAGGAATTGCAAATCGCAATAAAGGGTTTTTGAAAATCCTTTGCAGACTTCACTTGTCCTGTCGCGTATAATAAGCCACGCGCTGGAGCCTTGTCAATCCCGATTTTTATCATATCACTTCTCATTGGATTCTCCTTGTATTTAAAATGATTCCTCACATTACATGTTACCACTTTAAAAGTGAATGTCAATAAATTTTCAGAAAATTTGGTCATTTTTGTTTTTGATCTTTATGGGAGCGGGAAAGAACTCGACTGGTCAAAAAAAGAGTTCGTCTTCCCGCCCCCGCACAGTTGATTAGGTCAGATTTGGAGTGTAAAACACGAACAAATCTACCAATCAACCACTGCGCTGAGATGTTGACACGAACCCTGAGAAGCGAGGTTGGTCTTTTTGCCCAGCCTCTGGCATTTTATTATTCCTCTCCATAGACTAAGAATGGTAGGAAGGAGTTTCACAACATGATAGGATAGAGCAATGTAACAAGAAATATGACAAATGATACTCCACACAAAAAGAGACCGGGTTTCCCCGGTCTCAGGATACTTAAAGCCTATCAACTATAGAACAGTTTATAATTAACGAAAATCAAATCCGTCTGTAACAATCGGCTGAGTTAGCCTCGCTCTCTTATTTCTAAGCTCGGGCTGAAAAACTCCACTGGAGTTTTTCACTCATCTTCATCACTTGTTAATAGACTATTGACATGAACTAGGTTGCTTGTCCCAAATTCTACATAATCCACAGCCTCTCCCAGCAGGACGCCGTTCAAGAAACCGATAACCATTGGCATGTTCATCCCTGCATAGAGGTCAAACTGTCCGCCTTCAATCAATTTTCGTGATACAACATTGGCTGGTGTACCGCCCAACAAGTCTGCGAAGACAACAAAATCTTCCAATCCTGCAATTGTTTCTTCAAATTTTTTCTGGAAGTCTTCTGGACCTTCTTCTGGTAAAAGAGCTACTGTATAGATATCCTCCTGAGGACCCATAATCATCTCAGTAGATTTCTTCAACTCTTCACAGAAGATACCATGACTTACTAATACTAAACTTCTAGTCATTATGCCATACCAAATACGAAGTGACCGATTGCAGAAAGTCCAACTGCAAGTGCGATGATAATCAAGATAGCTTTAGTAGAAGTCATGCCACGACGACCAAGAAGCCAGAAGACAAATCCTGTAAAGACAGCTGGAACAAGGCGAGGGAAGATTGTGTTGAGCAAGTCTTGAATGTCAATCACTTTCTCACCTACATGTGGAGCCCAAGTCACTTCAAAGTTAATCATAGTTGCAATCAAGGCACCCATCATGAAGACACCCATTACAGACGCTGCATCAACAAGAGCTGTTAACTTATCACGCATAGTTGTGATGAGTTTAGTCCCCTCTTTGTAGGCAACTTCCAACTGTTTCCAGCGGAAAATATCATATGCAACAGCCACGGCTACCCAAAGGAAAATACCTACCGGAGAACCTTCCTTACCCATAGTCGCTGCCACAGTACCCATAATCGCTGGAACAAGAGAACCAAAGATAGAGTCACCGATTGGGGCAAATGGACCCATCAAACCAGTCTTAATACCGTTAACCGCGTCTTTAGAAGCTACACCGTCGCTTTCTTCCAAAGCCAAGTCAATACCTGTGATGATGGTATGGAAGAATGGTGAAGTATTGAAGAACTGGGTATGTAGTTTCATCATTTCCTTCAACTCAGGAGTACCATCTCCATACATTTTACGCAATTGTGGCAAAATCATGTAGAGGTAGCCAGACGCTTGCATCCGCTCGTAGTTCCAACCAAGTTGGAAAGTGAATAAACTACGTTTGTTGATTTGATTAAAATCTTCTTTTGTTAATTTGTAATTAGATTTCGTCATCTTCAATTTCCCCACTTTCTGAATTTGATGGAGCAACCACAGTTACTTTTTGGCTATTTTTGAAGTGAAGCACTGAAAGGAATGCACCCACAATAGCGATACCGATCATTGACAAGCCTTTGAAGTTGTTAACAAAAGCCACGCCTGCATCTTCAGGAAGAGTACCAACGATACCAGCAACTGCACCACCCAAAGCTGACACATTACCGTAAAGAACAGTCAACATAGCTGTAAGGGCGAAACCTACCGCCAAGTAGTGAAGGTTACGTTTCAATGGAAGGTAGTGGAGCAAGATTGCAAATCCAAGACCTGGAAGCATACGAGCTGCAAGCGTCAAACCATTGGCAATCCATTGGTATTGTTCAATAGTTTTAACCATTGCATCTACAAACCCACCACCAAAAGCAAGAGCAAGGAAAACTGGAAGTGCACGAGAAAGTGCCCAAGGAATTGCACCAAGCAAGTAGTTGCGTTCGATACCAGCGTAGTCAAAGCGTTCAATCGCAGCATCTACACGGTGTGCAAAGAAAGTAGTTGAGAAACGACCAGCAATATCTGTATAAACAAGAAGTGCTGCTACTGGAACCGCGATAGTAGATACCGCAAGTTCAGGGTCAATACCTTGTGATACAGAGAAGGCAGTTGCCAATACCGCACCAGAGGTTGCGTCGATACGAGATGCACCACCGAAAGTACCTACACCAAGTACCATGAGCTGCAAGCTAGCACCGATTGCCAAACCTGTTGCCATGTCGCCCATGATTAAACCAGAGATGAACCCTGCAAAAACTGGTGATCCAGCTGACGATACGATGGTCAGCTCATCACAAATCTGGTAAGCAGAGTAGAGCGTTAGAAGTAATATTTGCCACCATTGCATAATAGTGATCCTCCTTTAAATTTTTCAAAAATATCCGAATGTTATCTAACCTTATCCAATAATGGCATAAAGTCTTTTGGTGAATCGCCAGGTACCATTTGTGCAAATAATTTTACACCCTTAGCCGCCAAGGCATCAAAATCTGCAATATCCTTATCTACAACGTTAATAGAACGAGTTACAGAACGAGTTTCTGGTGATTGTGACATATTGCCGACGTTCAATTCAGCAAGTTCTACACCATATTCTACCAAGCGAAGGAAGTTTTCTGGACGACGAGCAACAATCAAGAGACGTTGCGCATCATATTTGCCTTCCTTGATGTTATTGGCTGCTTTTTCGATTGGCAAAATAGATAATTTTACCCCCGGTGGGCAAGCCAATTTCAAACCTTGTTTCTCAATGTCGTTTTGAGCAACCGCATCGTCAATAACCATGATACGACTAATATTTAATTTAGTAGTCCAAAGGTTAGCAACCTGACCGTGAATCAAACGACCATCAATACGCGTAGCAATAATTGCCATACAGTGTTCTCCTTTTCTTCATAAATCTTTCTGTTAGATGTTCTCTGCAGAACACCTACACCTCTTTATAAACGGGTTCCTGTGAAAAACTAATCTTCTCTCTATATTTTCCTTCCGTCTCGAAGACGACGATTTCATTTTCTCCTTTCTTTAAGTATCCTTTTGGAATATAGAGATAGAGGATTGGTCCTTTTTCCCAGAAACGTCCGATATTTACATTATTAACGAAAACAACTCCCTTACCAAAACCTGTCATGTCTAAGTAAGTATCCGCAAGTTCATCCAGTTCAAACTGATAACGATAGAAAGCAGCTTGACCTTCCTCCCAGCCCTTACTAAAATCCAAGTCCTCAACTGACTCAAGATGCAAAGGATAGGTTTCCCAATGACCAATAAAATGTAAATCAGCCATCGCACCTCGACCAAGCCCTTTAGACTGGGTAGGAGCAGTTAGTTTGTGCCCATAATTGACACGTCCCATATTTTCTACCAAAATATCTAATGTTAGCTTGTCATCTTTAAAATCCAATTCAACATCGTCACCAATCTCTGTCTGATACTGAGTTGCAACGAATTTTCCATCTGCATAAATTTGGATACGGTCACGCGCATCAACCACTCGGAAACGTTCCGCTTCTGTCTTATCCCGCTCCAACTCTGTTCTATATAAAATATAACCTGTTGACTGATCAAGTTCTTCCATATTCTTAGGATAAAACCCTTTTACGCAATCGCTTACATTTTCTAGAGTAGCAAATAAACTCACCTTATCATGAAGCAACACATCTGAAAAAGCTTTTGCCTCTTTTACAAGCGGTTCTGCATACTCTAATTCAGGATAGACTTCTTTCAAACGTTGTTGCAAAATATAAAACTTCTTAGTAGGATTTCCAGCTTCATCCAATATAGCATCATAATCATAAGAAGTTACCTGAGGCAAATCAATTTGACCACGAGCAGAGCAACCATTCATGAAACCAAAATTTGTTCCACCATGGAACATGTACAGATTCAAGGAGCCTAATTCGATACATTCCATAACCGAATCAACCATTTCCTCCGGCTCTCTACGAATAATTTCATCGCCCCAACGATTGAACCAACCATCCCAAAATTCCATACACATGAGTGGCCAATTCTTCTGATGTTCATTAAAGAATGCCGTCATATTTGCAAAATTCTCTCTAGCTTTAGAACCAAAGTTTCCTGTTACAAATACATCGTCCTCTATCAGTGTTCCTGCACGTAACGTTGCTCGCCAAGAACCGTCCGAGGTAAACAAGGGAGCAGTTAGACCATGTTTACGCATCAAGCCAGCCACCGATCTTAGATACTCCTTCTCCTCACCATAAGAGCCATACTCATTTTCCACTTGGAACATAAGTACATTTCCACCCTGTGCGAGTTGGAGCTTGGCCAATTTAGGAATAAGAGAAGCGTAATATTCATCTAAGTGCTGCAAGTACACCGAATCACTCGAACGTACTCTAAGCTCTTCCTTCATCAACCAAGCAGGGAGGCCACCCCATTCCCACTCCGCACAAATATAAGGGGAAGGACGTACAATTGCATAAAGCCCTAATTCTTGAGCCAATTTCAAAAATCGCTCAATATCCAATATACCCTCGTAACAAAACTCACCCTTTCGAGGTTCATGCATATTCCAAGGGACATAGGTTTCAACCGTATTAAAACCAAGGGCCTTTAAGTTATACAAAGAATGGTACCAATCATCAGGATGGACACGAAAATAATGAATCGCACCTGATAAAATCTTAAAAGGTTCACCGTCTAAATAAAATTGGTCTCCAATATAAAATTCTTTCATTTCTTCCTCCGATGCAACCGCTTACCTTTCTATTAATATACTAACACTTATTTGTGGTTATGTCCAGTACTTTTTAAAAAATTTTTACTTTTTTTTTGCAAACACATCTATTTCATCAGTCAGAAAGGGATTACATCTATTTTTTTATGGATTTCAGCTATTTTTTTTGATTTCCATCAATTAATTTAGTATAATGAGTTACGGAAAGGAAGGAAATAAGTATGAAAGTACCTAAGTACCAGCTTGTACAAAATGACTTACGTCAGCAAATCATTTCTGGTAAATTTGAAAATGGCGACAAATTTTACACAGAATCTGAATTAACAAAACTATTTAACGTTAGCTCTATCACCGTTATTCGTGCAGTAAACGAACTAGTTAAAGACGGCTACCTCGTTCGGCAACAAGGTAAAGGGACCTTTGTATCCCGTTCACGCAAAGGACGGCTTGTAGAATTTTCTGATATTGAGATTTTTCCAATGGATAAGGATAAGGTTACTGTTCTCTCGTGCGAAAAAGGCAATAAACCCGATATCCTTGAAAAACTAAATCTTGACAAGAATGAGTTTTACTATAAAATTGTACGCGTCCGCGCAGCAGAAGACACTCCATACATCTTCCACAATTCATATATCCCTCAACGATATATCCAGAATCCCGATGCTCCACTCGAGCACTATCAATCAATCTATCAACGCTTCAAACTGGACTACAATATCCACATGTCCGAGGAACCATTTGTAGAAACAAATGAAATTGTCAGCCCATGTCCAAAAGAGGTTGCCACTCATTTGAAATTAAAAGCGACTGAACCAGCTGTACTACAAAACAAAACAACTACTAACAGTACTAGCGGTGAAGTGATGGAATATACTGAAACTTACAAACACTGGAAGTATTACAAATTTGAAATTACAGCCAATCATCGCTAAAAAAAAAACGCAGACTAACGTCCGCGTTTTTTTCATACCCAATAACAATCAACAGTAGCCTAGGAAACGAAACCGAAGATAGAACTGGATTTCATCAAGGCTCTTGACAACGAATAATTTTGATTTTCGAAGAGTATTAATTCTAATATCCCCGTTGATGGCTAATCTTGTAACGAAACTGGTCCGCTCTAGCAATACTAAACGTAAACTCGATAATTCTATTCTTGTCATTATACGTTTTTCTTACCAAATGAAGCACTGGACTATTGCTTGGAATTCCGAGTATCTTAGCTTCATTATCCAAAGCAATACTTGCATAGAACTCTTCTTCTGCTAGTCGAATTGTCTGACCATAATCCTCAAGAAAGATTTCATAGAGTGGTTTTTCCCTCATCCTGATGGCTGTTAAGGCAGGAAAGAGGGAAGTAGGCACATATGTCCTTTCCAACATCATCGGAACCTCATCTGCAAGTCTCAAACGTTCAACTTCAAACACTTCCTCACCCTGACTAAGTTGTAAATGCTGCACAATATAGTCTGACGCCTTAACCAATTTAAAGGATAAAATAGATGTCCTCGGTACTTTCCCAATTTTTTTCATTTGCTCAGTAAAACTATAGGCCTGAGATAAATCAACTGCAGTATCTGAAATCTCAGATACATAGGTTCCCTTACCGTGCTTCTTATAGACTAAGCCACGTTTTTCCAATTCTTGCAAAGCCAAACGAACTGTAATACGACTGACACCATAAACCTGTGTCAACTCACGCTCTGAAAATAACTTGTCATTCGGAGCCATCCTCTCACGAATTGCAACTTCCAATTTATCAACCAACTGCAAATAGAGAGGTTTTTCAACAGTTTGACTAACCATAGACTCCTCCTTTCTAACCCACATAAGCTTACAAATCTATTGTACACCAAATTCCATATATTAACAACATCTTAGGTGATAAAATACCAGCTCTTCAAGCTAAAGCAAGGTCACCTCATCTGGCAAAGTAATGGTCTCTTTTCCCTGCTTGTCCATTACCAAGATTGTTGAGGGATAAAAAGGATCAAAACGACTACTTAGATCTACAGCCAGTACATTTTTATAACCTTCCTGCGAAAAGACCAGCGTAATCTTACCACGACGATTTTTGATAGAAAAACGGATTACATTTTTCAAAGGAATAACTCCTTTTAAGTAGTGATCAATAACATACCAGAAACTATCAATCACTTCCCCAGGAAGTGAGGTCACAACTCCAAAACTTGCATAGCGCCCATTTGTTTGTTCAAAGGCCATAAGCCCCTCCTTTACAATAAGAAAAAAGCCTGTAAAACAGGATTTTCTTTTCTAACTTTATCTACTTCTCAGTTCTAAATAGCGTTTGTACCAGATATTAACGTAGGCTGGAGAGAAAGGACCGCGCTGATTATTGATCCAATCAACCAGTATCTTGACATTTTCCTTCAAAATAAAATCAATATCATCCGAATACTTCATCGCCTTACGATGACGCTTATATTCATCCACATCCAGCAATCTCTTTTCACCATCAGCAAAGACCTTAACATCTAGGTCATAATCAATGTATTTGAGTGCCTCATTGTCGAGAACATATGGACTAGCAAGGTTACAATAATAGGAAACTCCGTTTTCACGAATCATTGCTATGATATTGAACCAGTATTTTTTATGAAAATAAACGATTGCTGGTTCTCTTGTTACCCAACGCCTACCATCATTTTCAGTCACTAAGGTATGATTATTGACTCCAATAATAGCATTTTCCGTTGTTTTTAATACCATGGTGTCACGCCAAGTGCGATGAATTTCACCGTCATGCTTATAACTTTGAATTGTAATAAAGTCGCCTTCCTTTGGTAATTTCACTTTGTTACCAACTTTCTACAATTACAATTTATCTTGACTATTATATCATATTTTTCTAACCTAGGCTAAATTTTTTCACAGATAATCACGAAGGACAGCCTGAATCCGATCAAAGTCATAACCCTTTCGAGCCAAAGCCTGTATCAACCTTTGCTTCAATTCGTAGCCTTCATATTTACGACTATATTTTCTATACTGCTTATCCAGTTCCTTGGCAATTAAATCATCTTCATTTTCCTCATCGGCCACAAGTTCCAACTGACCCAGGCTTTGTTTGGCCGTCTCATAAGAAAACCCCTTACCCATTAATCCCTGTACAACTTTATCTTGCAAAGCTCGAAGAGGCAATTTTCTTTGGTATCTACCCACCAATTTCTCCCCAATCTTCCTAGCAAGCTCTGAAAAATCTTCCTCTGCCAGCCTTTTATCAATCAGCAGTTTAGGAATTCCTTTCTGCATCAACTTCTGACGAATCATAGCTGGTCCCTTGTCACCATTCAAGTCATTCTGACGGATATAGGTTTCTACATAGTTTTTGTCATCAATCCACTTATCTTCTTCCAAATTGGCAACAATTTTTAGAGCAGTGGCTCCTGCAATCTCATACTTTTCCAGATAATCCAATACTTCTTTTTTGGTACGTTGCTTGAAGGAAAGGTAATAAAGTGCTAGATTTTTCCCATAAGAAAACTGAGCAAAATCGCGAAGCTCACGAAACTCCTGCTCCGTGATTTCCTTTCCCTTACTAAGCATGAAGCGAACAATTGTGTCTTCCGTAATATATAAACTATCCTGACCATCCACTTCAAGTAAATAAAGACGTTTCTTTTTTTCAATTTTTGTAATTCTCATTCTTTCATTATACAGGATTTTTCGGTAAAATAATAATATGAATCTACAAGTAAACCAACGAATCCCCTTAAAAATCAAACGAATGGGCATCAACGGAGAAGGCATCGGATTTTATCAAAAAACGCTAGTCTTTGTCCCTGGTGCCCTTAAGGGGGAAGAAATTTTTTGTCAAATTACCTCAGTCAAACGAAATTTCGTTGAAGCAAAATTGTTAAAAATCAACAAGGAATCAAAATTCCGTGTCAAGCCTGCCTGTGACATCTATCAAGCCTGTGGTGGCTGTCAAATCATGCACCTCCGCTATGATAAACAATTAGACTTCAAACAAGATCTCTTGCAGCAGGCCCTAAAAAAGTTCAAACCAGCTGGCTACGAAAACTACACTATTTATCCAACAATCGGTATGGATAAGCCTTGCCACTATCGTGCCAAATTACAGTTCCAGACTCGATCTTTCAAAGATCAAGTCAAGGCCGGTCTCTATGCGGAAAATTCCCATCGCTTGATTGGAATTACGAATTGTTACGTCCAAGATGCCGAAACACAAGAGATTATCAACGGAATCGCAAAGCTACTCACCAAGCACCGTATTCCTATTTATAATGAGCGCAAGCAACATGGAATCCGCACGGTTATGGTCCGCAAGGCTCGAAAAACAGGTCAAGTTCAAGTGATCTTTATCACCTCTTGTCAGGTTAATCTTATTAAATTAATTGATGAACTCATCAGTCAATTTCCAAGTATAATCACTATTGCTCTAAACTGGAATAGACAGAAAACGAGTGATATTTATGGTGAAAAAACAGAAATTTTATGGGGCGAACAAGCTATCGATGAAGCTGTTTTAGATTACGAATTCTCACTATCTCCACGGGCATTTTACCAACTAAATCCCCAACAAACAGAAATTCTATATGGCGAGGCCGTCAAGGCTTTGGATATTTCAGGAGATGAAGACTTGATTGATGCCTACTGTGGCGTGGGCACAATCGGCTTCGCCTTTGCTAAGAAGGTCAAATCTGTTCGAGGTATGGACATTATCCCAGAAGCCATCGAGGATGCTAAAGCAAACGCTAAGCGAATGGGACTATCCAATACCCACTATGAGGCAGGTAAAGCAGAAGAAATCATTCCAAAGTGGTACCAAGAAGGCTACAGGGCCGATGCCTTGGTAGTTGATCCTCCACGAACTGGACTCGACGAAAAGCTCCTCAAAACCATTTTGGATTACAAACCAGCTAAAATGGTTTATGTATCCTGCAACGTCTCCACTCTTGCAAGGGACCTTGTTGAGCTAAGCAAAGCCTACAAGGTAGAATACATTCAATCTGTCGACATGTTTCCCCACACAGCACGGACAGAGGCGGTTGTGAAATTGTCCAAACGAGATATCAACCATCATATTGAACTTGAAATCAATGAAGACGACCTCAAAGATATTTCAGTCAAGAAGGAAGCTACATATTCAGAAATCAAAGATTATGTCTTTAAAAATTTGAATTAAAAGTATCTACCCTTAACATTGCACAAGTTAAAAGGAAACTTGGGATAACTGAGCGAGAGAACTATAATCACTCTAAGAAAGAAAATCAAAGAGTTCCAAATTGTCCTCCTGAAAAGAAAGAAGCTATCAAAGATGCTTTGGCTTTGTTTGGGATGATTTAGTCTATTTAAGTTAATTTTGAGCATACTGAAACGACTCATCAAATTTGATGAGTTTTTTTGGTATATTTTATATGATTGGTGGTGGTCTAATATGATTATTTATGAGGTTATAGGTATATAATCTACTATAATAAAATAAAGGTATGTTTCCTATATTACTTAAGTGACATATCGTTTCAGCTTCAGTAATATCAAAGGATAGTTTTAATTTAGATGTTTTAGATTTTTTTGCATATATATTAGTAAGTTTAATATTTTGGCTTTGATGGTTAATTGAACTGTTTAAAAGAGTTTTAAGCGATTTGAAGTTAGTATCAAATTCTTGGTAAGTAAAATTCTTATAAGTAAATCTTTGATTAATATTGATCATAACTATATCGTAGCCGATAAGATGAATCACGTATACCAAATTTATCCCATCCCTGAAGCGAAAAAAGCTCTGGAACAAATGGTTAATATCATACGTAGTAAGTAAAGGGGCTGAGCTGTCTGTCTGGGACTAGGAGTTGACAATTTCCTATCCATCAAGTCATAAGACATCATTATAGAAAAAACCACCTTGAAATCGTCTTTTTTCAAGGTGGTTTGTGTTTTTAGCTTAATAATTTGAATGAAAAATTTTATTGATGATTTGCCATTTTCCTTGCACTTTTAGCAAGTTGAAGTAATCTGAGAAGCCGTAGCCGCTGATGTTATCGCTATCTACACGTGCAGATGCTGCATTACCAGCAATATCAATGTAGGCGATAGCTACAAGTGGATTTTCTGATTTATCAAAGCTATCCACGGCTGGGAAAAGGGATTCCGCAACAGGTCCACCTGCGAGGTCTCCATTGTCATCGACGCTATACATAGCAGCAACTTCATGGAATGCTGGTTTTTGAATGGATGAATCAGCTTCAATATTCCCTTTGCTGTAGTGGTTCAAAAGGACATCTTCGATAGCCTTGTATTCTTTTGTAAATGTTGGTTTTGTCATGATTTTTTCTCCTTATAATCTTTTTTAAATAGATGAAACGGCTTGAGAGATTGGTGTTTCACCATCGCTCATTTGAATGATTTGCGCATAGGTATTTTTCTTGTCTAAAACTGTGGCCAATACTTCCGCAACATTAGGAATAGTATTTGGCTGTGACTGTTTCACATTGAGCTCAATCAGCCCACTTCCTGTCTCTGCCTCAACCAAGTTACCGGGTTGGACAATGGTGTAATCAAGAGTAGTATTGTGAATCAACCATTGGTCTGCAAAAAATTTAGCAATGTTATAGTCGGTGATATTGACAAGATTTGGGTCAGACCATTTTTCAGGCTCAGTCGCAAAGATGGATGACAGAAGGACAAAACGTTTGACCTGACTTGCCTCAGCCGCCTGCATCAATTTGACGGCACCAAAGGCATCAGTTTGCAGCAAGTCTTTTCCTCTTGAACCAGCTAAAAAATAAACAGCGTCGTGATCTTTGACCAATTCTGCCAATTCCTTGATATCTGCATGCAGGTCAAGTTTGACGGGATTGACCTTGTCCAAGGCGATAACGCATTCTGGTTGGCGAGCGCCAGCGGTTACTTGGTGCCCCAATTGCACCAAATTTTTAATGGTTTCCTCAGCCACACGTCCGGTAGCTCCAGCTATAAATACTTTCATCATAAATATCCTTTCTTTTTAGTTGCGTACGCAACGATATAATCAAAAATGATAGGGACTATGTCCCTATAGGGTTATAGTAGACCTTGGAGGAGTGAATCGACCTCCCCTTGAATCCTTTTGATGAGGGCAATGCCTTCATCTGTCATAACGGCATAGAGACCACGGTTATCCTCTTCACAGGTTTCTCTAATCAGATAGACCGTTTCCTGCTCCATCTTGGCCACTAGACGAGAAGTCGCAGACTTGCTCAGTCCGAGCTTTTCACTTAATTCTACAATCCTCAACTCATTCAATTCTTGCAAGCTCAGCAAGTAGAGAACAGCGTAAGAGCCTAAGGTCAGATGGTAGCCTTTTAAAAATGATTCCAGTTGATTTTTGATGTCCTCATGCCTAGCATGAAAGGTTAGCCATTGCGTAAACATATCTATCCTTATTTCCAAAAGTAGTTGCGTGCACAACTATTAGTATATCTCATTTTAT
>NZ_WCJE01000031.1 GCF_016743335.1 Streptococcus suis | reverse complement strand
ACATGACAGATCTCCTCATTACTCTTTATTCTATTATCTCATTTTTGGGAAATTTAGGGAGTTTTTAGAGGTGCCCTAACCTTATTTTGTGAGCTGTCTCAGCCGATAGGTAGCAGAAATATTTTGCAAAAATGCTAAAAAACTTGTAATATAGAAAGGATGATAAGTATGGAGGTCAATTTTGGCTAAGAAAGAGATTGATATAAATAATTACAATGATGATGCCATTCAGGTATTGGAAGGCCTAGATGCCGTTCGCAAACGACCAGGTATGTACATCGGATCCACAGACGGAAATGGCTTGCACCATATGGTCTGGGAGATTGTCGATAACGCTGTCGATGAAGCCCTGTCTGGTTTCGGTGACCGGATTGACGTGACTATTAACAAGGACGGTAGTCTGTCCGTTTCCGACCGTGGACGCGGGATGCCCGTTGGTATGCATGCAACAGGCAAACCAACAGTCGAAGTTATCTTCACCGTTCTCCACGCAGGAGGTAAGTTCGGTCAAGGTGGCTACAAGACTTCAGGTGGTCTCCACGGGGTTGGTTCTTCGGTGGTCAATGCCCTGTCCAGCTGGTTGGAAGTTGAGATTACCCGTGACGGAGCTGTTTACAAGCAACGGTTTGAGCAGGGCGGAAAGCCAGTCACGACCCTAGAGAAGATTGGTACCGCTCCAAAATCAAAAACAGGTACAAAAGTTACCTTTATGCCTGACGATACCATCTTCTCAACGACGGACTTCAAGTTCAACACCATTGCCGAACGCCTGAAAGAATCAGCCTTCTTGCTCAAGCAAGTCACCATGACCCTGACAGATGAGCGGACAGGCGAGCAGGAGGAGTACCACTACGAAAATGGCGTTCAGGACTTTGTATCCTACCTTAACGAAGACAAAGAAACCCTGACGCCAGTCCTCTATTTTGAAGGAGAAGATGCAGGATTCCAGGTCCAAGTGGCCATGCAGTACAACGACGGCTATTCAGACAATATCCTGTCTTTTGTCAACAACGTTCGGACCAAGGACGGCGGTACCCACGAAACAGGTCTCAAACTAGCCATCACAAAGGCCATGAACGACTATGCTCGTAAGACCAACTTGCTCAAGGAAAAGGACAAGAACTTGGAAGGCTCTGACTACCGTGAAGGTTTGTCTGCGGTCCTTTCTATCCTTGTACCAGAAGAGCATTTGCAGTTTGAAGGGCAGACCAAGGACAAGTTGGGAAGCCCACTTGCTCGTCCTGTGGTGGACGGCATTGTGTCGGACAAGCTGACTTTCTTCCTTTTGGAAAATGGGGAATTAGCTTCAAATCTAGTTCGTAAAGCCATTAAGGCGCGTGACGCCCGCGAGGCTGCGCGTAAGGCCCGTGACGAATCCCGAAACGGTAAGAAAAACAAGAAGGACAAGGGCCTTTTATCAGGGAAATTAACCCCAGCCCAGTCCAAAAATCCAGCCAAAAATGAACTCTATCTGGTCGAGGGAGATTCGGCCGGAGGCTCTGCCAAACAAGGTCGTGACCGCAAGTTCCAAGCCATTCTACCTTTGCGAGGCAAGGTGATCAACACTGCTAAGGCAAAAATGGCAGATATCCTCAAAAATGAAGAAATCAATACCATGATTTACACCATTGGTGCAGGTGTTGGATCGGATTTCACTATCGAAGATGTCAACTATGACAAGATTATTATCATGACCGATGCGGATACGGACGGTGCCCACATTCAGACCCTCTTGCTGACTTTCTTCTATCGCTATATGCGACCATTGGTGGAAGCTGGTCGGGTTTACATCGCCCTTCCGCCACTTTATAAGATGTCCAAAGGCAAGGGTAAGACAGAAAAGATTGCTTATGCTTGGTCTGACGGGGAATTAGAAGATCTCCGCAAGGATTTTGGCAAGGGCTTTATCCTCCAACGCTACAAGGGGCTCGGTGAGATGAATGCCGATCAGCTCTGGGAAACAACCATGAACCCTGAAACCCGTACTCTTATTCGTGTCACCATTGAAGACCTAGCCCGTGCTGAACGCCGCGTATCCGTCCTCATGGGCGACAAGGTCGAGCCACGCCGCAAGTGGATTGAGGACAATGTGAAGTTTACCTTGGAGGAAGCGACAGCTTTTACCAAATAATCTCAGGGAAATTGAGGTGAAGTATGGTATTAGAAAATAAATTGGGGATTGAAAATTCGGCAGAATTGGCTCGTCTTGAAGAACAAATCAGCAAGAAAAAAGCAGCTCTCTTGTTTGAAACAGGACAATTGTTCCAGCTTGAAGTTGGGACTTTTGCAGGTTTGGCACAAATTCATCAGGCTTTATTTGAGGATATTTACGACTTTGCAGGTAAGATTCGTGATGTCAACATTGCCAAGGATAATTTTCAATTCGCTCCACGAATCTTTCTTGAGCAGTCTTTGGCCTATATTGATAAGCTACCTCATGAAACCTTTGATGAGATTGTTGACAAGTACGCAGATATGAATATTGCACCTCCTTTTCGTGAAGGAAATGGTCGTAGTATGCGTATCTGGTTGGATTGTATGCTACGGGATAGTTTGGGTAAGGTTGTTGACTGGAATAGCATTGATAAAGATGAATATTTCAATGCTATGGTTAGAAGCCATGTGTCAACAGGAGAGCTTAAATATCTGTTATTGCAAGCCCTAACGGAAGATCTTGGTCAGGCTACTTATTTCAAAGGCATCGACCATTCTTATTACTATGAAGGATACAATCTCTATCGCACAGAGGATTTGTAACTCTAGCAGAAGCAAACTATGTGAGGTGTTTTATGCCACTAAGAGTAAAATTAACTGACCGTTTTCAAAAACGGTTGTCTGAATGGGTTCGAAAGCGCAAGCCATTTAAAAACAAACAGGAGTTGGAAGAGAAATTTGACCAAGCATTGAAGATTTGGCAATCTTCCAAAACTCGGCAACATGCAGAAAACTTGCTATCTGAGCAAGGAAAATTAGAACATTTTTTACATAGCACGGAACGGAAACTGTCTCGTATGCCTTTTGGTGGAGATAAGTTTGCGGCTATTCCAGGCTTGATTTCCATGGTGCGAAGCTATATCCGTAGAGATTACAACAAGTTACCCAAAGGGACAATCCTCGCAACTATAGGTGCTTTGATTTATTTTTCAGTCCTATTGATGCCTTACCAGATTTCATCCTTGGAGCAGGTCTACTTGACGATGCCTTTGTCCTTAATGCTTGTTTGAAATTAATCAAAACAGATGTCGATGACTTTAGAAGCTGGCAAGCAAGCCAGTGGAAGGCGGAAGAGTAGCTATGATAAAGTTTTTAAGAAAAAAGCTAACTATCGAGCAACTTAAGAAAGTTCCTTATGCTTCTCAGTATACAGAGGTTCTACGTTCAATTTGGCGAGCAGATGTGCCTAAATACGGGATTTCTTCTACTTTACAAGGTGAATTACTTCGACAATTAGAAAAACTTCGCTGGGAAGCTCAAGCAAATGGCAATGTCAATTGGTGTGAAGAGCACTCAAACTACTGTCGATTCATAAAGGAGACTCTCTATAAAGGAAAAGTCCTTTCTTCTCAACAGAAGCAAGAGTTAGTTTTAATAATGGATTATCTAAAATCGTGTGGTGAATATGCTCAAGCTTATCAAGAAAATTTGATTGATGATGAGGAATTAGAAATTGAGAAATTAGCATATGTTGATGATAATCTTTATGATAGAGTAGGGGATATGATTGCTTTCTTTTATCAGAGAACTTAGGTAAAGAACTAATGTTTAGTTAAGGATATAGCAACAGAAATTGCTATATAAGGTCTCTTCCGTTCCCACTACTTAAGGTGATTATCAAAAAAGTAAAAAAGAAAGAAAATTTAACTTCCCACCAAGAAACAAAGAAAGGAAGGTTCAGCTAGCTTGTCTAACTGAACACGGGACCGAATCGTCCCTTTGTATCTTAATTTATGTCTAACATTCAAAACATGTCCCTTGAGGACATCATGGGAGAGCGTTTTGGTCGCTACTCCAAATACATTATTCAGGAGCGGGCATTGCCGGACATTCGTGACGGTCTAAAGCCTGTGCAACGTCGGATTCTTTATTCCATGAATAAGGACGGCAATACGTTTGACAAGGGCTACCGCAAGTCCGCCAAGTCAGTCGGGAATATCATGGGGAATTTCCACCCGCACGGTGATTTCTCTATTTATGATGCTATGATCCGCATGAGTCAGGACTGGAAAAACCGCGAGATTTTGGTGGAGATGCACGGAAACAACGGTTCCATGGACGGCGATCCGCCTGCGGCCATGCGTTACACCGAGGCTCGCCTGTCGGAAATGGCTGGCTATCTGCTGGCTGACATCGAGAAAAAGACGGTACCATTTGCTTGGAACTTTGACGATACGGAAAAAGAACCCACGGTGCTACCAGCTGCCTTCCCCAATCTCTTGGTCAATGGAGCGACAGGAATTTCAGCAGGGTACGCGACTGACATCCCGCCGCATAATCTAGCGGAGGTCATCGATGCCGTTGTCTACATGATTGATCATCCGACAGCTAAATTAGAAAAGCTAATGGAGTTCTTGCCTGGACCAGACTTCCCAACAGGTGCCATTATCCAAGGGGCTGACGAAATCAAGAAAGCCTATGAAACTGGTAAGGGCCGTGTCGTTGTTCGTAGCCGTTGTGAAATTGAACAACTCAAGGCAGGTAAGAAACAGATTGTCATTACTGAGATTCCTTACGAGGTCAACAAGGCTGTTTTGGTCAAGAAGATTGATGATGTCCGTGTCAACAACAAGGTGCCTGGCATTGCCGAGGTGCGTGATGAGTCAGACCGGACAGGTCTGCGGATTGCCATTGAGCTGAAAAAAGACAGCGATGAGCAAACCATTCTCAACTACCTTTACAAATACACCGACCTGCAAATCAATTACAACTTTAATATGGTGGCGATTGATAACTTCACACCGCGTCAGGTCGGCTTGCAGAAGATTTTATCTAGCTATATCGCCCACCGCCGTGAAATTATCATTGCCCGGTCTAAGTTCGACAAGGAAAAAGCAGAAAAACGCCTCCACATCGTAGAAGGTTTGATCCGTGTCATTTCCATCTTGGACGAGGTCATTGCCCTTATCCGTGCTTCTGAAAACAAGGCTGACGCCAAGGAAAACTTGAAAATCAGCTATGATTTTAGTGAGGAACAGGCTGAGGCTATCGTGACCTTGCAACTTTACCGCTTGACTAATACCGACATTGTGACCTTGGAAAACGAAGAAGCAGCTCTACGCGAGCAGATTCAGACCTTGGCAGCCATTATTGGCGATGAGCGGACCATGTTCAATCTCATGAAGAAAGAACTGCGTGAGGTCAAGAAGCAATTTGGCAATCCTCGTTTGAGTGAGTTACAAGATCAGGCAGAAACGATTGAAATTGACACCGCAAGTCTAATTGTAGAAGAAGAAACCTTTGTCAGCGTGACCAAAGCAGGTTACATCAAACGGACCAGTCCGCGTTCATTCAATGCCTCAACCCTTGAAGAAATCGGCAAGCGGGACGATGACCAGCTGATTTTCTTGCAGAATGCCAAGACAACTCAGCACCTCTTGCTCTTTACCAATCTTGGAAATGTCATCTACCGACCTGTTCATGAGTTGACAGATATTCGTTGGAAGGACATTGGTGAACACCTGAGCCAAACCCTTATGAACTTTGACACCAATGAAGAGATTATCTTCGCTGAATTGGTAGAGAATTTTGAAGAGGGGACTTATTTCGCGGTGACCAAATACGGTCAAATCAAGCGTGTGGAGCGGAAGGAGTTTACTCCTTGGCGGACTTACAAGTCTAAGTCAACCAAGTATGCCAAACTTAAAGATGCAGAGGATGTGGTTATTACCATATCGCCTGTAGTCTTGGATGACATCATGCTCATGACAGAAAAGGGCTACGCTCTGCGATTTAACATCGAAGAAGTGCCAATCATCGGTGCCAAGGCGGCTGGTGTCAAGGCGGTCAACCTCAAGGACGAGGATGTGGTGGCTGCGGCCTTTATCAGCAACACCAGCTCCGTCTATCTCCTAACCCAGCGTGGTAGTTTGAAGCGGATGGCGACGGAGGAAATCCCTGTGACCAGCCGTGCCAAGCGTGGTTTGCAGGTGCTTCGTGAACTCAAGGCTAAGCCTCACCGTGTCTTTGCGGCGGGTCCAGTCTTGACGGACCAGGGGGATTTTGACCTCTTTAGCACAGCAAATGAAGATGAAACGACAAGTCAAATCCTTCACGTGCAGTCCAAAACAGGCAAACTCTATGAGGTTGATGTGACCCAGCTTAGCCTATCCGAACGCACCAGCAACGGTAGCTTTATTTCAGACACCATTTCTGATGAGGAAGTCTTCAGAGCCTGGATTGATTAGGTATTTAGAATGAAAAAGAAATTCCTTATTTTGTTCACTATCTTAGTACTGATAGTCCTTGCCATGAAAGTCTTTCCTACCTTTGAGGACTGGCTTCACCAGCTGACTGGTTGGTACTAATCGAGGCCTGTAAGGCAGTCTTTTTGCTATACTGTAGAGGAGGTAAATATTATGAAAATTATCAAATTATTTTTCAGTATAAAAGTCTATCTATGGCTTGTTCTGTCCTTCCTTCTGTTATTGTGTGGTGTATGGGGATACGGCTATCTCTCTGGCGAAAGGAGCAGTCAGCAGGAAGTGAGTGTTCATACAGCTATTGAATCTGTCGAGCAGGTCAATGAACTAGTATTTCTAAATACAGCTGTTCAGAAAATTGTGACCGCTAAAAACTACACGGTCTTATTTGGTCAAGAAATGCCCTTCTCAGAAAAATCAGCCCTCTTAATCATTAAGTACAAGGCAAAATTTGGCATCAAAAGTCCTGTATCCATTGAACATCTTTCTGAAAATCGGTACAAAATTACCCTTCCAGCCTTTGAAGTCATTGGATTGGAATTAGATGCAGAAGAACCTTATACCTTATATGATAAGAGTGGTGAGATACTGAGTTTTGCGACAGAAGAAATCGATACTGCCCAACTCATCACAGATGAATTTCAGTCGGTAGAGCAAGAAAAGTTTTTAGCAGATTATCAGGAAGACATAAAAGAGTCAGCCAAAAACTACTATCAAAATTTATTTAGTGCTATCTCACCTGAAATTCAACTAGAATTTGTTTTTAAAGAGTAAGAGTCTGGTTTACCAGGCTTTTTCTTATATTCACAAAATTTTCTGAATTTTTAATTGAAAATCACTTTCAAAAGTAGTAAAATAATAAAAAATGAATTTGGAGAAACTATATGACAAACATTGACTGGGAAAACCTTGGTTTTTCTTACATGAAACTACCTTATCGCTTCATCGCTCATTTCAAGAACGGTCAGTGGTCAGAGGGGCAGTTGACTGAAGATGCAGAACTTCACATTTCAGAAAGCTCACCAGCTCTCCATTACGGACAGCAGGCCTTTGAAGGTCTCAAGGCCTATCGCACCAAGGACGGAAAACACCAGCTCTTCCGTCCTGACCAGAACGCCGAGCGTCTGCAGCGAACAGCTGACCGCTTGCTCATGGAGCCTGTTCCGACGGAACTCTTCATCAAGGCCTGCAAAGAAGTGGTTAAAGCCAACGCGGACTACGTTCCTCCCTATGGAACTGGTGGTACGCTCTATCTCCGCCCGCTCCTCATCGGCGTCGGCGACATCATCGGCGTAAAACCAGCAGAAGAGTACATTTTCACCGTTTTTGCTATGCCGGTCGGCAACTACTTTAAGGGCGGCTTAGCTCCGACCAACTTCCTCATCCAAGACAAGTACGACCGTGCGGCACCTAACGGAACTGGGGCAGCCAAGGTCGGCGGTAACTACGCAGCATCGCTCTTACCGGGTCAATATGCCAAAAAGCAGGGCTTCTCAGATGTTATTTACTTGGACCCAGCTACCCACACCAAGATTGAAGAAGTCGGCTCAGCAAACTTTTTTGGGATTACAGCCAATAATGAGTTTGTCACACCGATTTCACCATCAATCTTGCCCTCTATTACCAAGTATTCTCTCTTGTACTTGGCAGAGCATCGTCTGGGTATGAAGGCTGTGGAGCGTGAAGTCCTTGTCGAAGAATTAGACCAGTTTGTCGAAGCAGGAGCCTGCGGAACAGCTGCAGTCATCTCACCAATTGGAGGTATCCAGATTGCAGACAAACTCCATGTTTTCCATAGTGAAACAGAAGTAGGACCTGTCACTCGTAAATTGTATGAAGAATTAACAGGTATCCAGTTTGGTGATATTGAAGCTCCTGAAGGCTGGATTGTCGAAGTAGATTAATTTCAGAAGGCTTGCACTTGCAAGCTCTTCTCTTTTTTTGTAGAATAGTAAAAGTGAGGTTTGAAAATGAGTAAAAAAGATAAAAAAATTGAAATTCAGATTGAAGATAGCAAAGTTCTTGTCAATAGAGAAGAGTTCCCCGGCTACCGCCTTGTTATAGGTAAAAAAGTAATTGGAGAAATTGCAGAATTGGCTGAAAATAACTTTGCAGTTATTAAAAACGGAAATACCGAAAGCTTTTACAAAAAATTAGAAAAAGCAGTTGGAAATATTATTGAAAATTATAATTTAAGTCACTAAAAGGCTTGTAATAGTCGCTATTTTATGTTAGAATAGTGACTGTTAGTGCACGGAGAGATAGCGAAGAGGCTAAACGCGGCGGACTGTAAATCCGCTCCTTCGGGTTCGGGGGTTCGAATCCCTCTCTCTCCATTGAACAGGATACAAAGGACGTTAAGAAATCCGTATGAAAATAGGAAACTGACGCAGTGTGCTAAACACACAAGGAAGTTTATCTTTTTCACTAGGATTTTAGTCCGTGTTCAACTAAGATACGAGAGATGTTCTGGTTTACCAGAAGTTTTTGTAGAAAATTAGGAGTCTGACGCTGAGTGTTAACACTCAAGGAAGGCTATCTATTTTCCTAAGAAATTAATATCGAGTTCAATTTCTTGTGATTAGTAAATAAATGAATTGTATCTATTTTTTGGGGTATCGCCAAGCGGTAAGGCAAGGGACTTTGACTCCCTCATGCGTTGGTTCGAATCCAGCTACCCCAGTAAAGGTACTAGATATAGTCTAGTTCGTCAAAGATGTCTAATTGTTGTTGTCCTTGCGTGTGCCTTAAATAAAATATATTTTATGTTGGGTCGAAAGACCTGATTGTCGGAGGTTTTTTTATAATGAACGAATTTGAAGATTTGTTGAACAGTGTAAGCGAAGTTACACCTGGTGATGTGGTAACTGCAGAAGTATTGACAGTTGATGCTGGTCAAGCAAACGTAGCTATCTCAGGTACTGGTGTTGAAGGCGTATTGACTCTTCGTGAGTTGACTAACGACCGTGATGCTGATATCAACGACCTTGTAAAAGTTGGTGAAACACTTGAATTGTTAGTACTTCGCCAAGTTGTTGGTAAAGATACAGACACTGTTACTTATCTTGTATCTAAAAAACGTTTGGAAGCACGTAAAGCATGGGACAAGCTTGTTGGTCGTGAAGAAGAAGTTGTTACAGTTAAAGTAACTCGTGCCGTTAAAGGTGGTCTTGCAGTTGAATTTGAAGGTCTTCGTGGTTTCATCCCAGCTTCAATGATCGACAGCCGTTTCACTCGTAACACTGAGCGTTTTGTAGGTCAAGAATTTGATGCTAAAATCAAAGAAGTTGATCCTGCTGAGAACCGTTTCATCTTGTCACGTCGTGACGTTGTTGAAGCAGAAGCTGCAGCTGCACGTGCTGAAGTATTCGGTAAATTGGCAGTTGGTGAAGTTGTGACTGGTAAAGTTGCACGTATCACAAGCTTCGGTGCATTCATCGACCTTGGTGGTGTAGATGGTTTGGTACACTTGACTGAATTGTCACACGAGCGTAACGTATCTCCTAAATCAGCTGTAACAGTTGGTGAAGAAGTTGAAGTTAAAGTTCTTGCAATCGACGAAGTTGAAGGTCGCGTATCATTGTCATTGAAAGCTACACAGCCTGGCCCATGGGATGGCGTTGAGCAAAAATTGGCAGCTGGCGATGTGATCGAAGGTAAAGTAAAACGCTTGACTGACTTCGGTGCGTTTGTTGAAGTATTGCCAGGTATCGATGGTTTGGTACACATTTCACAAATTTCACACAAACGTGTTGAAAATCCAAAAGATGCTTTGTCAGTAGGTCAAGAAGTAACTGTTAAAGTTCTTGAAGTGAATGCTGCTGATGAGCGTGTATCACTTTCTATCAAAGCTTTGGAAGAGCGTCCAGCAGCTGCTGAAGGCGAAGAAAAAGCTGAAAAACGTGCTCCACGTCCACGTCGTCAAAAACGTGAAGAAAAACGTGATTACGAATTGCCAGAAACTCAATCTGGTTTCTCAATGGCTGACCTTTTCGGTGACATTGAATTGTAATTCATATAAAAACTTGCCTTGTGCAAGTTTTTCCTTTCCACCCTTAGTGTAATGGATATCACGTAAGATTCCGGTTCTTGAGATGGGGGTTCGATTCCCTCAGGGTGGATAAAAATATGCTTAAAACCCTTGATAGACAAGGGTTTTTGTTATGTCTGCCCCAAATTCGCCCCAAATTTTTCAAAAAGATTTCTAACTTTATCAAAGTTCTGGGTTTGTTTTTCTTCAAAAAGGTGGGCGTATGTTTTTAATGTTTCTGTCGTATCTTTGTGACCAACTAATTTCGATATTGTCATAACATCCAAATCACTGTGTATCAAAAAACTAACGTAGGTATGCCTTAATCCGTGGATTGTGAAAGTTGGTTTTGTTTTCTTTTTTAAGACTTTATTAGCAGCAGTACTTGACACCTTGGTAAATAATCGCTTTTCAGGATTATCTATATACCCTGTATCCATGTATTCATCGTAAGCTGCTAGCCATTCTTTGTCAATCGGAACATCTCGTACAGATTGAGGATTTTTGGTCGTATTCCAACCCAGTTTTCCGCCGTATACTTTGTAAGTTCGAAGGACTTGCAGTAGCATATTCTCCCTATCAATCGTTAATGTTGTCAGCCCTAGAGCTTCCGAAAATCGTAGACCGGTTTTTCCTATTGTGTATATAAAAAAGTGACTTTGGTATTTAACGGACCGCCTACAGTCTAGTAAGAGGTCACTGTATTCGTCGAGCTCTAAGTATTTTTCACTTTCCTCTTTGGATTCGACGTTGGAAAAAATTTTAGCTAATTGAGTGAAATCTTTTTTTAATGTCCCTTGATGCAAGGCGATTTTGATTGCTGATCTAATATGGGAATTAAACAGTTTGACCGTGTATCTGACATATCTATCTGCTAGTTTATTGAGGACTTCCTGGTGCATGGTCGCCGTGATTTTGGATAGTTTGGTATTTTGGTAATACTCTTTGATGATTTTTAGGTTGAATTCATATTTCCGATAGGTTTCTGGGTCGACGTGTGGCTTCTTATGGACCTCCATCCATTTTTCAAAGTATTCCGCAAGGGTAATATCCTTATCTTCCACAATGCCGTTGGACAGCTCTATTTCAGCTTGGGATGCAGCCTGAACAGCTTCAGACTTAGTCCTAAACCCAGACTTAGATTTTTGCTTATATGAGCCGTCAGGGGCTTTGTAGGAGATACGGTATTCCCATCCGTTATCTCTTTTTCTAAAATATGCCATTGATTTCCCCTTTCTATTTTGATAAAATGGGTATAGTAAAGAGACCTACTACTAAGCAGGTTTTTACTATACTTAAATTCGCCCTACGCTCTCCTCGACCAAAATTTGAGCGTAGGGCTTTTTTATTCTTATAGATTATTCAATCCCGCTTGAATGTTTGTAAGATAGCAACCAAGAACCATCTTCTTGTTGTACGAATTGAAGTGAGACACTCTTGTATTCTGTTCCACCCATTGTATTGTAGTCAACGTATTTTGTTGTATAGTTTTCGGAAGATGATTCTGATGAAGTTTGTGGCTCACCAAATTTAGCGATGATTTCGTCCAAGTTTGTACCACCAACACCAGACAGGGTTTCGCCAACTACAAGTGCATCAAAGTCGGCTTTTGTCCATTTGAAGTTTTCATCAACCGCTGCTTGAGAAGATGACATAGATGTTTCAACTTCGCTTACAGCTGTTTCGACAGCTTTGCTTGCTTCGTCAATAGCTTTACTGTACATTGATTGAGTGATTAGTACAATTGCCATCGAAACTACAGCTAGTGCTGTACCAACGATTGTTAGAGTTTTTGAATTTTTGCGGTTTACAAAAAATCCAATAGCACCAAACAACAGAGCAAGTAGCCCAAAGAAGAATGAAATGTTATTGATAATCGGAACCCAAGAACCAAGTAATGCAATAACACCTAAAACAATGGCAATAATGCCTAACGCTTTTTTCTCACTTTTCTTTTCCATGAGAATCTCCTATCGCAGCTTTTAACGTGGATCAGCATTTGCACGTATTATTAATTAACTAAGTTATTAAACTCCTCAATTACCATAGTCTCATTGACTGTGGTTTTTAAGTCGTATTTTTCCATAAAGAACGGGTAATTAAAAGGAACCATTTTCGTGACCTCACGAAAATGATCTGACACTTTGGTGTCACTGGTTTTCTTCCTCCCTACCTATCCCTATACACCTCCACCACTTCACCAATCGTTCAGAGAGTGTGGGGATTTTTTTGTTTTTTGTAAAATAGCAAAAAAGCAGCCATGAAAAACATGACTGCCGTACGGTATGGGACTAAATCCCGAATGTAAACTTTATGAGGCTTTACCTCTAATACAGTCATATTTTATACTTTTTTTTGATTTTTGTAAAGTATTTTGGTTAGAAATACAATTCTTTAACTTTTGCGTTGATGGCGTCAAGAGTTTCTGGTGATACTTTTATCTTTCCTACAGGGTCTAAGGGGTTCTTTTTGAGTATCCTATCTTTGCTAATGGTTTGTAGGCTGTCGCATTTTGCGAATGATTGCTTGAGGTATTTACCATAGTAGTCGATGACTTCTTTTAGATTTGAAATAGTGATTTGGAACTCTTCACTTGAAGTGTTTTTCTCAGTTATCTTCTGTTCTAGTTTAGCAAATTCTTTGTCTATGTACTTAAATGATTGTTGACCAATTATTTCTTGTAATGGAACAGTGTTGTCATTTTCTTTGGAAGTGATTGGGATGACTGTCAATGTCTTTTTGTACGGTGAATCTGTTTTATCAAGTACTATAGCCCAATGATTGTTTGATAACTCTCCACCAACGTTTACTCCAAATTCAACAAAGACTAGTGAACCACGATTAAACTTCCAATATTTCCTTTTGGGATTTTCTGCCTCGTAAAGATACTGCTCTGATTGTCTTTTGACAGCAGGGGCTAGGAAGCGGTATTTGGTGGAGGTGTGTTTTGCCTTGCCAAGTTTGTATAATTTTTCTACTTTGATGTAATTTTGTTTGGCATTCTCAAAGTATGGATTTTCTTTCATAAAAATCTCCTCCCTACCTATCCCTATACACCTCCACGACTTCGCCAATAGTTCGGAAGTCGGTGTCTGCTGTGATTGGGATGTTGTCATAGTCTGGGTTCAGGCTGTGGAGGTAGGCGCCTTGGTCTGTGATGCGGAGTTGTTTGATGTAGGCTTCGCCGTTATAGGCAAACACTCCGATGTCGCCGTCTGATAGGTCTACAGACAGTTTGACGAATATATAGTCGCCTGAGTGGTATTCTGGTTCCATGGAGTCTCCGTAGATAGGGACAACGAAGTCAGCATCCACTTCAATAGGTAATTCGATAGTCTCGACCTTCACATCATTCAGATATTGACCTGTGCCAGCGGAAGCAGGTTGGTCGTAGTAGTTGTAGGTGTGGTAGGTGGCTTGCAGTTCGTTTACTGTATTCTTACTGTATGTTACTGTATTTTGTTTATCTAGGAGCTCGCTAGAATAGCGTAGCACGTTTTTCTGGTTGGGTTCGGTTAATTGTACCACCTTGTCCGAAATCTGCTCTATGAGGCTGTTAGGGGCTGTGGTGGGGGTTCTTGATAAGTCGAACAATACTTGAGGTTCAACTTCAAGAGCTTTGGCATATTTTAAAATGTCCTGCTCATCTAATTGCCTATTTCCGTTTTCATGATTTGAAATCGTATTTTGTTTATAACCAGTTTTTTTAGCAAGTTCAACTTGCGTCATTTTTTTGGATTTTCTTAATTCTCTAATGGAACTACCAAGTATGTTTTTCATTGTTCTTGCTCCTTTTTACTATATTATAACGCAATGAGATAAAAAAATAAACAAAAAAATCTCAAAAAGTGATAAAAAGTTATTGACAAATATCACATAATGAGATATAATATAGTCAAGGTTAAGGAATTAGCCTAATAATACAGGAGGTACAGCCAATGGCAAGACACGAAAAAAAGCCTAAACGCAGAGAAATCGAATTTGACATTCAATTCTTCTGGTTTAGACTTCGAGTAAAATACTTAATCGAGTGGTAGCTTGATTAAGTAGGGGCGAAAGCCCCTCCCTCGTAAGAGGGATAGGTATAGTGTACCACATTGGCTGTACTTCCCGCAAGGAGTATCTTATGAGTTGGAAAAAAATTCTCTTTGGTAGTTATGAAAAGACCTTTGTCAGTCAGGATGGCAGGGCAAAGACGACTATCTCTATCAAGGGTGGATTGTTGCTTAATCTGTTGGCACTGGTCGGGCTGGTTGGCTTGATTTGGTGGCTGATTGGTCTATTTACGTAGAAAGGAGTGATGGTTATTGACAAATAAAGAAAAAGTACGTTCACGATTTTTACTTCCTAAAAAAAGATTAAGAGAAGAGCGGAAAAAGCGTGAGCTAACAACTCTGTATATGGCTGATTTGATTGGTCTGAAAAATCGTAGGCAGTATGAGTTGAAAGAAAAAGGTCAGTTCCCGTTTCAAGATTATGAGATGGCTATCATCTCAAAAGAATTTGGAATGTCAGAAACTGACTTATTCTTTAGTTGACAATATCTCGTTATGAGATTATTCTTTTAAAGAAAAATATCTCAAATAGAGATAACATCTCTGCTATTTCCCCAATGGTCAGTCTTTGGTCAAACTTTATACAATACTTGTATAAAAAGTTCTTGACTTCTTCAAGAACTTTAACTAACAGGTGGAAGGAGGGGTGACCATGACGTCTATACATGTGTCTTTGTCGGTTGAGATGAAGAAGCGGTTGGGGGTGGAGTGCCAGCGTCTGGGGCTGTCGATGGCGGCTTATGTGCGGTTGGTGCTGGCGGAGAAGTTGAGAGAGGAGTAGGGCGGTACAGCTCTGCTATTTATGGAAAGGAGGAGGACATGTCAAAACAAAGATACGGTCGCCCAAGTACAGGGCAGAAAGGGAATAACCGTCCCACAGTGGTCATTAGTCGTGAGAGCTACGACGAGGTAGACAGCTTGTCAATTGGTACAGGAATGAGCCGTAGTGCTATTATTGATTATTTTATCAGTGAGGGCTTGAAACGTGCTCGTATTGAAGAAGTTGTCATCAAGACTAAGCGTCTAGTTCTTGAGGACTAGAAAGGAGAACAAAAATGCAACTAGCAACATTTATTTTACTAATTGCACATATGATTATGAATATTACAATTTTAATCCGTCTTAACAAAATGGACTGAAAATGTTTTCGTTTTTGACCATCTATAAATTGGACGGTCAGCGGTGACTTTGATTTTCATATCTGTAGAAAACGAATTGAGGTAGTACTTGAAAGAAGTTTCTGCATTTGCTGGGATGATTTCTTCTCGGTCGAACACTTTGGACTCGTGAAAAGGGTCAAAACGATAATCTGAGCCAAGCAGGTTAATTCTGTAGGGTGGTTTGTACTTGTAATCCTTGATAATTTCGACAATTTTACCATCGAGGTGCAGCAAGGTCAGGTTGGTTATCTTCACAGCTGTTGAAGAATTATTGAAAATCTTGAACACAACAAAATAGGGATTCCCATCTGGTTTTTCATACCAAGTATTCACAATTTCAAGTTTTGTCTTATCTCGTTGTCTGGTGTACCAGATGCTATAAAAGGCAGCTAGAAGTGCTAGAACAGCAATGACAAAATTCCAGAAATCAAGTGTTTGCCAGAGTGGAGTCGTTTCAATTTGCGGCGCCATGATTTTACCTCACGTTTTTGTTTTTATTATACCAAAAAAATAGGTAACAAACTTACCAGCTCTGCTATCTAACAGAAAGGAGAAGGGGATGGAAAAAAAGAAAAAAGCTAACCTTGAAATTGTTACAAGGCTAGCTGGAAAGGTTATTAAGGCAACCGTTTCTGAATTACCTCATGAAGTTTCTGAGCAAGCAACGGTTGAAGTTGAGAAGAAAAATCGTTAGCCATTGCTGCAGACATAAGCTATTTTCAATGGATGTTAGCCTGGACGAATTAGCGAAAAGCCAATAAAAAAGCCCTTGACGAAGTCAGGAGCTTACTAAAAAAATCACTTAAATTATAACACACGAAAGCGAGGTTTGACAAGATGGATGACATTGCTGAAAGCCTCATATCACGATTTATCAGTCAGTTAAAGATCAGGCTGGTAGAAGTGTTTGAGGTGTTCAATATCGAGGTAGCGTTGCCACTTGTTTTAAACGGTGAACAATGCAAAAAGCTACTAGGTATTTATAACAATGATGAATTTAAAAGGGTGACCGGACTACCTGGTTTTCCCAAAATAGATAAAGGCAAAGGTACTCATCTTCGTTATCCAAGAGACGCGATAATCGAGTGGATGAAAGAAAATTGGAGATTATTATGACAGAAGCAATTTTAACATTATCAATTTTCGCCGTGCCAATCTTGGCAGTGGCAATTGCGGAACAGCGGAAAGCAGAAAAAGAGTGGAAGTGTGAAGAATTTGAAGAAATTCGGCGCAGAGACTACCTGTACGGCTTTAAAGCGGGCATGGGGTATCAGAGTACCTGCGACGTTGAAAAAGCTCGTAACGGGCTAAAGAGAGACGCTCAGCAAGTGGATAAGGAGTGGAAAAGATATGCAGAAATGGTTGGATAAATTTTTCAAACAAGAAAAACCTGCTATCCCACGTCCGCTTTACACGCTAGAGCAGGAAAATCAATTATTGCATGATATGGTCCGTGAAATCGCTGAACAACGGAACGAATACCGTATTGAAAATCAGCGATTAAGGGATGAAAATGAACGGTTGAGGAGGATTTTGGAATATGACGAAGAATATGACGAACATGACAGCGATTGATAACACGCTTCAACTTGTGATTGTTGGAGTTTAGGAGGAACGGTTATGGCTTATGCAGCATATTGCAAGAAATACACACGAAAACTACTCTAAAATAAATAATCACCCTGCTCAAAACAGCGAACTTAGTTTACAAGCTAAAGGGTTACTATTTGTGTTGATGTCGAACAAAGATACTTGGCGACCGTACATCGATCAACTTTCCAAACGCTCAAAGAACGGTCGAGAAGCTCATAGAAATGCCTTTGAAGAACTAAAAGACAGCGGCTATATACGTATCTACAGAAAAAGTCTAGGGAGAGGAAGAGGAATTCAGAACTACCCCTTAGTTTCCGACATCCCTATCACAGATAGCTATTGGGAGTACTGGAAAGAAAAGGTTGATGATGAGTTATCCACAGGTGAATCGTCAGAGTGAGTTTACAACTTACGGGTTTTACAAAGTTGTATTTTTCAAAAGTTGAATTTTACAAAGTTGTATTTTTCAAAAGTTGAAAAACCCGACACTAATAATAACTAAATAAAAATAATAACTAACTTAATAATAATCTAGGGGCTATCGCCCACTAATAAACAATAAAAGGCTAAAGCCTCTAACTAACTTAAAAACAAACTAATCGTTATATATAAATAATATAATAGGGATTTACAGAAGTTATCCACAGGAGGAAAATCATGAAAAGATTTGAACTACGTGAAAATCTTGTCTGGCAACGTGCCACGGCAGGAGAGAAGGGAAAGCTACTGGATACAGGTCTAGCTGATAAAGCAGGATACATCCGCCTTGTCAGAGAGCTAGGTAGAAAGTATGTGGTCTAGGAGGTGCGACATGGACGGTACTTACCCATGGTTTGACTATGACCGTGACTATCTACAACCTGAGGAACCGAGACAGGTGCATGATCCTGATGAATGGGTGTTCAGAGGCGGTCAATGGATTTATGTAGGGGATGCATAATGACAGAGGAATTACTAGATACAATCCGACAGCTGAGGTGTGATTATTTCCACCTGGGCCGAGAGCTGGGCGAGATTATCAACGAACAACAGGACTTGATACTTGCCTTGAAACGAGAAAACGAACGCTTAAAGCGTGAGAAATGGAATTTGAAACAGACGAAAAGGAGAAAGAAATGAGTAACAATCAATTATCAACCCAACAAGCAAAGCGTGACATTGCTATTGATACCAGTGTTTGGACTTTTCAAGATGTCAAACGCTATTTTGACCCTCAAAACTTGCTGACTGAAAAACAAGTAGGGCAAGCCTTATCTCTTATCAAAGGACGCAACTTAAACCCTTTAGCAAACGAGGTCTATATTGTTGCTTACAAGAAAAAAACTGGAGGCACAGAGTTCAGCTTGATTGTCTCGAAAGAGGCGTTCCTCAAGCGTGCTGCCCAAAATCCAAACTATGAGGGATTTGAGGCAGGTGTTGTCACCGTGGATACTGATGGAGTTATGCACGAACGCAAAGGAGCTCTCATGTTACCTGGAGATACTTTGGTAGGTGGTTGGGCTAGAGTCTATCGGAAAAATTTCAAAGTACCTGTAGAAATCTTTGTCAGTCGTGAAGAATATGACAAGAAACAGAGCACCTGGAACGCTATGCCAGCAACCATGATCAGGAAGACAGCCTTAGTAAATGCTCTACGTGAGGCATTCCCTGAGGATTTGGGAAATATGTACACGGAAGATGATGGTGGTGAAACTTTTGACCGTATCAAACAGGCGGAACCTGTTGAAAGCCGTGAGGATGTCATGGCACGCAAAATGGCTCAAATTGAGCAGATGAAACAGGAACAAGCTCAGAGACATATTGACACAAGCTATCCAACTGATGATGTGATTGATCCTGATGATGAGCCAGCACAAGGTGAGCTATTGGAAGATTTGGAATACTAGGAGGACAACATGCAAGAATTACAAGCAAAAGTAACGCAGGCACAGGTTGAAATCATTGACCGTGAAAAGTTTGAGCAAGGTATAGCCGATGTAGTAGCCAAGTATGAAAATTACACGGTCACGGCCGCAACCATCAAGGATGACAAGCAAGTTTTAGCTGACCTACGCAAACTCAAAAAACAAATCTCTGATGAGCGCATCAAGATTAAGCGTGAGTTGTCACAGTCCGCTGATGAGTTTGACAAGTATATCAAGGACACCAGCGAACCAATGGACAAAGTCATTGATAAGATTGCTACTGATGTCAAAGAGTTTGAGGATAATCAAAAAGCTGTCCGCCTTGATACTGTCAAGAGCTATCTAGCTAACAAAGCGGCTGAGTACATGCTAGACCCTAGACTCTTTGACGAAAAAGCCTTGGAATACATTAAGGCCTCAGACTTTATGGCTGATGGCGTGACCTTGAAAAAAGTCACAATGAAATCTCTTGAGGATATGGTCACCTTTGAATACCAAAAACAACAAGAGCATGAAAAAGAAAAAGCTGCCATCTCTGGACGATGTGCTGAGTACGGTATGACAGACCAGCCGTATATCCGTATGTTGCAGTCAATGTCTTTGGCTGATGTAATGCAACAAATCATGTCAGACTATCTTTTTGAGCAAGAAAAGCAAAAACTGCGACAAGCTGAAGCCGAAAGGGAGCAACTTTCGGCTGAGCAACAAGCGAAACAGCAAGAGCAGGTTCAAAAATCGCCAGAAACGCCCAAAATTGACCCAGAGACAGGCGAGATTTTGGGCGGAGGTCAATTATACCACCCCGACCAAAAAACGCTCAGAGGGGCTGAAAATGAGCCAAAACACTACACACAAAAAATGACCTTGGAAGTCTATTTTACCAACACGGCAGAAAAAGACTTATTCAAGGCAGGACTGTCAGAGCTTGGTTTTGAACATAAGCAAAATTATCAGGTTAGCGGATACCAACGGATTGAGCCAGTAACTCAAGAACAGCTCAATGAATTGTGTGGGTGGTAGTTATGGGAATCAGAGGAATAGAATACTATTGCATGGATTGTGATGAGCGCTATATAGAGCACTTTATAGATGAACCAGTAATTTGGCATTGTAAAAAGTGCAATAGAGAAGGTGTGCTTATAGAGAAGCGGTGGCTTGAACATGGAAAATAGATAAGTATCAGACAAAAACAAGTAGTAAAAAACGTGCCGTGAACCACGATAAAAGCGAACTAGAAAGCGTGTCAATTGTAAACAATCAGTTGACAGTTGGACGATAGCGACTGCCCGTATTTAGCCAAACTCACACAAAGGCGGTCGCTAATTTTGAGAATATGGCAGCTCATGAAAAAGAGTACGCTCTCTACAAAGGCGATAAGCTACTGGCAATCGGTACAGCGAAAGAACTAGCGGAACAATTCGGTGTGAAGGTGTCGACGATACATTTTTACAAGTCGCCGACCTATATCAAGCGAACCAGCGAAAAGAATGGGAGGCGGGTAGTTGAAGTTTGAATTTGTTTTATCCAACACTAAGCGTAAAAAAGAGATGTTAAATGCTAACGACAGGCCCCATTGGACGCAGAAGGCTAAAATCACTGCCTATCTTCGCCGTATAGCGTTTTTAAAACTCTCTGAGGGTAAATATACCACCCACACAAAAAAACGTCCCTGCGGGCTTGTGGTAACGATTTACGCACCGACTGAAAGACGGATGGACCCGCCGAATTTTTATCCGACTGTGAAAGCCCTAGTTGACGGTATGACAGACGCTGGTATCTGGACAGATGATAATCACGAGGTAATTAAGTATATGACATTCAAATACGGTGGTTTGAGCGGACTAAAAGATAAATACAGGATTGAAATTGAGGTAAAAGAAGTACATGAGTAATTTTGAAGAATTAAAAGACAAAGTTGTCCGTTGGGCTTTTGAGAGAGAATTGCATGAGGCAGACCCAAAAATCCAATGGATGCGAGTAACAGAAGAAGTCGGAGAAATCCGAGATGCGTTGTTAAAACCAACTAAGTTTGAAGATCCGGAGCAAGCGTTAAAAGATGCCTTGGGCGATTCCTTGGTCACACTGATTGTATTAGCTTATCAGCTACGTTTGGATTTGGTCGAATGTCTTGAAATTGCATATGAAGAAATCAAAGACCGCAACGGAAAAATGGTAAATGGCACATACGTGAAGTCGGAGGATTTGAAAGGACGGAAACAATGAACAAACAGGAAGCGATTAAATGTATTGAGCAAATGGGAGAATACGAGCGTTTTGTAGGTGACCCAATTTCCAAGGCATCTGTCTTGAGCGTCATCTCCCAAATCTACGAACCGCTGAAGGTTGTGGTGCCGAAGTTTGTGGCTGAGTGGATTGAGGGTTGTAAACGCTCCGGTTGGCATTTGGAAAAAGTTCTTTATAGACTGGATGACGATGGGAAAGTCGGTGATTGGGCATATGATGAGAATGACGACTTGATTCCTGAGAAGGTTGATATGATAGCTCGTGCCTGGCTGGACGGTTGCGAGATTGAGCAGGAGCAGCTGTATACGGTGGAGATACCTGACCCAAATCGCCCAGATATTGCCACATTCTTGTATAAAGAAAACGGAAAGGTATTTATTGGAACTGATATCTTTTTGGATGAGGTACCCAACTATAAATGGAAAAATGAACCAGAAAACCAATTAACCGAATCCGAAATCAAAGAGGATTTTGAGTGGGCTTGGCAGTTTGCGAAAGAGGTGGAGTAATGGAAAAAGATATTGAGTTACTTACGGAATTAAAAGGACAATTCGTTGAAGCGATGGTAGTAGAAAGTAAAAAACTACTATTCAACGGAAGTGTATTAGATAAGTATGGTGAGTATATTAGGGCTTTGTCAAATGCTATAAAAATGATGAAGGAGGCAGAAAATGATACCGAAAAAAGAGCCGTTTAGCTCTAGTCGAAAATGTAGTTGTAAAGTTGGACGACTTTTTGAAAAGTCCAAGTGTCTAGCTGGGTAATTTTGCTGGCATTTCGTGCCCTGAAATCAAAGGTGTAGAGCTGCATTGGATTGACAGCCCCATCTACCTTGTCCGAATGGATAGGGACAGATAAGCCACGGCTTTCTAGTGCTTTTGCCCCGTGAGTGATAGGGCAGACGGCAACAAATCCTGTCATCTGGCTGTACTTGTGACTGGAAACGACAAGGGCTGGTCTGCGTTTCTGGATTTCTTTTCCAAGCGATGGGTCAAAATCAATCCAGATGATGTCTTGTTTTTGTGGTATGTAGTTATCCTTCATTATCAAGCAAGACCACTCCTTCAAAGTCGTTATCCATGACGAACGGTTCCATGCTATCAAATGGATTTGGGATTTTAGGTGCAAGCACGATGACATCATCAATGCCCTTGTAGACAATGAACTCCTTGCCTTCATCAACGTTCAATTCTTTTGGGATGGTGATGGCAAGCGAATTACCAACTTTACGTGTTTTAACAGTATTCATGATATGTCCTCCTGTTTTTGTATACACTAAGTATATACAAAATAAAGAAGGAAGTCAAGCAGAAAGAGGTAACTAATGATTAACGAAAAACTAGGCGTGCTACCGATTAACAGGGTAGCGTTGGAGGAGTTGGAATGACATTTATTGAGCACAATAACCGTAAGCGTGCTAACAAATTCGCCGAGTATATTACCAGTCCTGTTTTGCGGCAGTATCTCGCCGACAAAGTAAAGCGATATTGTGGTGATGATGTGTCTGTGTTTGATGGTGCGGCAGGTTCTGGGCAACTGGAACAATTTATCAATCCATCAGAGTTCCATGCTGTGGAAATCCAACAAGAGGCCTGCGATGCTTTGAAAGAAAACTATGAACATGCCATCGTCCACCACATGAGTTTCTTTCAATACCAACAAGATATCCTTGTGGATGCCATTGCGATGAATCCGCCTTATTCTATCAAGTTCAAGGATTTACCAGAAGATGATAGACAGGCAATCCGTGATGAATTCCCTTGGAAGAAGTCAGGGGTAGTAGACGATATCTTCCTGTTGAAGTCTCTAAAGTATACCAAACGTTACGGATTCTATATCATGTTTCCTGGTATTGCTTATCGCGGGACAGAGAAGATGATGCGTCAGACGATCGGAAATCAATTGGCAGAATTGAACGCTGTTCGAAACGGTTTCGAGGATACAGGTATTGAGGTTCTTTTCTTGGTCATTGACAAGGAAAAGACGACCCAAGATGTCTACAGAGAAATCTATGACGCTAAATTGAAAAAAGTAGTGTATACAGATGGTTGTAAACTATCAGATGACTACCATTGGGAAACGCCTCGTGAGCCTCAGGTCAAGGAAGAGATAGACATTGATGCGGTGAACAAGGAATTGAATGACTTAGCGTTACAGCATTTGGAAAATCACCTCAATTCCCAATTATTAGCAATCAATTTTTTTGAAGCAGACATCGAACTGTTACGGTTTATCTCGAATGCTTATGATATTTTGAACAAGTATGAAATATATTACAATTTTGGAGTTGCTGAATGAAAAAGTGGTTTGAACCAGATATTTTATATCTAACGAAGTATTGGCCTGAAAAGACGGCTAAAGAAATTGCTAGAGAATTGAACTTTAGTGAATCGGCAGTGTCTTCTATGGCCTCAAAATTAGGGTTAAAGAAGACGGCTCAAAAGAGACGCGAACTACATAAAAAGGCACTGCTACGAAGCAAATACAGCTTCCATCACCAATATCTCGATGCTCTAAAGAATGGCGACGAGCGCTTGGTTGGGTATGTGACAAGGCCGACCATGCTTGGAGGACAAGCTGAGAGACGGTTTCAATACTTGATTCCGGATGCTATCAATGCCAATGAAAAAATTAAAATCAATAATCCTGACTATGATTTTCTGTACAAGGGATTGAAAATTGATGTGAAATATTCCTCGGCATCGCGTCGATTAGATCAAAAGAGCACAATTTGGAGTATCAGGGCCTACGGACAAAGCGATCTAATTATTGCATTTCTTGAACGAGAAAGAGGTAGTGAATTAGAAGACCCGTTTGTGATTGTCCTCCCTACTTCTCTGGCTCATCCAAGGAAGAAAATAGAAGTGCATCCGAATGGTAAATGGTGGAAGTTGGTAATCGAAGAAGATGATTTGTCAGATATGTTAGAGGAATATGCGAGGGTAGTTTAGATAATGACAACTGCAGATAAAGTCAAATACATCCTACAAAAGACAGGATGGACGAGAGACCAATTTGCGACCGAGATGAGTGTGACGACTCTATCTGTCTACAAATGGCTAGACGGACGACCACCGCGACAACGCATGTTGGATAAAATAGACGAGCTGTACGAGCAGGTCAAGCCTTATGAGCATAGGGCGCTAGCTTCAAGAGGGAAAATTCGACTGGTGTACCCGTATTATAGCCATCAGCGACAGCCGTGGGAAAAATAAAAAAAGCCAGCACACTTGTACTGACTGTGAGTAAAAACCTAAAACTATTATATCACAGAAAAGGTAAGTGCAGATGACTTTTTTTCCTGAAATAAACACAGAAAAAACCAAAGCGAATGCTAAACGAAAATTGAAAGAGTACCCGCGTTGGCGGAGGGTCGCAAACGATGTGGATGGACAGAAAGTTACTGCTGTGTACACTTTCGAACCAAGACAAGCACATGGCAATCCTAGCAGACCAGTCGAGCGATTGGCAATCAACCGAGTAGATGCAGAAGCAGAACTTGAAGCAATTGAGTATGCCATTAACAATCTGCTAAATCCAACGCATAGACGCATACTTTACGAGAAGTATCTATACGCTGGCAAGCGATATGACTTTGAGATATACAACGACCTGTATTTATCCGAGGCTAGTTTCTATATCGAACTAAACGATGCCTTATTATCGTTCGCAGAACAATATAGAAGCGGAGTTTTGTTGGTCGAAAATTAGAGTTTTGACCAAGAAGTCAAAAGTTTTTATATGGATTATTCGTTTTTTGAAATGTTAAAATAGTATTATCAGATTATAAGTTACAAGGTTATGATAGAATCCCTTCGGGAGACGGTCCTGTAAAAAGAGGCATAAAGCTGTGGCTATCGGATGTTGCGTGCGACATCTATGGACGCTATCTGTGGGAACATGAGCCAGATTGGAAATTGGCAAGGGTAGCGCCCTGAGCAAGTCCGTGTGACGTCCACGGCATAACGCTATGTGCAGGTTCGATTCCTGCTGTTCCTGTTAGTAACCGACATTTGCGTCGGTAGCAAAGTCACACAAGCGTGTGGCT
>NZ_WCJE01000030.1 GCF_016743335.1 Streptococcus suis | reverse complement strand
GATTTTCATCTAGCGGTCAGGTGTTTTATGAACGATTTTAGAAAGGTTAGACAATCGCCTTACTTGTTTCATCATCAAAGAAATGTGCTTTGTTGAGGTTGAAGGTCAAGCGAACTTTGTCTCCTGGGTTGTGGTAGTCGCGTGCATCGACACGAGATACAAACTCTGTGCTACCCACTTTAGAGTAAAGCATAGTTTCTGCACCGAGAAGTTCAGACACAACTACTTCCGCTTCGATAATTGAACTTGGATAAGTGTCCAATTCCAACTGAGAAGCTTTGATGTCTTCTGGACGGATACCAAGTGTGAAGCTCTTGCCGTTGTAGCCTTTTTCTTCCAAGTGTTTGCGACGCCCTTCTGGAAGATCTACTTTGAAACCATCTCCAACAAGCACACCCTCTTGAAGAGTCACTGTAAAGAAGTTCATTGCAGGGCTACCGATGAAGCTGGCAACAAATTTGTTTACAGGTTTATTGTAAAGCTCTTCTGGGCTACCAATTTGTTCGATACGACCGATTGTACCTGTACCGGCTTCATTCTTAGTTGCAGACATGATAACGATACGGTCAGCCAAGGTCATAGCTTCTGTTTGGTCGTGCGTTACGTAGATCGTTGTTGCACCAATACGGCGGTGAATTTTCGCAATCTCTGTACGCATGGACACACGCAGTTTGGCATCCAAGTTTGACAAAGGTTCATCCATCAAGAATACTTTGGCATCACGGACGATGGCACGACCCATGGCAACACGTTGGCGTTGTCCACCTGAAAGGTCAGCAGGTTTACGTTGCAAGAATTCAGTCAAACCTAGAACTTGCGCTGCTTCTTCTACACGTTTTTTGATTTCATCCTTGCTGTATTTACGCAATTTCAAACCGAAAGCCATGTTGTCAAATACAGTCATGTGTGGGTAAAGGGCATAGTTCTGGAATACCATGGCAATATCACGGTCTTTTGGTGCCACATCGTTCATCAACACACCGTCGATGTAAGCTTCACCTTCTGTAATATCTTCCAATCCGGCAATCATACGAAGAGTAGTTGATTTACCGCATCCTGAAGGACCTACGAAAACAATAAACTCTTTATCTTTAATATCTAGATTAAAGTTTTCAACGGAATAATGCTCGCTATTTGGATATTTTTTATAAATATTTTTTAAATTAAGTTGAACCATGTTCAAGCCTCACTTTCTTTGATAGTTTTATTGTAAATGAAAACGTTTTATTTTTCTAGGTCAAGGTGAACAAAAAGAACACAATCTTTTGTACAAGTTGCACAAAAGACTGTGTTACTGAAATAGTTTACTTTTCAAAAATTCAATGAGCCCTTTGGGATTTTCAGTAGAAAAGGGACGAAGCGATGGGTGGCATTCTCAAAGGCTACAACGCTTTCTCATCATTAGCCCCTATTAGATACTTAAATCCATGATAACCATGTAGCAAACTGCCAAATCCGTCAATTCCTTGAGCTGTAATCCCGTCCAATCAAACCATTTGTCCAAGCGATACTGTAGCGTATTTCGATGGATATAGAGAGACTGGGCTGCCTTGGTTATGACCGCACCTTCTTGCCAAAGAGCTACAATTTCCTTTTCTAGCTGCTGGTGGGCAATCAAACTAGCAAGTCCTTCTCTCAAAACGGGGTGGAGTTGACCTGCCCAAAGATAGAGCTGACCGAAGGTAAGCAACCGTGACTGATGGTGGCTGCTTCGCCAATGGTGAAAAAGGGATTGTTCAGCTTCGATTAATTGCGGCCAAGAGTGTACCAATTTGGCTGGCCAGATTTGCCCTAAAAACAATGTAATTCTCAGACCAAAATCGAACTCCATGGTAGCAAGGGTGTCACGCAGTATTTCTTTGACGTCAAAAAGAGGTGCCTGATGTAGAATGAACAGGTAATCCTGTCCATTGCCTGTATAGTAGCCTTGGAGATTGGGGAGAAGTTTGGCCATCATATCAAGCCAGGCTACCTTTCCATCTTCATCGGATACGTGGCCTACATGAGCATGAATAACCTGTAGTTTTTCCAAGGTTTGTGGAAGAGGACCTCCCCCTTGGAAATAGCGTCCCCAAGGATGACCTTGTTCTGCGCTCGAGTCATTCATCAGCAAGTCAATCAGTTCGATTTCTCGATCTGTCAAATCCTTGCGATCGACGGAAAACCAAGTATGATCAGCCAGAGGCAACTGGATACTTGCTCCGTTTTCTGTCTTTTCAAATACAAGCCTTCCCTTTGGAAATAGGTGCTGCAATTCTTCCCTTTTGCTCATCTCGCCTCCATCTCATTCTGTCTGTAATTGACCGATTTTCTGTCGGTAATTTTTGGGAGATTCCCCACAAATGCGTTTGAAAATTTTATAGAAATAGCCCACATTGGTGTAGCCGACTTGAAAACAAATTTCTTCGATTCCCAACTGACTGTTCAAGAGAAGCTGTTGTGCTACCTTGATTCGCTGATGATTGAGCAATTCTGCAAAAGTATGCCCGGTCTCTTTTTTGATAAGTTGACCTAGGTAAACCGTATTTAGGTAGAGATGAGCACTCATATCTTTCAAAGACAGTTCCTCTGCAAAGCGTTCACGAACAATCGTAACGACTTCCTGTACATGTGGACTGTAAGTGGAACTCTCGGAAAATTTTTTCAGATAATGACAAAAATACTCCATTAGTTGATGTAAATCTCGACTCGCTTCTACCTTTACATAGAAATCTTCCAAGCGCTGATGGTCTTCTTCATTAAAATAGTAAAACACATCCGACATCATCTGATTAAAAAATTGTTTTGTTAGGTAGACTGCCGGAGTGGTTTCTCGTAATTTATCAGCCAAATGTGGTAAAACATCAACGATTTTTGCCAATCTTCCTGCACGTAGAAGCGGTTCCATATCTTTATAGAATTCTGTGGTAGTAGCCGTTAAATCTTCTGATAGTTGCTTATAAAATAAGCGCCTCTCTACCTTGTCAATCAACTGCCGTATGGTCATCGTCGGGGTAACTTCTTCTGTATATAGACTACCCTCTGGTCGACTTTCTGTCAACTGAAAATAGTAGACTTGATGTAAAATATTTTTTTCACGACAGTAGCCCATTGGGTTTGGAGTCTCTCTAGCGGCAAACCATGTTTTCTGGGAGTGACTTAATAACTCACTCGCTGTCAGGGTTCCTGCCAAGAAACCCTTAATATATTCCCTATCCGTCTCTTTCTTCAACGTTGGTAGCTGTTGGAGCAGCTTAGCCAGTTCTTGTTTATTGATGGGCTTAAGGAGGTAATCCATTGCCCCGAGGGAGATAGCTTTACGGGCATATTCGAATTCTTGAAAACCAGACATGATGATAATGTGGGTATCAGGCGATTGTTCTTTCATTCGTCGAACCATTTCCAGACCTGTCATATCTGGCATGCTGACATCGGTTAGGACAAGGTCCACAGTATGCCGTGAAAAATAATCCAGCGCTTCTTCAGCGTTCTCTGCCGTATAAACAATCTCGACATTGTATTCATGATAAGGGAGAAGATGCTTCATCCCTTCCAAAATCATATATTCGTCATCAACTACTAACATCTTATGCATCATGCTCATCTCCTCGGGGGAAGACACCTTCAAATAAGATTGAATATGTCACCCCTTCCCCTTCTTTAGAATCTAATTCTATCTGGTAACGGTCTCCAAAATAGAGAAGTAACCGCTCATGAACGTTTCGTAATCCGATTGATTGTGACCGATTTTCTTGCGACAATTCTCGACTTGCCAAGAGGTGTTTGTAGGCTTCCAGAGTTTCCGCGTTCATTCCCTTACCATTATCTCTGATGAGAATTTCCATATCCTGTCCATGCTTGAGAGCTTTGACACTAAGCGCATTGTCTTTTCGTTTGAGATCTACTCCATGGACAAAATAATTTTCTACCAGAGGCTGGATTACAAACCGAGGAATTTCAACTCTTTCGCACCCAGGATCCATTTGATAGGCATAGGCAATGGAACGGGGATAGCGGATTTGACAAATGTAGCTATGTTTTTCACAAAATGAAAGTTCTTCTGCCACCGTTGTCATTTTTGCCTGTGTCACACTACTGCGAAGCAAGCTTGAAAATTCATAAATCATATCCCCTAGCTCATCCATCTGCTTGCTGACTGCATACATACGGAAAAATTCCAAGGTATTGTAGAGAAAATGGGGGTTAATTTGGGCTTGTAAGGCTCGCATATTGGCATCTTTCTGAGCTAACTGCAAGCGATAGATGTCTTGAATACTCTGGTCCATAGCATCCAGCATCTGATTGATTTCCGATGAAATGAGATACATTTCCTGCTCTTTATTGTCCGTCTGTAGACGAAGATGCCTGTCTTCGCCACGAATCTGTTGCATGGTATCAACAATGTCCAGTACTTGAACTTCATATCGTTTAAACACCCTTCTCAGGACCAGTAGTAAAAGAGCAACGAGGCAACTACTTCCTAGAAAAATGATTCCGACTAGGCTGCCAACTTTTTCAATAGCATGCTGCTGGTCAACCCCAACTGCAATTTGCAAATCCCCACTCATTCGATAGGAGAGCGGAGGCGAGGCAACATCTGGTCTCAGACTATAAAATTCCCGATCCAGAGAATCTTGAACTCTAACGGTTATGGGGAGATCCGTCTTACGTTGAATATATTGTTCGAGCAAATCCGCATCGATGGTGACATAGATGGTTGCAATACCTTCTGTTGTCGATGGAGAAAATAGGGTCATCGAAATACTATGTTGCGGAGCCTTGTAATTTTCGGCCGTGACCTTTTTACCAGACTTTAAGTCAGAGGTAGAAACAAAGACAGTATTTGCATCCATCGGAGCAATATCGACTCCTTCTACGAAGGGATAATAGAGATAGAGAGTGCGAACAGAATCCTGCAAGGAAATCCGTTTGACCATCAGGTGAGGGTGACTCAGTAACCAGACCTGGTACTGAGAAGGAGATAATTGAAAATAGTGATAAAGACTGTCTAGACGATCCCTGTCCGTAATGTAGTCCGCTAGATAATTCCCAACCCGTCCCTGATAATAATCCAACTCCTCTTTTAGACCATCTGCTACTTCCTGTTGAATGCGGATGCGATTGGTATCATACTGATACCAGCTGATGTAGGAAAGAATACTGGCAAAGAAAATGACAATCCCAATCACTAATAAAGAATAACTTTTCAAAAGAGTATGAATTAAAACTTTTTTCATAAGTAATCCTTGTCAACTTTCTTATAAACTGGATCAAAGGCATCATAGAGAAACAAGAGCCATAGGACCGGTAGGAAGAAGAATAAAATCAAGGGAAGTTTGAATAGCAAGAACCCACAGACGAGACTGCCTAACAAAAATTTGACCAGGGCTTTCCAATCAAGAAAAAGCGAGACAGCCGCCAACTGTAAGCCTGTTTTTAGACTAAATTCAAAATGTACTTGAAGTTTTAAAAAGAGAGCATAGAGTGCAAAAATATAGAAAAGACCACAAGCATTTGTAATAAGAACTGCTGGCATCCACCAGGTCTGGGGCAATTGAATCAAGAGCCAAATGCCGCTAAATAAAAGACCAATCAATAAGAGGACAAGACCAAGGCCAAGGTTAAGCCGAATAAAGTGCTCTTTAAAATAGCCAAACGCCTCTCGAAAATTATACTTAGATGCATCCATATGATAGTTATCGTAGAGGTAAAGTATCGTTCCATTTGCTGGTGAAATGCCCAGCACTACGCCTCCTAGCAATAGAAGAACCAAATAGATGGCACCCAATTTCATGAGGAAGAACAGAAGAGTAAAAAGCCTGTCTAACCATTTCATCAGAATGTATCCTCCTTTTACACTTATTTTATCACAATTTCGCTTATTTGTATATATCAACATAAATTATAAAGAGGTCAGAAAACACCCAACCTCTTTTCACACTCCATTATCTGTGATTGCTTATTTGTTTGCCAAAAACTCATCGTATTGTTTTTGCATTTCTTCTTTTACTTTTTTGTAGGACTCTTCTGCTTCCAATTTTTTCAGCATTTCTGGAACAGCAACATCAGGATCCACAGTACCAGTATTGATACTTGCTGCATATTGGCTCATGATATTTTGGATACTTGTAATTTCAGTCTTAACTGCATCAGCATTGAAGTTGAAGCCAAGAAGTGGAGACTCTTCTGCACCTGCCAGCAATTCTTCTGCTTTTTTCACATCTTCATCTGTTACCTTGTCAGTGATGTAGAGAATTTGGCTGTTACCTGTGTTCCAAGCTGACATACGAGTATCGCCTTTGTAACCATCCAACAACTTGATACGATTTTCAGCACTTGGGTCTTTTTCCCAGTTGACTCCCTCTGGACCAAATACCAAGCCGTTCAGCAATTCTGGATTTGTATTGATAAGAGTCAATACTTCCATAGCTTTTTCTTTGTTCTTAGATGTTTTTGAAATGACAAAGTTTGCTACTTGGGTAGATCCGCTTGTCTTATAGGCAGATGTGATTGGTTTCGAAGTAATCTTATAGCCTGCAACTGTTGAAAGGAGGCTATCGCCAAAGTCAGCTGGTCCTTGTGTTTCTTCACGAACGAACCAGTTTGCTACATCAAGTGAGAAGGTTGCGTCAGTAGTCGCTGCATCTGCCATAATGTAGCCAGCCTTATAGTATTTGTGAATGGTGCGAAGGTTATCCATGTGACGGTCCACTTCAAATGGGTTTACCACTTTTGTAGTGTCGCCTTTCAAGTCGATAGCAAATGGTAACTCATTCCCAGCTGGATATTCCAAACCGTCTGTTGATGGTTTGCTAGATTTTACCCAGGCAAATGGTGTCACATCTGCCTCTTTTTCTTTGATGGTTGCCAACATGCTTTCCACATCATCGTAGCTATCTACTTTAGAAATGTCAAAACCATACTTATCAACCATGTCTTGATTGAAGGAAAGCATCTGTTGACTAGCTACGTTACCGATGACAGGTACTGCGTAGATTTTTCCGTCGATGGTATTTCCTTTGATATAGGCAGGGTCAATAATGTCATAGAGGGCCTTGCCTTCTTTCTTGTAAAGTTCTGTTAAATCAGCATAAGCTCCTTTTTGCGCATTGATAATATAGTTGTCTGCAAAGGCAATATCATATTCCTCACCAGATGAGGTAATAATGGCCATTTTATCCTTATAGTCACCCCATGAGATATACTTGATGTCTAGATGGGCGCCTGCTTCTTTTTCGATAATCTTATTGGCATTTTCCAAAAGAACATCGATGTTTTTCGGTGCGTCTCCGATTTGATACATGAGGATGTTTGTCAATCCATCTTCTGTTGTAGCGCTACTTGATGCGGTCTTATTTCCAGTCAGACTACCACAAGCGACAAGGGAAGCTGCAGACGCAAGTGTCACGCAGGAGTAGGCAAATTTTTTCCATGTTTTCATTTGGCTGTTCCTTTCTATTTTTTTAGATAATGAAGTATGGAATACGATTGTTAAGATAGAGTGATGTCTCTACTCCTTGACTCCTCCAATTGTCAAACCTTTGACAAAGTAACGTTGGAAGAAAGGATAGAGACAGGCAATTGGTAGAGTCGATACGACCACAATAGCCATCCGTGTTGCTTCTTTTGGAAGGGCCCCTGCAACTTCTGAGGACATGGCCGCTGCTGCGGCAGCATTTTCAGAGAGATATTGAATGTTTGCTTGAATTTTCATCAGCAGGTATTGGAGGGGGAAGAGGTTATCGCTCTGGATATAGAGGAGAGCGTTGTACCAGTCATTCCAAAAAGCGAGGGCTGTAAAGAGAGCGATGGTTGCGATACCTGGTAGGGTTAGTGGTAAGCAGATTTGGAAGAAAATCCGAAATTCACTGGCCCCGTCAATCCTGGCAGATTCGATAATAGACTCAGAAATAGTCTTTCTAAAGAAGGATCTCATCACCATGATATTGAAAGGAGACAGCAGCATGGGTAGAATCAAGGCTGCCACTGTATCTTTGAGATTTAAAAACGAGGTCATGACGATATAGGTTGGAATGATCCCTGCGCTAAACAGCATGGTAAAGAGAGCCATCAGGGTAAAAAATCGTCTGTATCTGAAACTGTTTCTCGAAATGGCATAGGCGTAAAGAACAGTGAAGAAGACATTCAAGCTCGTCCCTACAATGGTCACAAAGAAGGTGATAAAGAGGGCTTGGAGAATCTGATCTTTCAATTGAAAGAGATATTCATAACCTGCCAAACTCCATTGCTCTGGCCAGAAAGAATAGCCGTTGATAGCCAAGCTTGTCTCATCTGTCATAGAAATGATGATAACAAATATGAAGGGAAGGGTACAAGATAGGGCAAATATCCCTAGTAAACTTGAGAAAAATAGATCTGTTTTCTTACTAAATGAATGAATAGAAACAGAAGTGATTTGTTTCTTTTTTTTCATACTCCCCTCCTAGAATAAGGCTGATTCCTTATCAAAGCGACGAACAATCAGGTTGGTCACTACCACCAAGATACAGCCGACAACAGATTGATAGAGGCCTGCTGCGATAGCCATACCGATGTCCCCTGTTCCTGCAATTCCACGATAAACGTAGGTATCAAGGACTTGAGTCACATTGAAGAGAGGACCTGAATTTTTCGGAATTTGATAGAAAAGGCCAAAGTCTGCTCGGAAGATATTTCCGACAGCCAGAATCGTTAAAATAGTCATCAGAGGCATTAACTGAGGAAGGGTGACATAGCGGATCCGTTGCCACTTGGTCGCTCCATCCACAATCGCAGCTTCATAGTAGGTTGGGTCAATGCCCATAATGGTTGCATAATAAATAATACTGTTGTAGCCCAAACCTTTCCAAATTCCTAAGAAAAGCAAGATGAAGGGCCAATAGGTCGGTGTGCTGTACCAGTTGATGGGATCCATCCCCATTCCTTTGAGAATATTGTTTATCAATCCTTTATCTGGACTCAAAAATGCGTAAACGAAGAAACTGATAATGACCCAAGAAAGGAAATAAGGGAACAAGGTTGTGGTCTGATAGATCTTTACCAGCTTCTTCGACCGCATCTCACTAAAGATAATGGCAATACCTACTGCAAAAATCAGTCCGAGTACGATAAAACCAAGATTATATAGGATGGTATTTCTTGTGATGATATAGGCATCGGATGATTGAAATAGAAATTTAAAATTATCCAATCCTATCCACCTACTTTGTATGAGACTATCCCAAAAGCCATTACCTGTATGGCGATAGTCCTTAAAAGCAATCACATTGCCAAATACTGGAATGTAGAAAAATAGAATGAGCCAGATGACTCCTGGCAATACCATTAGGAAAAAAATGGCATTTTGTTTTAGATTTTTTATGAGGTCTTTCATCATAGCTCCTTTCTATTATGAACCTTTACATTATTAGTTTACTCCTGATTAGGCCAACTGTGAATTGCCACATTATAGGCAAAATTCTACAAATTATAGGTGTATATAACAACCGATATACCTTCTGTAAAAAACAAAGAAAATCTGGGTTGCTAATCAAAATTTGCATAAAAAAATCGAGCCCTTTCGAGCTCGAATATCACTAGGTTGTATAGATGGTTGAAGCCGTCGCAATAATCTGCCATTGGTTGGCAGTTGTCGCAATAAATCCCTTGTCCTGATGGAAGTCATCGTAAGGGAGAATTGGCACTTCTAGTTCATCTAGTTTAGGTACTTCATTGTTCAGATAGGCTTGCAACCGCTGGATTGCACGGCGAATGCGGGCATCCAAGCCACCTAGGCGAATGTCCACCGTATCCAGACCAAACACCTTCTTCTCTACCATCCATTGGTAGCTGAGTGCCTGATAGAAGCTTTCTAGGTCTATCCTTAGTTGCTGCAAACCGTCAACTTGCTCTGCCAAAACCTGACGATTTCCTTCCTGATAGGCCTGACGAATACCTGCTGAAATAGCCGCCTTGGTCGCTAAAACCTGACACAACTTAGCCTGAGTATCAAAGAGATAGGCATAGCCCTTGGCTCGGCTTCCAATCTCTGCCAATCTAGGCGCTAATTCCTGATAAAAGGCGCTGTCTTTTTCGGCATCAATATGCTCTTGCAGCAAGGGGCAGAGAATATCCTGATACAAGATGTAGCGACTGGGATTGAAACCGTGATAACCTGGACCAGGGTGGCTAGGTGTCTTATTTGGCAAATCCAATTGCAGGAAGTCACCGAGGGAAACTTGGTGTAGTTGATAGAAATGCTCAGCCAGACAGCCCAAATTTCCTCGGTACTGGAGTTCTGCCCAGGCATGAAGACTCGGCAAGATCGAGAAGGTTGCGCATTCCCCACCATTGTCTCCCCAAGCGGTCACCGTCACTTCTTGGACGCCATACTCTTGGCAGGCGGCATGTGCTTCTGGTGCAATCCGCATACTGAAATCATTATCAGGAGTAAAACCAATCCACTTCCAGGCACCACTTGCAAAGGCAATCTGATTTCCCAACTGCTGATGACTTGCCAGTTTTTGAGCATAACTCTCACGGCTGGTCTGGTAGTAATCCCAATAAATCAAGGTCACTCTGTCCTTGAGGCGATCCAAATAAGCCTGAATTTCCGAGTCAATTTCCAACTGACCAGTATAATCCTTACTCGCTGTCAACAACTGGAAGAACATATCGCTCCACATACTACAATGGAAACCGTATTTATCAGCAATATCCAAGACCCGTTCCAAGTGTTGGCACATAATCAGACTTCGTTTCTGATAGCCGTGTTGATTGAGGTATTGACCCAGCCCGACCAAGTGAGCCTCATCCATACCGATGTTAATGGTCCGTGTTTTCAGATGGGACAAGGCCTCAAACATCTTATCAATCAAGGCATAGGTCCTCTCATCCCCAATCAAAAGAATATTGTCCACATCTCGAATGGCCTGAATAGAAGAAATGTTCCATTTGAGGTAGGCAATCAGATGGGCCAAGGTCTGGATACAGGGAATAAATTCCATACCGTAACGGTGGCACTCCTCCTCAATAGCCTGCAATTCTTCTTTTGTATAGGCTCCTCGGAAATAACCAAAATAGGGTTCATCACGTAGTTGGTAGGTATCTTCCATGTAAAGCTGGAAATGGCTGTAGCCCATCAAGGCCAGTTGTCTAATCAAGGTCTTGCTGGCTTCAACCGTCAGGACAGCATTTCGAGAACAATCTTCCATAAAACCGAGTTGACGGTAGGCAGGTCTTTCCTGGATCTGTATGTCGGTCTCGCCCTGAGTCAACTGACTAGCCAAAACAAGCAAACCGCGGTAAATCATATGTTCTTTAGGCGCACGGATACGGTAAGAACCTGCTGAACCTTCAATCCGCAAACTCTCCTTGCCATCGACCGCAAGTTCTAACTGGCAATCAAAGCCAAGAGAGGAACAAATCTCTTCCAAGACCCTATCCGACTGCTGTAAAGAATGGTTTATCTGTAACATCATCATTTCTCCTTATTGTAGGGTCTTCATATAAGCACCCATGAGGTTGGCATCCTGCTGGTAGTGGCAGGCACGAATAGCTGGTAGATATGGGAATTCTTCTGGATATTCCTTTTGAATAGCCTCTAGTTGCTCCTGAATAGCTTGGATAAAGACTGGATTCTGGCTGATAGAGCCGCCTATAGCCAGCACTTCTGGTTCCAGGAAATAGGAGATATTTAAAATGCCATAGGCCAGATTGCGTGTCATTTCTTCAATGGCTAATTGACATACCTCATCTCCCTGTTCTGCTAGTTCAAAAATCCGTTTCCCATTCCAATCTTCCGCAGCTTCCTCATACTGACTAGCCACCTGTCTGACCAAACTTCCAGTAGAAGCAAGTTGGGACCAGTTTTTTAGAGGTCCCTTTCCAGTAGCAATCAGCATATAGCCAAATTCGCCACCGAAACCTTGTTTCCCTCGGATGAGTTTTCTATCCACAATCAAGGCACCACCGATACCCGTACCACAGACGACACAGGCAAAGGTCGATAGCTGGTCGTCAATAGCCAATTCACTCAGACCGACACAATTAGCATCATTTTCCAAATACACAGGACAGCCATACTGACTTAATAACTCATACCAAGATACACCATGGATATAGGGAACGGCACTCAGCCCCTGGATGACACCTGTTTCAAGGTCTACCGCTCCAGGTATACTGAGGGAAATTGCCTCCAAGCCATCTACCGGCTGAATAATACTGTCCATAAGCGCCAACAATTCCGCTAAACTGGCCGGTGTTGGCCATTCCTGCCTATAGTTTATCTGCTTATCTGAACCAATCAGGGCCCCCTTTATTCCCGTACCTCCAATATCAAAACAGGCTACTACCATATTCTTTCTCCTTTCCATGATAGCCAATGACCTCTGTTCGGATTGCCTGAGGTTCAATCTTAGCCAGCAAAGCCTCTAGTGGTTCTTCCAAGAGGTCAACACCCTCAGTCCACTCGCTCCAACCTGCTAACTGTTCCTGGCTCATATTGTAGTAACGGAGCAGGATGCGGTCCGAAGTCTCTGCCACCTTCAAAGAAGTCACGCATAAGCGGTCCTCTTCCAGTGCTGGATGGCTCAAAAACTGATGATCACACGGCAGATACCCACTATGGCTGGTTACTTGTTTAGTTAACAAGTGTCCTTGGAAGGCCTGAGCTCTTTGGAAGCTGGTAAAACCTTCCTCTACTGGGCAAATTTCAAAAGCATAGTCCAACTGACATTCCCTCAAACACTGGGCTTCTGGTGTTGGGAAGTAGCCCCAATCTCCTAGCTCTCCAGTCGCACGAAGTAGTGTCAAAGCAATCTTGCCCCTATCTAGGATTTCATACTCATGTAGGCCCTTGCTCGAAACGGTCATGGCTTGTCGACCATCTGATAGACTAATAAAACTGCGATGACGCTGAGGATTGGACGGATTTTCCCAAGCTGAATGTGGCTGATTTGGACGTTTAACGACTTCAAAGATGGAATCTGCAAAGTGATTCTCGGCTTCTATTCCTATATCAAGGACTGCTCGTAAGCGATGGTCCTTGATTTGATTGTGGAAATTTGTCTGGATGCGAATTTGTGGTTGGTGGCGGTAGAGGGTCAGATAGGTGGTAAGGAGCAGGTCTTTCTTTTCCTGACTCCTTTGAGATGTTCGATGTTTAAATTCTACCAGGCGCTTCTGTTCATCTTCCAGACTTGTTTCCATAGCCACAGGTAGATGCAAACGGTGAACGACCTTGGCAATGCTGACCGCTTCTGTTTGGTAGACAAGACCGAAGTCCTCTATCTGACCATAGAGCGGTTGGTCATTCTTAGGCGCCATAAAGATGTATTCATTGCCCAAATCTCCACAATCTTCAAACCGTAGCCAGTCTTTATAGGCTTGACCCGTTCTCTTGTCTTCTAGTAAGAGCTGACCATCCACCACGTCAATACGGTAGTAATCATTCTCGAACTGTTCACTTAAACTGCTATTCACCCTAGTGTCACCAATCGGCTTGACTTGATAGGTCTGCCATGAAAATGGCGCCTGATTTTCCACTACAAAGCGGACACGAATCTGGCGGGCAAAATTGGCAGAGCGAAAAGCATCTTTTGGTAAATCGTAGCGGAAGTTGACACCTAGATCTTCGATGGTAGCTTCTACCTCTTGGCCTTGACTGGTAAAGAGACCAAAGGCTGGCAGAGAAATAGCTGCCATGGATTGGAAGTGTTGTTCTAACTGCCCATCGCGAAAATCTTCCTGTTCAACAAGCAAATCAACCTCCACTAACTGGGTTTGTCGGCAGGCTGTAGTATTAAAAACCGTAAATAGTAAGCCGTCTAATTGGCTAGAATCTACCTGCTTTTCCCACCTGTCTAGGGAGCGCTGGCTCAGGAAATGAGCGACTTGTTTGACCTTCTTAAAGCGGGTTTCCATCTCACTATGTACCTGGTCTACGCTACAACCACAGATGCTATCATGGGGGGCATTCTGCAACAAGAGTTTCCAGGCATAGCGTAACTCATCTCTGGGAACCTTATCTCCTGCCATCACCACCAAGGGTTCTACAACTTGTTCCAAAAGCTGGCTGGCCTGGTCATTGGCTTGCTTGAGATAAATTCTCGAAGAGGCAGTATTTACCAAGGTGTACCAGCCATCTGTTTCCTGGCTAGTCAATTCTCCCTTGACACGACTGAGGTCTTTTGGCAATTCTTCCTTGACAGCAGCTATGTATTCTTCAAAGCTTGAATGAACAAAGTCTATATCTGGATACAGTTTTCGGGCCAGTCGTAATGCTTGGCTGAGATTTTTCTGGACAGGCTGGTGATCACAGCCATTCATCAGCAGATAGTGGGAAGTTGAAGCGTATTTGCGAACATCTGCCAATTTTTTCTCCCAAAAAACACGCGCTTCTTCCTCATCAACTGGAATTTCATTGCCATTGCTGTACCAGTTAGCAAATAAAATTCCCAGAACCTGACTGCCATCTGCCCCCTCCCAAATCATCTCTGAGAAAGTGGACTGGAATCGGTCATCTCCCAGAACCTGATTATCAAAGCCAACTGGTTTGACCCCACGACCAAACAAGGCCACATCTATACCAGCCTGACGCAATAGCTGAGGAGCCTGTCCCATATTGCCGAAAGTATCTGGATAATAACCAATCTTCGGAGCCCGTCCCCACTTCTTGCTTTCCAAGTGACCCAGAAGGGTATTGCGCATATTGGCCTCACTAGTGATGAGGTAATCATCCTGCAAGATGTAAAAGGGACCAATAATCAGCCGACCGTCTTGAATGTATTTCTTCAATAACTCTTGATTCTGCGGACGAATTTCCAGATAGTCATCTAGGACAATGGTCTGTCCATCTAGATGAAAACTCCTAAACTCAGGATCTGTTTCAAACAAGTCAAATAGGTCATCAAATAGCTCTACTAAGCGCATCCGATGTTCTTCCAAAGGAAGATACCATTCCCTATCCCAGTGGCTATGTGAAATAATATGAACCGTTTCTTTTCCCATTTTATTCCTCCGGTCGTATATCATAATAATCTAAAACCAATTCGCAAAACATCATATTTGCCCAGGAGAACCACTCTCTAGAGTAAAGCGTCGGATCATCCACATGGAAACTCTCATGCATCAGCCCAGTACCGCCATCACAGGCCACCATTGTATCCAATAAGCGAGCTTTTTCTTCCTTGTCATCCGTTGTCAATCCTTGAATAGCCAAGGCAATCGGCCAAATATAGCGATAGAAGGTATGACTGGAACCAAGACCCGCAGCATAGTCGCCCTCGTAGTAATAGGGATTTTCTTGACTTAAAATGGTCCGACGGGTTGCCAAATAGATGGGATCATCTTTCTGACAATAGCCTAGATAGGGAGCCGCTAGCAAACTTGGAACATTTGGGTCATCCATGATAGACTGATTGCCCAAGCCGTCCACTTCATAGGCGAAAATGGTTTCTCCCGCCTGATTCTTGGTCAGCCCAAAGGTCCGAATCCCCTGGTCAATTTCCTGCGCCAACCGTCTGGCACCTTCAGCCAAATCTGAGAATTCCTCACTGGCAAACTGCTCTGCTATTTCTCCTAAATAACCCAAGACGACGACCGCAAACATATTTGAAGGGATGAGGTAAGGGTAGATACAGGCGTCATCGCTTGGACGAAAACCGGACCAAGTCATCCCTGTATAGGTGCAGGGAGCCCCTTTTCCTTGGTGCGTGAGGGTATCCTCTAGCCGATCAGTGTCCCGTTCAAAGCTATAAGGGGAGTTTTCATGGTGCTGCTCCAATTTCCAGAGTTGAACAATTTTTTCAGCTGCCCCAAAGAAGGTCTGGTTAAAATGACTGGTTTCCCCTGTCGCTTTCCAAAGTAGATAGGCTAATTGAAGGGGGTAGCAGAGGGAATCCACCTCATATTTCCGCTCCCAAATCCAGGGTCCCATCTGAGTGTGGTCGGTCTGGTGCCCCCGCCCATTAGCTGCCTGGTTAAAGGCATTGGCATATGGATCCATCAAAATAAAAGCCATTTGCCTCTCTACCAGACCTAGAATCATCTGGCGCAATTTCTCATCTTTTCTAGCCAAGGCTAGATAGGGTTTGACCTGGGCTGTCGAATCCCTCAACCACATGGCTGGAATGTCCCCCGTTAAGACAAAAGTAGTCCCATCTTCCAGTTGACTAATGGTCCTATCAAGCGTATCCGTATAACACCTTTCAAATACACTCCCCCAACTTGGGTGGTCTGCTGTTTTCTTTTGAATGCCTGTCAGCCAGTTCTCTATGATTTCTTTTGTGTAAAACATGATTTCTCCTTTTTATCCTTTGCTCAGAGTTCTTCCAACCTCTATCTGGCAAGTCCATATAATTTTCATTAGACACAAGGTTCCTAGTATCAGTCTATACAATTCTATATGCAAATCCTATACACAAATTAAACCCATTTTTACACAAATATTGCCAGTTTTAGAAAACGCTTTCCTTTCTTTCCCTTTCTCTATATAATAAGGAGACACCACTTATTATCAATAAAAAAAAGAAAAGGATAGCCTATGTATACCTCCATCGTTTCAACCATTGACACCCGCTATGGTACTTATAACTCACATGCCTTTTCAAACGGAAACACCCTACCATTGACAGGTGCCCCTTTCGGCATGAATTATTTTGCTCCCCAGACCAGCGACCAGACTGGAAACTGGTGGTTCAATCCCTATGAACCTGTCTATCAGGGCATTCGCTTAACCCATCAACCCAGCCCTTGGTTGGGGGATTTTTCCTCCCTCTTATTAACACCTATCACAGGTGAATTAAGCCGAGATAGCCTCTTTCATCGTCAATCCAGCTACCAACTCGACCAAGCTATTTTCCGACCTGACCTCCTTCAATTACAATCCAACCGCTTTCGCTTGATAAGCCGTTTAGCTCCCAGCCGATACGGAGCCAGTTTTGAGATAGCGTCTTTTACTAACCAGCCTATCGGAATGGTCTTCTATTCATCTGGAAAATCCATTTATCGACTGCTCAATCCTCACCAATTGCTCATTCAGATTTTTCAGGTCAGCGCCTGCCAATCCCCTGATTTCTGCATGTATGCTCTCCTAGAATTTGAAGAGGAAATAACAGAATGTTATCATCTGGTCAAGGATCACAAGATAGCTAAAACGGAAGTGGTGGGAGAAGATTTACATGTTCGTATCAATTTCTCAAGCACTTCTATCAAGGGGCGCTTAGCTACCTCTTTTATCAGCCCTGAGCAGGCCGCCTTTCTATTGAAAGATGTTCCTGACTTCCCCCAAGCCCAAAAACAAGCCGAAAAGACGTGGAACCAACTACTAGGACGTATTCAAATTCGTGACAAAAAAACAGAGGACATTAACTTCTTCTACCACTGCCTCTACCGTTGCCTACTTTACCCACAGACTTTCTATGAACCTAGTCCTGATGGACAAGCCATTCATTTCGACCCTATCAGCAATCAGGCCAAACTAGGTAAATTTTTCACCAACAACGGCTACTGGGACACCTTCCGTTCCTCCTATCCTCTGCTTTCACTTATCTACCCAGACTATTTGGAAGAGTTTCTCCACGGCATTCTCCAACACTATCGAGATACTGGATTTTTACCCAAATGGTTATCGCCAGACGAGCGCGGTATCATGCCAGGAACTCTTGTGGATGGAGTCATTGCTGATGCGGCCTGCAAGGGACTTGTTCCTGATTTGATGGAAGATTTTCTCCAAGCCATGATTGAAACCAGTCAAAAGACCGATGCGGATCAACGTTACGGCCGCCATGGTAGTCAGATTTACCGCCAGTTAAACTATCTCCCTCTTGATTTCAACGAATCTGTGAGCCATTCTCTTGATTATGCCTACAGTGATTGGGCTATCAGCCAAGTAGCAGAAAAACTGGGACAGGACCAACTGGCTAAGCAATACGCTCAAATGTGCCTCGGTTACCGACAGTTATTCGATAGCCAAACAGGTCTCATGCGTGCCAAGGATAGACAGAAACAATTCCGAGCAGATTTTTCCCCTCTAAGCTGGGGAAGAGACTATGCCGAATGCTCTGCCCTACAAGCAACCCTGTCCGTCTTTCATGACATCGATGGACTGATAGAATTGATGGGCGGAAAAGAAGCCTTTACCACCTATCTCATCCAACTGTGCAATCAGGAGCCCTATTTCTCACCTGAACAATACGGCTACGAAATCCACGAAATGTCGGAAATGGCGCAAGTCAATCTCGGTCAGCTTGCTATTTCAAATCAACCGAGCTTCCATATCCCTTATCTTTTCCAATGGTCCACAAAACCAGAATACACTAGTCTACTCATTCACAAAATCAGACAAACAGCTTTCAAGACAGGTTTTCAAGCCTATCCAGGTGACGAGGATAACGGTAGCCTTTCAGCCTGGTACATATTCTCCTGTCTAGGTTTCTACCCTGTCTGTCCTGGAAAAGCCGACTACCAAATCGGACTACCGCATTTTAAGGAGGTAGACTTGCTACTTGCAGATCAACACAAGCTGACCATCTCTACTCCAAAAAGCGATGCAAATTTCCAGTTTGTCAAGCTAGTTTCATTAGACAAACAAGTCGTCCAAACCATCAAGCATGACCAATTAGTGACAGCTAAGTGTCTGGAATTTGAGCTTGCCCTACTACCAAGCAACTAACCAGCTTCTACAAACAAAAGAAATAGTCAGGACCAAGCCTGACTATTTCTGTGTTTAAGGAAATAAAATCTTTCCTCTTCCTATCTATTCTCTATAAACCCAATACACCAGCCAACCAGTTCATCCAGGCGTTCCATCTGCTCAGTCATGTGCAGATAACCCAAAACCGCCTCAAAACCTGTGGACATTCGATAGGTGACCACATCCGCATTCTTGGCCTTGGTGTGGCTATGGCTATTCCTTCCCCGCTTGTAGATTTCTTCCTCTTTTTCGGTCAATAGCTGAGCTTCTAAGAGGGCAGAAATCAGGCTTGCCTGTGCCTTGGCCGAGACGTATTTGTTAGCCTCACCGTGCAATTGATTGGGCTTGGTCAGTCCCTTGAAAATCAAGTGCCGTCTGATATACATGGAATAGACAGCATCCCCTTCAAAAGCCAGGGCAATTCCATTGATGAGATTGACATCTACTGCCTTAGTCACGTGTCCACCTCACACCATCCTTGGTATCCAAGAGCTTGATGCCCTGGGCTGCCAATTCATCACGAATGCGGTCAGCCGTCGCAAAATCCCGATTGGCACGAGCTGCTTGACGTTCTGCTATCAAGGCTTCAATCTCACTGTCCAAGACTTCTTCTTCAAAGACAATACCGAACACTTGCAGCATGTTTCCAAAGGCTTCTTTTACAGTTTCATCGTAGTTGCCAGAGTTGATCCATTTGGCAAGGTCAAAAATAGCCGTAATCCCATTTGCCGCATTGAAATCATCATCCATTGCCGCTTCAAAGGCCGCCAAATGCAATTCAAGACCTGACTTATCCACAGAGTTTTGCACAGGTTGTGTATAAGTATTTTTTAGATATTTGAGATTGATTTCCGCATCTGAAATGGCCTTCTCAGTGTAGTTGAGTGGACGGCGGTAGTGCTGGGTAGATAGGAAGAATCGCAAGACCTGACCGTCAATTTGTTCCAACATATCATGGGCTGTCAGGAAATTGCCCAAGGACTTAGACATCTTCTCATCGTTGATATTGAGCATGGCATTGTGCATCCAGTAGTTGGCAAAGGTCTGACCTGTTTTGCATTCAGACTGGACGATTTCATTGGTATGGTGAGGGAATTCCAAGTCCGCACCACCACCGTGAATGTCAATAGTATCTCCCAAAATCTCTGTCGCCATAACCGAACACTCGATATGCCAACCTGGACGACCTGCTCCCCAAGGACTTTCCCAAGACACTTCGCCTGGCTTGGCAGTTTTCCACAGGGCAAAGTCGAAAGGATGTTCTTTCAGTTGACCTTCTCCCTCAACACGACCAGAAGCCCCAGCTTCTAGGTCAGACAAGGTTTTGTTGGCCAAACGGGCATAGTTTTCTGCCTTTTCCACACGGAAATAGACATCTCCAGAAGCTTCATAGGCGTACCCCTTGTCAATCAAGACCTGCACAAAATCAATGATTTCATCCATATAGTCGATAACACGAGGATTTTTAGTTGCTGGTTTGACACCTAACTTTGCCACATCTTCCTTGAAAGCTGCGATAAACTTATCAGACAGCTCCTTGGTTGTCATGCCAGCTTCATTAGCAGCTTTGATAATCTTGTCATCCACATCCGTAAAGTTAGAAATGTACGCTACATCAAAGCCACGGTATTCAAAGTAGCGACGGATGGTATCAAAAGCCACGACGCTACGGGCATTTCCGATATGGATATAGTTGTAAACTGTCGGACCGCAAACATACATCTTGACCTTCCCCTCTTCCAAGGGCACAAAGTCACGCAAACTACGGGTCATGGTATCGTAAATTTTAATCATGCTTTCTCCATTACTTCTGAGTATTCTTTAGGATTTGATACTTTTGATACAATCTAACCAACCAATAAGCTGTCGCTGCCAACCAAATCATCCCTAGCTGCCAGTTTCCTTGGGAAAACTTAAGGATAGATAGAATTGTTCCACCGATGGCGGTCAACACATAAGGCCAGTTTTGTCTTACTAATTTTTTTAACATGATGTACTTTCTAATTTTCTTGCAATCGCCAGGGCCACTTCAAAAAAGGTCATGCTGTCAGCCGTCCGTTGCTCGCGACGTACATCCCATTCATTCTTGTGGTGGTCCACATAGTCTGCCGTGTAGAAAAACTGATAGACCTTGGCCTGACGAAAGTTTGCCCAGGCCATGATAGCAGAAGCTTCCATATCGACCACCATGGCACCAGCGGCTAGGCGTCGCTTGACCTTGGCAGCCGTTTCCCGATAAAAGGCATCCGTCGTCCAGGTCTTAGCCCGCACGTGTTCAATTCCTGCTTGGTCCAAGGCCTTTTCCATGGTCAATAGCAAAGCAGGGTCATAGCTGATTTCATCGCTGGTAGGAGCGTAGTGGTAACTAGTTCCCTCGTCCCGAAGAGCAGAGCTAGGAAGGATAATCTTATCCGCAGCAAGTGACTTATCCAGCACACCACAAGAACCCAGAACGATAAAGTTCTCAAACCCACAAGCCTTCAGTTCTTCCAGATGACCAACCGCCATGGGAGCACCGACGACTGCCAACATGACCGCAACTCGCAGTCCTTCTCTTTCCAAAATATACCAAGGATGGCGACCGTTAATGCTTTCTAAGTAGCCACCTTCCCTACTTTCAGGTAGCTGACGGACACGGTCTACGATTTCCCCATTGAAGGAGAAAATCATGGTTTCACATACCTCACCGCCACCACGAATGGCCTTATCCGTCGGTTCAATAACTGAAGGACTTTGTTCAAATTCTTCTAGCAGCATATCAACCTCCTACAAATGCGACGAATGGTGGCTGGCTTCTCTCAGCTCTGCCAGTTTGGTGGTGTAGTGTTCACGGCCACCTTCCATGTCATGAATGACCTTCTCATCTTTTTGACCATGCACACGGACAATTTTAGCTGGCATACCGACCACTGTCACATCTGCTGGAACATCGGCTAGGACAACGGCAGCTGCACCCACTTTAGCATTTTCCCCAATCTCAATGGGGCCAATCACTTGAGCATGGGCAGAAACCAAGGCCCCTTTTCGCACGGTCGGGTGGCGTTTGCCACAATCCTTGCCCGTCCCACCTAGCGTTACGCCGTGGTAAAGCATAACACCTGATTCGATAATGGCGGTTTCTCCGATAACCAAACCAGCTCCATGGTCAATGAAGACCCCCGAAGCAATCTCGGCACCTGGATGAATCTCAATATTGGTCCAAAAACGCCAAAATTGGCTGTGCATCCGTGCTAAGAGTTTAAAGCCTTTTTTCCACATCCAATGGGACAGACGGTGGGCAGCCAAGGCCTTGACACCTGGGTAGGTCAAAAGAACTTCCAAGCTGGTCCGTGCTGCCGGATCTTTTTCTTTTACAATCTCAATGGTGTCCTTCCACCAACCCATAGTCACTCCTTCTAGCGAGAAGACAAGCCCGCTACCGAACTTGTCTACTCAGCTTATTTCTTTTCAACCTTGTGGAATTTGAATTCACCAAAGTTGTTGTCTTTTCTCTCTTTGTGGTCTTTTTTGTCATGGTCTTTATGACGGCGTGGTCTGTCCGAACGCTCGCGTTTTTCTGGCTCCACATAACCTTCTGGTTTTGGAAGGAGAGCCTTCATAGAAGCGTCAATACGTCCTTTATCATCAATCTTGATGACTTTAACATCGACAATATCGCCGATTTCAACTAGGTCTTCTGGTTTATTGACACGAGTCCAAGCCATTTCAGAAACGTGGACTAGGGCATCTGTCTTGTCAAAGAGGTTGACAAAGGCACCGAATTTCTCCAAACGAACCACTTTTGCCTGGAAGACTTCGTCCACTTTTGCTTCACGAACAAGACCTGCAATGATTTCTTTAGTACGCTCAATTGCAGCACGATCTGGTGAGAAGATAGCCACAAGACCGTCTTCGTCAATATCGATTTTCACGCCAGTTTCTGCAATAATCTTATCGATGGTTTCGCCACCCTTACCGATGACAATCTTGATCTTATCTACATCAATCTTGATAGTGTCAATCTTCGGTGCAGTTGGTGCCAAGTCTGGTCGAACTTCTGGGATCGTCGCTTCGATGACATCAAGGATTTCAAAACGTGCCTTCTTAGCCTGTGCCAAGGCTTCTTCCAAAATTTGTGGTGTGATACCGTCAATCTTGATATCCATTTGAAGGGCTGTGATACCGTCACGGGTACCCGCCACCTTGAAGTCCATGTCGCCAAAGTGGTCCTCAAGACCTTGAATATCGGTCAAGACGGTGTAGTTGGTGCCGTCTGAAATCAGACCCATAGCAATACCTGCAACTGGTGCCTTGATTGGCACACCACCTGCCATGAGGGCAAGGGTCCCAGCTGTAATAGAAGCCTGTGATGAAGAACCGTTTGATTCCAAAACTTCTGCTACCAAGCGGATAGCGTAAGGGAAGTCTTCCAAGCTAGGTAGAACTTGCTCGAGAGCACGCTCACCAAGGGCACCGTGACCAATCTCACGACGACCTGGTGCACCATAGCGACCAGTTGAACCAACTGAATATTGTGGGAAATTGTAATGGTGCAAGAAGCGTTTCTTGTACTCGTCGTCCAATCCGTCGATGATTTGGGTTTCACCCATTGGAGCCAAGGTCAAGACAGAAAGAGCTTGCGTTTGACCGCGGGTAAAGAGACCTGAGCCATGAACATTTGGCAAGAAGTCTACTTCTGCATCCAGCGGACGAATTTCATCCACACGACGACCGTCTGGGCGGACCTTGTCTTCTGTAATCAAACGACGAACTTCTGCGTGCTCCATGAGTTCCAAGATTTCATGGACATCACGCATGATGCGGTCAAATTCTTCGTGTTCAGCGTATTTTTCTTCGTAGGCCGCGATGACGGTCTCACGAACGGCATTGGTCGCATCTTCACGGGCCAATTTTTCTTCGACCTGCACCGCTTTTTTCAAATCGTCATTGTAAGCTGCGACAATCTCTGCCTGCAATTCTGGATCCACTTGAAGAAGCTCCACATCTGCCTTTTCCTTGCCGACTGCTGCTACGATTTGATTTTGGAAATCCAAGAGTTCTTGAATGGCCGCATGACCTTTCAAAAGAGCTTCCAACATGATGTCTTCTGACAATTCTTTGGCACCAGACTCTACCATGTTGATGGCGTCCTTGTTACCAGCTACTGTCAAGTCAAGGAGGGACTCTTCCATTTGAGCTTTGTCAGGGTTGATGATGAGTTCACCATTGACATAGCCGACCTGGACACCTGCGATTGGACCGTTGAAAGGAATGTCTGAGATTGCCAATGCCAATGAAGAACCAAACATGGCTGCCATTGGAGCAGAGGCATCTGGATCGTAAGAAAGTACTGTGTTGATGACTTGGACTTCATTACGGAAGCCTTCCGCAAACATTGGACGGATCGGACGGTCAATCAAACGAGCTGTCAAGGTCGCATCAGTTGACGGACGGCCTTCACGCTTCATCCAGCCACCTGGGAATTTCCCTGCGGCATACATTTTCTCTTCATAGTTGACTTGGAGCGGGAAGAAATCGCCCGTTGCCATTTTCTTGGACATAACTGCCGCTGTAAGGACTGTTGAGTCGCCATAGCGAACAACAACCGCACCGTTGGCTTGTTTGGCAACCTGGCCAGTTTCAACGACCAATTTCTTGCCAGCAAAAACCGTTTCAAATACTTGTTTTGACATGAACTGTCTCCTATTTTTTCTGAAATTTTTCTTGCGTGTTTTCTACAAAAGACAATCAAACAGGCTTGTTTCACTCTCTTTTGCACAAAACCACGCATACTTCTTATTTTATCATATTTGACGGAAAATGTGGGGAATTGAGGAAGGAATTTCTGATAGGAACCGTGGAAAAACGAATAAAGAACTGCCCATCGTAAAACCAACTCTAAAATCAACTATCTATAAAATATGAAAAGTTGTAACCCATGTACTTCTCATCTTTTTAAACCAATCAAAAACACCTAATTCCGACTTATTCTGAGGAATTTAGGTGTTTTATCATCATCTATACTGATTCCCAATTTTAACTTAGTATTACTGGTGGAATCTTATCTCCGAATAATATCACATATGTAAGCAATAATACACTAAATTTAATTAATTTCTTTTTCGTCTTGCGACTCCTGTTCCAATAAATCTATAAAGAATGACTGAGCTAAATTTTTTAAGAGCTCGTCGCCTTCTAAGTCATAAACAACTATTGATTTTTTGACCATATCAATTGCTTCTGAAATAATGGAGCGTTTTGCTAATATGTTGGCTCTCATTAACAAAGTATTGCCTAACATAAATAAAGTGTTTCGATTCTTTAATAATTCTAGTGATTCTGCATTATAAACCAAGGCTTTTTCAAAGTTGTTACACAGGTACAAAATTCTAGAATATCCGTATTGAAATAATACTTTCAACTCCCAATCATTTGACTCATGATAGTGATGAATGAGACTTTCATATTGGTTCATTGATGCTACATGCTCTTCTAACTCCGAATATATTCCCGCAATGGCAATCCCAACTCGTAAAAATAGATTAGCATTTTCAACCAAAGTAGGCAGCAACCCTTCCAAAATCTCTAAAGCCTCATTTGACTTTTTGTATTTCCCAAATAACAATACCCCGTTAAGATATTGTATATATGGCATTTGAATCGGAGATACATCTTTTGAAATAAACTGCAAAAAATATTCCAATGTATCATACTCTCTTCGGTAAAGAATGGATTTCAATTCATCCGTAAGAATAGGTTCTTCTGTACTCTTCTTTAGTTGAAACAATTCCAATATCACACTAGAATCAATGTCTAATTTTTTGACGAGCTTAAAAAATAATTCGACTGACGGAGAAACCTCAGCTTTTTCAATTTTACTAATAACTGCTTGAGCACAAATACCCTCGGACAGTTCTTTTTGACTAAATCCTTTCTCCAAACGCGTACGCTTAATAAGACTAGCAATTTTTTCTTTCACAATTCACATTCCAATTCATAGTATTTTCTCTATTGTACCACTATTCGGATGAATTTCCCATATCTCATCGTATAGGCCAAGATCCGACTCTGAATAGTGATGAGCAACCTCAAAGATTGTAATTGGTAAATTGGCAAGTTTTTTACGAATGAGGGCTGAGGATTGTTTATCAATTGCTGATGTCCCCTCATCAACTAACAAGATTTTCTTATTATGAAGAAGGGCTCTGGCAATCTCAATACGTTGTTTTTGTCCTCCTGATAACTGCGCCCCATTTTCACCATAATATTTCTCTAAACAATCTTCACCTAGCTCTTCTACCAAACCCAGTTCTGAAAGCAAGGCCAACAACTCCTCCTCACGGACTGATTCAAGTGCCATTAGGAGATTCTCTTTTAAGCTTGCCTCAAAATAGTAGGGTGATTGTTGGATTCTTGCCATTTGATTGCTAGGATTACTTATTTTTTTCTGATGATTTAATACAGATATTTCCCCTTCCAACGGTTGCAGTACACCCTGTATACTATCTAGTAAGGTCGTCTTTCCACTTCCTGAAGCTCCTCTAATCAACACTTTACGACCATATGGGACTGTAGCATTAAAATTTTTGATAATTGCTGCTCCATGTCCAATGGCTACTCCTGAAAAATGAATCTCAGGCTTCAATATTGATTCATCAATATGATTTTCAGACACTTCCTGTTGCTGAGAATCTTGTAACATTTTCTCTAATTTTTTTCGAGTTGGCTCCGTTGATTGTATCATTCGTAAATAGTTCGAAACATTTCTAAATGGATAGATAACACGGTCACTGGCTAAAAATAAAGCGATAACAATACTAGCATCTAGTTTCCCTTGGGTTACAAATACTAGAGCTACAGTTATTGGAACAATATAACTTAACCACGATAGCATGGAAGAAACAAGATTAACTATGCTGTGTTTATTATTCAATGCCTCATTACTATTTTCTAAGTCATTGACAACTGTCTCAGCCATCCCTAAAAACTTACGATTCGCACCATATGTCCATAGAACCGAAAAACCTTGAAAAATATCTTTTATGCTACGAATAAATTTCTCATTCGACTTAGTAAAGTTCTCTGTTGCAGTTCCTAGATATTTGCTAAATAGTATTGCTGGCAACATTGGAAGAAATGAGAAAATAATAAATAATACAGAAATTGCAGGACTTAGATAGACAAGATATATCAATGAAACCGCCCCTAAAAGACTGTAGTATAAGCAATCAAAAAGAACGGAAAAATATTTATCTTCTACTAATTTTAAATCTACTGTTAATACCGCAAGAGACTCTGTAACATCTAATGCATTTCCCTTATTCCCTAGATAGTTTAACAGTTCCATCTTATACCTTTTATGCAGATTTTTTAGTAAGTCGTTTTTTATTATTGAAACAAATAAATCTGATAATTGAATTAATAAATAGAACAATATACTGCAACCGGCGAATAGTAAAACATCTTTTACAGTTGATTCCGAACTAAATTGACTGACTCTCGAAATGACCTGAGACATAATAATCCCGTCAAAGCTCGCTCCTATCAATGCAAGCAAGAGTAAACATATTTTAAACTTAGGCAATATTCTCCATACCTGTTTTAATTTCATAACCCGTTCTCCATTTTCTAAAGATTTCATCAAGTAAATATAAAGCAAACTCTGAGGGTGCTGTTTGTATGCCTTGCTTATACTTTACGTATCTATATAAGACGAGTATAAAATACTTTTTTAAAAAAATCAATCATTTTATTATATTTTATATAATTTTTTTGTTATTTGTGAGCATTATTTTGATTTAACGTTCGAAAACATGGACTTTTAGCCCAAAATCTCTATCCACTATCAAAGATTCATATTGCGCTTGAATAAGACAAACAAAAAGAACCTGAAAAACAGGCTCTATCTGAATTGTTGAAACGAACTAGTTCATTTCATTTCCAGCCTCCAACAGACTGTTGGAGCGAGCTAAAAGTCTGGCATTCAGCTTGTATGCTAAAGCACACTGCGATGAATTCCTATTTTTGCTGGACTTTCTTAACGCTCTAACATCTTGATTAGTCGAACACAGCCTAAAAACTCGGAAAAAAGAGGGATGGGAAAATAAAAAAAAGAACCTGAAAACAGGTTCTTT
>NZ_WCJE01000003.1 GCF_016743335.1 Streptococcus suis | reverse complement strand
CAGTATTTCCTTACTCTCACTGATCATGGTCAGTATATGAAGGGCTACTGAAAACTTTGTATCCATCTGGTTTCCTTTCTGTTCTTGTATCATTTACAAGAACAAGTTTAACATAAGCTAAACTTCTTGGCAAGTCTTTTGCTTGATTTTTTTTAAATAAAGCACTCGACCAAGAAGTCGCTTGTCTTACATGCGTTTGCCATCTAGGACAAATGGTAAGGTTTTTTCTATATGATAGGCGTGGACTGCGGAGGCGTATTGTACCACTTCTGCATTCAACTGCGGAGCTAGGTTGGCATAGAAGGCCTCTCTTGCCGCCTGATCCGCAAAACCTAGGATGATGGAGGCATGAAGGTGGTCTTCTTTAGGATTGTCATGGGCAACATTTGGGGTATTCCAAGTCGCTTTATTCCAAGGAAGATAGACCTGTGTACGCACTTCTGTTACTCCAGGGATTGTCGCCAGTTGACTGGCAAGTCCATCTTGAACAAATTTTTTGAAGCTACCGCTCTTCACACCATCTTTGCGGCGGAAGTAAAGAACATCACGCAGTTGGGTTTGGGCTTGAGTGCTGGTATAATACCAACGTGATGAATACGGGAAGCCCATATGCATCAAGGTCCGACGGAAAACGTTGACCTCATCTTCAAAGGCAAGGGCCGTCTGACGGCGTCCCCCTATTGGTGCCAATAACTTCTGATAGGTCACTTCCGCAATACCATCAATCCGACGGTCTTCTGGAATAGCCGTCTCCAAGCCTTTCACTTTCGGCCAAAAACTATGTTCTGTCTCGCTCAAATGTTGCTGGCGGTATTCTAATAGACCCGGTGAAGCTGCAATAATCTGTGCATGCCCACCACTCCAGTAATCCATTCCCGCTTGGCGTGCTTTATCCTGACGCATCCATAATAAAATGGACAGTGAAAATCGTTGTTGGTATCCTTTTGTCATATTTTTCCCTTTTTTGTTCTTGTATCATTTACAGGAACAAGTTTGCCATAAGCTAGACTTCTTGGCAAGGATTTGGCTCAAAAGATAAAAAAAGTAACTCTCTTACTAGTCGAAAGTTACTTCCTGATACTCAATGAAAATCAAAAGTAGCCTAGGAAACGAAGGCGAAGATTGAACAGGAGTTCTTCAAGGCAAGTTGACTACGGATCATTTTGATTTTCGAAGAGTATGAGTTTCAACTATTTTTCTGTCACTACTTACCTAAGACTCTCACTATATTTCATCTGGCTCTTGCCCATCATGGGCCTGCCATTTGCAGTCGCTCAATTCCATATTGGTAAAGCGAGCTGTAAAACTGGAGTTTTCTGGTGAACAGGCATATAGCCCAAAAGCTATTTTCCCTGCGACTGAGCCTAAACCACATAGATTTGACTTGTGAACTGATTTCAGTAGTTGCCCAGTCAGAAAAGCCGTGATTGGTCACCACACTTCCCAAGTGTTGGAAGTCATCATTTTCATATTCTATCGAACACTTTAGCCAATTCTCCGAATCTTGATAAAGGACAATTCCACACTGGTCAAATCGAGTATGACTACCCGCAAAATCCGTCTTCACAGTAAAGGAAAAATAGTCCTCCTCCGTTTCCATTTGCAAGACGGGAGCATTGTCATTCACAAAATGGTAATAGGTCTTCTGCCACAAATCCGTCTTGGGTTCTGTGGTAATGGTAATTTCTTCATCTGAAATAGTGAATTGTCTCGGTGGACGGGTCCACACTAAATCCTTGACTGTAAATTCTTTCATTATGAACCTTTCCGTATCTTATCTTCCTGATAAGCCGCACGGGCTCCGCCGATTAGTTTTGGTCGGCTGGCAAGGGCGGTGACATGGGCCTGACCAATCTCACGCAGGCTAGGTCTGATAGGCACTTGGACATGCTTGATGTGCATGCCGATAGCTGTGTCGCCGATGTCTACACCAGCCTGAGCGGTAATAAACTCGACTTCCACCGGATCCTTCATATACTTGAAGGCCGCCAACTGACCAGATCCACCTGCATGAAGGGTGGGTAAAACATTGACTATTTCCCAGTCCTTCTGGATTGCCAATTCCCGCTCCACCACCAAGGCACGATTGAGGTGTTCGCAGCCTTGAACAGCTAGATAGATACCTTTTGGCTCCAAAATTTCCAAGATGGTTTCAACAACCACCTCACCGACTTCCAGACTTGAATTTTTGCCAATATGCCCTCCAATCACCTCACTAGAGGACAATCCAAGGACAAATATCTGTCCCTTTTGAAGATTACTGAGGTCTAAAACTTCCTCGACAACCTGCTGGGTCTGTTCCTTAATTTCCTTTAATGACATGATTTACTGCACCAATTCTTTCTATTGCCTGAGCCAAGACGTAACCAACTACCAGACCAACTGTGTTTTGCAGAGTGTTACTCATCAGACTTGTAACAGCGTCAGCTACATTATACATGAAACTAGATGCCACAAAATAACCCCCAACCATAGAGAGCGTCGCCAAGACTAGACCGAGAATCCGTTTCTTACCTGTCCATCCCGCAAAATAACCTTGAGCCCCGTGGAATACTAGACTAAAGAATGCCCACTGGGGATAGCCTAGCAAGAAATCAATCAAGAGCCCTGACAATCCGCCGACAATGGCTCCCTCTTTCTTGCCCAAGTAAAAGGCCGTAAAGAAAACTCCCACATCCAAGAGTGTCACAAACCCAGAAGGTGTTGGCAAATGGAAGTGGGCCAAGACCAAGCTCAAGGCTGTTAAGATGGCTAATAATACTAATTCCTGTGTTTTTTTATTTCTCATATTGAATCACCCCATAATCATCTGATTTTTCAATCGCCGCATGGACAAAGTCCTTGGACAGTCTGACCGCCTCCAAAGGCTCTTGACCCAGCAAAAGCTGACTGGCAATGCTGGACGCAAAGGTACAGCCTGCCCCCACATTGTTTTCTGACAGCAGAGGCGACTGGAGCACCACGATTTCCTGACCATCGTAGAAAACATCGACCGCATCTGAGCCACCCAGACGATTGCCTCCCTTGATGACCACCGCCTTGGCTCCCAAGTCATACAAGGCCACTGCCGCCTGCTTCATCTCCTCCACCGTTTTGATGTTTTTTTGGAGCAATAGCTGAGCTTCTGCCAGATTAGGCGTGATCATGCTGACATAGGAAAGAAACTTCAAGAGTTCATCTCGCAACTGGCTAACCTCCGTATCATGCGTTTCCTTGCAGACCAAGACTGGGTCCAAAACCACAGGAATATCTTGGTGAGCCTTGACAAACGCCAAAGCCTGCTCTGCTATTTCCACCGTGGGAAGCAAGCCAATCTTAATCGCAGAAAAGGGTACATCCTTCAAACTAGCCAGTTGCTGGGCAAACACCGCCGCATCTGTCGGAATGACCTCAAAACCTTTTTCCGTCATAGCTGTCAAGCAGGTCACCGCCACAAACCCATGCAGGCCATGAACCGTGTAGGTGGTCAAGTCTGCATGAAGACCGCCACCGCTGAAAATATCGTTGCCAGAAAGTGCTAAAATATACTTAGTCTTCATAGATAATCTCCTTTAGATAGAGGCCGTTACCTGCCGCAGTTGGACCTGCCAAACCACGATCTTTTTCTGCCAAAATCCGCTTGATCTGCCCCACAGGCATCCGACCATTGCCAATTTTCAAGAGTGTCCCGACCATATTCCGCACCTGCTTGTACAAAAAACCGTTACCTGAAAAGGTGAAAATCAAGAACTGCCGCCGCTGGTCATATTCCATGCTTGCCGCCGTAATGGTCCGCACCTTGTCCTCCACCGAGCTCCCCGAAGCTGTAAAGCCTGTAAAGTCGTGAGTTCCCACCAAGTCCTGAATGGCTTCTTCTATCAAGCTCAAGTCCAAATCATAGGGATAGAAGGTCGCATAGTGGCGCATCATGGGATTCTTAGGCCGCCCAATATCCACCAGAAACTCGTAGGTCTTGCTGTGCTTAGCATAGCGGCAATGAAAATCATCCGCCACCTGCTCCACACTGACCACATCAATATCCTCAGGGGTTTGAGTATCTAGGGCAAAGCGGAGCTTCTCAGCATCTCGACTGCCAGCCAAGTCAAAGTGAATCACCTGACCATAAGCGTGCACTCCTGCGTCTGTCCGACCTGCACCATGAACGGTTACAGGCTGGCCACTGTTCAATCTTACTAACGTTTTTTCGATTTCTTCCTGAACTGTACGGGCATGGGGCTGACGCTGAAAACCAGAAAAATCATGGCCGTCGTAGGAAATAATTGCCTTATATCGTGTCATGTTCTGATTGTAGCACAAGCAAACTTAGAAAAACAAGCCTATAAAACAACAACTGTACTAGCACAGATGGACCCCTTCTAAGTTTGACAGCTTTCATAAAAAGGATTATAATGAAGAAAAGTAAATTAGAATTATTCTTGAAAAGAACAGGAGGCACGAATGGAACTACACTCTCACCTTAACGCAGAAAACCAAACTGCCTTTGAGCATGTTATTCAACACTTAAAGGAAAAAGGTGTTCGCATTACAGAAACACGTAAGGCTGTTGTAGCCTATATCATTGATAGCGACGATCATCCAAGTGCTGAAATGATATACAAAGACCTCCTGCCCAACTATCCTAACATGAGTTTGGCAACTGTCTATAACAACCTCAAAGTGCTCTTAGAAGAAGGATTTGTCACTGAACTCAAGCGTACCAATGACACGACAACCTATTATGATTTCATGGGCCACGAACATCTCAATGTCATCTGTGAAAAATGCGGGAAAATAACGGACTTCATGGACGTCGAAATCCCTAGCCTCAAACGCGAAGCCCATGAACAAACAGGCTATAAGATTACCAAGGAAGTCTTGTCTGTGTATGGTATCTGCCCCGACTGTCAACTCAATAGCTAGAAAGCAACCAGTAGTTGCTTTTTTGCTTTCTCTTTGAATTGTCTGAACTTTATTATTTAGAATTATTCTAAAAAGACTTGACTTTCTATTTAGAACTGTTATAATCAACTTAGGTAAATGATAATTATTCTAAATAAAGGAACTAAAACTATGACACTCGTAACCAACCTCAAACAACACAGCCACATCATCACAACCGCTCTCTGCTTGGCGCTCATTCTAATAGGTATCCTTCTGTTTCAGACTGGACAAGGATGGGCACCCATCCTCTTCATTTCAGCCTTTATCATCGGGGGCTACCAGTCAGCCAAGGAAGGCATTTCTGAGCTGATTTTCGACAAACACCTGTCTGTTGACCTCCTCATGATTTTGGCAGCTATCGGCTCTGGCCTTATCAGCTACTGGATGGAAGGGGCTCTGCTCATATTCATCTTCTCCCTTTCTTCTACTTTGGAAGAATTGGCTATGGAGAAAAGCAAGAATGCAATCGCTGCTCTGATGAATATGACCCCTCCAACGGCTCGTAAAATCGAGGAAAATGGTGACATCACTGTTTTGGACACGGCAGCCATTCGCATCGGCGACCTCTTACAAGTCCGCAAGGGTGACACGGTTCCACTGGATGCTACCCTCATCAGTCCGCAATCCATCTTTGACGAATCCATGATTACAGGCGAGCCGCTCCCTGCGGAGAAAATGGCTGGCGCTGCTGTTATCGGCGGAACCATTAACCAAGGTCCAACTGTGACCGTTCAAGTTACAGCTGAAAAAGGCGATGCTCTCTTCGATAAAATCGTTCAGATGGTCGAAAATGCCCAAGAATCCAAATCAAAAACAGCGACTTTCATTGAAAATATGGAAGATACCTATGTCAAGGTTGTTTTGGTGGTAGTACCGCTCTTTATCCTCTTTGCTCATTTTGCTCTGGGCTGGGACTGGTTAACTGCCTTCTACCGTGGCATGATTCTCTTGACCATCGCTTCTCCATGTGCGCTTGTGGCTTCTTCTTCACCGGCGACACTTTCTGCCATCAGCCGTGCGGCACGCAAGGGCATGATTATCAAGGGCGGTGACATTGCGGATAAGATCGCCAATCTAGAGGCAATCGTCTTTGACAAGACCGGTACCCTGACCATTGGTAAACCTGAAGTTGTAGGAGCGACCTATCTTGGCGATGAAAAACTGATCAAGGAAGTTGTTCAGGCAGTTGAAAAACAATCTAGCCACCCAATCGCTCAGGCTCTCATGACCTATACGGCTGACAGCTCTGCTATTGCCCTCCAAAGCCTAGAAGACGTGACCGGAAAAGGCTTGGTGGCAGGCTATCAGGGCGACAGCTGGAAAATCGGTAAGGCAGGCTTTGTGGTGGATAGCTTGGTCCGTCCGCTGTCTGTGGACTTAGTTGCACAGATTGATGAGGCAGAAAGCACTGGAAAAACCCTGGTCTATGTTAGTCAAAATGATGTCCTTGTGGCGATCTTCATGGTGGAAGATAGTTTGAAGCCTGAGAGCAAGCAGCTTATTGCCCAGTTGAAAGAGATGGGCGTGACGCCAATTCTCTTGACGGGCGACCAAGAAAAGACGGCTCGTTACGTGGCGAGTCAGGTCGGTATTGACCGTGTGATTGCCAACTGTCTGCCGACGGATAAGGCAGCTGTTATCCAAGAACTGCAAACCGAGTTTGCGTCAGTCGGCATGGTGGGTGACGGTATCAACGATGCTCCTGCCCTGGCTCAAGCCAATGTCAGCTATGCTATGGGAAGCGGAACGGACATCGCTATGGAGTCAGCTGACATCGTACTCATGGAAGATCTGACACGGATTCCTTACTCCATCCGTCTATCTAAGAAAATGCGGGGCATCATCAAGCAAAATATCGTCTTTGCCCTATCTGTCATTGCCCTTCTTATCATCTCCAACCTCTTCCAGTCTATCAACCTCCCACTCGGTGTGGTGGGCCACGAAGGATCAACGATTTTGGTGATTTTGAATGGGTTAAGACTCTTGTATTTTAAATAGCATAAAGCCGCCAAGCGATTGGCGGTTTTCTTATTATTCTTTTTTAAAAAAACGCTTGCATTTCAGAAATTATTGTTTTATAATAATTTTAAAGATAATATTATCATAAAACAATAATAATCGGAGGTTTGCTATGAAAACCAATCTACTCAAAATAACTGGCATTGTGGCTGCTTGTGTTCGCTATTTCTTCTATTTCATGATTGCTCTCTATGCCTTCATTACCTTGGTAGGTCTTGGAGGCCACTCCTTTGTGATAGACTCTTGGGAATACACCTTTAACAAACCCATTGACCAGATTAACATCTGGCTCATTCTATTAACGACTGGATTGATCTTAATTGTCTTGGCGGCACTCAGTCATATTGCCCACCTGATCCAAAAGCTATGTAAGCTACTTCTGGAAGAAGATTATTTCGCCTCATCTAGCCTAGCACTCTATCAGAAACTCTTGGTCAGTTTACTAATTTTGACTGCTGGTCAATTTTGCCTAACCACTTTGTTTTTCCTGACACATGCTACTAATCCAAACACCTTCCTCAATCTTCGCTGGTCAGACTTTATCCTCAATGCCCTCTTCCTCTTCGCAACTTATTTTGTCTGGACCTTAGTACAAAAGGGGCAACAACTTGAAACCGAGAACAGCGAGTTTATCTGATATGGAAATGATTCGCGTAAACTTAGACAAGGTCCTCAAAGATCGACAAATGACTTCCAAGGACTTGGCAGAGCAAGTCGGCATCACCGAAGCCAACCTGTCCATTCTCAAGACAGGCAAGGCAAAAGGTATTCGTTTCAATACCTTGATGAGCATCTGCCGAATCCTAGACTGCCAACCAGGAGATATTTTAGAATATGTGAGGGAGGGGGAATAGCATGAACAAAAAGATATTTTTCAACGTCGTCATACAGTTGCTAACGTTTATTCGTTATGGATTGATTGCCTTAACGGGACTGATAATGTTGGCACTTCTTATTCTACTTATAGGCGGGAAACCTATTCAAAATAGTCTACAATTAGATATCCCCTTGCCTATCATTGTTATTATTCTAATCATAAGTATCATCTTGGTAGCTTGCTTCATCTACCTAGCTACTATACTCAAAAAATTGATTATCAACTTTCAGAAAGGAGCTATTTTCTCAACTGAAATTGTAGTCTATACAAAGATAATTTTAGGAACCTTAATCGTATGGACGAGCATACAATTTGCAAGTGCTTTTTTCCTATCTTACCTAGATTTAGAGAATGTAAGTGATTTATATGATTTTTCACTTAATGACTATTTCATAAATGGTGTGCTGATTATTATTGCACTACTAGCAAAGATGGTGTTGGAAAAAGGTGTACTTTTACAAGCTGAAAATGATGAAATTATATAAGGAGCCCATGATGAAAAAGTATATTTCCCTCATTGCACTCTCCATGATGATACCTTGCTTAAGTGCTTGTCACTCTGTCACTTCAGAAGTGAATAAAGAAATGCAAAACGAGCTAACAGCAGCTTCCATCGAAACAGAAAAAGCTCTAAAAACAGACGAAAGTCTGGCTAAGATTGAGAACTTTCAGCAAATTGTCGAAATCACGACATCCAAAGGAGAATTCTCTCTTGAATCTCCTTTCTCTGGCAAAATCTATTTAATGGCAACAAAAGAAAATCTCGAGAAACTCTCAAAAGAAGGGTTTACTCTAAATGAACATAGTTTCTCAACTATCGATGCTGGTAGTAGCAGCGATTTTAATATCCGCTACAAACATCAATCTTACTTCACTATTCAAAGCTTGTCCGTGCAAGATCTGGAGGATTTCGAATACACCAAATCCTCTTCCACTTCTGCTATTCTTGTCTTCTATCCAGACTAGCAAAAATTCCTCGATTCAAAAGAACCGAGGAATTTTTTTAATACGTCGCCAAGCGTTTTTCCAACCTGAGCTGACCGAAGGCGTAGAGAGTGCAGATGGCCCAATATATCAAGGCCACACAGATATAAACTGTCATGTAGTCCGACTTGGCTCCTCCGACTATTTTTGCCTTATTGAAAATCTCTGGTACAGTAATCATAGCGGTCAAGGACGTACTTTTCACCATATCTAAAAGAACATTGCTCAGCGGTGGAAGGGCAATCCGAAAGGCTTGGGGAATGATGATTTTTCTGTAAATCACATTGGTCCGCAAGCCCAGGGAACGCGCCGCTTCCCACTGTCCCCTATCAATGGCCGAAAGAGATGCACGAATAATTTCAGAAATGTAGGCACTAGACATGGAGGTAAAGGCGATAATAGATGCGGAGATAGCATCTAGTTGTAGCCCCATGAAAGGCAGTCCAAAATAGATGAAGAAAAGAAGAACCATGAGGGGAATGCCACGCATGAGAGAAATATGGGCCATAGCCAACCAACGCAAGGGTCCAAACTTAGACATCCGCATGAGGGCTACAAAAAATCCACAGAAAGTCCCCAAGGCAAAACCAATTAGGGATAGGGATAAAGTGTAGGGAAGTCCCTCCAAAATCTGTGGAATAGCCTCTCTTGCAATATCTGCATTAAAAACTGCCTGCCAGTTAATATCCATATCTTCTCCTCTTTCCTAAAAACCAGATAGACCTTGCCAGCTAGAAACTGACAAAGTCTATACAATATGTATTTTAATTTGCTACCAAATCTTATTCAACTTCGATAACTGGCAACTCATCTGCATTTTCAACAGGGACTGTCAAGTCTTGTCCTGCATAGTATTTCTCAGAAATTGCCTTCAAAGTTCCGTCAGCTTTCATCGCTTCAAGAGCTTCGTCAATTTTTTCTTTCAAGCTTGTGTCAGCCTTGCTCATAACAATCCCTTGTTCAGTTGGGTTGTATTTAGCCTCACCCATCTTCACTTTGATATCTGGGAAGTTGGCATTGACCCATTTGATAGCCATAACTTGTGTGTAGTAGTCGTTTGGAATGAAGTCTGTACGACCTGTTGATACATCACGCAAATAGACATCATTGGTTACGTTGTCATAGATAACTGGCTCTGCACCTTGCTTTTCAGCAATCTTCATGTACTGAGTACCTGCGCCACCACCAGCTTTTTTACCTGTCCAGTCGCTCAAGTCAGCTGCTTCGATTCCTGATGAACCATCTTCACGAACGATGTAGCCACCAACTGAATACTTGTAAGGGATAGAGAAGTTGTACTTTTCCTTACGTGCTTCTGTCATGTCAAAGTTGTTAACAGAAATATCAACTTTACCACTGTCCACAGCTGTAAAGGCTTCTTCCACTCCGATTTCTTGGTATTCGATTTCCAATTTCAAACGTTTACCAATTTCATTGATCATATCAATTTCATAACCGACCAATTCTTTAGCATCGTTGTAGTAAGAAGTTGGGAAGAGGGTACCTGGTGTTGCAACCTTCAAGACACCTGCTTCTTGAATTTTTTCCCATTGAGTCTGTTCAGCAGAAGAACTGCTAGTATTCGAACTTGAACTAGAACATGCTGCCAAGGTCAATGTAGAAACCAAGAGAGCTGAGGCTAAAACTTTTTTCAACATAAAACAATCTCCTTTGGAAGCCATAGCTTCCTTTTTTACTTTTTCGGTGTTAACCCACCAACTTTTACAGGTTAACATTTTGAAAACGTTTTGGCAAATAATTGAACTGAAAAAATGAATTCCCTTACAAGTTGAGTAAACCTGCTGCCTCCATTTGGTCTGCCAACTGCAAAAGTAAATCCTCTCGTCCCTTGGCTGCTGTGAATTGAACGCCGATTGGCAGGCCTTTTGGGATCTTATAAGTTGGCAAGCTGATAGCCGGTTGGCCGATGATGTTTGCCTGCTGGGTAAAGGGTGTCCAGGCTAGACTTTCTGCAAACATCTCCCAAATCAAACTCTGCTGCTCTGCCATTGCCAACTCCTGCGTGTGCAACAAGCGGTCTAGCATCTCTTGCGAGTGAGTGAACTGGTCTAGCTTGGGAGCCACATCAGCCACTGTCGGCGTCAGAAGGAGATCATAGTGCTGGTGGAAGTCCGCCATGCTGGCACTGTAACGGTCCCAATCCTGTAAGACCTTAGAATAGAGTTTAGCTGGAACGGTCTGCCCACTCTGGTAAATGGCCCAGGTCATGACCTCCATGTCATCAGGGGTCATGGGACGACCCAGCCCCGCTTCAATCTCGTCAAACATCTGAGCTGTTTCAACACTGTTCATCAGGTAATAGGCCTGCATGACTTCAAGGCCGTCTAAAATAGGACTTGCTAGCTCGGTAATCTGGTGCCCCAGTGCTTCTAACTGAGGCAGAAGGGACAAGACAGCCTGTTTGGCATCAGCGGAAACTGGACTGCCAATCGGAGATTCCAGACTGTAGGCAATTTTCAAAGATTTATGTCCTGGTGCAAAGAGACTCTGCTCAGATAGGAGAGCCAGAGGAAAGGGAGCTTCCACCTGATAGGTCTGCAAGTGATAAAGAAGATGTTTGGTATCGCGGACTGACTTAGTCAGAGCAAAGTTGCTGGAAGCTCCCTGCCAGCCACGATAGGAGATTGGACCAACAGGAATGCGGCCCCGACTGGGCTTGAGACCAATCAAACCATTGAAGGAGGCGGGAATACGGATAGAGCCTCCACCATCTGAAGCTGCTGCCAAAGGTACCATACCAGAAGCTACTGCCGCTGCTGCACCACCACTGGACCCACCTGCATTTCGGCTCAAATCTAGCGGCGACTTGACTGGCCCATGTAGGCTGGAGTCAGATATGTTCTTAAAACCAAACTCTGGCGTATTAGTTCGCCCCAAGATGATGAAACCCAGATCCTTGAAAGCCTGTACCAATTTATCAGTATGCCTCGCTCGGTAATTCTGGAATAGACGAGAGCCCGCTGTTGACAAGTGCCCTTCTTCATTTTGCCCCAAATCTTTCAACAAAAGAGGAACACCACCAAAGGGCTTGTCTTGAAAATTCCCCGTTTCTGCTTCTTGCAGGGCTTGCTCGTATTGCTTGCTGACAACTGCATTGAGAGCAGGATTTTCCTCTTCTATTCGTTCAATAGCTTCCGCTACCAATTCTTTAGCAGAAACCTGACCTGTTCGAACAGCCAAGGCCATTTCCGTCGCATCTTTCCACATAGGCTTCTCCTTGTATTTTTTATTAGCTTATCATGAAAGTAAAAAATCAGCAAGCTACGCTTACTGATTTTGAGTATGCCGATAAAAGCAATTTACAGCTCATCAAAAGCATCTTTTACCTTGTCAAAAAATCCTTTTTTATGGGGTTTGACATCAATATTTCCTGCTGCCGCAAATTCTTTAAGAGCTGCTTTTTGGCGGTCATTCAAACCTGTCGGAGTGACGATATTTACTGTGACATATTGATCACCAATAGCTCCACCACGAACACTTGGTGCACCTTTTCCTTTGAGTCGGAAGGTCTTACCAGTCTGGGTACCTTCAGGAATGACCATATCCACATCACCGTGAACCGTTGGCACATGAACTGTATCTCCAAGTGCTGCTTGAACAAAGTTGAGGTTCAGTTTATAGTGAATAGTGGTTCCTTCACGTTCAAACTTGTCTGAAGGTTGGACCTGAATGACAACGTAGAGATCTCCGTATGGACCTCCATTAAAACCAGCTTCACCTTGACCTGCCAAGCGAATACGTTGACCAGTTTCCACACCAGCTGGCACCTTGACTGTTACAGTATGAGCTTGTTTTTCATGACCAGTACCATGACAAGTTGTACAGGGGTCTTTGATTTGTTTCCCACGACCGTGACAGACATCACAGGTCATTTGACGACGCATGGTTCCAAGTGGAGTTTGGGTATCCACATTGATCACTCCAGAACCATGACAACGCCCACAGGTTACCGGACTTGTTCCAGGTTTGGCACCTGAACCTGTACAGGTTCGACAAGTTGCCTCACGGTTATAGGAAACTTCACGTTCCACACCAAAAATCGCTTCTTCAAATTTCAAATTGACCGCATATTGCAAGTCATCCCCTTGACGAGGTGCATTAGGATTGCGCGTCGCACCGCCTCCACCAAAGAAGCTAGAGAAAATGTCTTCAAAGCCACCGAAACCTGCTCCGTCGAAACCACCAAAACCACCAGCTCCGCCACCGAAGCCTCCGTTTGCTCCCGCTGGACCATACTGGTCATAGGCTGACCGTTTCTGCGGATCACTCAAGGTTTCATAAGCCTCTTGGACTTCCTTGTACTTGTCCTCCGCACCAGCCTCCTTATTGATGTCAGGGTGGTACTTCTTGGACAACTTCCGATAAGCCTTCTTAATCTCGTCTGGCGAAGCATCCTTAGAAACCCCCAGACGATCGTAAAATTCTGTGTTGTTCATAATGTAAGATATTAAGCCGTTAAGCGACTCAAAGAAAAATAGGAAACTGTCCGACGATGCTTCGCATCTAGGTAAAGTTTATCTTTTTTCAAAGAGTCGTAGGCGTATTCAATTACACCAAAATAGTCATGCATGAATACTACATATAAACGACTGTGTTCGAATAAACGAACTTGTATTCCTTTCTTTGAAAATTAGAAAGTAGCCCGTGTTCAGTTACGAACACTTTCCTTTCTGTAAAATTTGAGAAGTCAAATACAGTCATTCCAGTCCTCGCTAGAAGTTACTTAGCAAGCGTTTGGCAACTGCCCTACCTGACATTGGATTTTGCCCAGTTACAAAACGACCATCTTGTATGGCAAAAGAAGTGTAGGGAAGTTTCTTTTGAAAATCGGCTCCACGTTTTTTGACCTCAGTTTCCGTGATAAAGGGAACTTTTTTCAGTTTTCCACTTAGAATCTCTTCCCATTTGGTGAAACCAGTTATCTTCTTACCCTCGATAAGATAACGACCATCCCTAGCACGAATATTTAACAAGCCTGCAACACCGTGACAAACTGAGGAAATATATCCACCTTGTTCATAAATAGAATTAGCAATTTCTTGCAATTCCTTGTTGTCCGGAAAATCCCAAATCACACCGTGGCCACCCGTATAATAGATAGCGATGTAGTCCTCAGGTTGAACATCTTCTGGTTTAAGAGAGTGTAGCAAGGCACGCTCCTTAAAATCGGCGCTTTCAGATAGTTGTAAATCTTCTTTGGAAACATAGGCCTTTTTCAGACTTCGCGGATCGATTGGAACACTTCCTCCTTTTGGACTGACATAATCCACTTCAAATCCTGCTTTGGTAACTTCATCTACAAATTCTGTCGCTTCTGCTAGCCACAGACCTGTTTTTTCTTCATCATTTTTGTATTGAGATACATTGGTCAAAACGACCAGTATTTTTTTCGTATTCATTTTACCCTATTTTCTATTTACCCAAAAACAGAGGCTGGGTTGCAACCTCTGTGATTGGAAATTTTATTGACGAATGATTTCTATTCTCGGAAAGATGAGAACTGAGTTCGAGCTAAGAACCTTAACCGACTTCCTACTAATTTTCAAGAAGTCAGGATAAAAATGTCTCCCAGTCCAACCGCTCGTTTCTGAATTCCCATTCTCGAGAAGATGAGAACTGAGTTCGAGCTAAGAACTTCGGAAAAAAGATAACTTTCCTTGAACGCAAGCATTCAGCGTCAAGTTCCTATTTTTCTGTCGTTCTTTTAACGCTCTCACATCTTATTTTTCCGTAAACTCGCCGTCTACGACATCATCGCTTGCATTGTCAGCAGTTTGGGCACCTTCTTGGCCTGCGGCTGCTTGTTGTGCTGCTGCAGCTTGCTCGTAGAGTTTCACTGCGAGGGCTTGGGCTTTTTCGTTGAGGTTTTCAAGTTTAGCCTTCATGTCGTCCAAGTTGTTTGCTTCTTGAGCTGCTTTCAACTCATCAAGAGCTGCTTGAGCTTGGTCGCGTTCTGCGTCGAAGCCTTTGCCTTCCGTTTCTTTCAGAGTTTTCTCTGTCGCAAAGATTGCTTGGTCAACATCGTTACGAAGGTCCACTTCTTCCTTACGTTTCTTATCTGCTTCAGCGTTTGCTTCTGCATCTTTCATCATGCGGTCGATTTCTTCATCTGTCAAACCTGAGTTTGATTGGATAACGATAGTTTGCTCTTTTTGCGTACCAAGGTCTTTGGCTTTTACAGAAACGATACCGTTCTTGTCGATGTCGAATGTTACTTCAATTTGTGGAATACCACGAGGTGCTGCAGGAATATCTGTCAATTGGAAGCGGCCAAGAGTCTTGTTGTCTGCTGCCATTGGACGCTCACCTTGAAGCACGTGGATGTCAACAGCTGGCTGGTTGTCTGCTGCAGTTGAGAAGACTTGTGATTTAGAAGTTGGGATAGTTGTGTTACGGTCGATGAGTTTTGTAAATACACCACCCATTGTTTCGATACCAAGTGACAATGGTGTTACGTCAAGGAGGACAACGTCTTTGACATCACCAGTGATGACACCACCTTGGATTGCTGCACCCATAGCAACAACTTCATCAGGGTTTACAGATTTGTTTGGCTCTTTACCAGTTTCAGCCTTAACAGCTTCTACAACGGCTGGGATACGAGTTGAACCACCGACAAGGATAACTTCGTCGATTTCTGACAAGCTAAGACCTGCATCTGAAAGGGCTTGGCGAACAGGAACTTTTGTACGTTCTACAAGGTCGTAAGTCAATTCGTCAAATTTTGCACGAGTCAATGTCATTTCCAAGTGAAGCGGACCTGCTGCACCTGCAGTGATGAACGGCAAGCTGATTTGAGTTGATGTTACACCTGACAAATCTTTCTTAGCTTTTTCAGCCGCATCTTTCAAACGTTGAAGGGCCATCTTATCAGCTGACAAGTCGATGCCATTTTCTTTCTTGAATTCTGCTACCATGTGGTCGATAATCTTTTGGTCAAAGTCGTCACCACCGAGCTTGTTATCACCTGCTGTTGCAAGTACGTCGAAGACACCGTCACCAAGTTCAAGGATAGATACGTCGAAAGTACCTCCACCAAGGTCGAATACCAAGATTTTTTCATCTTTGTCAGTCTTGTCCAAACCGTAAGCAAGGGCTGCTGCAGTTGGCTCGTTGACGATACGTTCTACTTCAAGACCAGCGATTTTACCAGCGTCTTTGGTTGCTTGACGTTGGGCATCGTTGAAGTAAGCAGGAACAGTGATAACGGCTTTAGTTACTTTTTCACCAAGGTATTCTTCCGCATAGCCTTTCAAGTATTGAAGGATCATTGCTGAGATTTCTTGTGGTGTGTATTCTTTGCCATTTGCTGAAACTTTTTCAGAAGTTCCCATTTTTGATTTGATAGAGATGATGGTATCTGGGTTGGTTACCGCTTGGCGTTTTGCCGCGTCACCAACGATGATTTCACCATTTTTGAAAGACACAACAGACGGAGTTGTGCGGTTCCCTTCTGGGTTTGCAATGATTTTTGATTCAGTTCCTTCAAGAACTGCAACTGCTGAGTTTGTTGTACCTAAGTCAATACCGATAATTTTAGACATATGTGTTACCTCTTATTTTAGTTTTCTTTTATTCATTCATAGTTTACCGTCATTGCAGACGAGGTTTTTTCATAGTTTTCGAGTAACTCTTGTCGCTTTAGCGACCTTAGAGTTACCGACACAAAGTTTGCCCAAGAGCTAGGAGCCTCGCGACGAAGCGATTGGTTGCAAACTACTGTGCATGACATTTCGGTCAGAGTGTTCGACGCATGAAGATATAGTCATCTTCAATGTTATTTGATTCTTGAAATCCTAACTTCTTCCAGAAATTTCTAGCTTCCAAATGTTCTTTATGAACTGGTAGGGAAATTTGGGCTAGACTGTACTCTGTTTTCAGATAGTCTATACAGACTTCAGCTGCTTTTCTGCCAAATCCCTTTCCTTGATACTTCTTATCAATTAAGAAATTGATGATTTCACCATTGCTGTCTTTGCAGTAAAGCGAAACGTAGCCTATCAATTCACCTTCATTGTAAATAGCTTTCGGATGTGAGAATGGTCGAAGGCTCCAAGCTTCTGCCAATGAAAACTCAACTGAATCAACATAGTCTTCTTTAGATAAGCCAGAATCCAGATGTAAGCAATCGTGAAAATTCTCATCACTGATTTCGCGTAGCTCTAGCATTTATTCCGACACCACCACCATAGCAGGTCTCAGCAAGCGTTCATGCAACTTGTAGCCTTTTTGGAAGACTTGTGCAATGTGTTCTGCTGGGCAGTCGTCTGTGGCTGGAACGGTTTGAATGGCCATGTGAAGATTTGGGTCAAAGACATCTGTTGCGACTTCCTCCACCCCTTCTTCTTTGAGGGCTTGAATCAAGCTTTCCTGTACCATTTCCAAGCCTTTTTTGACATCTTCTGTCAAGCCTTCGACTTGAAGGGCACGTTCCAAGTTGTCCAAACTTGGCAAGATTTTCTTGGCTAAGTCTTGCGAACGGTAACGCTGAATGGTTTGGCGTTCCTCATTGGCACGGCGTTGGATATTTTGCATTTCAGCGTGGGCACGAAGGTACTTGTTTTCAAATTCCTCAGCGCGCTCGTTTGCCAAATCCAATTCTGATTTTTCAGGTGTCTCCACAACTTCTTCTGTTGCTTCAACCTCTTCTACGATTTCTTCGTTTTTGATTTCTTCTGACAAAGCATTCTCCTTCTAATTGACTTCGTAATGATTACTACTTAAATATCTGTAGTAATCGGTTAATTTCATAAATAGGACGCGGCTGATGATGTTGATCAAACTCATCTGCCTGCGGTAGTTCATGTTCACAGGACCGAGCAAACTCATCTGGGCCATGCCCCGATATGGGATTGGAAAGCGATGATGAATGACTGTCACATCTGCAAGGGCTGAATCCCTATGTTCCGCCACGGAAATACTAGTCTGCTGGTCTGGAGCCAGGCCCTGTCGCAACTCTGGTGCCAATAACTGAGGACTATCCAAGAGTTGGTAGGTAGCTAGATTACCGTAAGTCAGCGAGGCAACTTTTCCACTGATAAAGACCGATTCTTGGAAGAGATTGGAAAAGATGTAATCCATGAGATCCAAGACATTGTCCGTCGTGGTAAAGTAACGCTGCACCACCTGAGGAATCTCCGTCCGCAGCTTGTAGTGAATGGACAAGACTGTCTGGTCAACGAAGCGTTCATCCACCAGGCGTTTGAGCACTTCCAAGTCCCTGGCCATAAAGTTCTTGGGAATGGCAAACTGGACGGTGACAGGTTTAGACTGGTCCAAGGTCAAGACTGCCAGAGCATCGTGGCTACTGAGCTGCACGATATCAAAGGAAGTCAACTGCTGACTGGTCGGCTCCACATCTAAGATGACCGAAGTGTAGCCTGTCAAATCAGCTAGGACTGTACTAGCCCGCTCCAAAATGTCTTCCAGCTTGAAGGCTTCAAAGTCGAAGGCCTTGACCACCTGATAAACATCTTCTTCATTGATGTGTTCCAAGTTGAGTGAGTGGTTGACAAAGTATTGAAAACCAGCCCGACTGGGCATCCGACCACTTGATGTGTGGGCCTTTTCCAGCAAGCCCAACTGCTCCAGCTTAGCCATATCATTACGAATGGTCGCTGAACTAGAAGCAATCATCTCCTGCAAGGCCTTAGAACCAACTGGCTCATGATGGCGCGTAAACAATTCAACAATCAGATTCAAAATATCATTTTGACGTTGGGTAATCATCTCCGCTCCTTTCATGAACACGATTGATTTTTAGCTTTAGCACTCTCGTATGGCGAGTGCTAAACTATATACTCTCATTATACGCCGAAAAAATGGATTGTCAAGAGAAAAAGACAAAAAATTAGCACTCTTTTGCCTAGAGTGCTAAAAATCAGTCTGAGGACTTAGTTACTTCCCTACTTCAATCCAAAAAATCAGAGAAAACTCCCTGATTTCATTTCTTTATTTCCCTTGAGAAATCAACTCTGCCCCGCGTTTGCGGTAGGATAGATCCCCAACTGCTTCAATTAAAAGCTTACCATTTTCATATTTGAGGACGGTAATTGAACCGTTGTCGAGGAAAACATTAGCCCCACGCTCTGGCTCTAACAAATGAGCCAATGTTGCAATGGTCATACCGTGGCTGACCACAAGGGCATTGCCTCCGCCCTGCTTTTCCAAGTCCTGAGCGATGGATTCAAAACCTGTTAAGATGCGGTTGCTCAAGACCTCCCAAGATTCCGCCCAGCCAGCGGTGTCTGCTTCTTGGATACCTGCTGCGATTTCCGCAAAGGACATGCCTGTCGCATCAACTGTCCCTTTCAAACGTGGTAGGACACCTTGGAAGAGGTCTGCGTCATACATGCCCTCAAAGCTACCGAAACACCATTCGCGGATGCGTTTGTCCTGATAATATGGGATTTTTCCTAAAATACCCAACTCACGCTGGGCAATAGTAATGGTCTGAACAGTCCGTCCTAGGTCACTGGATACAGCAACCTTGAAATCAAGCCCTGCGTCCTTAAGACCCAAACCCAATTCACGAATCCCTTCCTCGCCAGCCTTGGTCAGCGGCGTATCACACCAGCCCTGCACGCGCCCGATGGTATTAAACATGGTTTTCCCGTGACGAGAAATATATAATCTTACGTCTGCCATAGCATTCTCCTTGTCATTTCTTACTATTAGTATAACAAAAAACCGACTGCTTGCGGCAATCGGTCTACGTTTTTTAGTTCTTAAAGCTATGAATCGGTGCTGGAATCTGTCCACCACGGTTGATAAAGTCCACAGACGAAGCTTGATTGACCTTCATAACAGGAGCTGTTCCCAGAAGGCCGCCAAATTCAATCATATCTCCTTCTTTTCCAAGCGGAATAATACGAACCGCAGTCGTTTTCTGGTTGATAACCCCAATCGCCGCCTCATCCGCAATCATAGCCGCAATGGTTTCAGCAGGCGTTGTTTCTGGAATAGCAATCATATCCAAACCTACAGAACAGATGGCCGTCATGGCTTCCAATTTTTCAAGGTTGAGGGAGCCATTTTGCACCGCAGCTATCATGCCCTCGTCCTCAGACACAGGGATAAAGGCACCTGACAAGCCACCGACCTGGTTACAAGCCATGACCCCACCCTTTTTCACTGCGTCATTGAGCAAAGCCAGGGCAGCAGTCGTTCCGTGCGTACCTACGGTTTCCAAGCCCATTTCCTCCAAAACCCGTGCCACTGAGTCGCCAACCGCTGGCGTTGGAGCAAGCGACAGGTCCACGATACCGAACTTGACACCCAGGCGTTCACTGGCCATATTACCAACCAACTGACCGATACGGGTAATCTTGAAGGCAGTCTTTTTGACGGTCTCCGCCACCACATCAAAGCTCTCACCGCGCACTTTTTCAAGAGCACGCTTGACCACACCGGGCCCAGATACGCCGACATTGATGACCACATCCGCCTCACCGACACCATGGAAGGCACCCGCCATAAAGGGATTGTCCTCGACCGCATTGGCAAAGACCACCAGCTTGGCCGCACCCATATCAGAAGCCTCCGCCGTCTCCTTGATGATCCGCCCCATGTCCCGCACAGCCGTCATGTTGATACCTGTCTTGGTTGAGCCGATATTGACCGACGAGCAGACCTTAGAGGTTTGGGCCAATGCCTGCGGTATAGAGTTGATAAGGATTTCATCACCTTTTTGGTAGCCCTTTTGAACCAGAGCTGAAAAGCCACCGATAAAATCGATGCCGATCTCATGAGCCGCCTTGTCCAAGGCATGAGCCAAGGGCAGATAATCCGTGGCATCTGTCGCCGCACCAATCAGAGCAATAGGCGTTACCGACACCCGCTTGTTAACAATGGGAATTCCCAGCTCCGCCGCAATCTCATCGCCGACTGCTACCAAGTTCTTTGCCTTGGTGACGATTTTAGTGTACACTTTCTCCGCAGCCTTGTCGATATCCGAATCGATACAGTCCAAGAGGGAAATCCCCATGGTAATGGTCCGAATGTCGAAGTGCTGCTCCTCAATCATCTCAATGGTTTCTCTAACCTGTCTAATATCCATGATTGCTCTCCTTACAAGTTGTGCATGGCATCAAAAATCGCCGCACTTTGAATGTTGATTTTCACGTTCAAACCTTGACCAAAGGCTTCTAGTTCTGCACGAAGCTTGGTGAAATCTTTCTTCTCATCTGACGACACCACCGCCATCATGGTAAAATACTCATCCAAAACAGTCTGGGAAATATCATCGATATTGAGCCCTAACTCCGCAATCTTAGTCGCAACACCCGCAACAATTCCTGACTTGTCCTTACCGACAACTGTAACAATAGCTTTCATCTGAACACCTCTTCTAAATTTTCATTTATTTTATCATAAATATGCAGAAAAAGGTAGAAATCCTATTGTTTTCTACCTCTATCATGCGCCTTTATAGTCCTTGTTGCTTCTTGTAGTCGGTCACAGTCATGCCTGTCCAGTTTTTGAAGGCGCGGCTGAAAGCATTGACCTCGCTGTAGCCAATCAGACTGGAAATCTCCTCTGCTGACAATTTCATCTTGAGATAGGAGAAGGTCATGGCCTTTTGAACGGCTTGCAGTTCCTGTTTGAAGCTGGTATTTTCAGCCGATAGGTTTCGTTGCAGGGTCCGAACGCTGACACCAAGTCGGTGGGCAATGTCTTCTACCAAGAAGAAGCCGCTTGGAATAGCCGAGTAGAGTTCCTGCTGGACATAGCCTGCGAAGCTCTGCTCTCTGACCTGCTGGGCCAGGTGCTGATTGAGCTCCGTTTCCAAATATTGCCACATGATATTGTTCTGGGTCAAAAAGGGCTTCTGCAAGTCTGCCTTGTCAAAGACCAGACGGTTGCTGTCCCCTTTTTGAATAGGCAGGCCAAATTCAGCCACGGTTTCCGCCTCATAGTCATACGGACTTTCCACCACTAGTGGCACAATCCACTCGCCGACACCTGTCCGAATCATATTGAGGACCAAGAGTTGCTCATTGAGAACAGAGAATTTTGGCAGGTCCATATTGGCGTGGGAAAATTTGTAGGTGACAGAAACGGTCGTCTCTGCCTCAACCACATCGACTTCGATCGGCCCCACAATCTTCTTAAAGCGGGCAAAACGGTCCAAGGCCTCAATACCGTGCGGTGATGACAAGGCCGCAAAGAAGGCTGGCACAAACATCTGAATCTTGGAAATCTGGCTGAGAGCACGGATATTTTCCTCAGACATGACTCTGTCAAATTCCTGCAACAGTCGGTGGTATTCCAGCGTGGTCAGACTGATTTCTTCCTGCCAGAGCTTGTTAGGCACTTCCGCCCGTTGCAAAAGCTCTGCGATATCCGCTCCGATGCTTTTTAGAAATTCTTGAAATTGATTTGTAATGGTAAGTTTCATATTTTCTCTTCCTTCTAGAACGATTATACCAAATCACGCCAAATTGGCCATGACCTTTACCGCCAGGCAGTTACCATTTGACGCCAAGATAGCCAAAGCAAAAGAGGCAGTTCGCTTCTTGCTAAACAATTAACGCATTGATGCCAACATCATAGTATCAAAGGCTTTGTCGCCAAAGATACGACAGATACCAACAAGCAATTTACCTCCACGACCTACGAGGTAACGTGTTTTAGGGTTGCGAGCGTTGATGATTTTAAGAACCGTACGTGAGATAACTTCTGGTTTTGATCCTGGTGCTGGGTTATTTTCCATGGCCTTGATGTAGCCATTTACCAAGCGTTTTAAGGACCATTTTGTGATTCAAATGAGAAATTGTCACGAACAGCTGCGTTGAAACCTGTGTTGATCATACCTGGTTCAAGGACAACCACTTTGGTCCCAAATTCTTTCACTTCCATACGCAAGCAATCGCTGAATCCTTCGATAGCATGTTTACTTGCATGGTACCAAGCCCCAAGTGGTGTGTAGATTTTTCCACCCATAGATGACGTATTGATGATTAAACCATTACGTTTTTCACGCATGTATGGCAAGACTTTTTTGGTCAAACGAGCGACACCGTAGACGTTGACTTCAAACTGGTGTTGCACACGTTCCATTGACAAATCTTCCACTGGGCCGTACAAACCGTAACCAGCGTTGTTCCAAAGAACGTCGATGCGACCTTGCTCTGCAATGACTTGTTTGACAACTGCTTCAATGTCTGCTTCGTTAGTCACATCCATCTTCATGACATGACCTCCGATTTGCTCAAGATCTTTCATCTTATCTACGCTACGAGCCACACAGTAGACGATGTGACCAGCTTTAATCAAATCTTGAGCGGATGATTTCCCCATACCTGATGACGCACCTGTAACTAAGATAACTTTTTTGTTTGACATTTTCCTAAACCTCTTTTGTTTTATTATCGATTGATAAGTCTATTATAGAGATTTTCAGAAAGTTTTCCAATAACTTTTCACGATAAAAGTTCATCATTTTGTGACAGATTAGAGAAAATTTTAGCTATCTTACCCTCTCAACTCCCCTGCTTGGGAAAAATTTTCGCCTGTCATTTCTTGGAGGATGACGTCTTACTTTCAGGCTTTGTCCCTGTGACCTCACTGAGAGCAGCTGTCACACACAGATATCCGTCCTGGCTAGCCGCTGTGTATTTGGTCAGTCGGCGTAATGGAGAAGGTTTGTTTAGTTGCTACTTATCAGTCTACCAACAATCCCATTCTTATGCTGCTATTATTCCGTCCTTAGAGCTTCGACTGGATTTTTCCTAGCTGCAATCCGTGATGGGAGGTAGCCCGCAAGCAGGGTCAAGCCTAGACTGAGACCGATAAGGGCAAGAGCCGACCATGGAGATAGGACAGCTGTAAAGCCAGCAATACCTAAACTGCTCTCAATCAAGCTGTTTATTAGGACATTCAAACCCATGGCAACCCCAATCCCCAGCAAGCCAGATGTTAATCCAATTAAACCTGCTTCAGCATTAAAGATTCGTGAAATATCTTTTTTGCGTGCTCCAATCGCACGGAGAATACCAATTTCCTTAGTTCTCTCCACAACGGAGACATAGGTCAAAATCCCAATCATGACAGAAGACACCAAGAGGGAAATCCCAGAGAAGGCAGTCAAGATAAAGGTAATTACCGTAATCACGCTCCCCAAAACACTAGTCAACATCTCTGACGCGTCAACAAATTCAATCGAATAATAATCATACTGCTCGCTGTCTTTGCCATACTTGTCTGCTACGGCTTGGTTAAAGTCATCAATCGTGGCAATCAATTTCTCACGGTCTTCAAGACTAGCAGTGTAAAATTTCAAACTCGTCGGCGTTTGGTTGCCCCCTATACTCTGCATTAAGCTAATATAGCTCTCCTCTGTCAAGCTGTCCCCAGCCACATCCAAGAGACTCTTTGTAGGACTTTTTGCCTGCTGTTTGACCAGAATGGTCTGGCTTTCTTCCGCCAACAACTGGTCTAGAAAATCCGCAGAATAGCCAAGGAGTCCTGAAAAGGCATTGTTGTTGCTATCTTTTGCTCTGACAACTGCTGCAATCGTCAGCTTGTCCCCTGTTTGATAGAGTTCTGTTGTTGCTTCATTTGGCAAGAAATGCTGATTGATTTCTTGGTAGTACTGGTCGTTGTTCAGAACACTCCACTCTTTGCCAACGATATCAGAAGCCTTTACTTCCTCTTCATCTGCGTAGCCCAAGAGCTTCAACTGGGAAGCGGTCAGTGTCCCTTCAGCTGGGAGAAAGAGGACTACCTGATTGGCGGTCAACTCAGTCAAGGCTGTCCCTGCTACAAGCTCGTATTGCTCTGCTAGGCTTACGAGGTCTTCTGGCAAGACAGCAAAGTTGCTTGTTGCCTGTCTTCCTGTTGCTTGTTGGACATGGGAGACTTCGCCTGCTGCATTACTGGTCAATAGTTTTAACGTGTAGCCTGTATCAAAACTCAAGCTATCATAATAGTCACTAGCCTGCTCCTCCATGTAGGTCATGAAACTCCCGCCATCTCCCAAAGCGTCCTCTGTATAATGATTGCTATGGGCAGCGGACTCCTCAGACAGTCGAATGATATCTGTAGCTTCCTCAGACTCAGTAGTCGAAAAACGGTCTGCAAGATTGCGTTCGCCTGAACCTCCACTGGTCGCCTGAACGGTTATCGGCATGGTAGCTAGGCTATCTTTTTGGGTCTGCTCAATATAAGCATTCATCCCTGATGAGATAGACAGCACACTAGCAATACTGATAATCCCGATACTCGCCGCAAGCACTGTCAGGCTAGTTCTGGTTTTCTTGGTCAGTAGATTTTTCATGCTAGAGGAAACTGCCTGCCGTAAGGACATGGCTGTCTTGACAGGCTGGTAACCTGCCCCCTGAAGATTTTCCCCTTCTTGGGGCGGTTGGGTATCCTCGATGATATGCCCATCTGCCACACGGATAATCCTATTGCTGTAAGCCTCAGCCAACTCTGGATTGTGAGTCACCATAATAACCAGCCTATCCTTGCTAATCTCTTTCATCAATTCCATGATTTGGACACTGGTCTTACTATCTAAAGCACCTGTCGGCTCATCGGCGAGGATAATCTGGGGATTGGTCACAAGAGCTCGAGCAATGGCCACCCGCTGCATTTGCCCACCAGATAGCTGGCTCGGTTTTTTGCTGACATGCTTTTCTAGGCCGACCTCACAGAGTGCCTGATAAGCTCGCTCCCTGCCCTCTGCTTCTGACACACCTGCGATAGACAAGGCTAGCTTGACATTTTCCAAAATAGTCAAATGACTAATAAGGTTGTAGCTCTGAAAGACAAAGCCAATCGTACCATTTCGGTATGCGTCCCAATCCTTTTCTTTAAATGACTGGGTGGAAGTGCCATTGACCAACAAATCTCCTGCATCGTAACTGTCCAAACCACCGATGATATTCAAAAGGGTAGTCTTCCCACTCCCGCTTGCTCCAAGTATAGAGACAAATTCTTGCTTGGAAAAAGTCAGACTGACATTCTCAAGGGCGACTTGCCTTTCATCACCACTGCGGTAGTATTTACAAATATTGGTTAGGGTTAACATGATTTTATTCTTTTTCTATTTTTTTATTATCGAGCATCATTTGCCAGTAGGGTCTGCAATGCTACAAAGACCTCGTCTGCTTCTTTCGCAATGGTCAGGCTGGCGAACTGATCAAACTGGGTGGGTTGCGGATTGATTTGGACAATGGGGGTAGTTGGCGGTAGCTCCCTGAGGTAATCCCCATAGTTGCCCTTGCTTCCGATGATGAGCAAGAGGTCAGCTTTCCTTGTCCACTCCAAGGCTTTTTGATAAGCTTGGTCGTAGACCCCCACATGCGAATAGACAGGAAAAGCTTCTATCAAGCCTCCACACTGCTGACAGCGAGGAACTTGCCCCTGCTGCCAAATCTCCAGCCCCTGATAAACAGTCTGACACTTACGGCACTGATTGACAGCGTAGCTCCCCTGAATCTCAGCCACATGCTGCGAGCCTGCTAGGCTATGCAAGTGGTCAATATTGGTCGTAACAATCCCCTTTAGTAGCCCCCTCTTTTCCAAATCAGCTAAAACTTGATGGGTCATACTAGGACCGTGCTCTGATATGGGCTGTAAAAAATGCTTTTCTAGCAGTCGATAACTCCTCTTGGGATGGAGGCGTACTAAGGGTTCAAAGGACATTTGCAAGATTTCTAATGTATCCATCTGGTCCATATCCTTGATACCAGAGCTATTGGAAATGCCTGCCCCTGTTACAGCAAGGGCAAACTGGCTGGTTCGGAGATAATGGTAAAGTCTTTCAATCTCATTCATGGCCTACCTCCATCTGGGAAAACATGACGATGGCTTGCTGGTAGGTCTCTGGTTTTTCCAGAACCTCTAACATGACTGTTGCTACATCTACTCGCATGGTGCGGGCTATCCCTGGTACCTTGTAGCCTGTATGGGCAAGTTGGTAACTTGGTCGAGCTGTCTTTTTTCCATCAAAAAGAGGACTTGGGTGGACGGTAGTCCAGTCCAGACCAGAATCGATCAGCTCCTTTTCTCCTAACCAGTGGTCTTGATGATTCCCTTTTAGAAAAGTACGAACACCTAAGCGATAAGGGTAGCGGGTATTGGAATAGGTCAAGCCAACACCTAGCGAGGACAGGCTGACCAGGCGTTTTACCTGTGCCTGCTTCATGCTGGCAATAATGGTCGGCATAACCTTTTCAAAGAAAGGCTGGCTCCGATTGGCAAAGCTGTTTCCCAGCGTGAGCAAGACTGCGTCCTGCCCTGTCATAGCCTGTCTTAGTTTGTCTTCTTCACTCAGCTGACCTTGGTAAATCGTCAAGCGGGAGTCAGCTGGTAATTTCTGGGAATTGCGGACATAGACAGTCACCTCATCTCCACGTGCCAGAGCCTGCTTGACTAACTCCTGACCTGTCCGACCTGTTGCCCCAATGATTAATAATTTCATCTTCAACACTCCTTTTCAGTTGATAGTCCCATTATAAGCGGAAATATGGTAGAATAAAACTACAAAATGAAAGAGAGTGTTGCATTTTCATGGTCTATCAACAAAAAAGAGAAAAAACAGAGCAAGCCATCAAGGAAACGCTTGTTCAATTACTGAAACAGCAAAGTATCCACACCATCAATGTGACCGACATTGCCAACACAGCCGGGGTCAACCGTGTCACAATTTATCGGCATTTCGCTGATAAGTGGGAAATCTTGGAAAGTATTGAAGGGGATGTGCTTGCCAGCCTCGTCCAACCTCATCAGAGATTGCAACTCAGTTTGCAAGAGACCTTTGTGACAGGAGAGGATAAAACCTCTATAATAGAGGCCTTGACGGAATTTTTAAGGGTCTTCCACCAGCAACTCGACAGACTCCAAGTATTGACCTCCTATCAGGCCAATCTCGGATTTAGTAACAAACTGCTGAAATTCATGATTGAACTTGAGACTCGGTCGCACCCCTATATACACCAGCGTCTCTCCTCTCAGACTAGGGAATTATTTTCATACAGCATTATGTCCATGCTGCTTGGTATCATTGAATATTGGACAGAGCACCCGACCATGACAGCCGAGGAGCTTGCCAATTTCATCTTTAATGTTCGCTTTGGTGCCAGTCAGCAACTCAATCAACAACAGGCAGAATAGAAAAACAAGACCCCACGTGATTGTTCACGTGGGGATTCCTTTAGCTTCGTGTCGCCATCATATCGGCATGGAGGTAAACCGTTTGGGGATTTTCAGAGAGGGCATTTGTGACCATGCTCCGTGCCAGGTCAGCTGTTTTCATGCCTTTCCAGCCTGCCATGGGACCGACTAGGGCTGGTGAGATGACTTGGAAAATCTTTATCCAGACAGCTTCACTCCAGTCCAAGTTTTTCCGCTGAGGGGCGATGAGCATAGACGGACGGTAAAAACGTTGATTGCCCAAGTCTAGTGCCAGCAGGTCTTGCTCCAAGCGTCCCTTGACTTGCAGGTACTTGTAGGACGTTTGGCTGTTTGCCCCCATGGCAGATACTAGATTAAAGCTCTTGACCTTGCCTGCACAGAGTTTTGCAAAACCGTAGGCGTGCCCGTAGTCCACCTTTTCAAAATCTTGCCTCTCCCCTGTTCCGATAGCACAGAATACATCCGCTCCGATTAGAATACTTTGGTTGACAATGGGCTTGTTAAAGTTGATGATGATTTTCTCAATTTTCTGGTAGTTTGGGAGTTTGTTTATGGAAGCTCTCCCCAAAACGTAAATCTTTCGATAGTGGGGATTAGTCACCAATTCCTGCAAGAGATGACCACCCACCTCACCTGTTGCACCTAAGAGTATGGCTGTGTTGTTTGACATGATATTCCTTCTGTAACTCATTGCCGAATATTGAAAGATTATACCCCTGCAAAATTGAGTTGTTTTTGTTTTACAAGACAGATTATAGACCTCTGGCAGAAAAAGTTGAATGACAGTTGGTGCCTACCGTTTACCAATTTACGCCATCAAAAAAACCCGCTTTCGCGAGTTTGTCTGCTTATTTTATCAATTGCGACCGACGGGCATAGGCTTTCCAGTCAATCCCACGCGCTTCGCACCAGTTTTGTACATTTGGAGCCAAAACCAAATCTTTCTTGCGAAGATCTGCAATATTCTTAGCTCCCAACATGGTCATGATTTCAGCAATCTGCCATTGATAGACCTTAATAGCCTGCAAGCCGTCGTCAAAACGATGCCCCTTACCATCCTTGACATACTGGAGGAAATGGTTGGACATACCGACAAGGTCTGCACCGAGGGCCAATGATTTGACAATATCTAGTGGCGTCTTAATACCACCAGATGCAATCAGGCTTGGGCGAACTTCTTCAGAAACAGACATAGCCTCTACCAAGGAAGTCACAGTTGACTGACCCCAACCTTCTAGATAAGTATAATCATTGAAGGTACGGCGGGCATTTTCAATCTTGGCGAAATCCGTCCCCCCAGTACCAGATACATCAATAGTTTGCACACCGACAGAAGCCAGCTGGGCTACTGTTTCACGGCTCATGCCAAAACCAACTTCCTTGACGATGACAGGTACTTCCATCTCACGTACAAGGGTTTCAATATTTTTCAACCACATAGTAAAGTCACGGTCTCCCTCAGGCATGACAATCTCCTGAGGGGCATTGACATGGATCTGAATGGCATTGGCCTCCAACAAATCCACCGCTCGCTTGGCATTCTCCACACTATGATGGGCACCTAGGTTGGCAAAGATAATCCCGTAAGGATTTTCCCGACGCATCACGGAGAAGGTTTCCGCAACAGACGGATCCTTAATCGCCGCACTGACCGAACCAGAAGCCAGAGCAATCTTCCCAAAATGCCCCATAATTCCCAATAGGCGATTGATTTCCCGCGTCTTCTTGCTTCCACCAGTCATGGCATTGATGAAGAAAGGAAAGGCAAAGTCCAAACCAGCTACGCTGGTCGAAATATCCACTTCATCCACCTTGGTTTGAGGCAGGGAATGATGAACAAACAAGGTCTCCGTAAAGTCCTTGGCCGGTGTGGCACTATATTGTTGGTTGGCCAAGCCAACGTGTTGATCCTTGCGGTCTAAACCAAATTCTCCTAGATAAAACATAGGGTTCTCCTTATTCTCTACTTGTGATCTTTAGTTGGAGTGGAAGAATGCCGGCTTGTTGCCAAGCCTTCTCAATCGCTACTTTTTGCTCCTTACTGTCTACCAAGCAAATGCCGCAGTCACCTCCGCCAGCACCAGATGATTTGGCAACCGCTCCATAAGTCTGGGCCAGGTCACAGAGTTGACTCAGTTGAGGCGTTTCAATGACCAAACCCATTCCTCTCGCAAAGTCTTGTAAGAGTTTGCGGTTTTGAGTAATAGCCTGTCTAGCTGATACCAAGTCATTTGTCTGACAGGCTAGGATCAACTGCTCTACACAGGTCTTAGAGTCGGCTAGAAACTGGCTGTGAATTTGCTCTTTTTCAGCCTGACTTTTTTGGTCTTCCATCTTGGAAACCAGCCTGTCCGTCGAAGCCGCCGATCCTGTCCATCCCACCAAGATGTCTAGACCTTTGGGTAACTGGATAGGTATGATAGACAAACTTTGCCAATCACTTTCCACCACATCAAGTAGGGACAGCTCTGCCATTTTCCCTAAAAGCCAAGAACGGTCCAGGGAATGATAGGCGATCAAGCCACTGAAACTGGAAGTAGCCAAATCCCCAAAGGAACCTGTCATGCCTAGCTTGGTCTGGGTCAGGGCTGCCAGCTTGTAGGTCAGGAGGGCATCCGCTTGATGACCGTAATAGGTCAACAGGGCCTTGACCGTCGCAACCGTTACTGCCCCTGACGACCCCAGACCATATTTAGCACCAGAGACCTGGTCATCTAGGTCGGACTGAACAGATAGGCTATAGGTTCCATGACAAGCATAGCCCTTGGCCGTCAGATATTCCTCGGTCATCTGCATAGCTGTCTCAATCAGAGCATAGGGATGGTCATCTTGGACATGAGCGACACCTTCCTTACGCTCCCAGGTCAGATAGAGGTCCGCCTTTTGACTGGAATGAAGACTGCCTTGGTCACTTGTTTCAATGGTGACGGTCAGGTACTGGTCAAGGGCCGCAATCACCGCAGGATAGCCAGCTTCGACAACTGCGTATTCCCCTGCTAGAAAGAGTTTTCCAGGTATCTTTACTTGTACTTTCATGCTACAAGCCCTTTTCAAACGCTGCTTGTGAGGTCTGCCACTCGTCTTCACTGAGGACGTAGGCAGCAGGACCAGGCTTGCTGGTGATGATTTTCTCTCTTGGGAAGACTTTGGCCAATCCAGCTACTAGCTCATCCATCTGACTTGCTCGACAGAGGACCTTGACATTTGGTCCTGCATCCATGGTCATGTAGGCTGATAAGCCAGTTGCTTCACGAACCTGACGGACTGCCTCTTGAGCTACTAGACTATCGGCTGACCAATAGGTAAAGGGTGGATTGGCAGAGAGCGTTGTTGCATGCATTTTCATGCCATTGTGCTCTGTAATCTGACCAAGTTTTTCAAAATCACGGCTGGCAATGGCTACCTTGATGTCAGCCAAGTCTTGTTTGGCGGTATCTACCCAGGCTGAGTAGAATGGCGAAGTGGCAACCGTGTGGTCCATTCCCTCTCGACTAGCAATCTTTTTCGGTCCGGTATTGACCGCCAAGACGACCATGCCGATATCCCAATCCGCATCGTCAATGGGGTGAGCCATAGAATCTTCCGAACCTGTTCCCATGTCCCACTCAACAAATCCACCGAATAGGCTACGGGTGCTAGAGCCAGAACCCCTGCGAGCAAGGGTTGATAGGGTGGCAGGTGACAAATCTAAATCCAAGGCTGTCGCTGTTGCCAGAGCAAGTGCTGCGAAGGCTGATGCGGAGCTGGCCAAACCAGCCGCAGTCGGAACAAAATTTAGACTTTCCACTCGGGCAAATGCCCTTTCACCTATATATTCGCAAAACAAATCCAAAAATCGAGAAATTTTTAAAATTTCTTTTTCTTTTTGTAAAATTCCGTTGAGATAGAACTCATCAGCAGTTAATTCTGGGTCAAAAACAACCTTGGTATCCGTATAAAATGCGTCAAGGGTTAGGGATAAACTGGAATTCATAGGTAGAAATAATTCCTTATCGCGTTTTCCCCAGTATTTAATCAAGGCAATATTGGTATGGGCACGGGCAATGCCTGTTTGTTTAGTCATTGGTTTCTCCTAAGTACTGTATCCAGGTTTGGCGGGCGCCTGCTTGGGTAAGAATTTGAGCAAGAGTTTGAGCATCTTGGCCTGTTCTTGCCAGGGCAATCATGCAACCACCTCGTCCGCCACCAGTTAATTTGGCTCCGAGGGCTCCATTTTCTTGGGCAAGGCTGACGAGCTTATCCAGGCTAGGATCAGACACGCCTAATTTTTGCAGGAGGGTATGGGCTTGGTTCATTCTGCTGCCTAGAAGCTCTGCTTGGTCTGTGGCTAAATCTTCCTTGGCCTGTCGGGTCAAGTTCCCCAGTTCTTCTACTAGCTTGATAGCCTCTGGCTTTTTCTCCAACAAATCAGCCACATCTGAAATGGCTTCTAAGGTGTTTCCCGTCACGCCTGTATCAGCCACTACCAAATGGGCATGGAGTTTCAGCTCAAAAGGTTCGATGGGCTGGTGCTTGATAAAAAAGACGGGAGACTTGCCGCTGGTGGTCGCCGCATCGATGCCCGAGGGATTACCGTGGGCAATTTTTTCCGAAGACTGGACGATGTCCCAGAGCTCGCTGTCGGTCAGTTCTTTTTTATAGTAGGCAAAGAGGGCGCGCGCCACCGCAACTGCAACGGCTGCACTGGAGCCCATGCCGCGCTCGGCAGGAATGGTGGAACTAATCTCAATATGAATAGCTGGGTCTGTCGGTGCTCCGATACGATAGAGCGAGAAACGGATGGCATGCTTGAGGCTTTCCCAGATTTTTGGCATCTTGTGAACTAAGCCTTTATAGAAGTCACAAGCAACAGTCAGCGCTTCCCCTTGAGCGGTTACCTGAGCAATAATTTCAACAGCAGAAAAAGGCATAGCAATTGCTGGTTGCCCATAGACCACCGCATGCTCGCCCATCAAAATGATTTTTCCATTTGCTTTTCCTACTACCGACATACTTTTCTCCTTATACAATCACTACTATTATACCATTTTTACATAAGAATAGAACACACGAAAACAGCCGACCGCAGTCAGCTGTTCTCTGGAGATTATATGATACCTAGCTCTTTGTCGCTTGCGACTTAGAGATAGGGATACCTTTAGGTGAAAAGATGAACGAATATTACTTTCAAAGCACACCGAAACACGAAAACAGCCGGCCGCGGCCGACTGTTCTCTGGAGATTATATGAAAAAGAAATTCGCTATTTCTAGCTTGAATATAGTATATAGCTACAAACTTAAACGAAACTGAAAATCAAAAAGTTTTTCTGAAAATATTTTCTTGACTATGAAATTACTAATTGCACCCAAACACGAAAACAGCCGACCGTGGTCGACTGTTTTCTAGGAGATTATATGAAAAAGAAAAGTTGTTTGCTATTTCTAGCTTGAATATAGTATATAGCTACAAGCTTAAACGAAACTGAAAATTTTCTTAGCCTTATCTTAAATTGATTCTTGTTTTGAATACCTATACTGAAAAAATAGCACCCCTGCTCGGAAGGCATTATCTAAAATCGTTGCAATCCAAATGGCTGACAAACTGATTTTAAAAAATGTTACAAGTAAATAAGCTATGCCAATCCGCACTAGCCACATACCGATAGTTGTGGCATAGAAGGGTAATCTAGCATTTCCCAAACCTTGCCAAAGAGCTGTCAAAATAAGAGTGCCAGCTGTAAAGGGAACTCCCAACATGGCATAAAATAATACTGTTTGACTAGCTTGTGCTGCTTGAATATCCTTAGTATAAAGACTGATTAGGAAAGGCCCCGCAAAATAAGTCACACCAGCCACCAAAAACATAAACAGCAAAGAAAGGCTAAAGCTTGTTCGAAAAATATGTCGAACCATAGCCTTATCCTGTCTGTGTTTTGCTGTAAGGATGATTGTAGCGGTAGCAATCCCTAAAGCCGGCATATAGTTAAACTGCGTCAGGGTTTCTCCAATCGCATTTCCAGCTACCGTCGCTGTCCCTAAGCTGGTAATCAAAGCTACGACTACCACATCTCCCACCCGCATCATCAACCGTTCACCGGTTGCTGGCAGGGCAAGTCTAAGCAGTTCTTTATCAAAGGACCAGATCCATGGTTTTAAAGAAATTGGTAAGCGAGACCAAAGCAGGCTACAACCAATCAACCGCGATAAGACCGTGCCAATCGCAACTCCAGCTACACCTGCATGAAGCACAAAGACTGCAAATGCCGAAAATAGTGCATTTAGAACATTTGAGAGCAGGCTGATATACATAGGAAAACGTGGTTCCCCCAAGGTTCGTAAGATTGCACTCAAACTTGTCATGAGTCCCAAAAAAGGTGCTCCCCCACCAACCAATATCAAATAAAGACCTCCAGCCTGTACCACTTCTGACTCTGCCCCCAAGCTAGTAAGTACTATTGGACCTACCAGAACTGAAAAAATTCCTAAAAGGAGACCGATAAAAACTGTAAACTTGACACTTTCACTAGCAGTTCCTCCAATGCCTTCTGAACCCCCTTCACCCAAAGCCTGAGCCAAACGAGAAGACACCGCTGCTGCTAGGGCAATAAAAACCGCCTGATAGACGGCTAAAATATTATTAGCAAGGGAAACTCCAGACAAGGCTACGATGCCAATACTGGCTACTAGATAAGAGTCTACTACCCCCATTAACATCTGGAGAAGGTTTTCCCCCATAGCTGGAAAGGCAATGGTTAAAATTTCTTTATAGGTTTGTTTGTTCATAATCTCTATTTCAACTGTTTAATATCTACTATTTTATCACAAACCAGATTCAATAGCTCTTCATCGTGAGAAATTAACAAAACCAACTTATTCTTCATTTTTAAGTCTACTAAAGCGGAAGCAACTTGCTGCATTCGTCTCAAATCCAAGCCGCTCGTCGGTTCATCAAAAATGAAAATTTCCTTATCTGCCAGTAAGCTAGCTACTATCATCACGCGCTGTTGTTCACCACCCGATAAACTGACCGGATGTCTCTCCAACAAATCCGATAGACCAAAACGAGCTACCAAATGTTCATCGACAGCTCTATTTTTCCTTCCAAGAGTAAGTTCTCGCTCAACACTTTCCGCAAATAGTTGGAGTCGAACATCCTGCATAACAAAGGCTGTTTTTTCCAATCTCTGCCGACTAGATAAGGTTTGACCTTGCCAAGAAATCCTACTCTTCTTATCTTCCACTAAACCGACCAGATAACGAGCAAGGCTTGTTTTTCCAGAACCATTCGCTCCAACCAAACCCACCACCTGTCCTGGTGCCAAGCAGAGTTTTTCAATCTCGTAGAGGGTATTCTCTTTCTGACTTACCGATAAATTTTCAACAAGTAAACCCTCTTTATCATTAACAAACTGGTCTGCCAGCTCCGCTATTGCCCGCCCATAAGGCGCCGAGTCATAACAACGCAGTCCCATATCCTGACGGCATTCTTCTGTCCGACTTAAAAACTCATCTGCTAGATAATCCGTCACCACTTGCCCATCTTGAAAATATAAATAGCGATCTGCCAACTGACTGAGATAAGACAGTCTATGCTCGGCAATAATAATGGTCTTGCCTTGGCTTTTTAAAGTTTTCAAGATGTCCTTTACAATCGCAATCCCTTCCTGATCTAGGTTGGCAGTCGGCTCATCTAAAACCAAGACATCTGTCCCTTGCATGGCTGTAACGGCCAAGGCTAGACGTTGTTGCTGACCACCTGATAGACTGGAAATCGTTCGCTGGCTAAGAGAAGCCAAACCAAATAATTCCATAACCCAAGCCAGGCGATTCTCGATTTCTTCTCTTGATAAACCCTGATTTTCACAAGGGAAAACCAATTCCTGCAAGACCTGACTATGAAAAAATTGAGTAGACGGATGCTGAAAGACTGAAGCAATGTGCCGAGATATTTCTTCCAGACTAGATTTTTGTAAATCCAAGTCCCCTAAGAAAATTTTTCCCGAAAGCTGAGCAGGATAATATTCTGGCGTCAAACCATTTAACACCTTGAGAAAACTAGACTTCCCAGAGCCACTCTCCCCACATAAAACAACACACTGGCCTTTTGGAATGGTCAGATCCTCTATCTGCAAGGCTGGTTTATCTGCTCCTGAATAAGTTAATGCTACATTTTTTACCGTCACAGCCGGACGAGAATCAGAAAACCGAGACAACATAAACAAAGACTCCAATCTAGCACGGTCCAAGACGACCGAATATATGCAGGTGATTTCGTAGATACAGCCAAACCTTTTGTCAGACTGGCTACTGTCAGTTCCTGAGCTGTTCGCAAGAGAGACATCATCAAGGGAACCAAGAAAAACTCCATGTACTGGAGTGGCTTACAAACCACATCTCTCTTCCGTAAAAAAATTCCTCTAACCTTCAAAGAGGCACAAATCGTACGAGCATCCTGTTTAATGGCAGGTAGGAAACGAAACATTACTCCCAACGTCAAAAGAAATACCTCTGGTAGGCGCCATTTCCGCAAGCCATGAATGAGTTCGTAACCACTTGTCGTCATCAGTAATAGATGTCCTGCCAAAAGCGGAGGCCATGTATAGGTCAATACAAGCAACAAATGCGTCAGCCATGCTGGTAAAAATGTAATATAGGACAACAGACAAAAAATAGAATAGGCTATCGGACTCATTATGGCCATTTTCCGCTTTCCAGAAAACCAGAAAAGCAGGCTAAGGCCTAAGACCAGCACTGCATTTTCTAATATTGTAAGCCTCATCCCATAGGTAAAACTAGTGAAGATGACGAGAATAATTTTTGTACGAGCATCTAATTTCATGAAAGATAACCTGATTGTTTAAAATAGCGCTGAAGCATATATTGACCAAACAAACCACTGATAAGAGCTGTTAAGATAATGGTCGTTGACAACCATAGTACATTCTCTGGAGTGAAATCAAGCATGACACGAGCGATGTATTCTGCTGATTTTCCACGTGCCAAAAGATTGGCCTCATAGGCATCTCGCATGAACCACATAAGAATAATAGGTCCTAAGTTTCCAAAAGAGAAAATGATATAGCTAAAAAGATTGGTCCATTTTTGTTTATAGTGACCTGACTTCGCTACCATTTCTGCCAAAAAACCAAAGGTCAAACTTGGGAGAAAGGCCGCTGTCATATAGCCTGATAGGAAAAAGAAACAGGCCATTACTGCTCCAACCAGACTAATTGAACCAAACTTGCCAACCTTGGCAATCAAGAGCATATAGACTGGACCAGCCAAGAGGGCTGCAAAAGCTGGAGCATACATCATATTACCCGAGCGATCAAAAACCAAGCTCAACAAGGTTCCTAGACCAACACAAACAAAGTAGAGGGCAGCAAAAGCCCCTGTTACCATCAGATCTTTTACTTGTAATTTCTTCATTTATTTTTCCTTTACTAATTGTCCGTCTTCCAAGCGGAAAATGGTATCCGCACAAGCCATGGTCGAGCTTCTATGAGAAATCAAGAAGACCATGCCCTGGCAGTGTTCCTTAACCAGTTGGATAAAGCGGGCTTCATTGAGCGAATCTAGGTTACTAGTTGGCTCATCAAAGATATAGCAATCCGCATTTTTGAGCAGGGCTCGCATGAGTTCCAAGCGTTGCCCCTCTCCTGCTGAAAAATCACTGGCCTCCACAAGCGTATCCAAGCCCTGCGGTGCTGCCAAAATCCGTCCTTTCATGTGACATTTTTCTGCCAAGTCCATGATGGTTTCATCCGACACATCTGTCCGACCCAAGACAAGATTTTCTCGAATGGTCTGGCGGAAGATTTGTGGCACCTGTGGTACATAGGCAAAAGACCCCTGCAAATGTGCCTTATCTACCTGCCGACTATCCAAGCCAGACAGGCGGATTTGACCTTTTTGCCAGTCATACCACCGCATGATTAGTTTCATCAAGGTGGATTTTCCTGCACCGGACTCACCGACCAAACCAATAATACCACCCTGTTCAAACTGGACAGACAGGTTCCGATAGAGCCCTGTTTCACGGTCATCATAGTCGAAGTCCAGTTGCTCGATAACAATGTCCGTCACGCTGACCTCAACCAAGTCACCTGTTCGCTCTGCTTCTTTTTCATCCAAAAGAGCATAGATGTTGCGACCAGCATTCATGGCTCGCTTGAAACCAAGAGGCAGACGGCTGAGTTCCAAGAAGGGAGCAAAGGAGCTAGTGAAAGAAACCAGCAGGGCTACTCCTGTCGCTAAGTCCAAACTCTGACTGCTAACCAAGTCGAAGACCAGCCAGGCAAAGCCCATGATAGACAAGCCCACCACCAAGAAGGAGACGGCATACTGCATGAAGTTGGTCTGGGCGACCTTTCTCTCCTGACCATTGACCTCTTGGCTTTTCTGCGTCAGATTGGCAAAACGTTCATCTGTCTGCTGGAACTGCATGAGGTCCTTCATGCTTTTGAGACTTTCAATAAAGTAGGACACATAGCCCTTACGGCTAGCATTTTGCTCCTTGAGCAAGGGCTGCAGCTGCTTGGCAAACTGATTTGGAATAGCAATCGCCAAAATGGCATAGGTCACCAGAGCCAGCAAAGCCAAACCCCAGCTGGATAGACCGAAATAGACTGTCAGACCAAGTGCCACCAGAATCCCTGTACAAATGGGGGCAATGGTGTGAGCAAAGAAAACCTCTAAGGCCTCGATGTCCTCCCCAATCATCTTAAGCAGGCTACCACTGTCCTGCCGATCCAATTTCTCAGGAGCCAAGGCCCGCAGTTTTGCAAAAATCAAACGACGATAGGCCGCCAGCGTATGAAAGGCCACATAGTGACCAAAGTAATGCTCACCATAGCGGAAGGCACCACGTAAAAGAGCTAGGAGAATGAGGATTCCCAAGGTCCATAGCGGAGCAGGATTGCCAGTAAGGGCTGCAAAAGCCAGATAGACCAAGATGACTGGAATAGCAATGGTCACCACCTGTCCCAAGACCGCAAAGCAAACCGCCACCGCAATCCGTGGCAAGAGGTGTTTCATCGAGCCCAAGAGTCTCGGAATCAGCACACTTGTTGGCATTTCTTTCTTATCCATAAACGGCTTCCTCCAATTCTCTTTGTTGATCAACCAGCTGACCATAGACCAAGCTAGTCTGATAAAGCGTGGCATGGTTGCCTGTCACAGCTCCCTCCGCAGACAAGAAGAGAATATCATCTGCCTGCTCCACCTGCTTCATCTTATGGGTAATGATGATGACAATCGCATCTTTTGCCACCAAGTTTATCAAATCGTAAATCAAGCCTTCATTGTCCTGATCGACGCTGGACGTCACCTCGTCAAAGATATAAAGGGAGCGTTTAGCCAAGACCGCACGGGCACAGATAACCTGCTGGCGTTGACCAGGCGACAAGAAAGCACCGTCATCACCCACAATCGTATCCAAACCGTCTGGCAGATTTTTAACAAACTGCAAGACCCCATGCTGATCCGCCCAGGCCAAGATGTCCTCCTTGGACCAGTCACAAGCCATCCGCAAGTTATCATAGATAGACTGGTTGAGTAGGGTTGACTGACCCGACACATAGAGAACCTGCTCATTCAGAGAAAGCTGACTGATACCTGAAATCTCCTGCTGACCCAAGTAAATAGCTCCCTTATCCGCCCGCAAGCGTCCCAAGAGCAGCTGGGCCAAGGTCGTTTTCCCCTGCCCTGACTCGCCCGCCAAGGCATAGACCTTTCCAGCTGTCATGGTCATAGAAATATCTTTTAAGACTGGCTTTTCTCCGTAGGCAAAGGCCAAATCTTCCAGTTTCAGACTGTCAAAAGCAGGCACATGGACAGAATCGATTTCCTGCTCCGCTGTCATACTGTCCAAGAAACCAAAAATGCGATCCGCCATCTTGGTATTCATCATCACCAAGTGCATACCGTAGCCCTGCTCCCGTATGGGTGCAAAAAACTCCGTCGCAATGAGGACAAAGAAAAGCATACTAAAGAGGGAGAGATTGCCTGCCGCTAGGCTATTGACCGCCACAAAACCAGACAAGCCAATCCCCAGATACATGACCGCATCCATGTAGCCCACCGCTTGCAGCTGAAAGCTGAGTAGCTCCATGGTCGCATCGCGGAAGTCCTCGGCCTGCTCATTGAAGGTCTTCTCATAAGTCGCGTCCGCCTGATAGGAATAAAGGGTATTAAGCCCCTTGAGGTCGTCCAGGAAAAGATTGCCCACATCCATGTAGGATCCCCAGTAGCGATTCATGATCCGCTTGGACCGCTTCTGCATAGCGATAATGGAAATGGGAATCAGAGGCAGAGCCAAGATGAAAATGACTGCGCCAAGCGGGAAAATCAGAAAGACCAGCAAGAGAACCGTCGCACAGTTGAACTGGGTCCGCAGAGAAGATGCCATGTAGTAGGAATAGTAGGTATCCAGACTATCAATCCCCTGTGAAGCGATGTTAAAGACATCTGCCGCTGTCGCTTTTGACTCAAACTGACCGTCCTTGGCCAAGAGAGCCTCAAAGAAAGACTGCTTAAGCGAATCCCGAGCAAACTGGGAGCCTATTCCTTGTAAGCGTTTGGCAATCAGAGCCACACCATATCCAAAGGCATTGAGACCTAGCAAGATGAGGACAAACTGTACTAAATCAACCTGTCCGCCCTCATAGTAGGTCACAAAACCCTTAGCAATCAGATAAAAGGAAATAATCCTCATCAAAAATTGGACCCAGGATAGAAAGGCTGCCAAATAGACCAGCTTCATCTTGGGCTTGATGCGTTCTTTGAGCCGCTTCAAGAGGGCTTTTTTCTTTTCTCTGGAGATTTTCTCCTGTTCTTGTGCCATACGCCACCTCATCTACAAGTATTCCTATATAGTATATCATTCTTTGAATTATCTGTAAATTTTAATTTAAACAACAAAAAGAAAACAAACTGTTCAAAATGAGCAGTTTGTCATAAAATGAATCGAAATTAAACACCCAAATAGCGTTCCACCTCAGCCTGCATTGCTGCTGCTGCAACAACGGTAGTGTGACGGACAGGTGCTGTTTCCAAGCCGTCCACAGCTGGTGGCAGGGCTACACCTGAAATCTCATGCAATTTTGCAAGGGCTTCAAAGTCGGTCAAGCCTGACTGGCCTGTCACAGCCTCAACCGCAACCACAGGGAACTTGTAAGGACTAGCAGTTGACGCAATCACTGTCGGAGTTTGGTCTCCTGTTTGCTCCACATACTGTTTATAGACAGCTGAGGCAACAGCCGTATGTGGATCTTCAATGTAGTTTGACTCGTCATAGACACGCTTGATTTCCGCAGCCGTTTCTTCTTCTGTCGCAAAGGCGGCAGCAAAGAGAGAGAGGATATCCGCGTCAGCCCCTTGAATATCATACTGACCAACCGTATTCAAGGCCTCCATGAGCTCGGCTGTTTTTGCAGCATCATTGCCAAAGAGATGGAAAATCAACCGCTCCAAGTTAGAAGACACCAAGATGTCCATGGACGGACTAGTCGTCACGCGGAAGGTACGGTTCTTGTCGTAAACGCCTGTCGAGAAGAAGTCAGTCAAGACGTTGTTGTCGTTGGACGCACAGATGAGTTTGCCAACTGGCAGACCGATTTGTTTGGCGTAATAAGCTGCCAAGATATTTCCGAAATTTCCTGTTGGAACGGTGAAGTTGACCTTATCACCCGCCGCAATCTCGCCAGTCTTGACCAGCTGAGCATAGGCATAGACATAGTACACAATCTGTGGCACCAAGCGGCCGATGTTCATAGAGTTAGCAGATGAAAACTGGAGTTTCTTAGCCGCCAATTTGGCACGGAGGGCCTCATCGTTGAACATATGCTTGACATTTGTCTGAGCGTCGTCGAAGTTTCCGTCAATGGCCACTACGTGCGTGTTGGCACCGGTTTGCGTGGTCATTTGCAATTCCTGGACCTTAGACACCCCGTCACGTGGGTAGAAGACAATGATTTGCGTGCCAGGAACGTCCGCAAAGCCAGCCATGGCCGCCTTGCCCGTATCGCCTGAAGTCGCGGTCAAGATGACAATCTCATTTTCCAAACCATGCTTTTTAGCAGCAGTCGTCATCAAGTAAGGGAGGATGGACAGAGCCATATCCTTGAAGGCAATGGTTGAGCCTCGGAAGAGCTCCAAGTTGTACTGACCCTTGAGCTTAACAACTGGGGCAATAACTGGCGTGTCAAACTTGCTGTCGTAGGCGTTGTTGATACAGTAGTCCAACTCGTCTGCCGTGAAATCGTCCAAGAAAGCCGACAAAATCAGCTTGGCAACTTCTTGATAAGAAGCATCTTTCAAAACAGAAAAATCCAAGTCAACTGTTGGAATAGAAATCGGTGTGAACAAACCACCGTCGGTCGCCAATCCCTGTAAAATCGCCTGACTAGCCGATACAGTATTTTTTGCATCACGTGTTGATTGATAAACTAGTGTCATAATATTCTCCGCAAAAATCTATTTTTTCTATTCTACCATAAAACCCACCTAAATTAACAGAAAATTGGCAAGATAAAACAAAAAACCGAACGCTTGTCCGGTTTTCTTAGTCAATACTTCCACCAATCCCCTTAAATTTTTCAACCAAGGCACTAATTTTTTGGAAAACAGTCTGCTTCTTCGTATGATACTGAGGATTTAGGGGGCTCATCTTCGGCAAGGTTTCATTGAGGGCATTCCCATTTTCGCTGGCATATTCCCTCCTCAAAGAAAGTTGAATATACCGCTTGGCACTCTCTTCATTCAAGCCTTCTTGCTGAATAAGCTCGGCAACTTCTTTTTTCTGTTCCTCCCGTGCAAAGAGGAAGAATTTTTCGATAATGTCCGTCTTATCCACAAAACTATCCAAATCACTTCGGTGAATAAACTTCACAATCAGATCTTCCTTAGCTCGATTACCAAGACTGGCACGAATGGTCCGTGTGATTTCTTCTACCAAAGTGTCCTTATCCGATACTGTTTTATTGGTTTCAAAAATCAACTCCAAGATATAGTCTAGGTTGATTTCTTGTGATTTCAGCAATTCGACCTCAAAGACTACTGAGTCCCAATCTACCTTCGATTTGCTGTCTTGCTGATTTTGGCGTTCATGGGTATACCAATCTCTAATGTCATTGTAGGCAGAACGATAATCCTGAATTTCCCGAACTGTCGGTATAGGAAGCTGAGCCAGTTCTTCCATGATTTCAGTATCCATCTGGTATTTGGCTTGAAAAGTAGCTACTTCCTCAGGATTTTCAAAATCAAGCATCTGAACGGCTTGTAAACGCACAAAGTCATCGTAGTTCTGGAGAATATTATCCAGCTTCAAAAACTTCCCGAATAAGTCTACAAAGGCCTTCTTATCACTTTCTTTAACAATCTCACTTGGATCTGGAAAACGCTCTAGGAGCTCCTGGGCAACAGCCAAATAGCCGGCTTTCTGCTCACCAGCATCGTCGTAACCCTCCAAGTAGTCTGTGTAGGAGCGTTCCAACAAGACCTCTGCTGTTTCCGTTTTTCCAAAGAGCTTGATAGCATCTGTCGTCGCTTTCTCCAAATCTCGGAAAGTCACAATATTACCAAAGGACTTGGTCGCATCATAAATCCGATTGGTTCGTGAAAAGGCTTGAATTAGTCCATGATAACGCAGGTTTTTATCCACAAACAAGGTATTCAAAGTAGGAGCATCAAAACCTGTCAAGAACATTCCCACTACAATCAATAAATCGACTTCACCCGTCTTCACGCGTTTGGCTAAGTCACGGTAATAATTCTGGAAATCATTGCCGTTGATGGTGTAGTTAGTCTGAAACAGTCGGTTATAATCCTCTACACAGCGACTTAAAAACTCTTTACTACTGAGGTCGGGTAGGTCGTTCGGTGTAAAATTCTCATCATCAATTTCTCCAATCGCAACCTGGGCCTCATTAGCTGCAAAAGAGAAGATCGTCGCAATTTTTAGTGGCTTTTCTCGTCCGACTTGCTGCTCCTGCAATTCCTGGTAATAGGCTTTGGCAGCTTCAACACTCGAAACGGCAAACATAGCATTAAAGCCTTTTCCAGATTGTCGGTGTGTTTTTTGATTGAAATGCTCCAAGATATAACTGGAAATCTCTGAAATTCGAGTTGGGTGCAAAAGAGCTTTCTTGGTCTCAGCAGCACTCAACTTTTCCAAATCCTGCTCTGTTTCATAGGCCTTGAATTGTGGACGGACATCATTGTAATCCACCATGAATTTCAAGACCTTCTGGTCCCGTATGGCATCCGTAATCACGTAAGAATGGAGCTCTTTTCCAAAGACGGAGGCAGTGGTTTCTGCACCTAAAGCATTCTCCACCTTAATCGGTGTTCCTGTAAATCCGAACTGACAATACTTCTTAAATTTTTTCTTCAGGCGTTTTTGAGCCTCACCAAACTGCGAGCGATGGCACTCATCAAAGATGAAAACCACTTGCTTGTCATAGATTTCGTGCTCCTGCTCACTTGTCATGAAATGATTGAGTTTTTGAATGGTGGTCACCACAATTTTATTGTCATCTTTTTCAATATTTCGCTTGAGCCCTGCAGTACTGTTGGATCCATTAACCGAATCAGGCGAGAACCGCTGGTACTCCTTCATGGTCTGATAATCCAAATCCTTGCGGTCAACTACGAAAAAGACCTTGTCCACTTCGTCCATCTCTGTCGCCAAGCGTGCCGCCTTAAAACTAGTCAAGGTCTTTCCAGATCCAGTCGTATGCCAAATATAGCCACCTGTTTCTGGCCCACTCTTGATTTTTGAAGCAATAGCAGAGCGAATTTTCCAGATAATCCTCTCAGTCGCCGCAATCTGATAAGGACGCATGATTAGCAGGGTATCACTGGTATCAAAAACGGAATAGTTTATCAAGACATTTAACAAGGTCTGCTTACTCAAGAAAGTTGCTGTGAAATCCTTCAAATCCTTGATCGGATTATTGTTCTTCAAGGCCCAATTCATAGTGAAATCAAAGGAATTCTTGTTCCGCTTGGTCGTGTTGGCAAAGTAGCGGGTGTCTGTCCCATTTGAAATAATAAAGAGTTGCAGGTACTTGAAGAGAGAATTTTCTTCGTTAAAACTTTCCTTACTGTAGCGATGAACTTGGTTAAAAGCCTCCCGAATGGCAACTCCGCGTTTTTTCAACTCAATCTGAACCAGAGGCAACCCATTGACCAGGAGGGTCACGTCGTACCGATTGGCACTCGTTCCCGTCTGTTTCATCTGGTTAATGACCTGCAATTTATTTCGACTGATGTTCTTCTTATCCCACAGGTAGATATTTTGAATATGCCCGTCATCAAAAATAAAGTCATAGACATGATCATCATGAAGCTTACGCGTCCGATCAATCAAGCTCTCGCTTGGTTTATTCAAATACTCATCCAAAAACCGTTGCCACTCTGCGTCTGTAAAGCTGACACGATTGAGCGTTTCCATCTGCGTCCGAAGATTTCCCAGCAATGCTTCAGGAGTGGTCAAATAGTTCAGATACTCATAGCCTTGCTGCTGCAAATCCGCAATCAGCTCCTTCTCCAAATCAGCTTCTGTCTGATAATGACCTGGCTGCACTGATTTCACATACTTGTCCAAAACGATGAAGTTATTGGATTCGATAATCGGGTCTGTTTGAATAATATCAGTCATGGTTGCTCCTTATAAAATAGTTGACATGATGAATACTGTTTTATACCTAGATTATACCAAAAAACGAGGATTGAAACATCCTCGCACTGTATTCAAAATGATTTATACCGCATTTCCTCTGATAATGATATTGTAACTAATTTTTAGCTCTTGATACTGACTGTATTCTACAAATCCTTCTTTTTGGAGTCTTCCCAAAACAATACTTGGATGGATACCGATTTCATGAGCAAAACGAATGATGGATGATTTATCAAAAGATTTTTCTGCTACAAACTGTTCATATTCGTTCGTAGGAATAAGAAATTCTTGAGCAAATTGATCCGCTTTTTGCTCTTTTTCTTCATAAGCATCCCTATCATCATAATCCGAGTAAAAATCATTATGTAAAATATGACCTAATTCATGGAAAAATGAGAACCAAAAAATATCTGAACGCTTATTTTTATCAGTTAACAACAATAATACACTACCATTTTTAAATCGCTTGGTCGCACCATTCAGATTGGCATTTTTTAATTTTGGAAGTCCGACCAAACAAATACCACATTCCAATAATTTTGAATGTAACATCGGGTAAAATTCTCCACCATCTTTCAAGGTCATCTCTCGTAGTTCTGGTAGTATTTTTACTAATTTTGACTTATTAAACTTTGTGTCAGTTGCATCTTTTGATAATTTTATAGCCAACTCAAGCATAACATTTGAATTTACCACCGAACGCTCATCAAAACCTTTTGTATTTCGATAACTAACAAGCTGATTGAACTGACTCAGATATGTAAGATTTGAAATTTGAAAAAGCTTTCTCAACTCAGCCACTTTTTGTAGCAAGCTATACCTTCCCGGTGGAACAAAGCCGTGTCTTTTGAAATAATCAAAATCAATCAACTTCAAAATCTCTTTTTCATCTTGATTTTGAAGTTCCTCTATTTCAAGAACCTTTGCATCATAGCTCGCTTGAAGATTTAACCAAGTAAGAATTGATACCCCTGTTAATTTAAATAGTTTATTAGCAAGATCCTTACTGACTGAAATTTCACCATTTACCAATTTACTGATTGTTTTTGGGGTTGTCCCTAAACGAATCGCAAACTCTTCTTGGGACATATTTAAGTCTTCTATTATCTCTTCAACATAAGAACCTGGATGGAAAGCGATTAAATCTTTATAGTTTTGAATGTTATGAACCATAATGATTACTTACCTCCTCAATTTGAATTATTCTAATACTCTGGGCATTGGAAAATACAGTATCTTTCTCCTCATCAAAGCAGACGATTAATCTGTAAGAACCTCTACGACCGTCAATATCCAGAGCATATTCTCCCTCTCTATCTCCTTTTAAATCATGAAAATGATACGTCGGAAATGCGATTACGGAAGCGAGATTGTCAGCACTCTCAATAAAATTGACCAACTTGTGCAACTTCTTGGCAACCTTATCTGAAAAGTCTTTCTTTGCTATCCTCAAATTTGTACACTGCTTTTCAACTGTTCTATTATTATATTGGATTTGCATTCAATTTCCTTTCGCAATCTCTACCAAAATTACCTTTTTGGTAATTTTATTTTACATTATTCTTTGTTATATGTAAAACAATATCCTCTCAAATCAAAAAGAATTGCAGTTGAACCACAATTCTTTGTTTCTCATCCTATTTATTCGTATTTGTTGGGAAAATTGAGCAAGGTATCTCTAAAATACTGATACTGCTTCTGACGCAACTCAATTTCCTTTGGCAAACCGTGAGAAATCGAGGTCGTCAACTCATCAAATTTGTCGAGGATAGCAACGATGCGTTTTTGAGTTGAAAAAGATGGTAAGACGATAAGCATCTTCTGTATATTTTTAGGATACAACTCAATTACTTTCGTCCCAACAACCATTTTTTCTTTTTGTCGTTGAAAATCATTGGATTGAAAATAATAGACCAGAAATTTTGACGATTGCTCAGTTTGTAAAGCACAAGAGTGACCTCCAATCCCTACTTCTTCATTTCCTTCCCATACGACTGCTTTTCCAACATCTTCGACATTCTCAGAAGTCGTTGCCATGACAATGTCACCCGGCTGAGCTTTCTTTAATTTAGCAAAGACGCTTTGGTCAGTGAAAGAGATTGTCTTATCCGTCGAAAAGCCATAGCGAGTGTAAATCTGTCCGTAATGAATAACGGGGTAACCCTCTTCTGTAAAATCTTTCTTCTGAAGGCCATTTCCACGAGTAAAGGTGCAAATTGCCCCCAACTCTCCCCGTATCGGACCAAAGACCCAGTTTAAGAGCCTAATCAGGTCTTGTCTGTACTGTACTGTACTGTACTGTCAGTGTACACGCCTTCGGCGGTGAATGTCAAGAGTTTTTCTCTAAAATATTCATACTGTTTTTGGCGTAACTCAATCTCCTTGGGCAGTCCGATATTAAGGTCGTTACAAACTGCATCGAAGTTATCAAGAACTTGGACGATGCGTTGTTGGATAGGGAGAGAAGGAACGGGGATGGGGATTTTATCCAGAATAGCTTGGGTCAAACTTGGTCTTGTTGGATTTGTTGCCATACTCTCCAAATCAATGGTAGTTAAGTAATAATATAAATATCTTGGCACAACCTGACTGTCATCAATTTCAGTATAGTAAATCGTATCAACATTCCAAAAAGGTTTTTCGAGATAAAATAGATTAGATATCGACCCTTTTCTGGGAATTAAGACAGTCGGTTTATTATACGCATATTCTGAGACGAACTCTCCCATCGCACCACCACTACCATAGACCGGAACATCACCAACAGAAAGACTTTTCCAATCTTTTCCATTTTTCAATTTTGCAATATCCCCCAGCGTCTTCCACTCAACCTGATAAACTTTATTGTTCGCCCCCCCCGAACTATCACTATCAAAGTTCAATAAATAATCTCTAAAATAATTATATTGCTTCTGTCGGAGGGTCAATTCTGCGGTCAATTCTGCGGTCAATTCTGTAACATATTCAGTGAATTTGTCAAGTATTTTCACAATTTCTTCCTGAATTTCTAGCGGGGGGATAGGGATTTTGATTTTCGCCATGACATTTGACATCAGTTTCGGATTTCCCATACCTGAAGACACGTATTTTTTAGTTGTAATTGTTAAATAATAATAAACAAACTTAGTAAGTAATTTATCATTTTGTATATCTACTAAACCACAAACATTAGTGATACTAAATTTTCCTTGACGATAAAATACTGTACCAGCATTTGCACCATCAGTTGTCCATGTTATGTATTCGCCATCAAAATCAAATGTTGAAATTTTACCAATCTCGCCACTGTTTGCAGTTTGGGAGGAATAAACTGGAAACACGCCTTTATTTTCTTCTAAAAACTGTTTAGACATCACTTTCCCACGAGAAAGTTTTGCAACCTCTCTATCCCCCAACTCTTTCCACTCAACTCCATTTGGACAGTAATCTTGTAGCATCTTTTCGATTTGGTTCATACTAGCATCCTTTCATTCGCCCACTTTGTCGTTGCAAGGAGGCAAAGTTATGACTTTGCCTTATTTCCCACCTCAAACAGTCACTCCCCTGACTGTTTGAGCCATTAGGGCAGAGGTCAGCCAACATTTCTTCTATTTTTGTCATTTTTTCTCCCCCTCTTGAGCTGTTTTTTCTAGGTGTTTGAGGTGGGCTAGGTAGTCTTTTTCAACTTGACTGAGGGTCTTGGCTTTATATTTTCGGTACTCTTGACTGACTTTTTCCGTCATCTGCTCGCGGGATATAGTTCCTGCATGGGTCAGGAGGTCCTCACCCGTTGCCAGTAAAATCCGATCCACGTGCTGGATCCAGTCCGCCATGGTCATGACAATCTGACGCTGGGCCTGCCTCTCGGCAAAGTCCAAATACCCCGATACCAACTGATTGAGACCTTGTAACTCTTGCTCGGTCAGATAATTTTTGGCAACCGTAGCCTCCGAAAAGGTTGGCAATTCACCCTTGAAGGTCGTCAAGCCCATAAATTCTTTCTCACTATCTACTCTAGTGTAAATCAGTTCGCTTGCGGTATGGTGATGAATGGCATAATGCAACTTATTTTGCACCGTTGCAAAAAATTGCTGGGCTTCACTACTTCTTGCATTATAGTCACTTGAGGTCGCAAACAAGTCTAAAATCTGACGATAAAACACTTTTTCGCTTGAACGAATATCTCGAATGCGGTCAAGGAGTTCCTTGAAATAAGACCCGCCGCCCAAATTTTTCAAACGGTCATCGTCCATAGCAAAGCCTTTGATCAAGTACTCTTTTAAAACAGTTGAAGCGTAGTTCCGAAATTGTACTCCACGAGGTGACCGTACCCGATAGCCGATAGCCAGTATCATATCCAGGTTGTAGTAAGCAGTCTTTCGGCTCTGGGTTTTTCCTGCCATTGCCCCGTGTTGAGTGGTTGTCAACTGATAGTTGACAACCACTTTTTCATCAAGTTCGCCATCCTCAAAAATAGCCTTAATATGCTTGCTGATATTCTGCTTGGAAGTCTGAAAAAGTTCCGCCAACTCCAACTGGGTCAGCCAGACTGTTCCATTGTCCAGATGAAGTTCGATTGACGCCTTGCCGTCATCTGTTGTGTAGATGATGATATCATTGGTCATGACTCAACTCCTCCACAATCTTGTCAATCTCAGCACGTAGACGGTCAATATTCTTCACAGTTTCAGCGATATCTTTGTTCAACTGAACGATGTCAATCTTCTCTCGCGTATCTTCCTTTTCTACATAGGTCGAAACAGACAGGTTGTAATCATTTTCGACAATCTTCTCATGTGATGCAACTGAAACAAAATATTCCTTATCTTCTCCCTTGTCAAATCCATCTAAAATATTCTGGATATTGTCTTCGGTTAAGATGTTATTATTGGTTTCTTTTTTAAATTCCCGACTGGCATCTATAAAGAGTGTATCTGTCGTATTCTTATTTTTAGCCAAAACGAGAATACAGGTAGCAATAGAGGTACCAAAAAAAAGATTGTCCGGTAGCTGAATGACAGCCTCAACAAAGTTTCCATCCACTAGGTACTTCCGGATTTTTTGCTCTGCACCTCCACGATAAAAAATACCAGGGAAGGTCACGATGGCTGCTCTGCCTTTTGACGAAAGATAGGAAAGACTGTGCATGATGAAGGCAAAGTCAGCCTTGGACTTTGGAGCCAAAATCCCAGCTGGTGCAAAGCGATCATCATTGATTAAGGTTGGATCATCGCTGCCAATCCACTTGATGGAGTAAGGAGGATTTGATACGATGGCATCAAAGGGTTTATCGTTGCCGTGTTTGGGATCTAGCAGGGTATTGCCACGCTCAATGCTAAATTTATCATAGTTGATGTTGTGAAGGAACATGTTCATACGAGCCAGGTTATAAGTGGTCATATTAATTTCCTGTCCATAAAAACCATCCTCGATGATATGTTCAGTAAACTGTTTCTTAGCTTGAAGCAAGAGCGATCCCGATCCACATGCAGGATCGTAAATTTTGTTAATCTTGTTTTTCTCGTCTTTTCCCAGCATGACAATCTTAGCCAGCAACTTGGACACGCTTTGAGGGGTAAAAAATTCCCCGCCTGACTTACCAGCATTCGAGGCATAGTTTGAAATCAAGAACTCATAGGCATCACCAAAAAGGTCGATTTTGTTATCCTCGAAATCCCCAAAATCAAGATTAGCAATCTCTTCTAAAATATCCACCAAACGCTGATTTCTTTCCGCAACAGAATTGCCCAGACGGTTACTCCGCGTGTCAACGTCATCAAAGAGGCCCTTGATATCATGCTCACTGTCATAGCCAATCGCACTATCCTCAATGGCATCAAAAATCTTCCTCAACTCCGTGTTGAGATTTTCGTTACCTCTAGCCTGTTTCACCACATTTGAAAATAACTGCGACGGATAGATAAAATATCCCTTGGTTTTGACTGCATCATCCTTGATGACATCTGTAATCTGCCCCTCTGGAAAATTAGCATAATCTACATCTGGATCTCCACCCTCGATGTAATTTTTAAAATTCTCACTGATAAAACGGTAGAACAGAATTCCCAAGACGTACTGTTTGAAATCCCAACCATCTACTGCTCCTCGTACCTTATCTGCAATCGCCCATATTTTCCGGTGAAGTTCCTGTCTTTGTGCTTGCTCTGACATCATCATTACCTCAATTTACTAAAAACTAGTATTAGTATACCATTTTTTCAATTGCTAGAGAACCCTGTCCCTATGGATATTTTCTACCCCAACATACAACACAACTTCAAACGCATAAATTACCAATATAGACTAGTAAAGTCAGATTTCGCAATGACCTTTCCCTTATCAACATTTATTAATCAACTATTCATGCACAAAAACACCAACCTACTCACGTAAGCTGGTGTTTGAGAAAGTTTTGGAGGCTAATCCAATTGTTTATACAAGGATTATTAAGAAATGATTTGTTAACAAACACTTGCATATGCATTTTAAAATCAGTTTTTCCTAAGAGAGTCTAGGCGGCAAAGGCGAAGCTAAACCATCAAGGAATGATTTTCTAAACGAGACAAGGCGAACGACCGAAATAATTCTAGTCCTAAGTCGTTCTAGGCAGATTGACGAGGGTAGAACTATAGTTCACCGAGGAAATCTAACGACGAAAGACGACGGAATAGGATTATTTCAAACGACCTGGACGTTCTTTGTAACCATAGTAGGCATCTTCGATGATTTCTTGCATGTGGTCAACCATTGCTAGACGTGGGTTAGCTGGGGTACATTGATCTTCGTAGGCAAGAAGAGCCAATTCGCGAGAGTGTTCTTTGAGTTCTTTCTCGTCGATACCTTGTGCTTTCAAGTTCATTTGGATACCGATGCGTTCACCGAGGTCGTAAACTGCTTGTGCGTATGCTGCAACAGCTTCTTCTGGTGTTGAGCATGGCAAGCCTAGAAGACGAGCGATGTCTTGGTATTTTTCATCTGCTTTATAGTAGTTGTACTTAGGCCATGTAGCTGTCTTAGCTGGACGAGTACCGTTGTAGCGGATAACGTATGGAAGCAAGATAGCGTTTGTACGACCGTGAACAGTATGGAAACGTCCACCAATCTTATGAGCCATTGAGTGAGAAATACCTAGGAATGCGTTGGCGAAGGCCATACCTGCCATAGTTGATGCGTTGTGCATTTTCTCACGTGATACAAAGTCAGCATTCTTCACTGAGCTTTCAAGGTTTTCAAATACTAGTTTGATAGCTTGAAGTGCTAAACCATCTGTAAAGTCGTTGGCTACTGTTGAAACGTATGCTTCTGTAGCGTGAGTCAATACGTCCATACCAGTATCCGCTGTAACGTGTGCAGGTACTGTCAATACGAGTGCTGGGTCAACGATTGCCACAGTTGGTGTCAATGAGTAGTCAGCGATTGGGTATTTACGGTTGTTTGCTTTATCAGAGATTACGGCGAACGGTGTTACTTCTGAACCTGTACCTGATGTAGTTGGGATCGCGATAAACTTAGATTTCTTACCAAGTTCTGGGAACTTGAAGGCACGTTTACGGATATCCATGAATTTTTGAACCAGGTCATGGAAATCAACTGTTGGTTGTTCGTAGAAGAGCCACATAACTTTGGCAGCATCCATTGGTGAACCACCACCGAGTGCGATGATTGTATCTGGTTTGAAAGTACGCATCAATTCTGTACCTTTATAAACCGTTGTGATGTCTGGATCTGGCTCAACGTCTGAGAAGATTTGATAAACAACTTTATTACGACGAAGGTCCAATTGTTCGATGATACGATCTAGGAATCCAAGTTCTACCATGGCACGGTCTGTAACGATCATGACACGTTCAACGTCACGGCATTTTTGGAGATATTGGATAGAATCACGTTCGAAGTATGTTTTAGAAGGAACTTTAAACCATTGCATATTATTTCTACGTCTTCCTACTTTCTTGATGTTGAGCAAGTTCATAGCACTTACGTTATCACTGATTGAGTTGCGTCCGTAAGAACCACAACCAAGTGTCAATGATGGCAAGAATGCGTTGTAAACATCACCGATACCACCGAAAGTAGATGGAGAGTTCCAAATAACACGGATAGCACGTACGATTGTACCAAACTCTTTCGCCAATTCTGCGTCTTCCGTATGAATAGCTGCAGAGTGACCGAGACCGTGGAATTCAACCATTTGGCGAGCTGCTTCAAGACCTTCTGCACGACCATCAACTTTCAAGACGGCAATAACAGGTGACAATTTCTCACGAGTCAATGGTTCTTTCTCACCGATTTCAGCAACCTCAGCTGCCAAGATGTTTGTACCTTCTGGCACTGAGAAGCCGGCCTGCTCAGCGATCCATGCAGCTGGGCGACCAACGATGTCTGCGTTCAATTTACCTTCAGCACAGTTTTTGCTGTTAGCTTTCACACCGAAGCAGTATTCTTCAAGAAGAGCTTTTTCTTTCTTATTAACGAAGTAAGTTTTGTAAGATTTGAATTCTGCTACAAACTCATCGTAAACTTCTTTATCAATGATAACTGCTTGTTCTGACGCACAGACCATACCATTATCAAATGACTTAGACATCACGATATCATGAGCAGCTTGACGGATGTTTGCAGATTTTTCAACATAGGCAGGAACGTTGCCGGCACCTACACCAAGAGCTGGTTTACCACAAGAGTAAGCCGCACGCACCATGGCGTTACCACCAGTTGCAAGAATAGTCGCAATACCATCATGTTTCATCAACTCAGATGTTGCTTCCATAGATGGTTTTGTTACCCACTGGATACAGTTTTCTGGAGCACCAGCTGCCACAGCTGCTTCATAGACAACACGCGCTGCGTGAGCTGAAGATTCTTGAGCAGATGGGTGGAAGGCAAAGACGATTGGGTTGCGTGTTTTCAAGGCAATCAAGGATTTGAAGATAGCAGTGGACGTTGGGTTTGTTGTTGGTGTGATACCACAAACAACACCGACCGGCTCAGCAATCAAAGTCAAGCCCGTAACGTCATCTTCTTCGATGACACCAACTGTTTTTGTATGACGCATATTGTTAACCACGTGCTCACAGGCAAACAAATTTTTAGTCGCCTTATCTTCGAATACACCACGCTTGGTTTCTTCAAAGGCGTGCATTGCCAATTCACCGTGTTTATCAAGGGCTGCAACCGAAGCTTTCGCTACAATATAGTCTACTTCTTCTTGACCAAGTTTACGGAACTCATCAAGAGCAACCAAACCTTTTTGAACAAGCTCATCGACGTGCTTGCGCGCTTCTACCAACTTTTCTTCTGGTGATACTACTTTTTTATCAGCCATTGTGTTCCTCCAAATATACTCGCTAACTATTTGTTAACTTTTTCACAATGTTATTCTACTATTTTTTATTTTATTTGTAAAGAGAAATTGTTAATTTTTTCACATTTTTTCTGTTTTGTTTTGGAAAGCGCTTACTTTTTCCTGTTTTCAGAAAACATTCAGATTTGTTTCTGCTTTGTTTGGTCGAAAAATACATAAAGTAAGACAAATCTTTATCATTTATTCTTTCTCTAACATTTACGATACTAGTTTATCAAGAAAACGCTTCCATGTAAATAGATTTTTTTGAAAAAGTTTGGATAAATTTCTGGTTTTTTCCATTTATAGATATTAATTTAAATCTATTGATATACTTGCTTTATTTTTGTTTTTGTGATATTATTAACAAAAAATAAATTATATTAACACATTTAAAAAATGTGCTGCAATAAATAGGAGGTCTGCCATGAAAGCAGTTGTTGTTAATCCAGAATCTACTGGTGTTGTCGTTGTTGAAAAAGAACTTCGTCCACTTGAAGCTGGCGAAGCTTTGGTCCAAATTGAGTACTGTGGTGTTTGTCACACTGACCTCCACGTTGCCAATGGTGATTTTGGTAAGGTTCCTGGTCGCGTTCTTGGTCACGAAGGAATCGGTATTGTTACAGAAATCGCTCCTGATGTGACCAGCTTGAAGGTCGGCGACCGTGTCAGCGTTGCTTGGTTCTTCCAAGGCTGTGGTATGTGTGAATATTGTACAACCGGTCGCGAAACTCTCTGCCGTACCGTAAAAAATGCAGGCTACTCTGTTGACGGTGGTATGGCTGAGCAATGTATTGTAACAGCAGACTATGCAGTAAAAGTTCCAGAAGGTCTTGATCCAGCTCAAGCAAGCTCCATCACCTGTGCTGGCGTAACCTGCTACAAGGCTATCAAAGAAGCGCACTTGGAACCTGGCCAATGGATTGTCATCTACGGTGCTGGGGGCCTTGGCAACCTTGCAGTCCAATACGCTAAAAAAGTGTTCAATGCCCACGTTATTGCTGTAGATATCAATAATGACAAATTGGAATTAGCCAAGGAAGTCGGTGCAGATGTCATCATCAATGGTCTTGAAGTGGAAGACGTGCCTGGCTATATCAAGGAAGTAACTGGTGGCGGTGCTCACTCAACTGTCGTAACGGCTGTTTCTAAGGTTGCCTTCAACCAGGCTATTGACAGCGTTCGTGCAGGTGGCTATGTCGTGGCTGTTGGACTTCCATCTGAATACATGGACCTCAGCATTGTCAAGACTGTACTAGATGGTATCAAGGTTGTCGGCTCTCTGGTTGGTACTCGTAAAGACCTAGAAGAAGCCTTCCACTTCGGTGCTATGGGCTTGGTTGTTCCAGTCGTTCAAAAACGTCCAGTCGAAGATGCCGAAGCCGTCTTTGATGAAATGGCTGCAGGTACTATCCAAGGTCGCATGGTCTTAGACTTCTGCCACTCACACTAATGCGTTCTCCACTATTTTCAAGAAGTGATTATCCAATCGCTTCTTTTTTGCTTTCTAAAATAAAAAGAAGCAGCTTAGACTACTACTTCTCTAATTTTTCTAAAATACTTGCAAAATCTGTTTTGAGCTCTTCCAAGCTTGTTTCAACTTGACTTCTTGTCTGGTTATTTTTAACCACAACCTGTCCAGATTCAATTTCACTACCACCCAGGGTAATGATGGCCTTGGCTCCAAAGACATCTGCTGACTTAAACTGGGCCTTGAGCTTGCGGTCCAGATAGTCACGCTCTGCACGGAAACCTTGCTTGCGAATGGCCTGCACCAACTCCAACGCTCCGCTATTGGCCTCCTGACCTAAAACCGCGATATAAACATCTAACTGGGTGTCGAGAGGGAGCTCGATGCCTTGCTTTTCAAGTACGAGAATCAGACGTTCAATCCCCATACCAAAGCCAAAGGCTGGCGTTTCTGGTCCACCAAAGTAGGTCACCAAACCATCATAACGGCCACCGGCACAGATGGTCAGGTCGTTACCACCCACTTCTGTCATAAACTCGAAAATGGTGTGATTGTAGTAGTCCAAACCACGCACCATGTTGGTGTCAATGGTGTAAGCAATACCTAGGCTGTCCAACATAGTCTTAACCGCTTCAAAGTGGACTCTACTTTCTTCGTCCAAGTAATCCAAGATAGACGGTGCATTTTCTACTGCTACCTTGTCTTCTTTTTCCTTGGAATCCAACACACGCAAGGGATTTTCTTCCAAGCGACGCTGGCTGTCCTTAGATAGCTGGTCCTTGAGTGGCGTCAGATAGTCAATCAAGGCCTGGCGATAAGCGGCACGACTCTCGGGATTACCCAAACTATTGAGGTGGAGGCGAATGTCCTTGATCCCCAGCTCCTCAAAGAAGTGGTAGGCCATAGCAATGGTTTCCACGTCTGTCGCTGGATTATTGGAACCAAAGCACTCCACACCAATCTGGTGGAACTGACGGAGACGACCTGCCTGCGGACGCTCGTAGCGGAACATTGGGCCCATGTAATAGAACTTAGCTGGCTTTTGTACTTCTGGAGCAAAGAGCTTGTTTTCTACATAGGAGCGAACAACCGGTGCCGTCCCTTCTGGACGGAGGGTGATATGACGGTCGCCCTTGTCATAGAAATCGTACATCTCCTTGGTCACAATGTCCGTCGTATCGCCAACCGAACGGCTGATCACCTCGTAATGCTCGAAGATCGGTGTGCGAATCTCTGCGTAATTGTACTGTTTGAAAATGCTACGAGCAAAATTTTCCACATACTGCCACTTGGCTGATTCCTGTGGTAGTAAATCTTGCGTTCCTTTTGGTTTTTGTAGTTTCATAATAAAGTGTATAAAGCCAACTTATGTCGCTCGAAGTTGTGCTTATTCCTTTCCAAATTAGGTCATAAGGGCTCAAACTCTACCAGTCGAGCCTTGCAATCCTCCTTATTTTACCATAAATGCTCTGCTATTTGCCAAAAAAGTGAAAAAAATCTGTCAAGTAACTTTACTTTACAAAAAACTTTTGTTATACTGTTAAAGTTGGCGAAAGTCATACGCATTATTTTAGATTTAAAAGGGGCTTGGCCCTGACATTTAATGGAGGAAGAAAGAAATGGCAGTACCTGCACGTCGCACTTCAAAAGCGAAGAAAAACAAACGTCGTACTCACTATAAAGTAGCAGCTCCAACTGTGAAATTTGATGAAACTACTGGAGATTACTCACGTTCTCACCGTGTATCTTTGAAAGGATACTACAAAGGACGTAAAATCGCTAAGGCTGCTTCAGCTGAATAATAGAAGGGAGATACCATGCGCGTAAATATTACACTTGAACACAAAGAATCTGGTGAGCGTTTGTACCTTACTTCAAAAAACAAACGTAACACTCCAGACCGTCTTCAATTGAAAAAATACTCACCAAAATTGCGTAAGCACGTGATTTTTACTGAAGTTAAGTAAGGGGTTCACTACACGTCATTAGACGTCAAAACATTGATTTAAAGCGATTTTTGAAATTGTGAATTTCACTACATTGCAGTACAAATCAGTCAAATCTCTACATTTTTCTCTACACTTTTTAGATGATAAAATTTAAGTAGAACATGCAGATAATGAAAGGAACACTTCGTATGAAGTGTTCCTTTTATTCTTGATTCTTACGATAAATAATATACTCGTTCAATGTCATAATTGATAAATTTCCAGGTTTATCTTCTACAATAAATAAGTCGTCAATCCCTTTTCCACTACTATTATCAAGAATTTTTTTGGCATCTACTATTTTTTCTATAGACTCTTGATAGACTTTATCAGAAATCTCACTTGGAATTTCTAAATATATTGTACCTTTATCAGTTGTGGATTTTATAGTTAGTTTAGCAGGTTTTGTTTTTTTATTTGAATCAATGATTACTACTTTTTTCTTTTTAATTGAGCCAACAATCTTAAAAACTAGTTCCTTTAATATGTCCACAGTTAGCCCTAAAACAAGCATTTCTACAAACTCTCTACTTAATATTAATTCAATAAAAGAATCAAACGAAGCTTGAATTTGACTCTTATCAAAAAAAATTACCTCTATATTCTTACTTTTAAACTTTTCCTGAATTTCTAGTTGTTCATCATCCGTAAAAAGTTCTGGAACCTTAATAAGTATTCCTTTAACCATAAATAATCCTCCTTCTTTTACTTAACTAATTTCCAATTCTTAGCATCTGAATTATCAATCATAATTTTTCTACGATTACTTAACAATTCGTCACTCACAAAATATTGTCCTAATCGTTCTATAAACCCACATTTCTGACAAGTATAAAGATAATCTTCTCTTATTTCATTTACTAAAGCTATATTGAATTCAAATTGTTTGCTACACTCATCACAGGTCATACTAAGATGTTCACTGCTAAATATTAAATCAAAAATGCTCTCTAATTCTTTATTATCATCCTCTGATAATGCTAATATTATCTTCAAATTTCTGATATATCGATTAAACTCTGATGTTTTCTCGTCTATATCTACATATTTTTCAAAAATAGCAACAATAACCTCCACCAAATAGATTAGAATATATGGAATTTTTTCGTAGTACAAATTCCAGAAATCATCCCAAATTTCATCATCTGCAAATATAAAATTAAGATTCCGCTTCTCAGTAGGATAATTTTTATTTCTAGTCACCAAATGAATTGATTTATCAAATGCACTAGTCAAACTATTTTCAGCCTTTCGATTGTATATTACATCATACAATAATTCTGGATTTAGTAATTCTTGACTAAAATCCAGTGAACTATTTTTAGATTGAACTAATACCTTCGCTTTTGAGAATAAATCAATAACAAAATTTTTCTTTCCTTTTAAATCACTAACATCATATTCCTTAGGGCTTGCATATTGCACTTTTCCTAAAAATTCGTATGGTTGAACTAGTATCCAACTTAAATAGAATAAATTATCCTGTAAAGGTTTCCTAGCAAGTGAAAAAGCAACCGTTACCTTTCCCCTCTCTATACAGCTCAGTGATTCAAAAAGATAGTAATTTAAGTCTCGTAGAATTGAAAAGAATATATGAGGGATAAAGACTTTTTCAGAAATTTCTATATCCTTTCGTCTCTCTAACTCATCAAAAAGGTCAAATTTCTCACCTATCTCATTAGTAAATTTAAAAGACAAACTTGACAATTTATATTTATCAGCTTTAACCAATATATCAACTAAAATGTCATACAAATAAAGCATCAATTGATGACGTTTTATATACTTGGCTGGTAATAATTCCGAGATATATGATTTGACCAATATTTTTCCCTCGTTTCTTTCTCACTACTCAATATTATACTCTAGAAACAATCAATATTTCCTTATTTCTATACTATTTTTTATCTTCCATATCTCTCAATGCATACTCACATGCTTGAATCACGAAACTTGAAAAAGTTACATCCTTGTTTTGAATTGCTTTTTCTATTTCTTCAATAAGTGGTACTGGAAAACGAATTGTTTTATTTTCTGTTTCTCTGCGATTTGATTTTAGTTGAAATGCCATATCTTTTCTCCTCTTTTTGTTTTTAGGATATAGCATTTTGCACATTAAATATGCATTGCATTTTGCATTGCAAACTTAGTGTTATTACGTTATAATGTAATAAAAATTAAAATATAGGAGCCCAGATGGATATTGCTAATTCATTAAGAAGGTACTTAATATTAAAAAATAATCTAATCCCCTCAACACAAAATAGAATAAAAGAACTTGGAAGAGAAATTTTTCAAGCTGAGGTTTCTCTAAATGGTATTTCAGATGAAAAAGTATTTCTTGAGGACTTTAAATGGGATATTCGAACAAGAGGATTTACTATTTTCAATCTGATTCATCTACCGTCCCTGATTACGTTTATAATCTTTCTTATAGTTGTATTACTAGCCTTAGCAGGGGTTACTATTATTGGTGTCATTATAGAAACAATTATTCGAACTTTTATACTTTTCCAAGATTTTGAGTTTGAGGATACATTCTTCTATATCCCAATAAAAGCGGTTGAAGACTTTATCTATTATCCACCTTCAATTCCTGTTCCGATTGTGGTTGGGCTTTTGATAGTTTGGGTTTTATATAGTATCAGACAGGTTCAAAAAAATAAAATCTACTATGAAAATGTTGTTATTCCAGAGAATCGAAAGAAAAACGCTCTCGTCCCTGGAAAGCGTAGAAAACAACAATTAGAGGTAGATAATCTGAAAAATACCTTGAAATCCACTGAAGCTCAACTACTGAACCATCAAAATGAAATGATGAATATTATGAATACCATTTCCATTCCCAATCAATATTGGAATAATGATGAAGTCATAAATTTCCTCATACAAAAATTAGAATATGGGCAAGCGAAGACTATCGGAAAAGCTTTGAATCTTTGGGATATAGAAGTATCGACTAGAAGAGTTGAGCAGGCATCGAAAGCTGTTATAAAAGAGACGAGAGAATCGGAAGCTCGTCTGGCTAGACAACGTGCAGAACAACACGCGCAAGAGCAACGTAACATTAGAGATAATACCGAAGCTCAAAATAAAGTGGCAGAAGAATTAAAACGAAGGAATGACCGTTCTGAGTTCTATGATGATATTGCGAAGAAAAACGGTTGGTTATAAATAAGGAGACACACTATGAACAAAAAGAAATTTTTAGCGAGCTTTACACTATTGGCATCTACAGCACTCTTATTTGCTTGTCAGAGTAATGAAAGTACCACAAAATCCTCTGAAAAGATTGTTGAAACCTCCTCTTCATCAAAGGATGCAATCTCCGAGGAGCAAAGAAATAAGTGGTTGAAGGAGTTTTATGAAGAAGTAGCTGAGACTGATGGTTCAAATTACCATAATGAGATTGAAGAACGAAGTCAAAAAGCATGGAATGAGAATCAAACCAACATCTTCAATGGACAGGCTAGTCTAAATGTTACTAATGACTATCTTCCTTCTGAATTGACAAAGCTAAAAGTCACGCTTGACGGTTATGATGAATCAACTAGAAGATTAAAAGTTACTGTTACTAACAACTATGATGAAACACTGATTGGAACAACAACCAATTCAAACAATAACAACTTGTACGGGACATATTTCACTCTATATGGCTACACCACATTGTCAGGACGTTCTGAGAGGATAAAAATCGCTCAGATTGCTCTTGCTAGTGATTTACCAGCTGGGGAGTCTATTCAACTAGAAATTCTTCCATTGGCTCTTGCAAATCGCCAAACTGATTATGCTAAAAAAATGCAAAATAGTGAGCTAGATTCTAAATACTACCTACTATCAAGCGATTACGGAAATTCTTTATGGGATATTACTAAAGACCAATTAATGGGAGAAGAGATTATTTCAGAACAAATAGTATTATCTAGCCTTGCGAATATCTACATCGTACCCAAGCTAGTATTTGAAACTTACCCATCTACAGCTCCAAGTGATTCAGAGTTAGAAAATCTAATTTCAAACAATTAAAGAAAAGAGCAGACTGATGAACATAAAGAAACTAATATTGACCCTACTCACTCTAACGCTGACAATTGTCCTTTGTGCTTGTGGTAATCAATCGAATACTAATGATAGTCAGCTATCAGGAACATATTCATATGAAAAAAGCGGTATTGATGGCTCTGAAATGGGATTCGAAGATGAAGAATTGACATTGCATTATGAACTAAAAGTAAGTGGTGATGAAAACATACTTAATATCAATCTCCTTTCAGAGAGAGGAAATAATGTGAAGTACCTCTATTCAGAGAAAGTAACCATTGATACCGACAAACAGATTATCAGTGATAGCAATGGAACGGAGCTGAAATATTCAGTTTCAGGAAATTCTGTAACAATACCTGATTTAGCAGGGGATACGAGAGATGAGATTACGTTAACAAAAGAGTAAAAAAGATGAGCGACGGAACTCATCTTTTTTTGCTTTCTAAAATTTAACTGATAATAGTTTTAGATTGATTTGTGTATAGGGTAGTTTATATAAGATAGAATTTAAGGTCATTAGGAGACATAGCTTTGTTAGGAAGTGTGTGTGATATTTTAACAACGAATAATATTGTGGTACAGAACTTTTTAAAACCGAAAAATGGTTAGAAATAAAGAGATAAAAACACTTGAATTGATAGCGAACTTAGATTTATCAAATGCAATTTGTTGGCGTAAAAAAACGTATTTCGAAGAGAGAGCGTAAGCGTTAGTGCGAATTGACCGTCGCCAACAAGAGGAATCGAGTTGGCAGAGAGAAATCAAGCGTACGAACGGAGAAAAAGTTGATTGAGTCAACAAAGGGAGTGAGGGTAAATCTTAGAAAGTTACAATTTAAGTGTTTTTAGCCATCATTCTTACTATTTTGAGTTTTTATAAAGTGATGTAGCTTCACGGCTTTGCCGTGGGAAAAGAACAGATAATAATGAGAAAAGTATAACTACAGAGCATTAACTATCTTGTTGAACAAGATTCCATAATTTTGTTAAAAAGAGAGAATCAGATATTTCTGCGATTAGAAAAGCTCTTTTTCCAGTAAACCCGAATGATTTTTGTAAACTGTACAGATTAGAGAATGTCGGTAAGTCAACGCCATTTTTCCAATTGGTAATTTGTGCTATGTCTACATCAAGATATTCAGCAAGTCCTCTTTGAACAGATAGGGGCTTCCCATTATCGTCAATGCTACGATAATTAAGTTTATTTCTCATGATATCCTGTAATTTTTGCTTTTGCTCAACTTTGATTTTAGAAAGCTTATCGTCTAAATCACAAAGTCCAAGTTCTTCATAGTCAGATATACTATTATTTACTATCTTGTCTAAGAAGCATAAAAGCTTATTAAAGTTTTTTACAAACGTCTCCTGATTCTGTTTAGCTATTGTTCTTTCTGAGACTCCAGAATTATCTGAAAAAAGGGTAACTCCATCAACAATAGCGTCAAATACTCCAAAATCGGTTACCTTCTTAATAGGAGAGAGGATAGGTATGGTTGATGTCCCGTGCTCAGCTATTTTTAGTTTATCTGGGTAGGCCATCATTATGGTATCTAAAGTAAATTTTATGCTATCTAGCTGTTCCATTCTGTAGTAGCAAAGTCGAACAAAATTATCTGTATTTTTTTCAAACTCGCTTTCGACAGAATTATGTTTAAATTTAAAAAGTATCTTAGTTGCAAACTCTGCAAGTTTTTTTGTGTTTTTGTAGTTTGGAACTGCACCAACTCTCCAGCTCGAAATACTATTTTGAGACACTCCCAATTCTTTTGCAACATTCAACGATGAAATTTTATACTTTATTTTAATACGATAAAGGAACTCATCAAGAGCTTCAGTGAAGTGGGAATCCGTAAGTACATCAGGATGTTTCATTGCCATGATATAGCAGTTCTCTTTGAGTTTTAGGGTTAAGTCAGAGAGTTCGTCATTGAATTTATTGTTAGTCTTATGCATCAGATACACAGCTTTATTTTTGTCTTTGTCCATCTGAGATTTATATTCCGCTTCAATATAAGAAGCAAATACTGAAAGAGTCTCTAATTCATCAAAACTAGGTTCGGAAATAAATGTGTTATCTGCCCAACTTTTTAAAGTGTTTTGATTGATTCCTGTTTTTTCCGCAACAACAGTTATTGAACAATTCAGTATGGACTGCAAGTAATTCAGATAATTTTTTAATGAACTTGAAAATTCAGTACGCTGTTCTTGATGAAATTCTTGAATTGTTTTTTGCATATTAGATTACCTCTAATTATTTTTTCTTGATTATACCACGGCGTAGACTTCAAAAAAAGGGCATGCTTTTTTGATGAATGGGATAACAAAAATCCAAGTCGTACGACATTAAACCCAATGAATTGTTTTAATGGCTATGATATTCTTAAACTATACAAGATAGCTTCTTGATATATATCAAATGTGCACAAGCGATAAAAAACAAAAGAAAGCAGGTATTTATCATGAATACAAAAATTATTGTTGACATTACTAAGACCATAGGTCCTAGCTTAAGGTTTAAAGAGGCAAAACCAAAGACTGAGTATGGCTCGGATAAGATTATTGGGACTTCTATCTTTGTATTGGATAAAGATGGTAATGAACAAGTGGTTGCGATTTATAAACCAATGTCAGAGTTGTCTATTTTATCTAAGTTAGCTCCTTTTGATGAGATTGTATTTGAAGGTTTAGAAGGATACGTACGTGGCACTAGTCGAGAAGGTTCTACGTTCGTAACTCTAAAACTTGTCTTAAAAGCAGAAGGTGTGAGGGTACGAACAAATGGCTAATATAATTACATCAAAGTCTATGAGAAGTGCCCTTGGGATTCTTGATGATAAGTTATTATTGTTAGAGTTTGACAAAAAATATGCAAATTTAGCTAAAAACAAAGGGAAATTTCAACCTCTAACTCAATATACTATTTTGGGATTGAACGAAGAGACAGATTCACCTGTATATATCGGTGTTATCAAGACAACTGGTGAGGTTGCTACTTTAGATGAATATAAAGAACATCAGATTAAAACAGCAAACGTAGAGCTTGAAAAACTAGAAAAAGATAAGCAGAATCTTGAAAGTAAGATAGCAGAGTTATTGATAACAAACGATAAATTAACAGAAGACTCATGGTCTATAAGAGATGACTATGCAAAAGTTGCTGAAGAATTTGATGAACTCACAGACTTATTAGAGGATTTGAAGCAAGAGACTAAACGAGAACGTCGGAAGTTAAAGCGTAAAATTCGTAAAGAACTTCAACAAATGAGTTTAGTAGAGAAACTGAAGTTTTTAATGAGTTAGATAAAAAGTATTGTCTAAGTTGTCAGGGTTAGTATTACCCTGCTAACATTGATGACAATGACAAGCTACATAAAACTGTGATTACATGCAATTTATCTGCATGAATGTTGACATCACAAAAAAATGACAAAGGAGGAATTTATGACAAAAACTGACAGGCTCACCACTGCTTCTCTTGAAAAAGAGGATGGAATTAGGAGCACTTATCGAGCACACTCATTCTGTTGTGTGCTGAATAATGTAGATAAGTTATTCGATATTGAGACAGACTTTTTTGAAGACCAACGTTTTAGTGACAAGACTAGAAAGCGAGTTGAAGAATTTAGAAAAAAACTTCCAAAACTAGGCTATCCTTTTACACCAAAAAGAATGATTGAAATACTGATTGATTTTTGGATGGAAGATAGTGAGGACAGAAGTTGTGCCGTTAATTACGAAATCGGTGACGATGGAGTTCATCATTGTCATATGGTTCTTGAAGGTAAGCAAGCCATTCGCTTCTCAGCTTTACAAAAACTTTATCCCACAATCCATGCTGAGCTGACTCGAGGAACAAAAGAAGAAGTATTTGCATATCTCAATAAAACAGGAAAACATGAAGAAAAAGCACATACCATTGTCGTTCCCATGGTGATTCACGGAGAGATTAGAGCTAGTAAACAAGGCAAACGTACAGACCTTGAGATTATTGAGCAACTTTTGGAAGAAGGGCAGACTCCAGAAGAAATAATGAGCCAGAGTTTGAGTTTTCGTCGATTTTCAAAATTGATAAAAGAACATTACTATCAAATGCGATTGCGAACGACTCCAAGATTTAAGGAAAGTATGGAAGTCGTGTATCACGTTGGAGCTTCTCGAAGTGGGAAGTCTTATCAGCAAATCCGTTTGATGGATGAATATGGAGCGGGCAACGTCTATGTCTGGAGTGACTATCAGAATGGAGGGCTAGATACATATCTGGGAGAAAAAATCCTGTTCATGGAAGAATTCAAGGGGGAATTGTCTTACCAAGAATTTCTTCGTGTGACAGACTCCTACGTTCAGCAATTTCACGCCCGATTTACTAACATCTATGCTTTGTGGGAAAAAGTACATATCAGTTCAATATTTCCACCTAAAGAGTTGTATAAGTTGATGGTTTGTGACTCGCTGAGAGCAACTGACACGATGGAACAAATGATGTTACGGATAAGTAAGGTAGTATATCATTTCAAAGTAAAAAATAAAGGGAAGGTGCAATACAAATCTATTTCTTTTTCAATAGGAGATTTTAATCGTCATACAATAGAACAAATTGAGAAATTTGCCTATCAGTTTGACAAAGCCAATCCAAATGTCCTCAACTATAACTTTGAGACAGATGCATTTTTATCCACAATGAATCCGATTAAACATCTAAAGAAAAAAGCCATCACTCCTACCGACCAAAGCAAAAGTGATGACCTAAAACAGCGAGATAAGTAATAAGTTATCTCTATTGATATTATCGCATATTTAAAGGAAAAAGGATAATAGAAATGAACTCCGAAAAAATAAATCATATTGAAACTCTACTGAATCTATTAGTTGCCTTGATTCAGCAACAGACAAAGCAAAATATCACATTTGGAATTGTGACACAAAAGGAGCTATTAGCTCTCTTAGATATCTCTCCTAATACTTTGAAAACTTGGGAGAAAAAAGGCTTACCTCGTCTTGAACCCCCAATTGAGGGGACTAGAACAGTGTATTATAAACTGTCAGATGTACTTGATTTTTTGGAAAACTAATTGACAATGTGCTAAAATAGATTTATCTAATTAGAAAAGAGGAAAGTCTATTTTAGCCTTTTTCATTATCTGCAAGAAAGAGGCATTATGAAAACCGAAACAGTTATCTATAAAAATAAAAAGGTAATTAAGAAGACCAAAAACAATGGTGATATCAACTACGTTTTAAGAGGTGTTTATCTAGGACTTGATGAAAAAACTGGTAAACAGGTCACTACCTCTATTACCGCTAAAACTCTTCGCCAATTGGATAGAAAGTATATTCAAGCTAAACTGGATTTTGAGGAGCAAGGAAGCACTCGAAAAGAAGTTATAAGAATCAATACTTTAGAAGAGATTGCTGAAGAGTGGTTTAAAAACTATCAAAATTGGGTTACATCTGCTAATACACTAAATCGAGTAAGAGGTTATCTTGACACCTATATCATTCCACGTTTTGGCGATTATAGCCCAAATAAAATAGAGTCAGCTGAGATTCAGTCGTGGGTTAATGAATTAGCCGAGAAATCTAAGAAATCTGTTGAATCTGGGGTGAAGAGAGCAGAAAAAGGAAGTGCAAAAGATTTCGGAGCTGTGACTCATAAGTTAAGCGATATTTTCGACTTCGGAATAACGAACTATGGATTGTCAAAAAATCCAGTATCCACTGTTAAAATACCTCCAAAGCCAAAAGCCAATAAAAAACGAATTATGGTACTTCATGATGAAGATTTAACATGTTGGCTAAACTTTTTATCAAATTTACCAGATACACGGGCTAATCGTAGGTTTAAAGTCATTTGCAACACCTTGCTTGCTTCAGCTTGCCGTATCAATGAGTTACTAGCATTAGAAATTCATGATTTGGATATAGAAACAAGCGAAATCACTATAAATAAAACTTTGATGTGGAAAAGAGCAAATAAAAAGCTGGGGTTAAAAGGAGAGATGGTTTGTAAGCCAACCCCAAAAACCGATGCAGGAAATAGGAAGATTCCTGTTCCAAATGAAATAATTGTAGCTTTAGTAGATTTTCACAATGAGATGAATATTTATTTTGAAAAACATGGATTGCCTAAGTCTGACTTAATATTCCCAACAATTTATGGTAACTATATGTGCGATAGAAATGAGCGTGCTACACTTAAGAAACGCCTATCATCACTTGGTCTACCTGACTATGGCTTTCACTTATTCCGTCATACTCACGCTTCTTTGATGTTGAATGCTGGAGCGAACTGGAAGGAATTGCAATTTAGGTTAGGTCATCAGTCAATTTCAACGACAATGGATACTTATGCTGAATTAGCGCCTAAGCGAAAATTTGAAGCAGTCAATATTTATCTTGATAAAATCGCTAAATTAACAGCTTAATTTATCACTACATTTTTCTCTACACTTTTGAAGAGATTTTATAAAAACCTTGTTATATCAAGGTTTTCAATAGCTAAAATAGACAGTATTAGACCCTTACTGAGGTTAAGTAAGGGTTTCAGTACACGTCAATAGACGTCAAAATATTGATTTTAAGCGATTTTTGATTTTTTGAAACTCATTATATCGCACTACAAATCAATAAAAACTCTACCTTTTACTCTACCTTTTTTAGATGAATATATCATTTGGATATTGAAGTTAAGCCCTGTTATCATTTCGATGGCAGGGCTTTTTAATATTTGGTACACTAACTTCTTATCTATATTTTGGTGGAGCTAAAGTTGACATCTACAATGTTTAATGTTAAAATACATTCAAAAATATATTTGAATGAGGTGTTTTATGATTCAAAATGTTGTTACTTCAATAATCCTGTATTCTGGGACAGCCGTAGACTTACTTATTATCCTAATGTTATTTTTTGCCAAAAGAAAAAGCAGAAAAGACATCATTAACATCTATTTAGGACAATTTCTAGGCTCTGTTAGTCTAATATTGCTAAGTTTGCTTTTTGCATTCGTCTTAGATTATATTCCTAGTAAAGAGATTTTAGGTTTACTCGGTTTGATTCCAATTTTCCTAGGCCTCAAAGTTTTGCTTTTAGGAGATTCTGATGGAGAAGCTATTGCAAAAGATGGTTTGCGAAAAGACAATAAAAACCTGATTTTTCTAGTCGCTATGATTACTTTTGCAAGTTGTGGCGCTGACAATATTGGTGTCTTTGTCCCATATTTTACCACCTTAAATTTAGCGAATTTGATAGTGACTTTACTTACTTTTCTAGTCATGATTTATCTCTTGGTTTTTTCTGCCCAAAAATTGGCACAAGTCCCTTCTGTTGGAGAAACTTTGGAAAAATATAGCAGATGGTTTATTGCCGTTGTCTATTTAGGATTGGGGATGTATATCCTGATTGAAAACAACAGCTTTGACATGCTACGGGCTGTGTTAGGCTAGGAGAAAAAATTATGAAAAAAGATAGTATCTGTCAAGTGGATGTTATAAATCAACAAAATGTTACAACCGCAACGAACTACCTTGAAAAGGAAAAAGTTCAAAAATCACTTCGCATTTTATCAAAGTTTACCGATAATAAACAGATAAATATCATCTTTTATCTCCTTGCTGTTGAAGAACTCTGTGTCTGCGATATAGCCTGTTTACTAAATCTCAGTATGGCATCTGCCTCCCACCATCTTCGTAAACTAGCCAATCAAAACATCTTGGACACTAGAAGAGAGGGGAAAATTATATATTATTTTATAAAAGATGAGGAAATCAGAGATTTTTTTAATCAACTAGGATAACAATGGATACTTACGCTGAATTAGCACCTCAACGAATGTTAGAAGCTGTGGGTATTTATCTTGATAAGATTGCTGAACTAACGCAATAACTACTCTACCATTCACTCTACCTTTTGCTAAGGAACATTACAAAAACGTTGATATATAAACGTTTCTAACAGCTAAAATAGACAATACTTAATCTTTACTGATGTGAAATAGGGATTCACTACACGTCAATTGGCGGTAGAAACCTTGATTTTAAGCGATTTTTGAAAGATGAACTTTCATTACATTGCAGTACAAATCAGTCGAATCACTACCTTTTTTGAAATAAGATTTTGATTCGGATAAGTAATAAACCCACTGGCTAATTAAGTCAGTGGGTTTTTGAGTGATTAGAGAAGAGCGAAGTTACTGATTAACAAGATTTACAATGATAATTTCTGGGCGATTAAAGAATCTTGGTACTCGTGTAGATTCTTTGGCCAGACCCCTGCTTACAATAAAATACGAATTTTCAACTTCATATAAACCACCTGCATATTTCGGAAGAAAACCTTGATTAGGCGCAAATACACCATTAACCAAATAAGGCACTCTCCATTGTCCTCCATGCGCATGACCAGATAACACTAAATCAAATCCATACTTTTGATATGTATCAATTAGTTCTGGCCGGTGCGCTAGTAAAACTTGAAAGTCAGTGCTTATTTGCTTCCCTTTTATGTCTTCAAGTTGGTCTAGCAAACTCCCACTAGCATCATACTTTTGAAAATATTCAGGATCATCAATGCCTGAAATAGTGATGGACTGCCCCCTTACATCAACTCTACTACTATCTCCAGATAATACGACCACATTCTGTTGTCTCAGATGTTCCAGCATCTGATCATATCGATTACTCCATATTTCATGATTACCTGACACATAGTAAGTATGATTAAATTTTACTAGCCCGCTTAACAATTCTAGAGTTTTTCTGTCAGAAAGTTCATCATCAAAAATATCTCCACCTAATAAAATGATATCTGGGCCTTCTTTCTCTAATGTTTCCAAGATTTGTATCTGATTTTTACCGTAATTTGATGAGTGTAAATCAGTAATTAGAGCAAGTCTGATGGGCTGAGATATTTTGGGACTAACAAGCCTGTAATGAGTTACTTGAAGCCGACTGTCAAAACCTAAGGCAAGAAAAATTAGGAGACAAATAAAAACAAACCATCGTGGCTTAATATTTTTTAGTTTTTTCATTAAAGGTTACTCAATAATAATATCAAAATGTTTTTTATCAACCTCTTTTGGAGCAACATAGCTAATACTTCGTTTGGCATTGAAAATATCAGATTCTTCCAATGAAGTAGAGAGTCCGCTCCATGGTTCTAATGCGATAAAGGGACTCTTATTTGTAGTTGACCAAATCACTAAATACGGAAAATCTTCAAATGAAATCGAAAGTTTTTTCTGATGATTTTTTGATTTCAAGGTTACCTTTCGTGATGCTAATTGATCCAATGTGATGGCATCATACTCAAACAATTGATAGGACAAGTCCAAGGTCTTTTGATTTTCCAAGAATGGCCGGCGGTCTCGCAGATCAAGTAAGCCAGTTTCTGGAAAACTTCTAGGTACTGTACAAGATTCTACTTTTTCAAATTCTAAATAATAGTCTTCATAACTCTCACCATCCAACAAGGGACAATTAAAACCTGGGTGACCCCCAATAAAGTAAGGTAGCTTTCTATGTCCCTCAAGGTTTTTCACCCGATATTCAGTTCGAATTGTATTGCCAAGTAGTGAGTAGTTAATGGAAAGTTCAAATTCAAAAGGGTAATTTTTTACGGTTTCTTCATTTGATGAAATAGAAAATTCCAAAGAGTTCTCTGTACTATTTACATTTTTGAAGATCATTTTTCTCACAAGTCCATGCCTTGGAATTGTGCCTGTAAATGTCGGTCTTTCTGCAGGTTCATAGATAGCCCAATCATTTCGTAAACTTCCACAAATCGGAAATAGAACTGGTGCTTGACCGCTCCAATAGGTCGGATCGCCTTGCCAAAGATATTCGATACCATCCTTATCTTTAATAGAAATAATTTGCCCACCAAATTCAGAAAATTGTACTGTTAAGTTCTCATTTTTTAATTCGAGCATAAAAACTGCCTCCCTTATATGAAAACAAGGATGCTAACTTGAGCTAGGCATCCTTGTATTACTTTTTTATTCAATAACCTGTGTTTCTGCTACTTTTTTATACCAATAAGCACTTTTCTTCGGATAACGTTCTTGGGTCTCAAAGTCAACATAAAACAAACCATATCGTTTCTCGTATCCATTTGACCAAGAAAATACATCCATCAAGGACCAGATGAAATAACCTTTAACATTGGCACCATCTGAGATAGCATCTGAAATCACTTCTAAATGCTTTTTCACATAATCAATTCGACCATCGTCATAGACTGTACCATCTACAAATTCATCTTTATAGCCTAGACCATTTTCAGTGATGTAGATTTTCTTATAGTTTGGATAGTCATTTTTTACACGCATGATTTGATCATAAAGACCTTGCGGATAGATAATCCAATCCCAGTCCGTTTTTGGAATATCAACTGGGGACTCTCTACGACCAACTCCTTTGATTTGATACTTAGAACTTCCCTTTTCACCTTTACCATTATGGATGATTTCCGTTTCTCCATCATATGCTCTCATCCAATCACTCATATAGTAATTGATGCCCAAGAAGTCGTTCAAATCTTTTGCAGCATCTAAGGCAGCGAAGTCTTCATCACGAAGGTCTAATTCCCCACCATTTACTTTCAGAATATGGCGAACACCTTCAAGAGTCTTTTCAGAATAGTAACCCAAGTATGTTGCATCTAGGATAAATTTATTGTGAATAATATCTTCAAGTTCCGCTGCACGGACATCTTCTGGATTGGTTGGATCATAAGGATATTTCGTTGGCAATGCATGTACAACACCAATTTCTCCGCTATAACCAGCATCCTTGTAGAGCTTAACAGCCTTGGCATGTGAAACCATCATATTGTGATGAGATTGGAATACTTTAGCTAAGTCATACTGAATACCTGGTGGGAACTTCCCAACAAGATACTGACCGTCACCAATTGGGCCGATTTCATTAAAGGTTGTCCAGTAATTAACTTCAGGGAATTCTTTGAAGCAAAATGCTGCATAATTGACAAAGTGTTCAATGTTATCTCGATTTAGAAAGTCACCATTAGAATGTAGCGTTTCTGGTGTATCAAAATGGTGAAGCGTTACAAATGGTTCTACGTGACGTTTATGGCATTCCGCAAATAATTTATGGTAAAACTCTACTCCCTTTGGATTCACTTCTCCAAAGCCTGTTGGGAAGATACGAGACCACGCAATTGAAATACGAATGCCGTTTACCCCAAATTGTTCACTTAGTTCTAAATCAACTGGATAACGATTATAAAAATCAGAAGCTGGTTCCGCAGTGTACCAGTAATTATCTTCTAGATACTTATCCCATGCAACACGACCTTTTCCATCTGTCTTTGTGGCACCCTCTGCTTGATATGCAGCAGTTGCTCCACCAAATATAAAATCTTTTGGTAATGTTTTAACCATATGCCTACCTTCTTCTATATAAAACTAAAGTCTTTTGGTTTGCTTTTAGTACTAGGCAACGAGATGCAGGCTGCTTCAATAGTTCAGCGGACTGTTGAAGGTTGGAAATCGTACTTACGACAGTAAGTAACGTTCGTAGAGTACGGCAAAGCGAGTTCAAACAATCCAGTGGAGTGTTTGAAGTGGGAAATAAGGAAACGGAGTTTCCTCTTACGTCGAAGTAATAAAAGATAAACCAAATGACGATAAAAGGGGAGGAGTTGGAGATTTATAACTCCCTCCCCTTTTGATTAAGAACCTGTATTCACAAGTGAAGTGCTTGTATATAAGAGATAGTTTTTCGCTAATCAAGGCAGTTTTTTGAGGGAATACTGACTGTATTTTGAAAAAAACTAACGATGAGTAGCTGAAAAACTAGCCTTAGATGGAAGTGCTGAACCGTGAATACAGGTTCTAGAACTGTTGTTTAACAAAGTCAAGAGCACCTTGACCATCACGTGTGAGTTTAATGTATTGAGCCCCTTCAGTTTTGGCGAGTTTAATGCCCAATGCATCGGTTTCTTGCTTCATATCATCGTAGTTCGATGCTACTTGAGGTGCAAGGATGACTAATTGATATTCTGGTAAAATCTCACGGTGAGCACCATAGCTTCCTGCTGTCGCTGTGACTGGAACGCCGTATTCTTTGGCGGCTTTAGTTAAAGCGTTGGCAAGCAATCCACTTGTACCGCCTCCTGCACAAAGTACCAGAACGTTTGTTTGTTCAGAAATCTCGGCATCGACTGCAGCTTTTTCAAGGATAGCATCCGCCTTAGCAGTATTGAAGTTAGCTGCCACTTTCTCTTTCAAGCTATTTTCAACTTTACCTGATTGTTCCTCAGCAAGAATTTGCTCATCGTAAACTTTCAAGAATGGATAATAGATAAGTACATCGACAACGACCAACAAGGCAGCTAGTGCAAAGGCAAGTGGAGCAAAGTTTGTTCCCATGACAATCCCCAATGGTCCTGGAGTTGTCCATGGTAAGTTGACGCTGAAACTGTTCATTTTTAGCGTATCAACAAAGAATTTGAAAATCCATACGTTAACAATTGGAGCTAAAATAAATGGAACAAAGAATACTGGGTTGAGTACGAGTGGTGCACCAAACAAGATTGGTTCATTTACACCAAAGAATGTTGGAACAACTGAAGCACGTCCAATTGCTTTGTTTCGTTTAGACTTAGTCAACCACATAAACATGAATGGCACAACCAAGGTAGCACCTGTACCACCCATTGTCACGATAAACATTTGAGTACCTGAAGTCAGGATTTTGTCAGCGTGTTGACCCGCCTGTAGAAGCTGGAAATTGGTTTCAATATTGGCATAAGTAATGGCTGCAATTGCTGGCTCAACAATTGATGGACCATGAATCCCTACAAACCAGAACAAGGCATAGGCACCAAAGATAATGGTAATACCCACATAACCATCTGCTGCTGTGAATAATGGCTCAAATAATTTCAGAATAGCCTCAGCAACGTTTGTTCCAAGGAATTGACGTGTTACAAGATCGATTCCATACAAGACAAAGATAGACAATGCATATGGAATTACGTCTTTAAATGCCTGGGATACGTTCGGTGGAACTTCATCTGGCATACGAATGGTGACATTGTTTTTCACACAGACCTTATAGATATTAACCGTAATGAAAGCTGCTAGAAAGGCTGTCAAAAGTCCCTTAGTTCCCATGTAACCATTGGCAAACCCACCTTCAATACCATCAGAAGCCAGTAATAGGAAACCTGAAATTGAGGCGATCATGGTTGAAATGAAGTTGATTTGATTGGTTTTTGGCAATTGACGGTTAAAAGCGTCTGTCAAAGATTTTGCGGTCGTTCCTGCAACTAGGACAGCTACAATCCCCATTGTATAACCGTAAGGTTTCATGATGGCCGCAACCGCTTCATCAGACCAAGTAAATCCAAAGATATTCGGCACGAAAGCTACCAATAGGAAGATACTTGAGAATAAGATAACTGGCATGGCTGCGATAAAACCATCACGGATAGCCCTTAAATAAGGGTTTCTCGAAATCTTTTCAAAGAAAGGCTTCCCTTTCTCAATAAATTCAATCAATTTATTCATTACTTATCACCTCGTTTGTACAGTTCAATCATATGACTCATCATGTCTTTCAATAACAATGTTGTCATGAGATGGTCTTGACCATGCATGAGCGTCACACTAAAGGCTAAATCCTCACCAGCCGCTTCTTTTTGCAACAAGCTAGTCTGAGCATGATGTGCTTCAACAATACAAGCATTGGCAGCTTCAACTAGTTCTTCTGCTTTTGCATAATCACCTTTTTGAGCAGCAGCCAGTGCCTCCATCAAACGAGAACGAGCATCACCAGCGAACGCAACAATCTCAAAACCTAATAACGTAATTTCTTCTCTGTTCATAATATGAACCTCCTTTTAAAATTGAATTGATTTACAATAACCGTTGAATATGTAGTACAATATAGAACCTTTCACTGTCATTTACAGGTTCATCAACCAATGTTGTGATCATCTCAAAAATCTGACTTCCAATCAGGTAAGCTCTTGGATTCTGGAGCTTGATATGCTGTTCCAAACTAGCAATTGATTCATTTGACTGATGAGATCTATCTAAGTAATTCAGAAAATAGGACAAATGGATCATAAAGCGATCATAAAAATTACTATTTTCTTTTGAGCGTTTAATCCCATTCTCCGTCAAGATTTGTTCAACATCTGTTATAATTTTTTTGCTGATGTCCTGTTCTTCACTTGTGGGATGAATGGTTTCACCCTTTGCATTAATTAAGTGAAGTGCAATTCTACCAATCTCATCATTCGGAAGCTCTTTTAGCAACTTTTCACGAAACATAGCTAAGGCTTCACGCGCCATTTTATATTCCAATGGATATTCGGCTGAAATATTGGGTAGCTTACTTTCTTGATAAGTATTCTTCAAAACCGCCTGATATGCACAATAGATATGATCTGTCAGTGTCACATAGAGATATTCTTGTACAGGATAATGATAGGTTGCTACGAGATGATTGATAACCGTGTAGGTTGCAGAAATAAAATCTAAGGGAATATCTTTTAATAAGGTTAGAAAATTTTCTTTGGCCTCATCATTTTTTAGCGAAAAGATATTCTCTATCTTATCCTTAACAATTAAATCTCCCTTTTTCTTTTGAAAGGTTATACCTAAGCCCATCACGACTGCCTGTTCCCCATGTTCATTTTTTACCAGAGCAGCGTTATTATTTAGTGACTGTATAATCCTAAACATATATTCCTCCTATATTTTTAAGCAAAAAAAGACTACAAACAAACCGAGAATATCCTACTCTCAAATCCATTTGTAGTCTTGCCTAATCGAATTAGTTACAATCCACTCTATTCTTGCTGATGAGATTATTATAGCATATTCTCAGAAAATGTAAACCCTTTCTTTAAGAAAAATGGTTATTTTTTATAAAATTTTTCTACCCAGGATGTTGCAGTTTGAGACAAGACTGCATCAAGTCCCTCAATATTTTCACGACCAACAGTTCGTAACCATTCACGTGCTGCTTCTTCTCCTTGTTCAATATAGACTGGCACAACACCTGCCCATGTTGCACGACCGCAGAGAACACCATTAAACTTAGCACCTGCTTCATGTGCAAATACTAGAGTATCTTGGAAGAGTTTTGCAGAAACACCTGCACTAAGATAAATGTATGGCAAATGAGTTGATGCTTCTTGTTGACGGAAATATTCGGCTGCTTCTTCTTTTGTATAAACGACTTCCCCTGTTCCAAAGCCTTCTACAAAATTCATGTTCACAGGTACTTCTACCTTAAGAACATCTACTCCAAAACGCTCAGCCGAAAAGACTTTCATGGCTTCATTTACTTTTCTAGGTTTAACTTTAGCAAACTCAACGCTAGCATTGTCCTCAATCGTCTCATCATAGCTCAAAATCTCCAAGAAGAATGGCAAACCTTCTGCCTGACATTCTGAACCTAAACGTTCAATATAGGCATGTTTTTGAAGATTAACGTATGGATCACCATCAACGTCATAGTAGAGTAGAAACTTAATGGCATCTGCCCCCTCTTCTTTTAGTCGTTTGACAGACCATTCTACCAGGCAATCTGGCAAACGACTGGTAGAGCTGGTGTCATAGCCAGTTTTTTCATAAGCCAAAAGCAAACCGCACTGTTCGTCACGGGCGCGTGATGCTGGCAAACCAAATTCAGGGTCTAACAGAATTGAGGAAGAAAACTGTGTTAATTCCTCTGAAACTAGTTTCTTTAGTTCTTCCATCTGCTCCACAGTAGGTTCTTCTATCTGATGTTTTGCCATCATTTTTTTCAGGGCTCCACGTTGGTCAAAAGCTAAAGCTGAAATAATACCTGCTTCATTGCTTACTTTTTCCATGTATTTTCTTTTATCTGCTGTTACTACCATATTATACCTCTTCGACTTCGATTTGAGAATACAACGATTCTGCATTTTCTAAATTGACATAACCTGTCTGTTCTTCCTGGGCATTTAGCATGCCCAAAACATTAGCCTTTTTAAGTAATTCTGTATCAGGTAAGGCATGTACCAAACTAGCTGCAATACCTGCAACAGTTGAATCTCCTGATCCTACTGGATTGACGACTTTTATTTTTGGAATTCTGACACGATAGAACTTGTCATTGTGCTTGGCAAAAGCCCCCTGTGCCCCTAATGAGACGACTATCCAATCAATTCCTTGGAAAAGTTGACCAGACAAAACTGATTTCAACTCTTGAATATCATCAGTAACTTCTTTACCAATCAGTTGTGATAACTCCTCTGTATTCGGCTTAATAACTGTCGGCTTCTGCTGGCTTTCTAAGACGTTTTTCAGCGCCTCACCAGAACAATCCAAAACAACAGCTACACCGAATTTTTTACAAAGTTCTACAATCTCAACATAATAATTGCTAGCAAGTCCCTTAGGCAAACTTCCTGAAATGACAACTACATCTACATTGTTCAGAGTAATTTCAAGGTGTTCAATAAAATTCAAAGCTTCATGTTCTTGAATAGTTGGTCCTTGTTCTAAAATCTCCGTCTGTTTGCCATCATGAAGGACCGCAATGCAATTACGTGTTTCATTCCCAATTTCCACAAAGGAATTTTTAATATCATTTCGAGTGAGTTGTTTCTTTACATAACTTCCAATCTCGCCGCCAATAAAGCCTGTTGCTACAACATCTTCACCAATTTGTTTCAAAACTCGTGTGACATTGAGCCCCTTACCTCCAGCTGTTTTTTGAACTTTTTCAACTCGATTGACCGTATCCAAATGAAAGGTATCCAATTGATAGGCAATATCAACCGACGGATTTAAAGTGATTGTCAAAATCATGTGAGCCTCCTAGTCGTGGTATTCTCCACGATCCCACTTTTCAAGAAATTCTGTAAAGAACTCTGGATTAGCTTGCTCTTGATTGAGCGTTTCAACTGCAGCAATCTTTTCAATTAAGCGTTTGTTTTCTTCAGTTGGTTTGTATTCTGCTTTAATAAAGGCTTCAATGATGTCGCACATGAGCAGCTCGCCCGTAATCTTTCCTCCAAAACCAATGACGTTGGCATTTAACTCTTCTTTTGCATAGAGTGCAGAGGTCATATCACGAACCAGGGCTGATCGAACACCAGGTACCTTGTTTACAGCATTGTTGATTCCAACACCTGTTCCACAAATACAAATTCCCAAATCTGCTTGTCCGCTTGCAACAGCTTCACCAACTTTTTTACCAAAGATTGGGTAATGAGTACGAACATTGTCATAAGTCCCAAAGTCCAATACTTCATATCCTTGATTTTTCAAATAATCTACCACAGCGATTTTTTCATAGGTTACAATGTGGTCACAACCGATTGCAATTTTCATCTCTTATTCTCCTTTGTTTACAACAATTAGCACATTTTATTTAGCATATCGACACGAATTTGGTGACGGCCACCATCATACTCACCTTCAACAAATCCTTTAACGATATTTTTAGCAATTCCTTCTCCTACAATCTCACTACCGATTGTAATAATACGCGAATTGTTGTGTCCTCTTGTCATATAGGCAGAACGTTCGTCTGAAACTTCTGCAGCGATCATGCCTTTGACTTTAGTTGCGGTCATAAATGGACCAACACCATAAGCATCAATCACAATGCCAAGATTTCCTTCCTCTTGATTAACTTCTGCAACTACTGCCAAAGTTGTATCAACAAAATCACTTCCATCACTGACATCTTTAAAGTCATATGATTTTTCTAGCAAATAATCTTTAATAACGTCTTTTAGTTTTGAACCCGCTGGATCAGCACCGATAATGATTGTCATAACCTATCTCCTAACAAAAATAGAAAGTTGTAGCCATATTTGGCAGAAAATCTTTGTTTTGCAAAACTTAGAAAAAGCGTTTTCGCTTTTTATGTTTAAATTATACAACCAAACAAACATAAAGTCAACACATTTTGTTTTGTTTTTGTTTGTTTTTTTCGTATGAAAACAAAAAAACCAACATTTCACTGTTGGTTTTGATAACTTTATGATTTTGTAGTGATAATTTCGATGTGCTTACGTAATAATTGGTAATTTTCATCCTTTGCATTCACATCTGTCACTAGAGCGGTTACATCATTCAAATCACAAAAGGAAGTAAAATCATCTTTTCCAATTTTCGAGGCATCTAGCAGTAGATATTTTTCTAACGAATGTTTAATGGCAATATTTTGCGTATAGGCTTCAGCTAGGGTAGAGGTCATGACATCAGTTCCCTTAAGTCCGTTACCTGAAAAGAAAATCTTGCTGAATCGCATTTTTTCTAAACTTGTATTGGTAATTTCTCCTACAAAAGATTCTGTCACTTGGCGATATTCTCCCCCCAAGAGAAAGACTTGAAACTCCTCGGTCTTCTTTTGAGATAGGATGGTAAAAACAGGCATACAGTTTGTGATGACTGTTAGGCGAGGATTTTTAATGGCCTCGGCCAGAAAGGCCACTGTTGTTCCTGGACCTAAAAATACCGTGTCTCCATCTTCTATCAGTTGTGCAGCCCTTTCCGCTATCTCTTGCTTGGCTTCCTTATTCTGAATGTGTTTCTCAGAATGGGAATATTCCCGATATTGAAAAGCCTTATTACTTCTAGCACCGCCATGAATTTTTGTTAAGACACCTCGCTCTTCCAATTCAATAAAATCACGTCGAACAGTCATATCAGTAACATTTAGCAATTCAACAATCTCAGAAATTCGAACTGTGCCTTTTTTGTTTACCAATCGTGTAATTTCTTCTAGTCGTTCTCGTTTATTCATGTTTAATCCTTTGTTGTTTTTTACATTATATCAAAAATAAACAAGAATATGTTGGAAATTTGAACATTTGTTCAATATTATTTTTTAGTTGTATTTTTGTATAAACGAGAAGACTTCAGAATATAATGACTTTCATTTTGGGAATCATTTTTAAATACAATAACTCCTTGTTTGGTGTATTCTCCAACTACATCAGCATTACTATCTAAAATTTGCATTGTTACATTATTTACTTTATATCTTGCTTATTAAATAAAATCTCATTATCTTTAAACTGAATTTTTTTAGATTCATCAACATTTTTTATACTTCTATTTTCCACATTGGCTAATACATAATCTCCTCTAAGATTTTTATGAACAAAAAGGGCAACGGAAAAATTGCAGGTCTTGTTATTGGCTTGACTTTAACTTCGCTCATCTGGGCGAAGTTTTTTGATTTATGATTTCCGTAAAACGATGGGTAAATTGGGCGGTCATTCCCCAGATATTTTCTGGTAGATTTTCATAAAATGGAACGGAGCGTTTGTGATGACTGAAAGGATAGTCAACCCCACCTCTCAAACGTTCAAAGGGAAAGTCACAATCTGGGACAATCTGTGAATCCAGTTGATAATAGACAGGGGACGTTTTCAACAAGGTTTCTAGTGGAACTGTAAAGAATCGAGCCACTTCATCATTGGGTTGAAGGGTCTGCCAGTCCAAGTGAAGTCGACCGACAAAACAGCGAATCGTTGAGCGACCGAAAACGAGATAATCGATTTCTCCCAGCAACTCAATTTGTTCCTGTTGAATGTCAAGTTCTTCAATAACCTCACGAATGGCTGCTTCTTCTGCTGTCTCCCCATCATCAATTCCACCACCTGGAAAGGAAACTTCTCCCGGTTGAGAAATGGACTCGCTCCGAATCTCATATAAGACCTGCCACTGATTGTCTGACCAGACTAAGGGCAAGAAGACTGCATAAGAACGTTTTTCACCCAATGGCTGGGGCTGATAGTCTTTCAATAATGCCTGCAATTGATCAGTCATGGCAACTCCTTACTAACTAGTGATTTATGCTTATTTTAACGAATTTTGTGGCATCTGGCAAGAACTTTGTCTAGATATAGCCGAACGAATTTGCTTTCATACCCGGAACCGAGGTACAGACAGTATAAGAATAGGGATTCCCGCATCACTCAACTGCTCTAGACCTTTAAGGTCACTGTCTTCCCTGTACCTGTCGCACCTGCGATAATTCCATGGCGGTTAAGCCGCTTGAGCTGCATCTCCACTCGACTGCTTCCATAACCAAAAGCAATAACATCTGACATATTCTAGCCTCTTTTCCGATTTTTTCTAGCTTTACTGTAGCATAACTTTTAGGAAAATAGCAGAGCAGACAACCGAATCACCTCAATATCCATAAAACAAAAAAGAAAAACCCGACGAATCGGGTTCACTATTAAAGATACAAGAATTTGAATAGTGCAACAGCGGCAATTGATGCGAGGATTGGAGCAACCACTGGCACCCAAGCATACCACCATTTTGAATCAGATTTTGATTCACCAAGTACTGTTTTTGGCAGGAAGTGGTGAAGAAGACGCGGACCAAGGTCACGAGCAGGGTTAAGAGCTGGACCAGTTGGACCACCGACACAGGCTACCAAGGCCATAACTAGGAAACCAATGCCTAAGTGAGCAACTGCAATTGAACCTGAAGTATATGGAGCAGTCATTGTCTCAGCGACTGTCTTGTCATAGCCTTGTTCAATGATTTTACCAACAAGCTCTGCACCAAAGAAATTCTTAGTCAAAGCAAGTGCTCCGAAGAACAATACAAATGAACCAGCGAACTCATTTAAGAAGCCATTAATAGTTGCAGCTTTACGGCTTTCTTTCGTTCCGTTATCAAGTGCACTGATAGTTGAGAATGAACCAAGAATATGGTTAGAATTTTCAGTTTTCAAGAAGTAAGGTTTGTATACTGCTACAACCACTAACTGACCAAACATTGCACCTAACAATTGCGCAACAATGTATTGAGCAACGTGAGCCCAAGGGAAGAGACCTGAAACAGCCAAACCAAGTGTAAAGGCTGGGTTGATATGGTTACCAGAAACGTTACCAAACATCAATGCTGGCATCATAACTGCCAAACCATAGCCAATCGCAATGAGAATCCAACCAGAGTTGTTTCCTTTTGTACCTTTTAAATCAACGTTTGCAACTGTACCATTACCAATGATAATAAGGAGTGCAGTCGCTAAAAATTCAGTGATATATTTCACTGTCCATGTAACATCCATATTTTTCTTATATTTCCTTTCAAAAGTTAAATTTTTTTGGACAACAACCATTTTATCAAGTATAATAAACAAAGTAAAGCCATTCGACAAAAAGAAAACGTTTACTCAAAAAAGTAGTAGATTCAGTAAGGAGATTAGGATGGGAGCTAACCAAGAGACTTTAATGTACACACTTGAAAAGAGTATCCAGAAAAAAGCAGATTTATTTGAACACAGTTTTTCTGCCTACGCTGTACGATCGATACTTGCTAGTCTTTATTTAGGATTGGGGATTGTCATTTCTCTTTATACAGCAGACAAACTCAACCATGTCGCAGAAGGACTCGGGAAATTTAGCTATGGGTTGATGTTTGGTTGGGGGCTACTCATGATTTTATATATGAATGCCGAACTAGGAACATCCAACATGATGTATATGACAGTAGCCAGCCATCGAAAAACGATTCCTACTAAAATAGCCCTCAAGATGTTGGCAACCTGTATCCTTTTCAACTTTGTCGGTGCTGTCCTTGTTTGTTACTTGGTTTCATTGACACTGCCTTATCATCACGTTGATGCTCACAGCTACCTATTTGAAGCAACGGTGGCCAAGCTTTCAAAGACACCTTTGACTCAATTTATTGAAGGGATTTTTGCTAATATTGTCGTGAATATCGGCGTATTTACCTTCTTACGCATCAAAGATGATGCCGGACGTCTCATTTCCGTTATTTTCATCATCTTTATCTTTGCTTTCTTGGGATATGAGCACGTCATTGCGAACTTTTCACTCTTCTCCCTGGCCTTTTTTGCAAATGGTGGACCAGTTGAGGGAATGACTTTATTAAGTGTACTAAGCAATTTCCTCTTTTCTGGATTAGGAAACTACGTGGGGGGCGGTCTCTTTATCGGACTTCTTTATAGTTGGTTGAATAATCAATCCAGACTTTATGTAGACTAAAAAAACTACGGTTGGAATTCCTACCGTAGTTTTTTTATTGTAAGATAATCTGCGCAACTATAGGACTAATCACCACATACATAATTCCTGTAATCCCAATAGCTAAGCCAGCCATCGCCCCTTGCGTATGCCCATATTTTATCGCTGTACCCGTTCCAATGGCATGTCCTGTTCCTCCCAAAGCAAGACCAACAGCTACCGGGTCTTCAATTTTTAGTAGCTTTAAAAAGACCGGACCAAGAACACTTGTCAGAATCCCTGTTGCAACAACGACTACTAGAGTAACTGTTGCTATTCCTTGCATTTTATCAGTAATACCAACAGCCATAGCAGTGGTGACAGATTTTGGAAAAAGAGAGATTGCTAGAAAAAAATCCATTCCAAACCATTTTGCAATTAGGGCAGTAAAGACAGTATTGACAATGCAAGCAACAAAAATTCCCAATAAAATACTTCGAATGTGATGTTTCATTAGATGGAAAGAACGATACAAAGGAATACCCAGAGCTACTGTTGAAGGCACAATAAGCATATTTAGATAGGAACCTCCTGCATAATATTCCTTATAGGAGATACCTGTCATTTTTAAAAAGACAATAATCAATCCTGTAGCTACCAACAGTGGGGTTGTGATTGGGTGAGGAAATCTCCGATAAATCAGCATTCCAATTAAATATGCTGCAATTGATAACATAATACCAAAAATAGGATTTGAAAAAAGTTCAGTCATGATTTCCCTCCGTATCAATATAGTCACCTTCAAACTTTTGCTTCACAAATTGAACAACAAAACCAATTACTAAGATATTTAAAAAAATGGCGCCTAAAATGACGATGATAATGGGAAGTAAATAATCTTTAATTGCATCAAATCTCTCCATAATGCCCACCGCTGCAGGCAAAAAAAGAATGGTCATATTAGCCAGCAAAAAATTTCCAACCGTATGAATGTGGCGAAGACGAATCAATTTGAACTCTAGGGCTAAAAATAGGAGGATTAAGCCAATAATACTTCCCGGAATAGGAAGATGAAAAATAGTCGAAATAGCTTCCCCTAAAAATGAAAATACTAGAATAATCATAAACTGAACATATAGTTTCATCTTTACACCACCTTAAATACTACTAATCCATCTGAGGTCATTCTCTTTTAGTCCAGAAAATCCCTTAATGTTAGTACTGTTATTAAGTTTACTACTCTGAAATTATTTTTCAAGGCTATAAAACGTTTACACCTTAAAAATTTGTCCTAAGCTATTTTATTTATTTTGCACATAATCACTTGACAATTTATTTCTGTAGGTGTATATTTAATATATAACAAGATTTGATATATACAATTGAACACTATATATCAAAACTAAACCCAACCAACAACAAAGGAAAGGAGCGTCCTATGCATTTTCCAGTCCCCGCAGTGCTGACAGAATTTCTCATCATGGCTATTTTGGAATCCGATGATTCTTATGGCTATGAAATCTGTCAGACCATTAAATTAATTGCCAACATCAAGGAGTCCGCCCTCTATCCCATCCTAAAACGATTGGAGCAAAATGACTTTTTGACTACTTATTCTCAAGAATATCAGGGTCGTATGCGCAAGTATTATAGCCTAACTCAGTTAGGTCACGAAGAATTGGTCCGACTCAAAGATGACTGGGATACCTATACAAACACGATAAACGGCATCATAGAAGGGAGCGTCCGCCATGACAAGAACTGAGTACATGGAGCAGTTAGAAAAATATCTCAAAAAACTGCCCCACAAAGAATACTTTGAAGCCATCAGCTTCTTTAATGAGTATTTTGACGAGGCTGGACCAGAGCGTGAAACAGAAATTATAGAAGAACTTGGTTCACCAAAAGAAGCTGCCAGCGAACTCATTAACAACATGCTCAACAAGCAAATCCAGGAGGAGAAGGATCAACAAGAACCTGTTCAACTCAACTGGAAACTCTGGGTTGGTCTGGGAGCCTTAAGTATGACAGGTCTCTTCTCTTTCTTCCTACTCTTTATCATGGGAGAGTTTATCGGAGTCATTCCTCTGTTTGCGACTCTTATCCTCGGCGCCTTTTTCCTCGGTCGCTACTTCCGTAATTTTAGCCAAACAAAACGAACGCTATGGTTGGCTATCCTAGCTGTCATTTCCCTGCCTATCGCCATTCCACTTTTGCTCATTCTCCTAGCTAGTCTATTGGGATTGGTGGCGCTCATCTTGGCCCTCATTGTCGGAGCTTTTGCTTTGGGTGTCGGACTTCTCACTAGCGGTGGCTATCTGATTTGGGAAGCCTTTAGCCTCATGTCAGAAGGATTCAACATCTTCCTTATGGGCTTTGGCTCAGGTTTGTCTTTGATTGGCGGAGCTATTCTCATCTACATCTTGACTGGATTTTTTGCCTACTGGTCTTGGCGCTTGGTCAAGGCTTGCTTCAAATGGATCTTGAAACGAGGTAAACGAGCATGAAAAAGAAACTAACCATGGCCATTATTTTCGGCTTTGTCAGCCTGATTGCAGGCTTAATTCTAGCTGGCATTGGATTTTTCACAGGAGGCGTAACCCGCTTGGAAGAGGTTGCTGCTCCGACGGAAGTTCATAAGACCTTCACAGATTTGAATACCATTAAAATTGACTTTATCCCCCACAGCGTCTATATCAAGGAGTCTAGCGATAGCAACTACCATGTGACCTATGCCAACTCCGACAACAATATGCAATCCCCCTTAAAACTAGCAGAAAAAGAGGGCACTTTGACCCTTTCTTCACAACAAGAATCTTTTGCTATCGAAGGAATTATGCAGTATCTTGGAGAAAGGTTGGCCCAACGTCGTATCAATGTCTTCTCCGTCACCATTGAAGTGCCTAAAGGGAAGACACTGGATAAATTAGAGGGACACAATCTCCACTTCTATGATTTTGGCGGTTTCACGATTGAGAATATCCATATCAAAGAGGCAAATCTGTCTGGTGGTGTCGATCTCGACAAGGTGACCATTGACAGCGGCCAGATCGAAGCAGGCTACTTCCAAGCGACACAATCCACTCTAAAAGATATGCACATCGACCTCCACGAAAGTAGCATCCGCTTATCTGAAACCAGTTTGGAAAATGTGACCATCGAGGGCTATAGCCAACTGGATAGCAAGCAAGTGACCCTTCTTGACGACAATCGCTTCACCCCGTCCGACACCTATTCTTCTACAACATTTTTGGATGTGACGGATAAGAGTCTGGCAGATAGCAACTTGCTCATCACCAACCAAATCGACAAGAAAAAATTAGTAGAAGCCCAAGGTTACTACTATGAAGATGGGAATGATTTGGGAGAGATGGTTAACCAAGACCCTTACTTAAAAGAGCGACTAGGGGAAGTCGGTATTTTCACTAGCGATAAGTACACCAAATACCCTGTCAAGACAGAAAACGATCTACAGACCCTAACCCTAGAAAACAAAGGTAGCAAGAACAAACTGACCATTGAAGCCACCAATGCGACAATCAATTTAGGGACACCAAAATAAGAATGATAAAACCAGCTTAGTTTCCTAGGCTGGTTTCTTCATTTATTTACTAGATAGACCTTTTTTCAAGCTTTTCCAAAGACCGATATCATCTGTTTGCAGAATCAAGCCCGCATAGGATTTTCCGATAAAGTAGATCGCTGCTACTGTGCTGGCAATGAGGATAAGGAGGGAAAGCCCTGCTTCCAGACCATTTGCCCAGCCGTTGATGATACGAATTGGCATGAAGAAGGTCGATAACAGTGGCACATAGGAGCCGATTTTGAGTAAGATAGACTCCTGAGCCTGCTGACCCAAGGTCATTGCCCCGATAAAGCCAATAATAATAGGGTACATGACTGGCTGGACGGCCTTATTGACATCTTCCTGACGGACCACCAAGGAGCCACAGAGGGCCGCAATGACAACAATCAGGACCAGACCAAAGAGGGAGAAAAAGAGAATAAACCAGTCAAATCCGCCCAAAACAGCCTGAGCAATGGGATTGTCCTGCATAGTGAGCAGGGCTAGACTGGCAAACTGGTAACTGCCCACACCGCCAAGAGCATAGATGCCCAAGTGAGTGGCAATGACCATGAAAATCCCTAGAATCCGGCCGTAGAAATAGGTCGAAGCCGGTACACTAGAGAAGATAACCTCCATAATCTTGGTCCCCTTCTCACTGGCCACTTCCTGAGCAGTTGTCGAAGCATAAATCATAGTCAGAACGTAGAGGAGGAAAATCAAGGCAAAGAAGAGAATAAATTTCCCAATCTTCTCATAGCCCTTGTTCTCAACCAACTGGACCTGATAAGCTGGGGTGCGAGCCAGTGTCGCCTCTTGCTGACTGGTCAGCTGGGCATCTTCCTTGTTCAACTGGTCCTGAAGCTCTGCCAGAGTCTGCTGGATAGCCGTTTCTGTTTCTATACTTGGCAGTTCATTTCCATGATAAACGGCTGAGAGCTGACCGTCGCTTACGGTTACGATCAAATAGCCCAACAAGTCCTCGTCCTCGAGAGCTTTTTTAGCTGCTTCTTCATCGGTGTAGTCTGAGGTTAGCCCGTCCAAGTCCTCAAAGGCCGACTGAACAGACGCCTCTTGACTAATCAGGGCAATCTCCTGACCACCTTGGTCCATGCTAGACCCCGTCAGATAACCGATTCCCAATGAAAAGAAAATCATAATAAAAGGAGCAAAGACCATAAAGACAAAGGACCAAGACTTGACCTGACGGAGATAGGTTTCCTTCGCAACTAGAAATAATGAGTTCATTCTGCCACCCCCGATTTGATTTTGAAGATTTCATCGATTGTCGGAGCTTGCTGGTCAAAGGTCGCCAGATAGCTTCCTCCGCTGATGAGCTGGAAGAGTTCTGGTCCAGCAGCTTCGTCGTCCAAGACCAACCGCCACTTGTCCTGATTGGTCATCTGAACAGACAGCACATGGGGCAGACCTTCCAGGCGTTCCCGTGCCACGTCGGACGAGATAAAGAGGCGGGTCCGACCAAACTGGCGACGGATTTCCTGAATGCCTCCGTTGAGCACCAGCTGTCCGTCCTGAATCATCAGCAGTTGATCGCACAGTTCCTCCACATTGGTCATAACGTGGTCAGAGAAAATCAAGGTCGCTCCCCGCTCCTTTTCCTCCAAAATCACACGCTTGAGCAAGGCCGTATTGACAGGATCCAGCCCAGAAAAAGGCTCGTCCAGGATAATCAGGTCTGGCTCATGAATCAGGGTGACAATCAACTGCACCTTCTGCTGATTCCCCTTGGACAGACTCTTGATCTTATCGGTCATCTTGCCCTTGACCTCAAGTTTTTTCATCCAGAGTGGCAGCTTTTCCGCCACCTCCTTGCTGGTCATCCCCTTAAGACTAGCCAGATACCGCACCTGCTCAAAGACGCTGAGCTTGGGCATCAGACTTCGCTCTTCTGGCAGGTAGCCGATTTTTTGGAACAAAGCTGGTGTGACTGCCTGCTGGTCCAGGATAATCTCACCCTCGTATGTGACAAAGCGGAGTAAGGAATGGAAGAAGGTGGTTTTCCCTGCTCCATTTTTCCCGACTAGACCACAAATGGTTCCAGACGGAATAGTGAAGGAAATGTCCTTCAAGACTTCCTTGCTTCCGTAACTTTTGCACAAGTGACGAACTTCTAACATCTCAACCTCCTTAGAATTGATTGCTTTTATTGTACACCTTTTTGTTGTCATTGTAAATGATACATGTAAAAAAAAGCAAAAAATAACAGAACAGGAAACCTGCTCTGCTATTATCCAAAAGAAACTAGTCCTCTGTCGGTCGATACATCATGAGACCTAATCCCATAAAACCTACTAAGAAGAGGCTCAGCATCCAAACTTGATGACTACTATTTCCAACCATAGAAATGGTTTGACGAAGACCTGAAACAGAATAGGTCATTGGAAGATAAGGCTGAATGACTTGGAAGAAGCGTGGGCTAAGTTCGATTGGATAGGTACCTGCACTTGAGCCAAGCTGTAGTAACAAGAGAATTAAACTGGCAAAGGATCCGAAACGATTGTTCCATCCCACCAGGGCTGTAACGAGGGCCATGAAGGTCCAAGAGGCTAAAAGGATTAATCCCAAGGTTGCCATTGGATGAGCCGGATCAATTCCAATCAAGCGAAGAACACCGTACAAAATCACTGCTGCTAGACTGGCAATAATACCATTGAGCAAGAGTTTTCCTTTGGCCCAGTCCCAACGATTCTTGTAGGAGCGATTATCAATGTGTTTGACAAAAATAACATTCGCTGATAAGGCTACAACCATTAGTGCGACAGATACCATATAAGGAGCCATTCCGACACCGTTGGTCTTCACATCATCTTGGTCACTGTGTTCCAAGGTGACTGGTTGAGAAACTGCTTGTGCATTTTTGTCTTCTACAGAGATGACTGATAGTTGTTGACTGGCTGATCTGAGTGAATTTGTTAATGTTTCACTACCTGTACGAAGACTGGAAATACCGCTTGTCAAGGTTTGACCGCCACTAGCTAATTGATCCGCACCAGCAATCAATTGCTGACTACCAGAAGCCAGTTGTCCTGAACCGCTGACAAGTTGACTGGAGTTGGATGCCAAGGTTGCCAATCCTGATGTTAACTGGCTACCTCCTGATTGGATGCTACTATTATTCGCAACCAACTGAGCTCCACCCTCTGCTAATTGGGCAACACCTGCGGTATAGGCTGTCACCCCTGACATAAGCTGACTAGCTCCACTTGATAATTGTGTTTGAAGTTGACTCACACCACTCGTCAAGGCTTGAGTTCCTGGTAGAACTTGCTGGTTCAAGGCGGTATTGACCTGACTCAAGCCACTTGATAGGTTTTCAATAGCTGTTGTAGCACCTGGCAATGCTTGATTGGCAGCCGTGTTGATCTGACCGACAGCTGATTGCAGCTGGCTCATTTGTGTTGCCATGCCAGAAAGACTTTGTAAGCTTGATAAGGCTTGACTCAGTTGAGACAATTGGCCCAAAATCGTTTGGGCTGCTGTCATTGTTGTCGAAGGTGAGTTTTGAAGGGCACCAACCAATTCAGCTTGCTGATCAGCTGTCAAGTTTTGATAGGTAGCCGTTGCTTGCAAGGCTTCAATGCTGGCTGTTTTATCAGCTTGGGCTGCAGTCAACAATCCTTGAGCTTGAGCCCCCATCTCTGTCAAGAGGCTAGATAGAGTAGAGGTATCTACTGCAAGTCCTCCGATACTTGAGAGGCTATCATTTAATTGGTTGATGGCCGCCTGCAACTGAGGAAGCCCTGTCAATAAAGCCTGTATCTGACTAGACTGTTCAGCAGACAAACTAGTTGAACTAGCGAGTTGCTCCAAGCCTGCCTGCAATTGATTGGCTCCTGTTACCAGTTGTTCGACCTGACTTGCTCCTGTTTGCAATTGTCCCACCCCAGCGATGAGCTGAGAGGAATTGGCATTTAATTGCTCTGCACCTGAAGCAAGACTCGCTACCCCATTTGTGTAGGTTGTTAAGCCACTGGAAAGTGTTTGACTTCCTGAAGCAGCCTGATTGACTCCATCTGTATAAGACACAACTCCAGTAGCCAATTGGTTTGCTCCTGTCACCAGTGATTGACCTGATGAAGATAAGGTAGATAAGCCTGATGATAGAGTCTGACTTCCGGTTTCTAATTGACTAGCTCCATCTGTCAATTGTTGACTTCCATCTGCTGCCTTAACCATGCCGTTTTGAATCTCTCCCATGCTGTCAAAAACAGCCGAGGTGTATGTTTCAGTAATCGTCTCTGAAACAGACGCTTTCAATTTTTCCATGGCTGATTCGCCCATCTTAGAAGCGACAAAGCTGTGACCTTTAGAGGTTTGGTAAGAAATTGTTAGTGGCTCAGGCTGATCCGTCAAGAGACTGGATGCTTTTTCCGATAAATCTTCTGGTAGGGTGATGACCATGTAATAGTCCCCTTCTTCCAAACCTTTTTCCGCATCTTTTTCTGATACAAAATGGAAATCCAGGCTCTTGCTCTCTTTCATATTATCCACCATATCATCACCAATGGTAAGGGTTTTATCTTGAAAGCTCGCCGACTGGTCTTGATTGACAACTGCTACAGGCAACTGGTCTAGTCGGCCGTAAGGGTCCCACATAGAGGTTAGGAAACTAATGTTATATAAGGCTGGGACACAGGAAACACCGAGAATGGTGATCAAGGTCATTGGTTTTTTGAAAAAATTCTTTACTTTTTCCGACATAAGAACCTCCTTTAGACATCCTGTCCAAAAACTGATAAAATATATTATACAAGTATCATTTTCAAAATCAAGTAATATGAATCGTTTTTTTGGACAATGTGTCTAAAAATGTATAAAAGGAGCAAAATGGGAACAGATAATCGGAAAGAACAAACTCGTCAAGCCATTTTAGAAGCAATGGTGACTTGCCTAGAAACTCAAGGGTTTAACGAAATTACAACCACCCACCTCGCTCAAACAGCAGGAATTAGTCGCTCTAGTTTTTATACCCATTATAAGGATAAATATGAATTGATTGACTCCTATCAACAGGGACTTTTTCACAAATTAGAGGCTAAATTTGACCGTTATGATGGCAATCGCCAATCATCATTTTTAGAAATTTTCGAATTGCTCTATCGTGAAAAATTACTCTCAGCCCTACTAACTCATAACGGAACTCAAGAAATCCAAAATTTTCTTATCAATAAAGTTAGATTATTGATCGCAAACGATTTAGCTGAGCGTTTGGGAAAAGAGAATTTATCACAACTGGAAAAAGAATACAGCAGCATCTATTTTTCACATGCCTTCTTCGGTATCATGCAGGTATGGATTAAAAATGGGAAGCAAGAATCTCCTCAATATATGACCGATTTTCTAATAAAAATGTTACCGTAATCATTATTTTCTACCTTCACCCTCTTAAGAAATATGATATAATAGTCTTATCGTGCAAACGTTTTCTTAAAGGAGATGATGAAATGATTCAAGCTGAACATCTATCAAAAACCTATTCCATCATAGATAAGGAAGTCGGTCTCAAAGGTTCTATTAAGGCCTTTTTCAAACCCAAGAAAAAGAAAATTCCTGCCGTCCAAGATATTTCCTTGCAGGTCAAAAAAGGCGAAATCATCGGCTATATCGGTTCCAACGGTTCTGGCAAATCTACGACTATCAAAATGCTGACGGGAGTCCTCTTCCCAGACCAGGGCTCAGTCCGAATCAACGGACTCAATCCGCAAGAAAATCGCAAGGCTGTTAATAAGCAAATCGGTGTTCTCTTTGGACAAAAATCTCACTTGGATTGGAACTTGCCTGTCCAGGAATCTTTTATCCTTCATGCAAAAATTTATGATGTTCCAGATAAGGTATTCAAAGAGCGATTAGCTGTCTTGATTGATTTATTGGACTTGGCCGATATTATGAAGCAACCAATCCGTAATCTGTCACTCGGTCAACGGGTTCGTTGTGAATTTGCGGCTATCTTTATCCACCAGCCTGCCGTTGTCTTTTTGGACGAGCCAACCATCGGTTTGGATGCCAGCGTCAAGGAGACCATTCGCTCCTTCATCCGCTATATGAACCAAGAATACCAGACCACCTTTTTGATTACTTCCCATGATATGAAGGACATCGAAAGCCTCTGTGAGCGGATTTTTATCATTGATAAGGGCAAAAAGGTCTACGATGGTTCTCTGACCGTCCTCAAAGAACGCTTTTCCACAGTCAAGACCATTCTCTTTTCCACAGAAAAGCCGATTGAAAGAGACTTGCAACTAGAAGGCTGGGAATTTGAACGAATAGATGACTTTCATTTTGAAATCCACTATCAAAGTAAGTTTTGGACCAGTGCCCAGGTGATTGAGCAAATCTTTAATCATTATTCGGTAGAAGATGTCACCATGAAGGAATTGGAAATTGAAACCATGGTCCGCCAAATTTATGAGGAGGGTATCCATGCGTAAATATCTCTACATGACCCGCCTGACCATGATGAATGCCATGCAGTACAAGGCTTTCTTTCTAGCGACTTTCGTTTCTCTGGCAGTGAAGATTTTGGTAGCTCTCTATGTCTGGAAAACCATTTTCTTCACTCAATCAGAAGTCAATGGCTTTACCCTGCAAACCTTTACTACATACATCATCTTTGCTAATCTACTAGCCAGTTTAAATTCCTTCTCGCTCGGAGAAGATTTATCCTACAGCATTTTAAAAGGAAGCATTGCTGGAGAATTTCTCAGACCCTATTCCTTTATCCTAGCCCTCTTTTTCAAGGACCTTGGAAATAAACTCTTGGAACTGATAAAATTTGCCATCGTATTTATCGGTATTCTACTTGTTCATCAAGATTTCTACCTGCCTGACGGCCAGACCATTTTGCTCTTTCTAGTCAGTTCGATTCTAGGGATGTTTATCGTTCAATTGCTGGATATGGCTTTTGGCTTCTTAGCATTTTTTACGGTCAATGCCTGGGGAGTTATGCTCCTACGGATGGGGCTTTTCAATTTGGCTTCTGGAGCACTCTTGCCACTCAGTTTTTATCCACAGTCTGTGGAAAACTTTTTGAAACTCCTTCCCTATAATTATGCGGTTAACGTTCCTGTTTCCATTTTACTAGGTCAGGAAAGTGATCTAAGAGCTTTGGGATTGCAAGTTCTCTGGATACCATTCCTCGCTCTCTTCATCGCTGCTCTTTGGTCTCAGGCCAAGCGTCGTATTGTCATTTTTGGAGGTTAACATGAAGAAATATATCAGCCTCTATTTATATAACATCAAGGTCTACATGATGGCCCAGATGTCCTTTCGGGTGGACTTCTTCATCGGACTTTTCTCCTCGTTGATTGAACAAATTGTCTACCTGATTTTCCTCAACATCCTCTTTGGAAATATCAAGGAAATCGCTGGTTTCAACTACGGTCAAATGCTTTTCATCTATGGAATAGCTACCGTCGGACGCTCCATTCACTTGATATTCTTTGACAATCTCTGGATGTTTGGTAGTCGCTATATCCGACAAGGCGAATTTGAACGCCTCCTCCTCATGCCTGTGAACCCACTTTTTCAACTTATCTGTGAACGAATTCAACCTCAAGGAATCGGAACAACGCTTATCGGTTCCCTTGCACTAGTCCAGGCTTCAAATGAGCTAGGCATGGAATGGAGTCTTGTAAAACTAGCCTTACTCATCTTTATTGCCATTTGTATCGGCCTACTCTATGCAGCCATTCAACTCGGTCCAACCGCTCTAGCATTTTGGATTGTGGAATCATTTCCTTTGACTATGGGAATTTTCGCCCTCAATCAGATGGCTCAATACCCACTCAACATCTATCCAAAAATCATTCAAATCCTGCTGATTTTTGTTTTCCCTTATGCTTTTACAGCCTATTTCCCAGCCCTCTACTTCTTAGACCTGTCTATGTGGGGACTGGCTCTGCCACTGGTTGTCCTAGTCTTATTTACCATCAATTACAAACTCTTCCGCTATGGTATGACCAAATTCACCAGTGTTGGAAATTAAAAAAAGCTAGAATTCTCTGGACGGAGAGGTCTAGCTTTTTTCTATATACTTATAAAATAC